>NZ_JAHEBT010000016.1 GCF_024642105.1 Flavobacterium sp.
GATATGGCGTTTCAAGAATATTACTGATATTCTGTTTAATAAGCCTACGTTGTTTTCTGAATATACAGAAATGGTGAATGTTTTATTTTCCATAGTATTAACTTAATCGAATATCGGAAACTGAAGCTCCTGTTGGAATCATTGGAAATACGTTGTTCTCTTTTTCTACCAAAACTTCTAAGAAATACGATTCTTTCGAAGCCATCATTTCGGCAACTGCTGCATCCAAATCTTCACGTTTTGTTACTTTCTTTGCTTTAATGTAATACCCTTCGGCAATAGCAATAAAGTTAGGATTAATCATTTCTGTAGAAGCATAACGTTTGTCAAAAAACAGTTGTTGCCATTGGCGCACCATTCCTAAAAACTCATTATTCAATACCACGATCTTCACTGGAACTTGTGTTTGAAAAATGGTACCCAATTCTTGAATCGTCATTTGGAAACCACCATCGCCAATAATAGCAACTACTTCTCGATCTGGTCGTCCCATTTTAGCCCCAATAGCTGCAGGTAAAGCAAATCCCATAGTTCCTAAACCTCCAGAGGTAATATTACTTTTGGTCGAATTGAATTTTGAATAACGACAGGTAAACATTTGATGTTGCCCCACGTCTGAAACCATAATTGCATCCCCTTTCGAGTGTTTGTTAATCATTTCGATGGTTTCTCCCATAGAGATCCCTTCTTTTTTCGGTTTCAATTCGTCATCAATAACCGCTTCTAATTCAACTTTATATTTTTCTTTGAATTCGTTATGCCAAGATTCGTGCTTCTTAGCCTCTACAAGTGGTAGTATTGCAGCCAAAGCTTCTTTTACATCTCCTAAAACGGCAACCTCTGTTTTTACATTTTTATCTACTTCAGCAGGATCAATTTCAAAGTGAATTACTTTGGCTTGCTTTGCATAGGTTTCTAAATTACCCGTAACACGATCATCAAAACGCATTCCTAATGCAATTAATACATCACATTCATTTGTCAAAACATTAGGCCCGTAATTTCCGTGCATCCCTACCATACCTACATTTAAAGGATGATCTGTTGGTAATGCTGAAAGGCCTAAAACAGTCCATGCAGCTGGAATTCCTGTTTTTTCTACAAATGCTTTTAATTCCGCTTCTGCTTCTCCAAGAATAATTCCTTGACCAAAAACAATCAGTGGTTTTTTAGCGCTATTAATTACTGCTGCTGCTGCTGCAACTTGATCTAATTTTAAAGTAGGTTTTGGAATGTAACTTCTAATGCTAGTGCATTTTTTATAACTGAAATCCAATTCGTCAAATTGTGCATTTTTAGTAATATCAATTAATACAGGACCTGGACGACCTGATTTTGCGATATAAAATGCTTTTGCAATAATCTCTGGAATTTCGTCTGCTTCTGTAATTTGGTAATTCCATTTAGTTACAGGAGTCGAAATACTGATAATATCCGTTTCTTGAAACGCATCCGAACCCAACAAATGCTTTCCTACTTGTCCAGTAATACATACTAAAGGCGTAGAATCAATTTGTGCATCGGCAATTCCAGTTACTAAATTAGTAGCTCCTGGTCCTGAAGTAGCAATAGCTACCCCTACTTTTCCTGTTGCTCTGGCAAATCCTTGAGCAGCATGCGTTGCTCCTTGCTCATGGCGTACCAAAACATGGTGTAATTCTTCTCTAAATTTATATAATTCGTCATAAACTGGCATAATAGCACCTCCTGGGTAACCATAAACCAAGTCTACTCCTTCTGCTAATAAGCATCTAATAACGGCTTCTGCACCTGATATTCTCATTTTTTTTACTCTATTTGATTATTTAAATAGCTCAGGACAATTCTTATTTATCAGTTACACAACCTGTTGAGGCACTTGAAACTGCTCTTGCATATTTTAGCAATACCCCTTGTGTTACTTTTAATGGTGGTTGCACCCAATTGGCTCTTCTTTTTGCCAATTCTTCATCAGATATTTTCAAATTAATGGTGTTTTTAACCGCATCAATTGTAATCACATCTCCGTTTTGAATTAAAGCAATAGCTCCACCTTCATACGCTTCTGGCGTTACGTGTCCTACAACGAAACCGTGCGAACCTCCAGAGAAACGTCCGTCAGTAATCAAAGCTACAGTACTTCCTAATCCTGCTCCCATGATTGCCGATGTTGGTTTCAACATTTCAGGCATACCTGGACCTCCTTTTGGACCACAATAACGAATGATGACTACATTACCCGGTTTTACTTCTCCTCCTCTTACTCCTTTGATTACATCATGCTCATTTTCATAAACAATTGCAGTACCCTCAAAGAATTCTCCTTCTTTACCACTAATTTTAGCTACACAACCTTCAGTTGCAATATTTCCATATAAAATTTGAATATTTCCAGTAGATTTCAATGCTTTTTGAATTTCGTATACTACTTCTTGACCATCATTCAAATCAGGAACTAGTGCCAAATTTTCAGCTAATGTTTTTCCTGTTACGGTCAAACAATCTCCGTGTAAAAATCCTTCTTTCAATAAATATTTCATTACTGCAGGAACACCACCTACCTCATGTAAATCTTCCATCAAGTATTTTCCACTTGGTTTTAAGTCAGCCAATAAAGGTGTTTTATCACTAATATCTTGGAAATCTTTTAATGTCAACTCAATCCCAACTGAATGCGCAATAGCAATCAAGTGCATTACTGCATTGGTAGAACCACCTAAAACTGCGACCATCGTAATGGCATTTTCAAATGCTTTACGTGTCATAATATCTCTAGGTTTGATGTCTTTTTCTAACAGAATTCTAATAGCTTTCCCAGCATCAACACATTCTTGTTTTTTTTCTGGGCTTAACGCTGGATTAGACGAACTATAAGGCAAACTCATTCCTAATGCTTCAATTGCCGATGACATCGTATTAGCAGTGTACATTCCACCACAAGCACCTGCGCCTGGACATGCATTTTGAATTACTCCTTTAAAATCCTCTGGTGTAATCGTGTTGTTGAATTTCTTTCCTAAAGCTTCAAAAGCCGAAACGATATTCAACGATTCTCCTTTCCATTTTCCAGGATGAATTGATCCTCCGTACACCATAATAGAAGGACGATTTACCCTACCCATTGCCATTAATGATCCGGGCATATTCTTGTCACAACCTGGAACAGCAATCATGGCATCATACCATTGCGCTCCCATAACTGCTTCAATAGAATCAGCAATAATATCTCTAGACACTAATGAAAAACGCATTCCATCATTTCCATTAGAAATACCGTCACTTACTCCAATAGTATTAAAAATCAATCCCACTAAATCAGCATCCCAAACTCCCGCTTTAATTTCTTTAGCCAAATCATTCAAGTGCATGTTACAGGTATTTCCATCATATCCCATGCTCACAATTCCAACCTGCGCTTTTTTAAGATCTTCTTCAGTTAATCCAATTCCGTACAACATCGCTTGAGAAGCGGGTTGTGTTTCGTCCTGAGTGATTATCTTACTGTATTTATTTAATTCCATTACACAATTATTTTTTTATTTTTTTACAAAAAAAAACCTTCCAATTTATTTGGAAGGTTCTAAATATTCTTTTAGTTATATTTATACCATTCCCTCTTCATTTGTGTTTACCACAATGACATTAATAATTGAAGAAAAAATAGTAGTGCTTTTCATAGTTATTTATTTTGAGCAAAAGTATAAAAACTAATACAACCCAAAAAACTATTCTACATTTTTTTAGCATTCAATTAAAAATGCTTTTACTGTATCAACCTAAACAATCGTCGATTGCCCTAATTGAACAAAATCTTTTTTGAAATACAAATCCCCTTCATTTAGAATATAGTTGGCAACAAAGTCCCCTACTTCATTCGTTCCAAATTGAGAATCTACTTTCAAATCCACGGTGACGACATTGCTTACTATTGCTTTCTCTACCGCGGCAATTACTTTTTTTGATTCGGTAATCAAACCAAAATGTTCTAATAATAAAGCTACAGAAAGTATTGACGCAATTGGGTTGGCTATATTTTTTCCTTTCGCTTCGGTATAACAACCGTGAATGGGTTCAAATAAAGAATGTTGCTCTCCCAAAGAAGCCGACGACATCAATCCGATAGAACCCGAAATTACACTGGCTTCATCAGACAAAATATCGCCAAATAAATTATCGGTTAACAAGACATCAAATTGTCTTGGATTAACTATAATTTGCATCGAAGCGTTGTCTACATACATGTATTCTAAAGTAACATCTGGATATGCTGCAGCAATTTTAGTCACTACTTTTCGCCATAATCTTGACGTTTCTAGTACATTGGCTTTGTCCACCAAAGTCACTTTTTTACGTCGTGTTTGTGCTGCTTTGAAAGCCAAATGCGAAATCTTTACAATTTCTTCTTCATTATATTCACACAAATCAGAAGCATACGTTCCTGCTTCGTTCGTCTTTTTTTCTCCAAAGTACATCCCGCCATTCAACTCTCTGTACACCACAAAATCAGTACCTTGAAGTACTTCTTTTTTAATTGGTGACGAATTCATCAACTTTGGATACGCTTTAATAGGTCTAATATTAGCAAACAAACCTAATTCTTTACGCAGTTTAAGTAAGCCTTGTTCTGGACGTACTTTTGCCTCTGGATTATTGTCATATTTTGGGTCACCAATAGCGCCAAACAAAATCGAATCCGTATTTCTACATAAATTCAAAGTTTGTTCTGGAAGTGGTTTTCCTGTTTTTTCAATAGCAATAGCGCCAATGTAAGCATCTTCAAAAACAAACTCGTGATGGTACACCACACCAATAGCATGCAAGGCTTTTTTAGCTTGCAAAGTAACCTCTGGACCGATTCCGTCTCCTGAAAGTACTGCTATTTTTAAATTCATTTTTTTACTCTTTATGGATTAGGCTTGTAAACATTTACTTGCTTCAACAATTTGATGAATATCTTCATCTAGTACTTCTTTCTTAATATCGGCAAATTTCAAGAATTCAACATAAACGATATCTAATTGTATTTTGGTCAATTCGTATCCTACTTTTTTAGCACGGTAAGCCAAAGCCGCTCTACCACTTCTAGCCGTAAGGATAATCGAAGATTCATTCACCCCTACATCCAAAGGATCGATAATTTCGTATGTCGCTCTATTTTTGATTACACCATCTTGGTGAATTCCAGAACTGTGAGCAAAGGCATTAGCACCAACAATTGCTTTGTTGGGTTGCACCATCATTCCCATACTATCTGAAACCAATCGGCTCATTTCATTCAATTGTTTTGAATTTACATCCGTATATAAATTCAAATAAGGATGTTGTTTGAACACCATTACTACTTCTTCTAAAGCTGTATTTCCAGCTCTTTCTCCAATACCATTAATAGTACACTCGATTTGACGCGCACCATTAATTGCACCTGCGATTGAATTGGCAGTAGCCATTCCTAAATCATTATGACAGTGACAAGAAATAGTCACATTATCAATTCCTTTTACGTTTTCTTTAAGGTATTTAATTTTTGCTCCGTACTCATCTGGCAAACAATATCCAGTAGTATCAGGGATATTAAGTACTGTAGCTCCTGATTTGATTACTTCTTCACAAACTTGCGCTAAGAAGGCATTATCCGTTCTACCCGCATCTTCGGCATAGAATTCTACATCTTCTACATACGATTTTGCGTGAGCAACAGCCGCTTTAGCTCTAGCAATAATATCTTCTTTGGTAGTATTTAATTTGTGTACAATGTGTGATTCAGAAGTACCAATTCCTGTATGGATACGAGGTTTTTTGGCATATTGCAGTGCTTGAGCAGCCACATCAATATCATTTTTAACTGCTCTAGTCAAACCACAAACAGTAGCATTTTTTACAATTTTACTGATTTCTGAAACAGATAAAAAATCTCCAGGGCTTGAAACAGGAAATCCCGCTTCGATAATATCAACACCCATTTCGTCTAATCGACCGGCAATAATTAGCTTTTGAGCAGTATCTAACTTGCATCCTGGGACCTGTTCGCCGTCTCTTAAGGTGGTGTCAAAAATTTGAACTTTATCTTTATTCATTTTCGTTTATTTAATGTAATTTCACATCTTGAAACAAAATTAGATTTTAATCGTTTACAACAAAAATCATTTTACTAAAATATACTGCTTATAAAGCCTTCAATTACTATATAAGCAACTGAAAATCAATATTTTAAATCTTTATATTTTACAATGGCTAACCATCAAAAAGATTTCTTATTTGTATTAATTAAATCCCTTTCAAAGTCTGAAAAACGCCAATTCAAGATTTTTGCTAGCCGATTAGAGACCAGTTCCAATACAAAATTCATTGAATTGTTCAATATTTTGGACAAATCCGAAGTCTATGACGAGAAACTCATTTTGAAAAGTGGTAGTATTAAAAAAGTACAATTATCCAATTTAAAATCGTATTTATACAAACAAATCTTAGTAAGTATTCGATTGAATATTCCAAGTCAGAATATTCGTTACCAACTGCGTGAACAAATTGATTTTGCTACTATTTTATACAATAAGGGATTGTACAAGCAGAGTTTAAAAATCTTGGACAAAACCAAACAACAAGCTCTAGAAAACGACGAAAAACACATGGCGTATGAAATTGTAGAATTCGAAAAACTAATCGAATCACAATACATAACCCGAAGTATTCAAGGGCGTGCTGATGAATTGGCCGTACAAGCCAAAGAGCTGAACTATCGCAATACTATTTCGAGTAAATTATCCAATCTATCGCTTCAGTTGTACGGCATTATGCTTAAAACCGGTTATGTAAAAAGCGACGAAGAATACCAACAAATTGACGATTATTTCAACAAACACATTGCTAAATTTGATGAGGATAAATTCGGATTTCGAGAGAAATATTGGTATTTTAATGCCAATCTTTGGCGAAGTTTCTTAGTTCAGGACTTTTTGTCTTGTTACAAATTTGCGCACAAATGGGTGACTCTTTTCTATGACAATCCTAATATGATTTATCTAAATCCTGTATTTTTCTTGAAGGGTAATCATTATTTATTGGAATCCTTGTTCATGTTGAAATACAAAACCAATTTCAAAAAGTATTTAGTTCAACTAGAAGAAACCATTAACGACCCTAAATTTCCGGTCAACGATAATATCGCTTCTTTGTCTTTTCTGTATTTATACAACAACAAATTAAATTTTCACATTCTTGAAGGTAGTTTTGCCGAAAGCGAATACTTGATTCCTGAGGTTTTATATAAAATGAATCAGCATAGTGAACATTTAGACGAACATCACGAAATGTTGTTTTATTATAAAATTGCTTGTATTTATTTTGGAAACGAAAAATACAATGAATCACTATTCTATTTGGAAAAAATCATCAACAATAAAAATCTTACGATGCGTGAAGATTTAATGTGTTTTGCACGCTTGTTATACTTGATTTTACACTATGAATTAGGTAATGATTATTACTTGGAGAATCAATTGAAGAGCACCTATAAATTCATGCTAAAAATGAATGACTTACACGAAGTTCAAAAAGAAATTATTCGCTTCTTAAAAAACCTAAATTCAATCTACCCAGGAGATATTAAAAAAGAGTTTATCAAGATGAAAGAGCGCTTTGTTGAGTTAGAGAAAAACACCTATGAAAAACGTGCTTTCTTGTATCTTGATATTATTTCGTGGTTAGAAAGCAAAATCGAAAATCGAAAAATTGGTGATATCATTCGTGAAAAAGCCCAATTAAGTAATCGATAAACCTACTTTTTTCTTCAATTAAAAATATTACTTACATTTGTGAGAAGCGTTTACGCTTTTTAAGATATTAAATACATACAATATGCAAAACATTCCTAGTGTTGACTTGCGTGATTTCCTGTC
>NZ_JAHEBT010000020.1 GCF_024642105.1 Flavobacterium sp.
AACAAGAATAATATATGTTTAGTTTACTACAATTACAGTCTGACACCCTTGCTAATGCTGCCTCTAATGTGGTGGTGGAAAAAATCGCTACCAATAACGAAATCTCGGTATTAGAGTTCATTTTTAAAGGAGGTTTCTTTTTGATTCCTATTGCTATTTTATTGTTTTATACTATTTATGTAATTATTGAACGTTACTTGTATATAAGTAAAGCTTCTGCTATTGACAGTCGTTTGATGATAGATGTGCGTGATCAATTGCATTTAGGAAATTTGGATTTGGCGAGAAGCATTGTCGAAAGAAGTAATTCGGCATCTGGAAATATATTGAAAGAAGGAATTTTAGTAATTGGAAGACCTATTGCCGAAATTGAATCGAATATGGATCGTGCTGCCGATATCGAAATTGCTCAAATGGAAAGCCGTTTGGGGCATTTAGGTTTGATTGCGGGTATTGCACCTACATTAGGATTTATTGGAACAATTTCTGGAGTGATTAAGATTTTTTATAGTATTTCGGTAACTGAGAATATTAGTATTGGAAACATTTCTGGAGGTCTGTACGAAAAAATGATTAGTAGTGGTTCTGGTCTTATTGTAGGTATTATTGCGTATAGTGCCTATCACTTGTTGAATGGTAAAATCGATAATTTTGCCTTGAAGATTCAGAAACAAATTTTAGAGTTTGTCAATATTATTCAAAAAGCATAAGTATGTCCATTAAACGTAAAAGAAGATTTCATGCTGAAGTGGCGACCTCGTCACTGAGTGATATTATGTTTTTTTTATTGTTGTTTTTTTTGATCATTTCTACTTTAGCCAATCCTAATGTAATTAAAATGACCTTGCCGAAAGCACAAGCCAATGAAAAAACGAACAAACAATTCATTAGTCTGTCTGTTACAGAGGATAAAAAATTCTATATTGACAAAGAGCCTGTTGATTTTGAAGCTTTAGAGAGTACATTAATGTCTAAAATGAATGGAGAAAAAGACCAAACGGTCGTGGTGCGAATTCCATTTAATTTACAAGTACAGGATTTAGTTGATGTGCTACAAATTGGAGTCCGAAACAATTTGAAATTTGTGATTGCCACGAGTCCTAAATAAAGTTAATCAGTAAAAGCTTTAACTTGTCAAACTGAACTTGTTTGCTTCGCCTGTTCGCAATTGCTCGAGTCAATTTCTTTTATTAAAATATCTTAGATTCCGAAATAAATTCGGAATGACAAAATCTTACTTTTTTATATCTATTTTAATTTAAATTGAAATTGTAAACAATTTTTCCGACTTGTTTTTCGGGAGCATCACTACTCGCATCCCATTTGGTATTCATTGCGGCTAATTTAGCTTGTTCCAATAAACATTTGGCAGTATTAGTAGTTCCTTTAATTCCTGCTATGGCGTTGACCGTTCTTCCGTTTCTATCTACCGAAACTTCTACAACTACTTTTCCTTCTTCATTACAGGTGTATTTAGGCGCAGGTTTTGAAATTGCTTTTCTATTACCTAAAGAATAACCACCTCCAATTCCATTTCCAGAGCCACCACCAGAACCTGCTCCGTAGCCGCTGCCATTGCCTATTCCGTTTCCAGTACCATTACCGCCACCAGTTCCTCCGCCAGAACCACCGTTTCCGTAATAACTTGTAGCGCTCAAACTTCCGTTTGACTTTCCTTTGTTTCCTGCAGTTTTGTCATCGCCATCACCTCCTTTATTAGATCCTTTTAAAAGACTAGATAAGGCGTCGTTAGTTGTGTTAGCCACTTTAGGTTTTACAACTTCAGGCTTAGCCTCGTCTTTGACTACGGTTGTTTTTTGCTCTGTTTTTTCTTTTTTCGGAATCACAACACTTTCTTCCGTACTATTTTCTTGTGCAATTACAGTCTCGTCTGGAGTAGCTGCTGTTGGTGTTTCTTTCACTTGGTTTTGGACTTCAAGTACCTCGCTTTTGTAATTGCTACCCGAACCTAGATCACTATCCCCAAAATTAACAGAAACACCACCTCCGCCACCACCGGTTAGCTCTGCCAAATTGGATGGCGGCCAAAATCGGATGAAAAATAAAATCAACAACATTGCGCCATAGATGAGCAGCGAAAATGCTAAGGATTTTTTTTGGTCTGTAGAAGGAGTAAAACTCATGTGTTCTGTATAAATGTAAAAGACTTTTTAAAAACGCCGAAATGTACTAAAAATTGTCAAGAGAGAAAAGAAATAGTTACAGTTTCAGTACTTATTTTTTGAATTTTAAATGTTAGAATTCCGTTTTAAAAAGTATCTTTGATTGTATTTTTATAACAAATCAATCTATTTATTTTATATTATTATGAATTTTAGTCTGACCGAAGAACATAAGATGATTCAACAAGCGGCACGTGATTTTGCTCAAAATGAATTATTACCAGGGGTTATTGAACGAGATGAAAAACAAATTTTTCCCGCAGAACAGGTTAAGAAGATGGGAGAATTGGGTTTTATGGGAATGATGGTAGATCCAAAATATGGCGGTAGCGGACTCGATACGATTTCGTATGTGTTGGCAATGGAAGAAATTTCTAAAGTAGATGCCTCTGCTTCGGTGGTGATGTCTGTAAATAATTCCTTGGTTTGTTGGGGCTTGCAAACGTTTGGCTCCGAAGAACAAAAACAAGAATGGTTGCCCAAATTGGCTTCGGGTGAAATTCATGGTGCTTTCTGTTTGAGCGAACCAGAAGCAGGAAGTGATGCTACTTCGCAAAAAACTACTGCCATCGATATGGGTGATTATTATTTGGTTAACGGAACCAAAAATTGGATAACCAATGGGAATACAGCCTCTTTTTATATTGTGATTGCGCAAACGGATATTGCTAAAAAAAGCAAAGGAATCAACGCCTTGATTATGACCAAAGACATGCCTGGTTTTGCTATCGGTCCTAAAGAACAAAAAATGGGAATTAGAGGTTCGGATACTCATTCGTTATTATTTACAGATGTTAAAGTACCTAAAACGAATCGTATTGGCGAAGAAGGTTTTGGTTTTAAGTTTGCGATGAAAACACTTGCTGGGGGGCGTATTGGAATTGCTTCTCAAGCCTTGGGAATTGCCTCTGGAGCATATGAATTGGCACTTAAATATTCGAAAGAACGCAAGGCTTTTGGAACTGAAATTTGCAACCACCAAGCGATCGCTTTTAAATTAGCCGATATGGCGGTAAGCATTGAAGCAGCACGTCATTTATGTATGAAAGCGGCTTGGGATAAAGACAATCACCTTAATTATGATATTAGTGGCGCTATGGCAAAATTATATGCTTCTCAAGTAGCGATGGATACTGCGGTGGAAGCCGTTCAAATTCATGGTGGAAACGGCTATGTAAAAGAATACCATGTAGAACGTTTGATGCGCGATGCAAAAATTACCCAGATTTATGAAGGTACTTCTGAAATTCAGAAAATTGTAATTTCAAGAGCTGTTTTAGCGGATTAGATTTTGAGAATGGGTAGAATCTTCACTCTTTTGTTTATTTTTGCCAAATGAAGAACATTATAATTACAGGAACAAGTAGGGGTATAGGTTTAGAATTGGCATTGCAATTTGCTACAAAAGGGCATCGTGTGTTAGCTATTTCAAGAACAATTTCACAAGCACTTTTAGGTAATGAAAATATCAGTTGTCTATCGGTCGATTTAGCGATAGAATCTGATTTACAAAAAGTAGCCGATTATTTGTCAGCTACATGGAAACAGGTTGATGCGATAGTGCATAATGCAGGAAGTTTGTTGTTGAAACCTTTTTCCGAAACTTCGCAAGCTGATTTTGAAAGCATTTATAAAGTAAATGTTTTTGGCGTAGCTAATTTGACTCGTGTAGCATTGCCTTATTTACAAAAAGGAAGTCATGTCGTTACGATTAGTTCGATGGGTGGCATTCAAGGGAGTTTGAAATTTGCAGGTTTGGCGGCCTATAGTTCTAGTAAAGGAGCTGTAATAACCTTGTCTGAATTGTTAGCCGAAGAGTACAAAGAGCAAGGAATTGCTTTTAATGTGTTGGCACTTGGCGCTGTTCAAACCGAAATGTTAGCAGAAGCTTTTCCTGGCTATCAAGCCCCAATTTCAGCAGCTGATATGGCCAAGTATATAGTTGATTTTACGCTTACAGGAAATCAATATTATAACGGGAAAGTGCTGCAAGTATCTTCATCTAATCCTTAAATTCGTTTAGTTTTGAGCGAAACCTTAGCTAGATATATACCAGAACACGCTGTTAAACCCGTCTTTGAATTAATTGTGACGCATCAAGTGCATCTCAAAATTGTAAATGAGAGGCAAACTCGTCATGGTGATTATAGGAGAGGGATGAGTGGAAAGCATGAAATTACGGTGAATGCAAGTCTCAATCAATATAAATTTTTGATTACGTTGATTCACGAAATTTCGCATCTCGTTGCCTTTGAAAAATTCGGGCGTTCCATTAAACCACATGGGAATGAATGGAAATATACTTTTCAACGTTTGATGGTACCGTTTATTCGACCAGAAATTTTTCCTCATCATTTGTTGCCTTTACTGGCAAGGCATTTCAGGAACCCTTCGGCAAGTAGTGATACGGATACCACTTTGTCATTGGCACTCAAACAATTTGACCAACAAAATGATAAAAATTATGTGTTCGAAATTCCGTATGGGAGTGTTTTCCGAATTTCAAATGGGAAAATTTTTAAAAAAATAGCGGTGAGAACCAAGCGATTCGAATGTTTGGAAATCAGTACAGGTAAAACCTATTTGTTCAATCCAAATGCTGAAGTGGAACTTTTGAAAACGAATTAATGTCCGTTTAAAACAGCCTCTCTTACTTTTTTAAATAGATTAGAAGAATACACAAAATCAACTACAGCTTTATTGTCGGTTCTAAAAATTTCTTCTTTAGTTCCTTCCCAAGCTTTTAGCCCGTTTTTTAGGAACACAATTTTCTCTCCAATTTCCATCACAGAATTCATATCATGGGTGTTAATTACCGTAGTAATGTTGTACTCTTTTGTTATTTCTTGAATTAAATTATCAATTACAGTAGCCGTTTTGGGGTCTAAACCAGAGTTAGGTTCGTCACAAAATAAGTATTTTGGATTGTTGACAATCGCTCGTGCAATGGCTACACGTTTTTGCATTCCTCCTGAAATTTCAGATGGTTTTTTATGATGTGCCTCAATAAGGTTGACACGTTCAATAACAAAATCAACACGCTCTTTGATCTCTTTAGGAGTCTTATTGGTAAACATTTTTAGCGGAAAACCAATATTTTCTTCTACGGTCAAACTATCAAATAAAGCACTCCCTTGAAAAACCATTCCTATTTCGGTTCGTATATCGCGTTTTTCATCTTTGTTCATTTTTCCGTAGATACGTCCATCAAAAGAAATAGTTCCTTTGTCTATTTCATGAATCCCTAACAGTGATTTGATGAAAACGGTTTTACCTGAACCACTTTGACCAATTACCAAACTAGTTTGTCCTGCTTCAAAAGTAGTGCTAATGCCTTTTAGTACTTTTTGCTCTCCAAATTGTTTCTCAACATTTTTAACTTCAATCATTAGCTTAGCAATATTTGAGTGAGTATATAGTTCATTAGGATGATTACAACTGAGGTCCAAACAAAGGAAACGGTACTTGCTTTTCCAACTTCTAATGCACCACCTTTCATGTAGTAACCATGAAAAGAAGGGATTGTGGCCAATATAAAAGCGAAAACTAATGTTTTGATGAATGCATAGGTGATATGGAATGGAATGAACTCTACTTGTATTCCGTTTACGAATTCGGTTTCGGTTGCAAAACCGCCGTAAACGCCTGCTAAATAGCCTCCAAAAATCCCTAGAAACATTGCAATTCCAATGATAAAAGGATATAAGAGTAGTGCAACTATTTTTGGGAATACCAAATAATTTAAGGAATTGACTCCCATTACTTCTAAAGCGTCTATTTGTTCTGTTACCCGCATAGTTCCTATACTTGAGGTAATAAATGAACCCATTTTTCCTGCCATGATTATTGAAATAAATGTAGGTGCAAACTCTAGAATTACAGATTGTCTTGTGGCAAATCCAATTAAATATCTTGGAATTAAAGGGTTAGTTAAGTTTAGAGCTGTTTGAATAGCGACAACACCTCCGACGAAAAAAGAAATAAAACATACAATACCTAAAGAATCAATAATCAAGTCGTCAATTTCTTTTAGTATTAATTGTTTCATCACATTCCATTTTACAGGTCTGTTGAACATATCTTTTAACATCAAAAAATAGCGGCCTATTTGTGATAAATATCTAAGGAGCATCATAGTTTTATAATATGGGCTAAATTACAAAAAATGTAATGGCTTTAGCTAAATGAAGTAGGAGTTTTTTGCTATTTCAATTAACGGAAGAGTTTATTTTTCATTTTTTGTAATCTGTATTTTCTAATGAATTGTGCTTGTTCAGCAGAAACTAGTAAAGGTTTTTTAGTCGATTTGGCTTTCCAAAATCCAATTAAATAATCAATAAATAAAAACGGTTTTCCTTTTCGTAGGGCTAATTTTAAAGAGGCGATAGCCGTAATTATAAAACCATAGCCCAGCGTATAAAATGCCTCGCCTTGTTTATAGCGTGCGGTTTTATTGTAATTGGCTCCCGTTGGTTTTAAATGTTTGACGTGTAAACTTTCATCAGTAACTACTTTCCAATTGTAAAATTTACACAACAACTCGTCGACAGTATCCCAACCCATTTGCGCTCTTAATCCGCCAATTTGTTTGAAAGTGGCTTTTCTGTACGCTTTCAAAGCACCGCGAATGTGATCTTTATCGGTTAAATTTTCTAAAATCCATTCGCCATTTTTTTCTATATAACAAAAACCACCCACCATTCCAATGGATGCATCGGATTGAAAATGTTGGATAATGGTTTCAAAATAATTCGGAGGGAAAATCAAATCGGCATCGGCTTTTACAATCAAATCATAGTCCTCGTCAATAGATTCCAATCCTTTTTGAAAAGCTTGAATCACTTTACTTCCTGGCAAATGAATCGCGTCAGAAGTCTTGTTTACCAATGAAATCCAAGGATGCTTTTCGGCAAAATTCAAAACAATTTCGGGAGTGCTGTCTGTCGAATTATCATTAACTACTAC
Organism: Flavobacterium sp.; assembly: GCF_024642105.1. Taxonomy (GTDB): domain Bacteria; phylum Bacteroidota; class Bacteroidia; order Flavobacteriales; family Flavobacteriaceae; genus Flavobacterium. The sequence continues at coordinate 7,149 of NZ_JAHEBT010000020.1, forward strand.
CACTTTTGTTGGTAAGACAGTTTGGTTTACCAAAGACTGTAATGTCAAAGCGATAAATTCTTCTTCGTTATGAGAAGGAATTATTATATAGAATTTCATTTGACTAATCACTATTTGCTAATTACTTTTCACTTTCTCCGCATAAACGTTATAGTATCTTGGCGTGAAGAAACGCAACAAAGGTCTAAATCCAATCTTTTTTACTGGATGTGTGAATTTTTCACGTGCGATGATTTTCCAACCTGTTTTTTCTAATAACCAGTCCAGTTGCCAATCTTCAAACTCGTGGTAATGTCTGTCCCACATATCGATTTTACTGCGATAAGCGGGAGAAAACCACAAACGAAGCGGAATTGAAATCAATAATTTATCTGACTTTACGTTTTGTAAGATAGTGTACGGATTTAATAAATGTTCGAAAATTTCAAAAGCGGTAAAAACAGAATAGTCTTCGTTTTGTAGTGCGTCTTGGTTGTTGTCTAAATCTTCTCCAGTAGTGTTTTTTACGGTATATCCATTTTCAATCATAATTTTTGAAAAAGGATTGGGAACACCTAAATCAAAAATAGTTTCTGAAGTAGCAATGTGTTTTTGTAAAAACTCTAAAGTGTGTTTGAATC
>NZ_JAHEBT010000006.1 GCF_024642105.1 Flavobacterium sp.
AAGCGCAAGAGTACAAGTGCTTTCATTTTCGATGAGGAAACAAATTAATTTATTTGACTTTGAATCTGGACCCGAAATCAGTTTCAATGGTTTTAAATCCATTTCGGCTTATCAAGAAAAACTGGATGAATGGTATGTTCAATGCAAAATAGAACTAGAAGATGCTATTACCCAGGAAAGCCATAGGCCTATTGTATTGAAAAAGAATCTAGACCTGGCTAGATTTGAAATCAAAAACTTTAAAAATCGATTTTTCCCAAAGGAGAACGAAATCATATTATTCAATCGTGTCAAATTGATTAAAACGCCGAGAATTGAAATGCCATCAGATATTTCTTTGAAAAAAAAATAACTGATTATTTCAAAATTCAAGAACATTTTATTGATCTCTTAGATCATTTATACTCCCATCGTATTCTGTTAATTGACAAATACAATTCCATCAAAGAACCTCAAGTTACCGTTGTTCCAGACTCCCTTCCAACTCAAAAGGAACTCTCGTCATTTCTGAATGGACAACTCAGTTTGTTTCCTGCTAATAGCGGCTTCACTCATCTGAAATGGAATAGAGATAAAATTGAATTCATCGAGCTATTTATTAGTGTACATGAAAGCAAAGCTGTAGTTGGCGCCAATGATAAACCGGTTACCAAAAAGGATTACATGGCCCTGCTGATGTGGTTTTTTAATATTCAAATTGCCCATTGGCATGGGTCATTGAGTTATGGGAAAGATCGTAAGGTGAAACGGGAAAGTGAATATTTAAAAGAGCTAGTGGCTACCTACAACCGGATAGTCAACAAGGGAAATTAAAAAACTTCATTTAACTTAAATTTAAGTATGGTAAACGTGTGAGCGCGTCTGAATAATCTTGCCCTGAAATTAAATTTTTAGCGCATGAATACAGAAAACGAATACACCGAGGAGTTTTGGAAAGAGCAGATCTCTTTATTGAGAACCCAACTACAAAATTTAGAAAATTCAGTTGCTCAATTACTCGAACAAAACAATTTGATACCGGAAAAGGATAAGTACCTGGATATTACGAGTGCTTGTCATTTTCTTGGGATTGGCAGAAATACAATTTATGCTTTGATGCGTGAAGGCAAGATTAGCTACACCATACTTGGTAGGCAGCGCCGCATGCTAATTTCAGAATTGAAACGGTATGCGAAAGCTAATTTGATTCATTCTAAAAAATCATTGGTATGAATCAGGCAGCGCTGTCATCAATCAACAAGGAAAGCATTTTGTTGGTCACCAATAAGGGCCTGGATGTTTTCAAATACTTTATGGGTAACCGCTTTTCAAAAGTGGGAAAATCCTTTAAAAGCCCTTTTTACAACGACAATAAGGCCTCTTGCTACATTTACTTGGACAAGAAATCCAATCTCTACAAATTCAAAGACTTTGGTGATGCAGAATACAGCGGAGATTGTTTCTTTTTTGTAGGTAAAATATTCGGTTATAGCTGCGAAGACCGCACTGATTTTCTAAAAATCTTAGAAATCATCGATACAGAACTCAGCCTAGGCCTTAGTGAGCAATCGCTTAAAATTCAAAACCTCCTGGGTAAACATCAGGGAACAATTAATGTGGCCTCCAAGATTAAATCCATTCATGATGGTTTTGAGACTGCAAAGAACAAACTACCTATCCAATACAAGGAGTTTTCACTTAAAGAACTTGAGTTTTGGAACAAATACGGAATCAAAATAGAGGTGCTACAAAAATACAATGTACATTCAATTGAAAGCTATAATGGTATCAGCAAAGAAGGACGGGAGTTCTTACTTACAAGCAGTCCGGAACAACCTATTTTTGGCTATCAAGGACGCCGGTTTACAAAACTCTACCGCCCATTTTCCAAACTCAGATTTCTTTACACTGGCGAAATCACAGAGAATTATGTTTTTGGCTTTGAGCAACTTCCGGTGAGAGGCGACATTCTGTTTATTACCGGAGGTGAAAAAGATGTCTTGAGTTTAGCAGCTCATGGCCTAAATGCCATTTGCTTGAATAGTGAAACGGCACATATTCCGAAGAATTTACTGCGCGGGCTCAACTACCGCTTCAAGCATATCACCCTACTTTACGACGTTGATGACACAGGTAAAACATCAATGGAAAGGCTGTGTAAAGAATACAAAAACTACAAAGTCAAGAGTCTTCTCTTACCCCTATCTGGCACCAAACAAGAGAAGGATGTTTCAGACTTTTTCAAACTCAAGCATTCTGCTGAGGACCTCATGATGCTTTTTATGGAAATGCTTGATTCTATGTATGAAGACACGCTTTCGGTGATGAGAAGCTGTGAAATTGATTTTAAAAATCCACCGAAGGCTCCCGAACCACTCATTACAATCAATGATGTCACGATCGGAACCCCAGGTAACCTGCTTTGCATCGCTGGTTCTGAAGGAAGTGGTAAAACCAATTTTCTAGGGGGCATGCTCTCAGGTGCTTTAAAACCTGAAAACACAGTTGTAGACACCTTGGGTACTTTTGTGCAATCTAATGACGGCAACAAGGCAATTCTGCTTTATGACACTGAGCAATCTGAATTTCAGTTGTACAAGAACATTTCTTACATCATTGACCGTTCCAAAAGAGAAAAACCACCTCATTGGTTCAAAGCTTTTGGCTTGGTAGGAATTTCCAGAAATGAACGCATGAACCTCATTCTTGAATCTATGGACCGTTTGTATTACGAGCACGGCGGAATTCATATGGTGGTTATTGATGGTATTGCCGATTTGCTCAATGGTGTCAACGACGAAGAAAGCTCCGTAAAGCTCATAGAAGAATTGTTTAGAATGGCTGCAATTTACAACACGTGCATTCTTTGCGTTGTGCATATGGCGCCATCTGGCATGAAGCTTAGAGGTCACCTCGGATCAGAAGTACAAAGAAAAGCAGCCGGTATTCTTCTTGTCGAAAAAGAAACAAATAGCAATTGCAGTGTTGTCAAGGCTCTGAAAGTCCGAGATGGATCACCCCTCGATGTACCGCTCATTCAATTTGGCTGGAATAAAGAACAGGGTCGACATGTTTACCTCGGAAACAAAAGCAAAGAAGAATCAGAATCTCGAAAAATCAACGAACTCACCGAAGTTGCCAAAGAAATCTTCACTTCCAAAGCCAACTTAAGCTACACAGAACTACTTGCCGCAGTTATGGAGGCCCTAGATATCAAAGATCGCATGGCACGCAACTACATTAAGTTCATGAAAAACAACGGAATCATCGAAAAATCCAACGGAATTACCGTAGAATACTCACTTCCTACCGGATTTTCCTAAGAACTTCCTAAATATTACCCCAATATTACCAGTTCAACCCCCATTTTCTGGTAAGAATCCCTCGGTTTTGCTGGGGGATTTGGGTGTTTATTTAGAAAATATCCATTCGGAATACAATCTTCATTTGATCAAATTTGAAATTGAATATTTTGAGTTAATCTTTTCAATAATCAATCAGATACAATAGATATGGATTCCAGCCTATTTTCCAACTCTTTATTTTATAAAAACAAATTAGAACTATTTCTATAATAATAGAGATCATTCTATTTTTTTGTATATTCTATTCAACGATTAATTATTCTCAATCCTTTGCTGGGCCAATAATTCTTATTTAAAAAAAGAGAATGGCAAGGGAACAGAAATTTTAAAATAAAAAAATCTTAAAAGATTTCATCTAATTTCCCCAAAGCGACGAATTTATTTCTTTAAAAAAAGTTGAGAAATAATCTTCAAAAATTTTAAAAGTTATATTATACATCATGAATATTAAAAACCTCAGACTTACATTATTTTTAGTTTGTTTTACAAATTCCTTGTTAGGACAAGGTACTTTAATAGACAATACTTCACCGGGGGGGGTCTTTGATAAAGTATTTGATCGTTTTGGCGATAGTGTTAAATTAGGGGATTTGATGATCGATAAACGGGATGGAGTATCAATTAAACATTTAGGCCCTCTGTGTTCGAGTGGATATTTTGACTTATATTTCGAGATTGGCTCTGGAATGGAAGGTAATACTCCAATTGAACAAGCGAGAAGAGCTGTCGTTTGTCAAGTTTTTTCAGATATATCTCAGTTCATTCAAACTCCAAACCCAAATGTACATGTCAACATTTTAATTAGTAATATAAATAATTATATACCAGGTTACAATCCAACTTCGAATCCAAATCCTGCATCATCAAGTAATATTCTCGGTCTAGCATCTGCTTATTATGTTTTGCCTACTGCAACCATTTCGAATGTTGGTGGTATTGCGGACAATGAAATATGGAAGACAATAACCTCTGGTGTAGACTCATATACCAACTTTGTTTCTCCATTAATTGTTTCAGGAAATAACTCAAACAATCAAAATAATTTAGGTTTTTATCACGGCTATTTGGCATTAAATTTTAGTAATATCGCATACAATTGGCATTTAGATTTATCGCAAAATACGAGTGCTGGGTTATATGATTTATACAGCGTTGCTTTACATGAAGTAACACATGCATTGGGATTTGCTTCGTTAATTGATGTTAATGGGGATTCAAAATTTGGTTTAAGTTTTCCCTATTACTCAAGATATGACCTTCATTTGAAATCCACATCGAATTTACCATTAATTACAAATCAGGGAGGTTGTTCACTTTACAATTACGGATTCAATCCATTACTCTCTCCAAGTATACTAACTCCAAACCCATCTAATTGTTCGAGTCAAGTGAAATATGTTGGCTCCATAAGCCAAATCGTTCATACTCCTACTGCTTTTACAAATGGAAGTAGTCTTAGCCATTTGGATGACTTTTGCCATTTACCAAACAGCTTTCAGAGCAATCAATATTATGTAATGTCATTTGCAAATGGTACTGGACCAAATTACATGAAAAGATTTTTGAAACAAGAAGAACGAGCGATATTGTGTGATATTGGATATAAGGTTAATCCAACTTTTGGCAACACAGTAAATTTAAACTATGTCAATTACCAAAACGTAGTTTGTCCCGGTTTAGGTGTTGTAGGTGTAAATGATGGAATTGATGCAAATGGATACTTTCAGTTTATTTCAAATGTCAACACATTAAGCAACGTATTTAGTGGGATTATATCGAATGATATTAATACTCATCATTTTGAATGTTTGGAGGTAGTATATGGTAATAGTAATTGTACATTATCTAATTCATCTGGAACAACTTTTCAATTATTTTCACCCGATCCTGGACTTGTATTGTTAAGATATATCCCTGTATCCATAAATAATGTCAGGGGTAATATAACTTACATATACGTCTACGTAAAACCAGACGATTGTAGCCCATCGGTATGTAATTATTTAAATAACGGTGATTTTGAATTAACTTCTGCATGTGGTCAAATGGGCTACACACTATTGAATAACACTGATTGTTGGATGCCATTTAGTAATTCTCCAGACTTATTTCTAAGAAATTGTAGCGGTCAGAATTTTGGATGGAATTCATTGTTCAATGTCCCTGCAAATTTTGCAAATACTTCACCTGTTGATTCTTGGAATGGAATACCCAACAATAGCTTCATTGGACTAGCAAGTACATCTACCCATTATAACGAATCGGTTCAAACACTATTAAATTCACCAATTCTCCCTAACCATAATTATACAATTAGTATGAAGGTTAGATGCGCCAATCATTACAGTAGTCCATATTTACAATTCGGGGCATCAGGACAATTAACAATTGCTGGAACTACTAATTTTGTTTCTCCATATAATATTTCTGAAACAACAATTCCAAATGTTTTACATCAGTTACTTAATATACCGATAATCAATCTTAATAATACCTGGCAAACAATATCTATACCATTTACAAATACGTCACAACTTCTAACTCACCTTATTATTTATAATTCATCAAATGCAAACGGCGCATCAAACCAGCCTGGTGTTTATTTTTATATTGATGACGTAGAATTAGTCGAAACTCCTCCAAATATGGTTCTAAATCTCCCTCCAATTGTCTGTGCAAACCAGACAATAGTGGATTTAATGCAGTATGCACCAAATGCTGGTGGAGTATTCAGCGGACCTGGTGTTTTCTATTCAGGAGGTAATTACTCTTTTGATCCAAGTATTGCGGGAATAGGTATTCATACATTAACTTACACTTATATAAACAATATAAATTGCACAGTTACCTTAATAGATGAAATCGAAGTAATCAATACCAACTTTACTATAAATGCTTCTGCATCAAACCAAACCGTTTGTCCTGGACAAAGCATTACATTGACCGCCACATCCTCAAACCCTGCCACTTATACATGGAGCCCTGGTAATTTAGTCGGTCAATCAGTAAGTCAAATAATTAATGCAAATACGCTTATAACTCTATCGGCAACAAGTACTGAAGGTTGTACTGAAACCACAACAATTCCAATTACTACACTTCAAGTTCCTAATATTCAAATATCTTCTACATTTAATCCAAGCACTATTTGTTCAGGTCAAACGATAGAATTAAATGCAACAGGTGCAAATTCATATACATGGTCACCTTCGAATGGTCTTTCAACTATTCTTGGTTCAAATACTTTTGCATCGCCATTAATTTCAACTAATTATACTGTTACGGGAATAGATAACAACGGTTGTTCAAATACATCCTCTATCAATGTAGTAGTTAATCCTTGTAATGATTGTTTAGGAGGCACATTACTGAATGGAAATTTAAATACTTCTCCTCAATCTGGAGCTACTTTAAAAATTGCTAATAATGTTACAATATCTGGCAACGTCACATTTAATTTAAATAATGTTAAAATAATGCCTAACGTAACAATTACTGTTCAATCAAATGCTACATTATCTATTAACGGATCGCACCTATATGGTTGTGAAAGTATGTGGAACGGGATTGTCGTAGAACAAGGAGGAAAAGTTATTCTACAGCCGGGAACATTGCCTAATGGAAATATTAAAACTTCATTGATAGAAGATGCCATAATTGGAATTGACTTTAAACCAATTACTTCAATACAAAGTTCTTTTGTTCTAATTTCAGACAATGCAACTTTTAACAAAAACAAAACTGCCGTAAGAATTCAAAGTTATTTATTTAATAACCCGTCCTCCGTATTTTTAGTAAAAAACACCCTGTTTACAACTAGGAATCTCTACATTACAAGTACAGCTTTTTGGCCAAACACTTCAGTTATTAAAGCATTAAATAATAACCAAAACCCTTTACTTAGTCCTTATATTTCGTCGAATTATGTTATTTCAAATTTGAAATCGCCAAACACAAATATTAAATCTCAGATTGGATTAGATTTAAACCTAGTTGGATCGACTACAATTTCAACATCAGCGATTTACAATTCAATAATAATTGGTTCACTTATTCAAAACGAGTATAATGTATTTGACAATTTAAATGTCGGAATAAATAGCTTGAACACTAATTTGAAGGTTCAAAATTCAATTTTTCAATATTCAAATCAAATCGTAAATAATCCTACAAATAATGCTTTTCAAAACATTATCTCTCCTACGGAAGGCACTGGCATTGCATGTAAAACAAATGCAACATTTAATAACAAAATTGATGTTGCTGGAATAACAAATCTACCGAATATGTTTTATGGTTTAAGCGTTGCAGCTTTCGTTGACAATATTAGAGAGGTTTTATTTAACTACAATAATGTTAGAAGTAATTGGCCAGATTTTCAATTAAACACTTCAAATATAGTTGGTTATAGAGGCGTTTACATACGTGAAAATACTCAATTTCAATCTCTTCAAATAAATTTCAACACATTTTATTCGATTAGGAGATGTATTTCTCTTATCTCAAACGTTTCTGGTTTTGCACCAAATATGAGTTTTTCAAATAATTTATTTCAATTCAAGCCCGGAATATATTCAGGCAATGTAGTTTCAGAGCACGCTATTTTGTTAGAGAACAGTAATTCCACTAATCAAATGGCTGGTGGAAATCTTTTTATCAACAACAACAACATTTATAACGTTAAAATTGGCATCAAAGCTACAAGTTGGAGAAGAATAAATCTTCAAATTAATTCTAATAGCATTTCGTTTTTAGAATCTGGTATAAATATAGAAAACTGTATACAGGGCACGACAGCTAATCAGATCAATTTTAACACGGTTAGTGGTTTTTATAACTTTAGCAATAATGAAAATTATAGAGCAATATCTGTAAAATCATCAATCGGAAATGTTGTAAGCTGTAATTCAGTCAGTAATTCATATTCTGGATTGTATTTTCATTCTAATTGTAATCCAACAAAAACTTCAAGAAACAGTATGTCTAATCACAAATATGGTTTTGTCCTGGACAATAATGGAATCATTGGACAACAAGGAAGTGCGATTAATCCAGCAGACAATATGTGGCTTGGGGTTACTTGGGATCCAACGAACACTATTAATGGTGAATTCAAAACGGCAGCTTTAAATAGCAGTAATTCAGTTTTTTCTAAAATGTACATACGTAATTTATCAGGAATATATTCACCTAATGGGTCAACAATTTCAATTAGTTCACTAAACCAGTACTCTATAATTAATCCACCTGCTAGCCTTATAGTAACAACCACCCCCTCTGCTGCCGTTTCCTGTTCTGTGATCTTAAATCCTCAACCAAGCGCATTAACTACCCCGGACATAATAGATGCATTGGAAACAATTGCGTCCCAAATTAATGATACGATCTTTAACATCGAGCAGGATGTTTTACTTACTGATCAATTATTTAGAGCACTTGAATCTGACACCACACTTCTTCAAAATAGTTTTAATCTCAATTCATTTTATGACATAATTAAATTGAGCAATATTGGCGTATTATATGATATCGAGCGAGCATTAGCAACAGATAGTATTCAAAATGCCAATAATTTGAATAACAACGTATTACCAGATAATCAAATTGAAGAAAGCTATAAGCTTTATTATGAAGCCTATTCAAATTATCTTAGTGGCTCATTAAATGAACAGGATAGTATTAATATAATCTCACTTGCTCAAGGATGCCCAACGATTCATGGAAATTCAGTTTATCTCTCTGAGGCTCTTTTTAACTATATTTACGTTCAGGATACAACCTTCACTCAATTCTGCCCTGAGAACATTGAAAAATCAAGTCTCACAACTGAGCCAATAGATGAATTTTCATACTTTTCAATTTATCCAGTTCCTAATAAAGGTGAATTTAGTGTCGATGGACCATTTAAAGAAGGATATCATATTAAAATAATTTCAATGGATAGTAAAGTATTATATTTTGAAGAATTATTAAATAACACTGATTTAGTTGAAGTCAGACAACAACTTAGTCCTGGAGCATATTTCCTTATAATTAAGGATGAAAATCAAAATCATATCTTTAGCAATAAATTTATTGTAATTCATTAAATCAATGTTTAGATTATTTTTTCTAGTTTGGATACCGTTTACGGTTAGTTGTCAATACAACATAGTGCCCAATCCAAGTTTTGAAATTTGCTCAAACTGTGATGATAGTTACACGATATTTATACCCAATGGTCCGATAATACCTGGATGGTCTAATCCAAATATTTTAACCCCCGATTTTATTTCAATACCAAGTCAAAATTTTCTTCCATTCGATACAATTAGTGGGAATAATTTTTTAGGAATTGTATCATATCAATCTATATTTAATGATCCATCTCCAGAATCATATAATCAAAGAGAATATCTACAATGTGAATTGAATGACACGTTGATTTATAAGAAATTTTATAAGATCGATTTTTACACCTTAAGTTTTATCTACGATACTTGGGGTAACTTTTTAACTAATAATTTAGGTATTTACTTTTCTACAGCTCAATTTTATTCGAATAATGGTAATTATATAGATTCTGCCGCACAGGTCAAGTATTTTCAAAATGAAATAATTAAAAATCCATTAACGTGGGAAAAGTTCAGTGGAATATATCAGGCTGAAGGTGGTGAAAAATTTATGACCGTTGGTAATTTTAATTCTGATGTGGAGACTTCATTTATTTGTCAATCTCCATTTTGGCCGGCTCAAGGTAAAGGTTATGTTTACCTAGATAAATTTGCACTTACCCCCCTCGACAGCATCCCTGGCGGTTTGCAAGTCAATGCCGGTATTGACCAAACTATATGCCCTGGTGACACCGTATTTATTGGAGAGAAAATTAGTAATCTGCCTGCAAATTGGTATTTGTTGGATGGAACTGAAGTCGCTATAAATACCGCTGGGGTGTATGTTGCCCCTACTGTTACGACTACCTATATAGTTACGCTCGCCATAAATGGTGTGTATTCAACTGATACTGTAACTGTAACCGTTGGATGTGCAAATCTTGAAGAGTTTGAGAAACCACTATTTACTATTTACCCAAATCCAAGTAATGGAGAATTTTTTGTTAGAGGTCTACTTGAACAACAACAAATTTTAATCTTATCAACAATAGACAACAAGCAAGTTTGTTCTTTACCTGTAGAAGGGAAAATTGAACAAATAGTTAAAATAAACGACTTTGATTCTGGGGTTTACTTTTTATCTATTTGGGACGTAAACCAGAAACTTTTGTTCAGGAAAAAAATTATTAATTCTAATTAAGTAATAAATATTTTTAGCTCCTCGGTTCGAAATTGATATTTTAAGATTTAATTTTAACTGTTTCCGAAATACTCTTCAAAGCTTCCAATATAGGGCCTTTATCATTATGTGAATGATTGTCTAATGTTTTGCTTGGATTATAAGAAACAGTTTCGACAAGAATATTTATTACGCTCTCTTTTAATCTTTGACCAAGTTCAGTATTATCCAATTGTTCAATTTCATTTTTCAATCCATAGTAAAGCATCGCTACATCCTCTTTATAAGCGTATTCTTGTTGTAGCCGAATATTTTGACTTCTCTGCTTACTTGCGAAAATTGCCAGCCAAACACCTGCACCAATAAATGGAAGGTTTCCAAGTGTAATTTTCCACATTTCAGTTAATTTTTGACCAGATGCAAAATATGATATGACCGTTAAAGCCATTAAAACTGAGAGTGTACCAATAAATACTCTTTGCCAAAGTTTATTCGGTTCATCAAATTGTTCTTTATGATCTCTAAAAGCTTTTGCTAATGCCACGGTGCTTGCTCCTTGTAATAATTCTTCAATTTTTTCTAACAGAGCCTGTTGCTTTTTTTCATTGGCTTCAATATTCTGAGCCAATTGTTTCTTCATATTTTCAATCTTATGAACTAATCCTGGAATTTGATTCCCATTTTGATCCTCGATACCGTATAGTTGATCTTTGTATTTCAAAATTTGATTCTTAAGATCAAGAATTTCTTTCGATTCAATTATTACAGTTTCTTTAAAACTAGTCAATTGATTCTCAATAGTTTCTCCGGTTTCATCTTAGTCAAAAATGAAATCATATAATTCTCCTAATTTGTTTTTGTACTCTTCAATTTTCTCAAAAGAATAAACAGTCTCCGATCCATCAATAAGTTGCTTTTTTAGTTTTTCTATATCGGACAATGCTTTCTTGGCATCTTCTTCAAAGGCATTGATGTATCGCTGAAAGTATGCTTTTTCGCCTTTTTTTAATTCTCGTTCTTCTTTACTCATTTCATTTAATTCACCTCCAAATATGAAACTTAATTAAACTTAAAGCAACCTTTTAAGACCCAAAAACCACCCTCCAATCCAAAAACTAGAAACGATTCTAATATAATTCGAGATCGTTCTATTTTTTAAAGTTGAATTTACTCGAGTCAATTTTCCTACATCATTTACCCAGTCGAGTATTCAGGCAGTCGAAATAATATTTTTCCAGTCACCACTCAAAATAGCAGTTTAGAAACGCTTTGTTTTTTCATCTAATTTGAAAGCGTGAAACGTCCTGAAAAACGCCCTAACTAATTGGATTTCATATTAATAAATTCTTTGAATCCAATATAATAGTGTATTTCCAGACGTATCAAACGGAATTCTGATTGTGAAAAAAAGATACAAGTCCAACCAACTTTAGGTTAAAAGAAAATAGGGCATTTTAAAAATCACTTTGGTATCCAGGAGAAAAAATTGACTCGAACACTCCTCAACTCAAAGTAGAGCAAAACAAAATTTTTAAAACATGAAAATACAATTATTAATTCTCAGCTTTTTAGGCTGTGGTTTTGCTTTTGGGCAGAATTTTACAAACGGGCCAATTACACCGGGCCTATCGGGAGCTGAAACATTTCGATTTGGTCCCGGATTTGCATCTCAAATTCAAGCAGGAACAGGGTTTGGTACCGGTTCTGGTAATCGATGGTTCAGCTTTGGTGAAGTTAGTACACTTTCACAGACATTATACGGCAACCGATTTCAATATAATGAACGGGCTTTGGTCACTGGATATACTTCATTGTCACCGAATAATCCAAGAATTGAGTGGATCCATAATGGAGGGACAACCGCCGGTAATTTACAGTTTAAAGTAGCAAGTAGTTTTACCAGTTTAGTTAGTACTCTAGTTGCTGAGATGACTCCACAGGGAAATACATATTTTGGTAAATATACACCTGGTTTATTCAACGCATTAAGCGCTAAAACGGCAATTGGTTTTGAAAAAGATTGTGGATTAGATATTGTTAGTGTCGGACAACTTCCGTCAAATATTGATCCAATTGCAGCAAATATTCAAGTTAATTTCTCGGGCAATTCAGGAATCGGATTGCTCTCGAATGTTTTTAACGGCTCTTTTGCTACTGGTGTTTTTGGTAAAGCTTCAGGATTAGAATATTCATACGGAGTTTTCGGGAGATCAACTTCAAGTGGTAATTTTAGTGCTGCAATATATGGTGACTTGCCTGTTAATGTAACGGGTAATTATTGGGCTGGATATTTTGATGGAGAAGTATATTCTACAGGAGGTTATTTACCATCCGATTCAAAATTGAAAAATAGTATAAACAAAGAGGCTTCGGCTTTAGAAAAGCTTATATTACTCAACCCAGTTTCTTACAATTACAGCAAGGTTGAAGGCATGAATTTGCCACAAACATTACAACATGGTTTTATCTCACAAGAATTAGCTGATGTTTTCCCAGAACTAACTAAAGATGTTGTAAAGCCAGTATTTGATGAAAATGGAAAAATTACTTCCGAAGTGTCTTTTAAAGCAATTAACTATGTTGGATTAATTTCAGTACTTACGGCAGCCGTTCAAGAATTAAATTCTGAATTAATTAAAGTACGTAGTGATTTGGATGAGTATAAGGCGAACGACGTTGTTCGAGGTCAAATTATTCAATCCACGCCGATTGTAAATGGTTATTCAATAGAACAAAATGTTCCAAACCCTTTCTCTGATAGAACGTCAATTCGATTCCAATTGGCACCAGGAGTTGAATCAGCAACACTTTCCATTTTTAATTTAAATGGTGCATTTGTCAGAGACTATTCGCTAAAAGGTAATTCAGGTGAGATAGAAATTCTTGCATCGGAGATTGGTAAAGGAATGTACATTTATAGTTTGAATCAAAATGGACAAGAGATCATTTCAAAGAGAATGATTATTCAGTAACTAGTCATTTAATTAGCACCACTTCATAATTGTAGTGGTGCTTTTTAACATTAACAATTTCACATAGAATAATTTAAAATTAAACTTTCCGTTATTTTATTTGTTATTTCGATACCAATGAATTGTCTCAATAACTTTTTTTTCAGGTTCATTATATTGTTTTGCTTTAATAGTTTTCTAGGCTATTCTCAAATAAACGTACCCCATACCTTGTATCAGCAATTTAATGGACCGTTTGACTACACTATAATCGGTAAGTCTCATAATTCAAATGATAATTGGTCTTCACCTCCTCCGCCATGTGTCATGCTAACAAACTCTTCAGCAACTTTGAACTTGGCAGCTAATTTAACAATTGAAGGAGCTTACCTTATTTGGGCTGGTGTTGGCAATGGGGCTAATACCTCTATTACTCTCAATGGAAATACAATACAACCTGATTATATAAATGTACTTGATGCTAACCCTTCAACATTTTCATTTCCGTGGAATTATTTTTCAGCAGTAAAAGACGTTACTGGATTGGTTCAATCAACCGGGAATGGAATTTATCAAGTTTCAAATTTTAATTTGAATCCAATAAATAATCTATATTGCTCTTCACAGGTATTTTACTCTGGATGGAATATTATTGTTATTTATTCAAATCCTAACTTACCAAATAAACAATTGAATATTTATGACGGTTTTCAATTTGTTGGTAACCCTGTATTAACATCTTACAATTTTACAATTTCTAATCTCAATATTACGAACACTAATAATGCAAAATTAACTTACATAATGTATAATGGAAGTCCTAATCTTTACTGGAATGAATCAGTACAAATTAACGGAAATACCTTGAGTAATGCTCAAAATCCTGCCAATAACCCGTTTAATGGTACCAATAGTTTTACAGGTAGTAACTCTAGTTGGAATATGGATGTTGACACCTATATTATTGATAATTTTATTGCAGTTGGAAATACAAGTCTTCAAATCACCTTAAACTCTGTGATTAATCGTAATATCTCCACCATCATAACCTCCATCCAATCAGAACTGCCAGATGCGACGATTTCTTTGGATAGCATTACCGGTCAAGATATTTGCCAGAACCGGGATTTGACTTTAGATTACACGGTTTACAACATCAATTCAAATGATACTTTATTGGCGGGCACGCCGATTTCGGTGTTTGTGAATAACACAACTTTGATTTCTACGGTCTTGTTGCCTTCCAACATTTTAATGGGTGACAGTCTTAATCTCAGCACACTAGTGACTATTCCTACGGGGATTTCGAGCCCGTTTACCTTGAGCATGGTGGTGAACCAGAATGCCACGCAATTAGGTGTTTACCCTGAGAGTAATTTTACGAACAATACTTCCAACGATTCTACGATCAGCCTTACAGAAATTGTGTATCCCAATTTTGGTATCGTGGGGCCGTTGTGTCAGGGCACAAGTTATACTTTGCCAACAACCTCGCTAAATAATATTGTAGGTACTTGGGCTCCAGCAACTTTCAATAACCAACAAACCACCACTTATACCTTTACACCCAACGACACTACTTGTAATCAGGTGGTTCAGCTGACGGTAACTATTGTACCTAATTCTACACCTTCATTTAATATTGCATCCAACGTGTGTGTGAATGGCAATTTGGTGTTCCCGATTGCTACTCAAAACGGTGCTTTTGGCACTTGGGCGCCAGCGTTTAACAACCAAGCCACTACCACCTACACCTGGACGCCCACAGCGCCCACACCTGCAGTTGGCTGCCCCACACCGGCGCAGCACACAGTGAATATCATTCCACAAACTCAACCTATATTTGCCTTAGAAGATTCTTTGTGCCAAGGTGCAAGCTACAGCTTGCCTTTGCAAGCCAGCAACGGCATTGCAGGTACTTGGGCGCCTGCTTTCAATAGCCAACAAAGTGGTACCTACAATTTTACGCCCAATACCTACACGGTAATGAGCGGCTGCCCGGCATCAATTGCGCATAACATTACTATTGTAGGGTCTCTTAGCCCAAGCTTTGCCTTGCCAAATTCGGTTTGTATCGGATCTACTTTGAACTTTCCTGCGGTTTCTAATGAAGGTATAGCAGGGTCTTGGTCGCCTGCGTTTAACAACCAAAGTACTACTAGCTATACGTTTATGCCAAATAGTTTCGGAATAAGTGTTTCAAATCAAGGAGTTGTTTGTCCGATATCAAGTAATCTTACCATTGGCATTACTGCACCCACAAACCCATTATTTACCTTGCCAGATTCCATCTGTGAAGGCGCAACGGTTACTTTGCCTTTGGTGTCTAACAACGGCGTTGCAGGCACTTGGGCGCCTGCGTTTAACAACCAAGCCACCACCACCTATACTTTTACGCCAGGGCAATATCAGTGCCCTATTACGGTGCAGCAAACTATTGTGGTGTCTACGCTTTATGATCCCACTTTTAGTTTGCCTGCTGCCATTTGCCAAAACGAAGCCCTGGTTTTGCCGCTTGTTTCGGACAACGGTGTGGCGGGCAGCTGGAGCCCCACATTCTCAAGTGTGCAAAGTGGCAGCTTTACCTACGTGTTTGTGCCCAATGCGGCGGTATGTGCTTATGATTACCAATACAACCTTGCGGTAAACCCTACTCACGCATCTTATGATACGGTAACAATCTGCCAAAGCCAATTGCCGTATGTGTGGTATGGGCAAAGTTTGAATGGCAGTACATCCACGAGCACAACTTTTCAGAACCAGTTTGGTTGCGATTCCATTTTGAATTTGCACTTAATCGTCAACCCTTCGCCTGTGGTAGATTTCAGTATCCCGAGTTGGGAAAGCTGTTTGCCTGCAACTATTAATTTTTCTAACAACCAAGTAGAAGCCAACACCATCTACAACTGGTCTTTTGGCAATGGCGTCACGAGCAGTGCAGCTTCATTGCTTTCTAACACCTACACCCAGCCTGGTTGTTATGACGTGAGCCTCACGGCGATCAATCAGTTTGGTTGTGCTACCACCAATACATTAATAGACGGTGTTTGTATTCAAGAAAACCCAATAGCTTCATTTACCGTGCAAAACAACCCACTTCCTATTATTCAGACCACCACATTATTACAAAACACCTCGCAAAACGCAACAAGTGTAGTCTGGGATTTCGGCCATGATGCACAAAGCAGCACTGTGTTTTCACCGATTCATACCTTTCCTGAAAGAGCAGGTAGCTACTTGGTGACGCTCGTCATTCAAAATGCCAATGGTTGTATTGACTCTACATTTGAAGTGATTCAAATAGAGCAAGACCCGATTTATTATGTGCCCAACGCCTTTACGCCGAATGGCAGCGAGCTCAATAATATCTTTTTACCTGTGTTCTCTCCGAGCCTCAGCCTCTGCAGCTACCAGCTCCAAATCTTCAACCGCTGGGGCCAAACGGTTTTTGAAAGCCTTGACCCTAGCAAAGGTTGGGATGGCACCATTGCCACACCAAACGGCGCAAGCATGTCACAAGATGGTGTGTACACCTACAAGATCAGTTTTTCAGAGACAGGCTTTGAAAAGGTGTTTGAGGTGTGTGGGAGTGTGAGTTTGGTGAGGTAGGGTTATCTTAGATCATCTTTAAAAGACTTAGCCCCAGTTTAAGTTTCTTATTCTTTCTGACACTAATTTTAGCGATTCCAACACATCGGTTCCTGCAGGTAGGATTCCATGCACCAAGTTCCCAAATTCATTGATATAAGTGTTTTCTAATTCTTTCCAAATCTCTTCTGTTTGACTGAAGATTAATGCTTCTTTTGGATGATGCGCGAGCCATTCATTGATTTCTAAACTGATTAAAATCTACCAATTGAACGCGGTCATCACCCATGGCTCCATCTTTACGGTACTCAGCAGGAACACCTTCGGTTAAGTATTGATGAAAAAGACGATTGTTTACAATGATATTCTGATCTTTCAACCTCAAAACCAACTTAAGCGCCTTAATTTGTGCCCGTACTGGAAGTTCAGGATTACAGCTCGCAATACCCGCTTTCAGCTGCTCTTCCAAAATGACTGAGCTAAACGATGAGCGCTCTGAATCTGCACCATCAGGCGTCATTACAGCACAATTCACATATCTCCATCCAACAGCCTGTAACTCCTCAACAGCCCATTGTTCGATATCGCTCTCAGAAAGTTTTGTAATAATTAAAAAGGTAACTCATCCTCTTCCTCAATATTTATAATGGGTTTAGGATGTAAATTTTTGTAATACGAATTTAGAAATAAACCGACTGTAGTTACTGTATTTACGGTAAAATATGCATAAACTGAATCTTCAATAAGATAATCACTCTCAGTTTTACCGTGAAAAAATGTCTTTTCACTTCTTAACTTTTCGATACCCTGATTTGTTGAAAGAAGTCCATTTCCGATTTGAGAAATTTCTTTCGGAACTTTTGCACCAGGAAATAAATGCAATTCCTTTAATAAATCTTGTGTCAAATCATAAAGCGTTTTCTTGGTGTCCAGTTTTGTTTCAAGATTTTCATTTTTAATGATTTCTTTGATTAGGCATTCTAAGGCTGAATTGGCCAGGCCAACCGCTAAACTTGGATCTGATTCAACTTGTTTAAATGCTTTTTCAAAGGTTAACGAAGCAGTGGCAAATTCAGCGCGAATCGCATTACGGAAATTTGGAATTGCAGGGATAAAATCAGGTGTTTCTAATCCTAAATCTATCCCTATTTTTAACAATGTTTCATCATTTATAGTGTGAAGTGTTTGAATAAAATTAATTTCATCATTTACATTTGTAATAAATGAGAAATTTTCTGGTTCATTATTCCAACCATCCCCTTCATTATGCCAACATTTTAAATATTGGTAAATATCCTCAGCGAAATTATATTCCGTATTTAACTTGAAATAAATTGATTTAACAAGCGACAATCTATATTTTGGTGACATTTTCACTTCTCCAATTTAGGTAAATGATATAATTGAACAGCAAGGTTTTTACTAGTTTCAACTTGAAATATTAAACAAATCTCAGTTTCTAGTTCTTCGATTGCCCAGATTTCGATATGGTTTTCATTAAGTTTGGTCACGATTCATGATTAATAAATATTTCTACTTCTTTAGAAGGGATGATAGGTTTCAGTTCTTTGATCAGTTCAAAATCAACAATCATTGATTTTTCAATTATTCTCTTTAAATCATTATTTAGCCAGTCTAATTCCCAAATCTTTACATGTTCGTTTTTTACTACTTTAGTTAAGGGTTCGGTAAAAGAAATATATGGAACGTTTAAGGTCATTCGTTGTAACCACAACTCTAAAATTCCAGAATTTGGTACTTTAGAAAATTTCTTAAGTATCTGGTCTAATAGTTTTCGAAATTCTTCACTTGATCCTACATTTCCTAATAGTCTACTTAGAATTGCAGCTCCAACTGGGTAGACTTTTGGATTTTTGATTATTAATGATACCAACACAGAAATATTTGCCAGGATATTTTCCTTAAACGTTTCTTTCTTTTCAAGATTCTTCAATAATTTGTTTAATTCCGTAATAATTGTTCCTGAATTTGGAAATTTATTCCCCATCTGGTAAAGGACAAAAAGTTTCTTTTGAAACGACCTAGGTGAACGTTTATATGAGAACCAATAGGCTTTATCAGGTTTAATAGATGCTGAAACCACATCGTTAGAAATAATGGTTTTTGAAGCATTAAGCTTTAAGCCTAATTCGCTCAGCACTTCTGACAAATGTTTTGCAATTTCCTGAATATCTTGTGGGTTGTTGGAAAAAATCCTGTAGTCATCTCTATATCGAAGAATTTTGTAATCTGACAAAAAAGCGATTCTATCTGTCAATAATTTATCAGCATAGCCTAAAACAATTTCAGCTACAAAATCCATTAACAGACTTCCTTGGGGTATACCATTGGTTTGTCCAAATGCCATGTCAGATATGGATCCATCAATATAATTTCCTATAAGTTGATTTCTTTTTCGCTTTACCTTTGCAACTTCCTTATCATGTAGTGCCCATGCAATTGAATGTGTGTATATGGAACCATAGCAATCTGAAATATCGGTATGTAATATGTATTCAAAATCAAGAGCTAATTCAACTGATTTTTGTTCAAGTTTTCTCCACCACTGATAAATAGTTTCTCCTTTATCTGTTCGTTCACCTTCCGATAAAACAGGAATACTTAAACATTCAACTGTGTTTTCGTTTTTAAATTGTTTAAACCTGTTGATTATCAACACCCAATTATCTTCTGTTGTTATTTGGTTTACCAAATCAACATACAATGCTGGGTTGATAAGTTGTAAAGGTCGCCAAGCATATTGTCCGTCTTTGTTATTGTACAACACGTGATTAACACCTTCGAAATTATAAGGTTTGTGATTAATTGATTTTGTTTCTCCATCCTCATTTATGAATGTTTCAGTTTTAAAACAACTAGCAATGTTTTTATCTTTCAAATAACTATCAACATTACTCAGTAATGATTCAAAATTGAAATATGGCGGTAAGTCAATACTGCAATAAGTTTCAGATTTTATAAAAAAAACTTTTGCTTCTTCATTTGTAAGATCAAAGACGCTTTTATCCTTATAAATTGTTTCTTTAACATTTTGTACTACCAATTCTTTCATATCCTTTTTTAACTACCCCGGGTTTTTAGTTATAATATTCATATTTGGATTAGGGCTTGAATCATCTTTTTTGATACCATGCGAAGACGTTCGGAAAATGGAAGAAAGAATCAATTCTTTATTTTCTTTTTTCAAAACTTGCTCTTCACATTCAAGAGCTAGGTACGTGTTATTAAATCACTCATTTTCATTCAGTACTTAATTGACGTTCGGCATCATTGTGAATTTGATCCATCATATCACTAACAAAAGCGATACTGATTTCATTGATTTCACCATCCGTAATTTTAGTGGAATACAAAAACTCTTTGAAAGGTTTTTGCTCATGTTGAATCTGTACACTAAATACATATTGGTGAAAATTGAATTTTATTGTTTCTCGACTACCGAAGGTATTTGTACCTGCATGCTTGAATCCATTCAAATAGATTTCGTATCCAATTTGATGAATATTATGATCATGTTGTGAGAATATATCGAAGTTTGTTTTAAACTCATAAATCTGATTGTTGAGCGTATATTCCTCTTTGAATTCAAGGAACCAATCTTTAACATTGTTTTGTTCTAACAATTGAATGATTTGATTTCGAAGTGGATGAAAGACGTTTTTTACAAACTCAGCTATAACTTCTTGCGACCTTTGTATTTTGACTTCTTCTTTGGCTTTTGAATTTATTAATTCCAAAATCTTTGCGCGTTTTTCATCCAAAGGATCTTTTAAGATTTTCATTTCTGCTGCAATTTCCTCCTCCAATTGTTCAACAGTTGGTAAACCAACTACTAATTCTTCAGGTAGCGCTGTTTGAAATGAGTATTCAGAAACACCTAATGGTGTTTGAATTCCTTTTATTGAATATTCGACAACGGTTTTATTTGGCGTTTTGCATAATAACACACCAATTGTTTCTTCGTGATGAGGCAATTTCACATGTTCGTTTACCGTGTTTACATACATGTTTAGTTTTCCTGCAAATTCCGGTTTAAACTCTCCAACCTTTAATTCGAAAATGACATATCTGTTTAGGGTCATATTGAAGAATAACAAATCCAGGAAAAAGTCATCACCTTCAACATTGAGGTTATATTGATTTCCTACGAACGCAAAACCCTTACCTAATTCTAACATGAATTTTTTCAGGTGTTGAATTAATGCTCGTTCAACTTCCAATTCCCGAGCATCTTCAGCAAGTGTTAGAAAATCGAAATTGTAGGGGTTTTTGATTATTTCTTGTGCTAAATCAGCCTGCGGTTCTGGCAAGGTTAATGCGAAATTTGTGAGCGCTTTTCCTTGACGATTGTACAATTCAGTGCTAATGTGCTGAGTTAAATTTGAACGGCTCCAGTTATTTTGTACCGTTTTCACCAAATAGAAAAATGCTTCTTCAGGTGATTTTACCTTGGTGAGAATTACAGTGTGTTGTCCCCAAGGAACACTGTATAGTAAGGCTTTTACATTTTGATCAACAGGCTGTTGACCCGTTTGTTCAGATTGCGCAACAATCTGTTGCGCATTTGAGAAGTTTGGATCAATTTGTAATTGCGCAACAGCATGTTGCGCAATATCAAGATTAATTGAATAAAATGAATACCATCTTCTAATTGTTTCTAAATTTCTTTTAGAAAACCCTTTCATATCAGGGAATTCAACTTTCAAATCACGTGCTAAATTATCAATGAATTTATCTCCCCATTCCGTCTGCTTGGCTACAAGTGCTTCACCAATAAACCAATACAAATCTAGTAATTCGCGGTTTACAGCAAGTGCCGCTTTTTGTTGAGAAGAACGAATTCGATTCTTGATTTCACCAAACCAGTGAACATAATTTCCTGATGCGAGGGCTTTACTCATACTGCTTAAAGGTTAATTCCAATTTTTGCCAATTGTTCTTTGATTTCTTGGTCCAACTTGTGAGATTGTATCCATTGCCCTCAAAAATAAGATTCTTTCGGTCCATCATCATTCCTAATTTAAAAGCATCGATATTCTTTCGAAGTTTATCTGCAGTTTTCCAAAGCTTCTTTCCTTAGCTCTCTTCAATTAGGTTCTTTTTGCTTTGCTATAATTAATCGTAAAGGTAAAATAATATAGCAATAATATTAATTGTAAATGCTACACGCATCTTTAAAAATCGCTGAAAAGGTATGATGTTATTCAAATGGGTTTTGAGTTTGCTTCTATCCGTTTTAGAATTAGAATTTATATGTAGAATTGTCAAAGGAAATCATTTTTTTATTCCGCTAATTTAAAACCATATTTATCCATGACTTCTAGCCTTTCTATATAAGACTTTTTGCCAAAACCGCTCATACTAATTAAGTAATACTTCCTTGTCGAGATTAAATCTGTTAAGTGTCGAAAATTACCACGTAACAATCCATTTTTTAATCTTTCACTTAGTCCTAATTCTCTAATGTCATACTTTTCAATAATCGGAACCGCTGGTTTGACTTTCTGACTGGAAATAAATTTCAATAATACTTTTATGAAAATCATGCTTCTATTTGCCACTTCGAATAATTCATAATTACTAAGACTCTCCATTTCAGATACCGAAAGAAATTGACCAATTTTAACATCATTTTCAATTAATTGCATTCCATTCAAATTTTCGACGAAAATATACATTGAAAAATAACATTGAAAATTTGAAAACGCCTACAACAATTATTTATTATACCTTAATTGAGCTAGAACTTTTGAATTTCCTGCATTTTACAGGAAAAGACCAAATTGAATATCTAGAATAAGTTCTAATATTTTTAGAATATATACCTATTAGATTTCAGTAACTAAACCCCCACACTCCCACCAGCATTAAACCTCCCTGTCGAAGTCGCTTTTCCTTTCTCAACTTCAATAATCACATCCACCTCATGCGCATGAGCGTTCACTCCTCTGAATTTTCCTTCTTTGGTGGTATGATAAATGAAAATGAATGAGGTATTCGGATTCATTTTGCGCATTTCGTCCATGTCGCTTACTTCTAGTCCAGCTTTGGAAACACTATCGATAAATACGAAGTTAAATTGATCCAAGTGTTCCGGAACTCGATCCGTTACAAATAAATTCGGGTGATGAGCTTTTAGGCGTTCTATTTTCTCCTTAAGCGTGTAGCCGAATCCTTCTTCAATGGCGCAGTACAATACTTTGCCATGATTTGCTGCGAGGTGATTCGCGAAGTCTAAACACATGGTGGATTTACCAGATTTAGGAAGACCAAATACCATGGCGAAGAATCCGACACTTGGGTCACCAATGAGCTGTCTGTATTTCCCTTGAAGGCCAATAGTTTGAAAGTCCATTTTGAGCAGCTCTCCAGAATTCACAATCATACCATTTTCATCGTCATCAAGTCCTGAGATTCCTTTGTTTTTAGAAAACAGATCATCGCCAACGATACCCATAAGTCCATTGAGCTGTGCTTTATTGATATTGAGGTTTTTAGAATCTCCATCGATGTAGGTTTTTAGCGTTTGAAATGCAGCATCAAGTTTCGTAGCATACTTGTCTGACTTTGTGATCTTCCCCTGCTCTACGGCCTTTTTAATGCGATTAAACAAGCGTTCGGCTTTGTCTTTTATGTCGCGTTTTCCGTTTAACGAAACGTAGGCTTTCAGAAGTGAAATAGAAAGCATACCGGCTTGGCTATGCGCGATTTCCAAATAACGCTTGAGGTTCTTGTTATCAATTTTGATTTCAGCCATATCCCCCATTTGCTCATAACATGATATCAATTGCCCTTGCATGAGCTCGATTTCTTTGGCATAAGGAGAAGTCTTGCGGATTCTTCTTTCAAGTATGGCTTTTTGAAGGCTATGAATGAGCGTTAAGATCTGAGCCTGGCTTTTGACTTTGCCGTGCATGGCAGCATAGCGTTTGATGAATTGTACATCTGTATCAATATGCTCGATGGAATCCGTTTTGTAAGTAGGTGCTGGTGCAACTTTTTTGACTGTTGGCGTTGTTTTCTTTGCTGGTTTTGGCGTAGGAGTACTTTTTACCGGTTTTGGTTTTTCAGTTGTTGATTTTGCAACTGGTTTTACAGAGATTTGCGCCAAATATTCATCGAGCTTAAGCATGTAGGCATCCACCACGCGTTTGATGTTTTCGTTGCTGCGGTATGGCCCCCAATTATTCTGTGAGGAGCCTTCGGTTAGCCGGTGTCCTTTAGCTAGTGCTTCGGGCACCATATTCCAATCAATGTTTGATACTTTTTGAAAGTAGTTTGTCGTGTTTAACATGCTTTAAAAATTTAGTAGTTCTAATTCTAGTTCAAATGCGAGGGCTTCCAGTTCAAGCTCATCTAGGGAATTGGGAGTAGCTGCTTTTACAGGCGCTAAATTGGTGCGGTATTCTAGTAAGTAATTGAGGCGGTTGAATTCTTCGGCGCGTGCCTGTGCGCTTCTTCCTTCAACCTGCAAGGCTGATTTCTTGGCCTGAATCTCAATTTTAAGCTCTGCCCATTTGGGTGAGTTTTGCTCTCCTCGATAAAGTTCTGATTGCGCAACAATGGCTTGTTTATCCGCTTCGTATTGAGCCATTACAGGACTTAGGTCACTTGTTAAGGAATAGCCTTTTGACTTCAACAGTGTGCGTTCTGTTTTTCGTACCTTACTGACATATTCTTTAAAATACGACAAGTAATAACCTTGAGAAAAGTAAATACCCAAAAGCGCATAGGAACTATCAATTTTACGCCCAATGGAGATGATGTCCTTGTCTTGTTGATCCGTTGAATTCAGTAGTAATTCAATTTCTTCTTTGAGCTCTTTGGCGCGCTTCACAGATTTATTCACCACCTCACCATCATTGGCCACTTTGGGTGTTTCCTGCAAGTATGTTGAATTCAGCAAAGTTGTCAAAAATGCTTGAATACACCCCAAAGACTTCTCGCGGTAATTGTTATAATACTTGATGTCGCTTTGGACTTCTTTTAAGGTATTAATTGCAAGTGTAATGCGTTTGTAATCCCGGCTTAAATTCTCCTTCGCTTGATCAAAGAACATGGCAACCAAACGATCTACGTCGGTTATCAAGGCCAGTTTGATTTCCTCGGGATCCATACTTTCAAGGTCAAGGACGTTTCCTCTATCTCCCCTAAACCAAATATCATTGATGCGTGAGGTCTTTTCTTCGAGTTTCTGGAACACGAATACATCCATGGAATCCTGCACCAAAGGCATCACGATTCGCACGTACTGAAACTGATTACCTTGTCTCCAGATACGTCCCTCGAGTTGTCGGATGTCTGTTGGGTTCCATTCTGGATAACAGTTGTAGATCACCGTGCCTCGTTTCTGTAAGTCAATCCCTTCGCGAATAGTAGCCGTTCCAATAATGATTTTCACTACACCATCTAGGAATGCTTCCTTGATAAGCTCTTTTCGTGTATCGTTGATTTCTGAACTGATGATCTCTACTTCATCCACTCGGGTACGGTCATACATCACGCCCTTCTTGTATCCAATCTCTTTCTCCAGGTATTCCTTTACGAGTGGGAAAAACTGCTTTCCTCGATTCATGTAAATGACCTGTCCACTGGCAGTTTCTTGGTGGTCTTCGTGCCATTTCTTGACTGTAGCTATACAATCCATGACGTAAGCAATCTTTGGGCTTTCTGTAACAAACTCCTTATAGTCTTCCGGTGTTCCATTGAGTAAATACGGAGAAAGCGCGTTATCCAAACTGTAAGCCAGCGCACGGAATAAATTACCCATGTCCAACTTTCCTTGGGTGGATTTCTTGGCCATGGCAACGATTCCGTCCTGATTGGTTCGCTGCTTAGGTGTCATGTTAATGTAGGTCAATACCTGCTTGTCCTTTGGAAGTCTTTGCTTGGAGTTTTCAAAGTCATAGAGCAAAGGCAAATTGATCTTCTTTGGTCGAACAACTCCGGCTTCTTCACCTGTTTTGTAAAGGATGTGATTGTAGATGAGTTTTTGAAGCACGCGTCGATTGGTGAAGCTTTTAATCACTTCCTTTTCGACAATTTCTTCTTTGTAGTTGGCTGTCCATTCAACGGTCGGCAGTACGAACAAATCAAAGAAGGTATCAAGGTTCAAAATACCGTTGTCCCTTAATGAATCATAGGCCACGAGTGACAACATCGAATAGATTTCCAAAGGTGAATTAGAAAATGGCGTAGCGGTCAAAAGCATGGTGTTTCTGCCGTATTTACGCTGTATGAAACTCAGGATCAAAAAGGCCTTTTGACCGGTTTCAGAAGTCGCTGATTGAATGTTATAGCGCTTGTTTCCATCTTCATCGCTTTTCACTTGGCTAAATACATTTTTACAGCGGTGCGCTTCGTCTATGACTGCGTAGTCAAAGCCAAGGATGTCAATATCAGCAATGGTATTCTTTAACCCCACGCCGATCATTTCCCGAAACTTCTGGTATTCAATCTCCTTGTCACGATTGGACTTCTCCTTGGATTGACCAAGGATGTTGACTAGTTCTGTGAAGAGCTCATCTGACACGGACTTTCCAAAGCCTAGGCGCTTGAATCCTTCGTAAGTAACCATTGTAATGGATTTCTCTGGCACTGCTTTGTTGA
The DNA here is from genome assembly GCF_024642105.1 of Flavobacterium sp. GTDB lineage: Bacteria > Bacteroidota > Bacteroidia > Flavobacteriales > Flavobacteriaceae > Flavobacterium. Next base: position 26,786 of record NZ_JAHEBT010000006.1, read on the forward strand.
GATTGATTTTCTCCACGATGTCCGTGCCTAAGTTGAACCAGTCATTTACGGTGATGCCCGTATGGGAAAGTACTCCTGGTACGAACTCACCGGTTTTACGATCCGTATAGCCAATGATCTCGTTCATCCACTTTTTGTAAGTTGGTTTTGGAACTACGACCAGTGGACGTTTGCACTTGCCTGAATATAAGTTGTGCGCGAGGTTTACGATGGCTGTCATGGTTTTACCAACTCCTACATCAAAGGCGTTGATTCCAGAGCCCATGGCTTCCATGAACGCTACTCCCTGGCGCTGAATGTCGGTGATTTGAAGTATTCCGGACTTGAACCGCGCTGAGCATTCAAAACCAATGGGCACTTTTGAATAGTTGATATCCGATTGTCCGTTGTAAACACGGTTCCAAGCTAAGTTGAGCTTTTGCTGATCTTCAAAGGTGAGTACTTCATGTAGGAATCTTGAAAAGAGCTTTTCCCCTTCAATTCTGGCATTGGCTCTCAGCTCCGCCTTTTCTTCTTTGGTGAGGCGATCATCTCTGAGTGCTTTGTTGGCAATGTAGTAATCAGCAATGTCGATAGGTGAACTCTTTTCAAAGTCTGTATCGGCATTGAGTGTAAAAAGCCATTTGACAAATACGTTTTGCAGTGTGTATTTGGTATCGCCATCAAAGCGTATCCGGATTTTCTCACTGTCTTTTTTACGCTCTACTTTGCCATTGACTTTTCGGAGCTCTTCGGAGTTTTCCAAATCCATGAACTCTTCACGAACACCCGTAATGCTGAATAAATCTGGATTAATGGCAAAATCAGAAATAGCCGTAATGATAGGCCGTTCTTTTTCATCAGGGTTCTCAACGGTGAGTAGTTCAGGTTTTGCTTTTTCGAGTGCTTGTTTGTGCTGCTCATAGACTTCTTCACCAAAATATTCCAGGATCTCTTTTTTGTCCGTTTCAAGCTGAGCCAAGCGATCATACATGTTGCCGTAGGTGTAAATCGGAAAAGGCATCATTTCTCCAGCGTGGTAAAACAAAGCTCCTTGTCTGACAAGTGTATGAAGTTGAGAAATCAAGACCCTACAAGTACCCTCCAGATGATACGCTTCCCAACCAGTCATCGGGATTCCTTGGTGCTGTTTGTACCATACCCAAGCTTTGATTTCAGGTTCGGTAATCCCTGCATTGTACTTGGCCATGACCTCTTCAAAGGAGAGCTTTTTGTTTTCGGCAGTACCCAAACCTTTGAGCTCTTCGACCTGCTTTAATACGTTGTCAAGCACCTGAGATTTACCTCTCATTTTCATTGAGGTATATGGGTTTAAATCGCCTAAATTCTGAATGTTAGCTATTCCTTTTAAATAACTCATAATTGATTGATTTGAAGTTCGTATTCTAAAGCCAAGGCCTCCATTTCCAGAATGGAATAGCTTTGTTGTTTTTGGATTGTGGCCAGTATTTTAGACTTATCTCCCTGGATTGTAACCGGGAATTCTTTGCTTGTTGTAATGACTTCTTGCCCACAAATTTTTTCAGGATGCAGCACAAACCAGGTGTTGAAGGTAGAGAGCTCCGTGAAGCTCAATGGTGTTTGTGGATATTGCTTTGACTTGGCTCTTTCTTCAATGGTCTTTTGATCATAGTACACCCCGTTGCGAAGCAAAGCTGCTTGCATGTCATCTGCACTTGCAAGTTTCTCACGGATTAGATCCATGCGTGCACGAAGGTATGTCGTTGATGTTTGCATCAGATCATTGAAAATTCTGTTTCGAGCATTGGAATAACTGCTGCCGGTACCATTTGATCATGCAAGACTTTATCAATAACAAGTTGCTCCACCTGCTCATAGCCTTGTGGGGACTGCATCATTTCAAATAAGTTGGGTGCATTGGCCGCAGTAACTCTTTTGAGTTGGCGAAGTATTTCTTCGCGGAGTTTCTTCTCCTGAGGGCTGAGCTTTGGAACATAGCCCATGATGCTACTCTCTGCTCTCTCGTTAAAGGAGTAATAACCGTTCTTTGTCACAATGATGTGGTCTAAAAGCGTGATATCAAAGAATTTCAATGCTTTGACAACATTGCGCGTAAGTGAGCGGTCTGCTTCCGATGGTGTGAGGTTGCCGCTTGGATGGTTATGCGAAATGATGACGGCCTTTGCCAAGGTCTTAACTGCTACTGCTGTTAGAAGCTCGACATCAACCATTGTGGCGTTAATCGTGCCCGTCGAATGGTGGTAATAACCAATGATCTTATTGGCCTGACTTAAGAAAATGGCAATGAAATGTTCCTGAACTTCAATGCCTTTAAGGATTCTGTTCTTGAGAAAGGAATAGACATCCACCGATGCTTTGATATCCCCAAAGAACAAAGCTTCTTTGTTGAAAGTGATTTCAATCTCACGCACCTTAAACTGAGCCTCAATGGCATCGAGTTCTTTTTCGAGTTCTGAGTAATTCTCTGAATCAAAAACCATTTGTGGCTTTGTAATTGTTGCTTTGTATGCCATGTTATTTTCGTTTTAATACTAGAATATCCGTTGGTACTTTGGTGCTGCTAAACACCGGTGGTAAACGGTATGCGTCAATAAGGTCACAGAGCTTTTCGAGCTCCATTTTTTCTCCTTGATAGCTGATGCCGTTTCTTAGAAAATTACTTCCCGTAATAAACACCAAAAGCCCACCAGGCTTCAATAGTTTAAGGGAGTAATACATAAAGAAAAGCTCAATTTGATGCATCTTAGGCTTTGGAAAATAGGAACTGTAAGCGTTCTTGTATTTCCCATAAGGTGGATTTCCAATCACCAATGAAAATGGATAGCCGCCAAGCCAAGTAAGCTTGTCTTTTAATCGCTCGGTAAACCGTGGGGCTTTTAAAAAGGCCGTTTCAAAATAGCCTTCATAGATGTTGGCTTCTGGATAAAGAATCTCACAAATGCGCTTTGAAACCGGGTTGATTTCAAAGCCATAGCACTTTGATGGCTCCTTTGCCCATTTGAGAAAATTGCCCGTTCCAAGACTTGGTTCAAGAACCGTTCCCTTTGGTTCATAGCCATATCGATAGGCTAAATCCCACATCAGCTCACAGATGTAGTCTGGGGTAAAAAATTCGTACAATAAACCTTCGCCCGAAGCGCCTTTGCTTCCTTGCCCTCCAGCACCTCCGTATTTAGAAATGTATGTTTTATCCGCTTGGGAATATGCGCCCTTTGCTTTGTCCTTTTGTTGGATAAAAGCCTCGATCTCTGTATTGAGCGCGTGTTGATTCACTACTTTGCTTGTGTTTCAAGTAAGCCGTTTTTACCCACTACTTTTAAAATATAGGAATAGGCTTCCTTGCTTTTTCCTTTCACTAAGTCCAATACCTGCTCAACACTGCCAGTTCCTGGCTTAAAGAAGTAGCCTTGATTGTAGCGAACCAGTACTTTATCAAGGCGCAATACTTCACCTTCTTGGTGTTGATCCATCAAAATTCCTAAGTACATAGAACCTAGTAGCACATTGAGCTCTGGCTTCATTAAATCAGCCTTTGTAATTACATTACCTGTATAATTGTTCTCTTTGATCTTGTGTGACAAATACTTTTGTTTCAAGGGTCCGTTGACACGCTCTCCAAGGTGCTTTTTAAGGATTGCCAGTTCTTCAGCGCTTAGCCTTCCGGCTTTGTTTTCCCAGTAAATTATGTCATTGGCCGTTTGGGTTTTCATCTGCATCAAACCCACAGCATTGGCAGAGCTCACCACCGCAGGGCGACCCCCACTCTCGGTGAAAATCAATGACAAAATCAATGAACCGGGAACTTTTGTCAAAGTCTCGGCCTGCTTGATTTCTTTATAGAAAGTCTTGCCAATGGCATCCATCTTGGCCTTGTTTTGAGACAAAGCGGTGTCGGAATAAAACACACGGGGTGTCATAGGAATGGTTACTGCTAACTCTGCCATGATTATGCTTTGTAAAAGGTGACGGAACGGGTTGTTTTCTGAATGGCGGTCACTGCAGGATCGCTCGCGTTGGAGGTATCGGTTCTGGTCGTTGAACCTTTCTTCTTTGTGAAGGCATACAGCGCAATAGCAGCGGCAGCTCCAAGGATGAGTTTATTCATGGTTTTTGAATTTGAATGGTTTGACTGTACTTGATCGTGGCATTGGGATTTGATAAACCAACCCGTTGCTGAATGGTCCGTGGTGAAAAAAACCAAAGCCAGGGCCTGAGGCGCTCACCCCGGTATAGCACTTGGGTAAGTGTATCGGTGGAAGTAATCCAAAGGCGTTGTGTATTATTTTCTTGAACACCTTTGATCGTATACCACTGATCCTGGTAATCAAATAGACTCACCTTGATGGTATCGTGAATAAGGCTATCTCGTAGCGTGGTGATTACATTGGTTTTAGTTTCCATTACCGTGGTACTCACTTGGGTAGCTTTTGAGACGCCTACTTCGAGCGCTTTAATTTGCTTTACTTCTCTTGGAAAGAGCTTTTTTAGCTCACTAGTTTGAAGCACCAACAAATCTGTTTGAGCAGCGAGTTTTCCGCTCTTGGTTTTTACCAAAACAAGTTCTGCTCCCAATGCTTTGACATTGGCACTCAAACGCTTGTTATCGGCATGAAGGCGCTCATTACTCTTGTAAAGCAGCACGACTGCGGCGAGCAGTACCCCTAGACCGATGAGCCTTTGAAGCAGGGGACTTTTGAGAATGTTTACCAGTGTATTCATTGTGTGAAGGTCTTTGAGTTTGGGACCAGATGTAAGCTGAAAGGATCGTCATGATACCTGCAATGGCGGCCGTTGCTACGGTTTCCATTTTGGAAGCAATTGCCAAAAGGGTTACTACAGCCAAAAAAGCGGCAGCGTAAAGGGTGAGTTTGAATCTGGTTTGATTGTTCATGGCTTAAAGTGCGAGGTTCTCCCATTGTTTAGTAAACTGCTGTAAAGCAAAGCTGCCGGTCCTTGGGTCAAAGCCCAGGCGGATGTTTCCAACATCGTCTAGCTGTTGAAAGTCGCGCAACCAATAAATGAACAACCCATCGATGCGCATACCGGCAAAATTGCGATCCTGCATATTGAGTACATGCAGTGGGTCACTGAAGGATTTCACTCCTTCAATGACCTGTGCACTTGTGGTATCAACCACCCCTTCAATTTGCTTGGCTAAAATCTTGTCCATGATTAGTAGCTATAAGCCACGATGATGTCATCTGATGCCTCCGTAGTGTATGGCACTGTAAAGGTGATGACCTTTGATCCGTTGGTTCTTGTTTGGGTTTTCACGCGAAGCCCATTGAAGAAAATATCAATATTGAAGCCCGCCTTAGGCACTTGCCCCAAGGTGATCGAGATAGCTGTATTTGCTGCACCTGTAAGTCCATTGAAAGACTCTGAGGTTGAAGTGAAGGCATCTTCCTTGGAATCTGCCGTAGACTGCGCAGCAGCAGCTGCTGCAATTCCCTGGTCTGCCTTCGTGCCAGCAGCGGCGGCGGAACTCACGGCGCTATTTGCAGTGTTCTGAGCAGCGGTTGCCGCCGTATTGGCACTATTGGCCGTCGTTTGTGCCGTTGCGGCATTTGCCAGAGCACTGTCTGCGGTAGTTTTGAGTGTGTCAAGGTTGATGTTTGCACTCACCGTGATTTTATCCACCTTGCCTTTGGCTGTGCCGTTGTAGGCATAGGTGTCGGCATTGCTTTCGTAAGCTGCTTTTACAGCTGCTGCAGTCAAAGCATTGCTAAAAAGATCTTCGTCGGCGATTTTCTTAAACGTCGAAGTTGAACCCGTTCCGGTAGTAACCGCCGTAACGATATACAATGCCCATTTTGCATCGCCGTCGTCATTGACAAAAACACGGTCTGTGACTTTCAGTCCCGTCAAGGCATTGCGCGCTGTGGTATCCGCGACGTTGAATGCGTTTTTGGCACCCACCACCAAGGCATCTACCTCTGACTTGGAATACAGCGATAGGTTTGTTCTGGCACTCGATGCATTTACATCCGAGAGGTTGTTGGCAATTTTCACCACCTGGGCATCCAGGGCTCTTGTGGCGAGGTCTGCTGCTAGACCTTCAATCTGTTTGATTTTTAGTTGTTCGCTCATGGTTATTAATTAAGGGTTAAATACTTGATGTAAACTTGATCTGTTGGCGAGAGATTAAATCTACCGTGCCAATAAAGCGTTGTGCCATCGATGTGAAAAGCTCCGTTTTGGCCGTAGTCAAACAAAGCACCGTTGACTACCAAAAACAAGCCTTCTGGATCCGAAGTGTTGATATCGACCTCAAACTCCGTTTGGTCGCTCGAAATGACTTCTATGGTTTGGCGCTGCCAGTTTCCTGATACAGCTCCCGAGGTGCTTTCCTCTACGCCCGAAATTCGAAAAGCTTCGCCATTGATGGTGATTTCATCGTTGATAGGGTCTCCTAGTTTTTCTAGAAGTACCTGAATGGTGAAGCTCTGTTGTTCACCGGTTCTGATGTGTGTAAGTGTAAATGCCATTATTTCTGAATGTATTTTTTATAAATAAACCTGCCTGTCAAAAAGACTAAGGCTGCTGCTCCGAGGGTAAATCCTCCTTTTTCAAGAAGATTTTTTTTTTAGCGATGTCCAATATCTTTTCATAGTTGGCAATGAGCCCGCGCATGTATGCCGTGCGGTTATCACCGTTGCTCTCAGAGATATAAGGGCTGTGCGCAATTTTATCGGCGTACTTCTTGTAGTCCATAGCGGCGGCATGTGCCGTTTTGTAGCTACTGGAAATCAAGCGTGCAAAATCGTAAAAGCTATCCTGAGGTGTGGCATAGGTCCTGAACTTCAGTTTGTATTTGTTCTGAGCCTGGTAAATGCCGCCTTTCCAGAATTCATTTTTGGAGCCGCCGGCCGTTATGCCAAAGAAGTTGTTGTACTTCGTTGACAAATTCGATGTTCCCCAAGCGCTCTCAAAGGAACCTTGCGCCAGGATTACCAGTGGGTCCATCTTGAAACGCTCCCCAGCTTTCTTGGCATAAGGGTAGTTATTGACTACATAGTTTTCTGTTTTTGTGCTCATATGCTTTCTTGTAAATGAATGTATCGTTGGTCTACCCAGCGGATGTTGTTGTCAATGGTGCGAAACTGTAAAAGCACACCACTTTTGGTCTGCATGCTCATCACCAGTTGGCCCAATATGGTATTGGATCCAGCCTGATTGATCGGTACAAACTTTTCGTTTAAGATCACTGCATTTGCGCGCGTCAATAAGCGTGGCATGGCAATACCTTTGAGATCGAAATAATCCAAGGGCTTTTTCCAAGCTGCAGTTGAGCTTGTTTTTGGATAGGCCGCAATCATGGCCTTGGAATTCGGGAATTGATCGGTGTAGTTTTTTGAAGCACTGATCCAAAAAGACATTTTCACCTTGTTCTTTTTCTTGTAAGCAGCCGGAGCGTATTTGCCATTGATGACATACGCCACCTGAATGAACTTCACGTTGTTGACTTCATCATAATGCTGCTGCCCAGTTGCATAGCCCAGGAACTCGCCAGCTTTTGCTACGCGGTAAATGTTGTCGTCGGAAAACACCTCGTAGAATGCCCCATGATTGGAGGCATCCGGAGATTTACGAATTGTGACATCTTTTTTAGCTACAATCAACTGGTTCTTTTTGGTGTATTGCACCGGTGGTGCTCCACCACCACTTGTGTCCTTGTTGGCATTAGAGGCAATGATGTTCAAAAAGGCTTCGTATTCACT
>NZ_JAHEBT010000007.1 GCF_024642105.1 Flavobacterium sp.
CGATAAGCAGAACGAATAGCAGTTATAGCTTCTGATTCTGGAAAGTCTCCAATGACGATATTATTTAAGATGTAGCCCTCGGCAGTATATTCAGATACTCCATACTCACAGAATGCTCCAGCTAAATCAAAAATAAAGGCATTGCGCTCTCCATCATTAAATCCTCTTTTCCAATTGAACTTCATAATCCTATCAATAATAGAAGACTCATCATTAATTGGAAGTAATGGCACTTTTTCAGAAGTTTTAAACCCTTCATCGATAAGTTCGGCATCAAATAGTTCAGCATCCTTATTTACATAGATATTTGGGTCGTAAGACTCGTAACAAACTCTATCTACATTGCTATTAGCATTGTCAAAGTATTTATTGTCTTTGAAAAATGTCTGTCTAAATGCTTTGAAATATTTAATGTGAGTATATTTATCGGACTCTGGAATCTTAACCACTCCTTTAATTCCAATACCACTTGGAGAAACGAACAGTAATACAAAATGAGGGTTTTGTTTCAATTCCTTCAAATGCTCGTTCATCTCCTCTACGGTTGGATATTTATCAAAATCTACCACCATTAATCCTGAGTGCTTGACAAGTGAGTTAGAGTTACGCTCTGTAAACTCCCCAGCAAATAATATGCAAGGCAATTCGCTCTTTGCATTTTTATCTCCAGTACGAACCCTATCTACAATTTCCTTAGACTTACCTACTCGAATACGAGCGATAACTTTATCTAAGTCCATAGAATAAGGAACGTCTTTTGACTTAAATAAATTTTTAAATACGCTTATTTTCATTTCTTATTTCTATTAATTAAGTCTATAAACAATTTCAGTTCCTCCTTATTAGTAAATCGAATTTCATCCGATTCAAATAACTCTACATACCATACATTTCCTTCATCATTTGTATTAGAGATTAAACAATCATATTTACCTATATCATAAGTATAGTAATGATATGGTTTGCCATTCTCTTCATCGTGATTTATTTCAAATCCTAAATCTATTAAATCTTGTTCTTTCATAATATATAAGTCTTACATTTTATTTTAATATTATATGGTAATAGTTTGTATAGGTTAGGAGGGCAGTTGAATATCATCTTTGGATATATTGGGTACATTAGACCGTGCTTTCTTTCCACTATTATACCATATCGTGATAACCTAAACCACCTGACTATGTCGTTCCTACTTCGTAATCGCTTTAGAACAATTACTTGAGTCTCCAATCTACATTTGGTAAACTTAAATTTATCATTAAAATAAATCTTTTCATACCAAACTACAAATAACCCGTTAGTTATTTCTTTTGTCTTATCAACAAATTTTTTGTAATCCGTTCCAACAATCAGGACATTCTCTTTTAGCATAAATTTTTAAATATATGAGCAATTACATCCACAGTCCAACCATTACCTATCATTTTAAATCTATCTGTATTACTAACAATATTTGTATAATTATTAGGGATTGTTTGTAGTGCTTCAAATTCTTGAGCTGTCAATAATCTACACATAGTTTTGTCTTCGTTTAGTAAGTATTGATTTGTATGACAATTTTTAGTAGTCAAGCAATTTGATTTTTTATTGTTAATCCAATTAACGCCTTTATCAATTCGCATTTTATCTCCCCAATTAGAGTAAAAGCATTTAGGAATTTCTCTATAAGGAATATCTTGTAAAACATTTTTAAATATTACATCTTTATTTTCTGGCAAATCAAACATAATATTTGTCCAATATAATCTATCTCTATTTTGAGCAGAAACTATATTGCTGTTAAAAGAAATAGGTTCAACTTGTAGTTCATTACTAATTATATCTCTCCACTCTTTTTTCATATTAACATTTTCAAGTAAAAAGTATTTTGGATTTACTTCTTTTAAAATCCTAACATATTCATAAAATAAACCGCTTTTACCTTCAAAACCTTTACCATTACCTACACTTGAAAATGATTGACAAGGAGAGCCTCCAAGTAATAAATCAATATTAGGTAATTTATCACAATCAATCTTGGTCACATCTCCTAATTGAATAGTATTAGGATAATTGTGTTGAATAACCTTAATAGGCGCTTCTTCTATTTCAGAAGCATAGTAATTATTATAATTAATTCCAGCTTTACTTAAAGCTATTTGTCCACAAGACATTCCATCAAATAATGATAATACATTCATAGTTTTTTTTCTATTAATTAATAAAGATGACAAATATATAAATATACCTGTTAATAAACAATACCTATTCTTTTATTTATATATATTATAAATAATAAAAAGAACACATTTACTACATTGGTTTGCCATTTTGAGGGACACCCCTATTGATTTTGGTTTTTTAAGGGGGGTGTCCCTAAAAAACGACTTTTTTCAACGAAATGTGTACTGTGTCATTTTGACGCAATGGAATCCAACTAGTGTATATACCAATGAATTGGTATATAGTATAGAAAAAACCCTACCATTTAGTAGGGCTTTCTAGTTGTGTTACATTGGTTTAGATAAAATCTAAATCATCATCATCAGTTGGGTCTAAGTCAGCAACTTCTACTGGTGATTCTTCTTTGATTAAATACGCTTTTAAGTACGTTTCTAATTCATCAAATACTAAATCAGCTTGGTTAGCTTCAGAATCACTTAAAGAGCCTCCAAATTTAAAACCTGGAGTTGTGTATCTAACAGATCCTTTTTTACCTTCAATAGCTTTATCAACTACAACCCATTCTTCAGGCAGTCTTGACAAGCTCTTGTTAGTAAATTCTCCCCATTGTTGTACAGAAGAACCCTTCAATTGGATATTAGCTAAAGTACCATCTTCTAACATAATGTAGATAGACTTAACATAATGACCACCTGCATTTTTAACTTTTTCTTTAATGTCAGCATACAATCCTTTAGCAATCTCATTTCCTTTGAATGGCTTAACAGTCATTACTTGTTTAGAGATAAACTTAACCTCGTTTGAATAAATACCACTTGATGTAGCATCATTCCACCCACTTACAGTATGTAATTGGTCTAAGACTAAGAATTTAAACGGTAATTGGATTTTGACATTAGCTGCTTCTTTAATTTCATCAGCAGATTTACCTTTCATACTTTCAGCAATAGACTTGTCATAGTATCCGAAAGTTTTGTCGTTTGATTTCCATTCAAGAAATCTTTTTGCAGGGTTACTCAATGGTTGAGCGAATGCTTTTGTTCTGTTTGAACTCATAATGTAATGTATTTATGGATTGAAATGAAGAGGCTCAATCCTTACCTCTGTTATTATGATGTGGTAAAAGTAATACTTTATTTTAAACTACCAAATTATTCTTTAATAAATTTTCCTCCCGACATTTTACCTTTTCTTTTTGTAATTACATTGTAAGCACTTTCAAGGCATTGTTCAAATTCAAGTCCTTGCATTTTAGCTTGAATTATAAGTGTTACAGTAATATCTCCTATAGCATCAATTACTTCGTCTCTATCATCTTCATCGATAGCAGAAATTAATTCTAAAACTTCTTCGTGCGTCTTTTCTGCTTGACCCATAGTCGTTCCATTACTTAGAATACCTCTATCATTTGCCCAATCAATAACCAATCGTTCTAATTCTTTAAATTCCATACTTCTTTTTTAAAATATTTTTATACACTTTGTTTACAGATTCTTTATTTGCGCCTTGTCTGTAATAATAATTCATAACTTTAATTATGCGCTGTAACGGACTTTGTTTCATAAATTTTATTAATTCTTAACCAATCTTTATTAGTAAATTTATTAAATTGTTTATTCCATAACCTACACCCAGGTTCTTTTTTGAGTAAGTCAATAGTTTCATATAGTGAAAAGCGTTTAGCTGTCTTTTCAATTGCAATTTTTTCTATTTGTTCATAAGTAAATTCCTTATTAAATGTAACTATATCTTCGTTACTAATAAGTTCAGCAATTCGCTTATAATGATTACATTTCTCTGTAGCTAATATTTTATTTATAGTATCTCTCTTTAATTCAAACTTTTCTGCTATAGCTATTTTTGAATAGCCTTCTGCATACATTCGTTCTACAAAATACTTCTTTATTAAAGAAGTATATGGAAGTCTGTTGTTATCAGATATTATATATCCGAATTTTCTTTCAAATTTCTGTATCATAATTTATTTTGGATTCTAGTATTAAATAATATACCCTTTTGTGGTATTTAAACTGTGAGATTATACACTGTACTTTTTCAGTATTAAATAATCTTCTTTTTCCGTGTACGAAATCTGGAAATATTTCCAATCTTCTAATTCTTTCTTTAATACACGATGGACTTACGTTTGCAATTTGAGCAATCTCTCCTGTACTATAATGTGTCTTTTCTAACATTTCTTTGTATTAATTCAATAAATAATTTAAGTTCTTCAATATCGTAAATTCTAAAAGTTTGATAATCAAATAATTCTACCCACCAATCAGAATCGGTACTATCTGAAGATATTAAACATAGATGTCTATCAAATTCATACGTGTAATAATGACCAAATGGAGGTTCATCAAAATCGGTTCTTTCAAACCCTAAATCTATTAAGTCTTGTTCTTTCATAATACTTACTCTTTTTTCATTCGCTCTAAATACAGCACCAAGTCCATAGCTTCTTCCTGTGCGTGAGAAATCCACTCTTGCCAACTAAGGTCGTTTCTATCTAGGGTAGTACCATATTTCTTAATACCTAAATCAGACCTATCTTGAAACTTTTTAATAACTGATTCAACTACCGAGTCTTTTATCATAGTCATATTTCCAGTCCACATACCATTAACTCTTGAATTAACTAATGAAGCACAGTATAATCCATTACCTTCAAATGAAGTCATCGGTTTATGCCTTTTAAAATACATTTCTTTAAAATCTTTTCCTAAATAGTACTTAATCCCTATCAATTCAGAAGTTAATACATTATTTTCTGCTAAATCATAAATAACACCTAGTTTAAAGGCTACTTCTCCTTCTTCTGTTATATAATTCTTAATACATCGATATTGTTTCATAGTAATTCTTTAATTATTAATTGTTCTAGTTTATTTATTTGGATTGAATTTATGTCTTTATAATAATTAAGACCATATATTACTGTTCCGTGTCGCTTACCTACTGTTCTTGCTATTCTACAATAACTATATCCGAGTTCCCTGAGAACTGTATAATATAAAGCTCTTACTTCAACATACTCTTCTCTTCTACATTTATCAGTAACATCTAATCCAGTTTCTCTTTTGATAATCTCTCTGACTCTTTGTTCCATAGTATTTGTTTCAATTCATTAAAGTCATCAGTAGTCCATTTAGGTCGTGGCAAATCCCACAACCGATGTTCTTTAATACCGCAGTATCTTAATATTTGACTTATTTCCTTATTTTTCATACGACAAAGTAATATATAAAATTTTACTTATACAATAGTTATTATCTATTTATATCAATTATAAATAACATTAATATTTTGCTATTAAATCTATAATGTGTTAATTTGTAGTATTAAATATTTTACAATGAGCAACGAAGAAAGAAGATTGGAAGCTAGAGTACATAATCTACTCCAAGAAGTAAACGAATTAAAGAGAGTTATTGAACATATAAAAAACTTCTCAAATGGAATAAAAGAATCAGTTATTAAAGACATTATTAAACAAGAAATTAAAAGTTATGAGAAAAGAAGTGGTTTATGACACATTTACACCTAAATCAAACGCAGCAGACCAAAGGTCGGAAGTTTGGTTTAAAGACCGACACGGTAAGTTTACAGCTAGTAGGAGTATAGACTTATTGGGTATCAAAGGATTAGGACTAACAGGAGAGACGTACGCTGTGGAGAAAGCAATTGAACAATTATTTGGAGAAGTAGAAGAAGGATTTACATCTAAAGATATGCAACGTGGAATAGATTTAGAACCAGTCGCTTTTGCTAAGTTTGTAGAGGTACATCCAAATCTAAAAGTATCTAATTGTAGTTTTTTTACTTATGGAGAACACGCAGGAGCATCCCCTGATGGACTTATAGATGATGATGCTGTTTTAGAGATTAAATGCCCTAAAGGTAAGAAATTCTTTAGATTAGTTGCTGAAGAGAACATCGATAAGATATATATAGCTCAAATGCAGATGCAGATGTTAGCTACAGGACGAAAAAGAGCCTATTTCTTCAATTATTTAGAATTAAATGATAAAGTATATCATCATACAATTATCGTTGAAAGAGACGAAGATATGATTGAATTAATTAAGCAAAGACTTACCGAGGCAATTGCTATAAAAAAATCATATATTGAACTAATTGAATCAAAGAAACAATGGTAAAAATAACTATAGAAGAATGGGATTATACTTGTACAGATGGCTGTTGTACTGATTATGGAGCTACTATATACTTAAATGGTAAAGAATTACCACATCCTAATCCTGAAATTATACATAATGGCTATGTAGGAATGGATGTTGGATTATCAATAGAAGCCGTATTAAAGGAGTTAGGGTATGAAGTTGAAATCGAAAATACTTATAAAAACGACTGACATTGGATAGTGAGTTTTAACTCACTATAAAAAGCTAACATTAGATGACAAATTTCAATTTGTCATAAAAAGAAAGACCCCTACGAGTAGGGGTCAATCCGAAAGAACCAGAAAAAACTTATGAAACATTCAAAGATAAGAAAAAGAATGACACCTTTTTAGGTGTCATTTTATTTTATTTAAAATAAGTGTGAAATCCGAGCGATTTGCCCGTTCTGCTTACAATGTAGAAATGCTTCTATTGCTTTGGGTGCGTGTTGATAGCCATTTCGTGAGTGCCAACTATCTGTACCACTAGGACTTCTAAGACTCTCTACTGTAATTCCAATATAGTCTTTTGATGTTTTATGATGTACGTGGTGCGTATAAATATATCTATGTTTAGTTTGACTCCATTCAATTGGAAATTCCTGAGCCATAAGTAGCGGAAGCAAATCCTGTTTAGCCCCATCTCCGTGAGTAGTACCAATTAAATTATTGTAATATCTAAATCCTTTACGATGAGCAATTGAGCAATCAAACGTTATATTCTCACAATTTCTAAAATAAGACTCAATTACTTGAGCTAAAAAGAAACCGTTCATATAGTCGTGATTACTTGGATTGAAAGTAAAATGAACATCAGCTACGGATAAAAGTATCTCTAATACATTTACATATAATGATTTTGCAATTAAAAAGTTAGAGTGCCACATCCCATCTGTATCCTGTGGCGTGCCGCTTGTGGTAGTTCTCTTAGGTGTATCGATATGTAAAATATCATTACCACCTATAAATAATATTTTATCTATTTTGAAAGATGATACTTTATCTAATATTCCATGAACCCCACTAAGCACTCTTTGAACAGCGATTTGATTATTATAAGTCTCTCCTGTTTCAAAAGCCGAGGCTAATTTTCCTATATGAATATCCGCAGGGTCAATAACTAATAAATAACTATCATTGTTATCTATACGCTCTAATTTAGGAAATGAAGGCGAATATTGTTGTAAATCCTTTATTAATTGGTCTCTAAATGATTCTTCTTCTTTATTATGGTTATCATAAAATACGATATTATAAAAAGGAACGGCAGTATGCGTAATTAATTTCCAACTTCTTACTTGGCTATAATCTAAAGCATAATGCTCACAATATTCTTCAATATCCATTAAACTTCCATCGTTTGAGACAGCAGTAAAATGCGTATTGCGATTTGCGTTATAATTATTAGAATCTGTAGTGGAGGTAAGTTCTAAGAATCTCTTTTCAGTTTCTTTATCAATTCTATAACGATTTGATTTATTTAATGTCAAACCTAATTGAAGTGCGATGTTTCTGTTAATTCTGTATCTCATAAGTTATCTTCCTTGTCCAGCGTAACTCTTTTTATAGTTTTTGCTAGTTTTTAATTTTGAAGTTTTTGATTTATCGTGAACTCCTGGTCTACTCACTTTAATTTTAACCTTTTTCTCAACACTTGTTTGTTTAGCTGCCATTATAATAAAAGTTTATTCTTAATTTGTCTATAAATATACATTCCGATAGGTATTAGTAATAACCAAAGATATACAAAATAATTTGCTTTTTTATCTATAGATTTATTTTTTAATGACTTAACTTCTTCTTTTGATTTATGAACTTGTTTTGAAGCAGTTTTAGATACTTTTTTTTCTGACGTATCTGAAGATATTTTTGAATGTTTTTTATACTTTAAAATAGCATTTTTATACGATATACCATTAATAATCATTGGGATTGTATCAGATATAGGACATACTTCAATTTCAGAACTACTATCGATAGTTATAATATTATTCTTTATTGTAGAAATAGAATCAGTTTTTACAATAGCAGTAGAGTCTATTGTAGTTTTTGTATCCTCTTTTACAATAGCAACTTTTCTCGAAGCGCAAGAAGTTACAAGAAGTAAACTAATAATTAGTGTAAGTCTTTTTATCATTTGTTTTCAATATTTGTTTCCTTTGTTTACCACTAGTGCTATAAGATACGTGAACCCAATCAGGATTATCTTTACCACTACCCTCCCAAATTAATTGGTCAAATACTAGGTTATCCTTAATATAATTGAATATTTGTTTGTTAGTTATATTTGTAGCATCCATATCTATATCCATAGCTTCTCCCTTACAATGCTGCGAAGTAGATGCTCCTTTAATAGCTTTATTTAAAGCTAAACTTCTATAGCCAGAACTAATATGTATTGGAATATTAAAATGCTCACGTATTGGTTGGAATATATTAATAGCCAATTTCTTCATATTATCCAAATGTTCTTGGGTTGGCATATTATTTATTCCTAATCTTTTTGCAGATTCACTTCTAATCATCTCAGAAAGTGATAAGTTTTTAGATAATTGCATTAATTGGTTATTTCGTTTATATCTGATTTAACTTCTTTTGCTCTATTAAATGCTTTTTTCAATAAATTCCAAACATCAATTTTAAATGTTTCTTCAATATTTTCTTTAATAGACACTAATTCAACAAAAATCAATAGTATAGCACATATTTTAGTAAACATAAAATCAAATCCAAATGCGTGTTTAACAAATTCATTTAAAACAAATTTATCTATTAAAAATAGAAATATAATACATATTTCGTATAATGCCATTTTAGAAATAACATTAGATAATTTTCTACTTCTTATGCTTGACAATCCATTTAGTTTTATACTTTTGAAAATCCCTGTAAAAGTATCTAATATTATTGCACTACCTACGGCAATTAATAAGCCGTAGATAGGTACAAAGAATAGTATAAGTGATGCGAAGATGTAATTAATATATCTCATTATTTGAATAATGGAAGAATTTGTGCTTTTAATAGTACTGTAAATCCTTCGTGTTGTTTAATGAAATTCTTTAATACTTCAGCATCCGACAAATCAATATCAAGTGTTTTACCAGAGTATAATTTGTTTGCCCAATCCCAATACTTCAAAGCGTCTCCTTTTGTTTCTGAGATTAACGTATTAGCGATTAATTTACCAACATTAGCATTTTCAATTACTTGTCCATTTAAGTCTTTTAAATCAAAGTTCAAATCTAATTTCATAATAATTTTTTTTAGTTATAATTACAAAGATACTAATTTATTGTTAACTGAACCATTACTGGATTATTAATTAAATAAATAGCATCTTCAATATTTTTTTCTAAAGCTGGAACATCTAAAGTAGCTTCTAACCAACTAACAACTATTTCTTTTGTTAATTCTTCGAAAGGGATAAAACCCTCTTCGCTTGGTTTAGGAAAACTTTGCGCTCCATAAACACTACTGCTAATTTCATTCTCATCTGTTCCTGTAAGTCTCCAGTGAACTGTTTGAATAACATTTGTCATTCCGTCATCGTCAATAATGCAATCCATTGGATTAATATTCCATTCAAAATTTATCATATTATTTATTTTTTAAAATTTCTATTTCTGCTTTTAGTTCTTGTATTGCTTGTACTAAAATAGGTACTAATTTAGAGTAATCAACTGATTGCATTTGTTCTGCGTCTTTTTCTCCTGTTACTGCATAAGGAACTATTTCTTGTAATTCGTGAGCAATAACTCCATCCATTCTATCTGTATGGTTTTTCCACTTAAAATCATAAACCTTTATTTTTGATATTTTTTCTAATCCATTTATCGGTTTCAAATCTTCCTTTAGACGATAGTCTGACGTTGAGTTATAAGCTATTGCAGAAGTAGTACCAACTCTAGAAATACTACCTATTCCTGTATTTCCTGGTGCTGAAAACAAAATAAATGTAGCTCCGCTGGCTCCACTTGTGTCTTCTAACCAAGAAACATTATTAGCAGACAACACAGATAATTTATAATTTGGACTTGTAGTACCTATACCTACGTTGCCACCGATTAATGATAATTGATTTGTAAAACTTAATTGAGCAACTGAAGAAGCATTTGAAGAACATTCTAAAGTTGCATATCCACCACCTGAATTACTTACTTTTATTTTAGCACCTGCAGCACCACTTTGAACTTCTAATTTCTCACTTGGTGAAGTTGTACCTATACCTACGTTAGTGCCATTATCATAAATCAAACTATTGCCTAAAGTTCCACTTCCTGTAAATTTAGCGTGATAATTAGTTGTACCAGTTCCTGTAATTGGATTTGTTAAAGCATTTTGTTTATTATTAAAAGTATTCCAATCAGTACTTGACAAGTAACCATTTGTTGATGTATTAGCTTGTGATATACTTATTGCTCCTGTTGAATTATTGTAACTAATAGGAGCAGTACCACTTAATGAACTTAATGAAATATAAGATGTACTATCAACACTACCGTCCGCTTTTAAAAATTGCGCCGAAGTTCCGCCACTTCTTATAAATGCCGTAGATGTTAAGTTTCCTAAAAATACACCGTTTCCATTATCTGCAATAGTCAAAGCATTTGCCGAAGCGGTATTTTTAAATAAATAACCTCCACTTGCTCTACTTGAAAATTGAGTAAATGAACTATTAAAAGAAAATTCAGCAACTAAAGCTCCAGACCCTTTGAATGTTAAAATAGACGTTGTACCTGAAGGGTCAAATACTGTTGAATTTGCTATGAAAGTTTTAATTCCATCAATACTTTGATTTCCTGTTAACTTAACAACATTAGCATCATTTGCTTTATTATTAAACGTATTCCAATCAGTACTACTCAAAGCCCCATTTGTTGACGTACTTGCTAATCCTAAACTTAATGCTTGTGTACTTAAACTTAAACCATTAGCAGTTCCAATTGTAACAGCATTATGTCTAGCAGAAGTATTAGCAGCTACATCAGTATTAGCCGATACCCTAGAATTTGTAAAATATAAATTACTTCCTTCAGTTACTTGAGAAGTAGTGTAATCTCCATTGGTAGCTACAATATCGCCAGTTCTACCAAATACAGATGTAATTGAATTATTATCAGTCCAAGAGGTTGTTAAAGTACCTCCATCCTGCTGAGTTATAGTTAATGTTTTAGTCGTAGTTCCACTAACAGAAATACTAACTACTTTATCATTATAAGTATCATTGAAATGAGTCCAATCAGTTGATGATAAATATCCTGAGTCAGTAGAGTTCGCTTGTTGAATACCTAATATTAAATCACTCGTCAATGCTCCTCCACCTAATAATGGAGATGTAGTTCCTATAGTTCTAGATGTCGGAACTTTTGTTGCTAATCCTGGCACTGTTGGAGTATTAGCTGTTCCACTTAAATCTCCGCCTAATCTAATAACACCTTTAACAGATGAAGTAGCATCAGGAACGCTATAGTCAACAGTGATAATATTTATATTCTTTCTTAAGATACGAACATACCATCCTTTTACCTTTACAGAAGCAGAGGCATCCGTTGTTAAATATAATTCAGCTGGATAATCAGTAATGTATGATGACCCCATATAAAAAGGAGCTACAAAACTAATCTCTTGAACTCCAGCTGTTTTAAACTGCCCAGAAAAAATTGAATTAGTAAATTCAGCTACAGAACCAATACCTAATTTTGCACTTAATCCTACTTTTTGATTATTTGTAGTTGTAGTTACTTGGACGTGAATCCTAACATCAATAGTATCTCCAATTGATAATTCTGAAAAATTAAACTGATTAGTAATAGTATCCCATACATACGAAACTCCATAAGGATTTTGAGATGTATTAGTATTATCTCCAGCAGTATCATTAGTTAATTTTAATGCTACATTAGTAACAGCAGTTAGTGGAGTAGTTTGTGTAACTAAATCATTATAATCAAAATATCCAACAGAATTTAAGAATTGCTCAGGAGTAGATGGCTGGTCTTGTAATTCAAGGGCTGTTCCTTCTGAGTTTACTACAACCATTTTATTAGGTACTAATGCACTTGGAGTATCTGTTAATTCAGTGAATGAATTTATATTATGTAATTCAATAGGTATTAATTTTAACTCTGAATTATCAACAACTATAGCTTTTCCTGCATTACCTACATATTGAAATGTATCAATTAATTCGCTAAATCTATCGACAATTCCACCACTTCCATTACCTAACCAAGCAAAATAATCAATATCAATTAATTTATTCCATACTTGAGCTACCGTAGTAAAAGTAAAAGTACCTCCGGATATAATAGTTATATCCTCAGGATGAATTGATTGTTCCTTAATTATATTCGCTCCATTTCCAGTTTTAAAATGAAGTTCATCTCCTACTGCAAGTAAGTCGTTTTTAATTGAAGTTATAGCATTATCAGAATCTCCATTCAAAGTAAACTTGAAATACCCTCCAGTTTGTTTTTCTATTAATAGTGAATTTGCCATACTAGTCTAAAGATGTTACTTCTAAATGTATTTTTAAATTTTGATTTTCGTTATCAAATTCTCCTGTAGATATTTGAAACTGCGAAGTACTTATCTTCTTAAATACTACAGTACCTACTGTATTATCTTCAGATAATCCTCCCATACTCTCTACATATCCTTTTACTACATAATTCATAGATGGCATAGCGTTAAGAACTGTAACAGATATAATTGATTCGGCAACATTAGCCAATGTAGCGTTAGTTACATTACCGCCAAAGGTTAATGTAGTAGAAGTACCTGGATTAAAATTACCAACCCATCCTTTATTTTTAGGTAATGAAGCTAAAAAAGCTGTAGATAGCGTATCTAATTGAGAATTAGTTGCTTCAGCATAATTTATTAATTCATTCTCTACCGCCCTATGTTTAACTGCTGTAATTGATGAATTGTCTGCTAAGTTTGAGCTAATTAACGCTCTTATTTCTGCTGGTGTCATAATGTATAATAGTCTATTAATGAATAATGTAGTGATGAGTAATCAGGAACAATAGGAGTAGCTGGGGTTACATAATTCCCACTAAATATATCTTTATAATTAAATGATATATTAAATTTAATGCTTCCAAAATTTTCCTGAGATGTTACCTCTGGTATTTCAACAGCTTCATATAATGAAGCTCTTACTTTATTAATGTATAAATAAGGATTTTCTAAAACATCTGTCAAAAGTATTAATTGCTCAATACTCATAATTTCAGACATAAACTTAGATATTTTATTTACTTTAACCGCTTGAGTTACAGTATGCTTCGTAGAAGCCTCATAATATGTTGTAAGTTCAGTTTGCTTTCTATTCTGTCTAAACCAAGTCTGAAAACCAATACTTTGAAAAGTATCTGTTCTTTTAGTTTTGTAATGGAACTGTGCCGTTTTTTCATTTTCATCATTTGTTAGTAAAAATGGTGTTGAATAAAATGTTTCTCCTAAAGATTGATGTATCTCTAAATAAATTAAATTCATTCCAAAATCATACTGAACATTAGTTAATGACCAATAAAATTGAGGGTCTCCATTATCTGAATTAGTTAGAGATTGAACTGAAAATGAAGGAGTAATATTTGTTTTTACTCCTGTACACATATCTACTGCATATACAGTCCAGTCTTCTAAATTAATACCGTCTGGAGTATTTGTTACTTGAACATATTTAGTTTCGTTAAATGGAAGTAATTGAACTCCATTGAAAGAATAAAAACGATTCATTTGACTATTGTCAAAATAAAAAGCTTCTTCTATCGTTCTATATATGTTAATTATTGGCTGTGTCATATTCTTACAAATATACTAAAATTATTTAAGCAAATCCATACGTTTTTTAAACTCTGAAACATCATCAGTTAATGCTCCATTTATAGATACATTATTGAAAAATACTCCATTGTAAAGTAATTGTCTTTTTTTATCAAATATGAATACTTTATTATCTCTCAATTCCCAATCGATAGCATTAACATAAGTTTCATTATTTATTAAAATAAATTTAGCTGAAGTATTTATAGTCATTGTTCTAGGCTCATATTTTTCTTCAGCTTTAATAGTCAATTCCTTACTCAATATTTCATACTTCATAGTAATAGGATATACTTTTATAACTCTATCATTATTATCTATTGTTCTTATATACCCTCTATAACTTCTAATACTATTTTGCAAAGAAATAAAGTCTGTAAATTCTACATTAGCAAATACTATATTATCGTACATAAATGGAGATAATATTGGATTTAAAGGTATAAATGATTTACTTTCTTCTATAGTAATCCCTCTATATGTTGTAATACATTTTCCATTATTTTTATACCAAGTATTTTTTACAGTGTCGTCTTTATGGTATAAATTACAAGTAGCTAAATAGGATTGATAATAGTTATTAATATTTCTACCTACAGAATATCTTAAATTACTATATCTATCTGACGCATTCAAATTAGCTATAGAACTAAATTCTTGATTAGTATAATTAGTATAAGGTACAATTGCGTCATCTAATCTATAGATATACTTAGTAATTCTCTCTCCATTATTATTATCAGAAATAGAACCATCTGTTATACGAGTAAGTAACAATGAAGTATTTGATACTATATCATTTACTGTACTACCTTGAGATTTAGCATTAGCTTCAACCGTATAATTACCTGCATTATTATCTGGAGCTAATATTGTAAACGTACTCCCTGGGAATATACCTAATGCTCTAAAATTTACTTCTCCATTACTTCTTAATGATAATTTATTAGTATTCAGGTCAAATGAATGTTGTAAAAATGAAGTTTCAGTAAATTCTAAATCTCCAATAGTATTTACAGTATCTATTGCAAATATAGTATCATCGTCCTGAGATGCTGTGTCTGTAGATATTTCTATAGCTTTTCTTCTATTAGATTCAATCAAAAATGAATCCCTTACCCATTCTATAGATACTTCTTTCTTATTTTCTACCATTTTATTAGAGAATACATATTTAGATTCTCCGTGTATGTTATCAGCAGAATTTAATTCCTCATTTTCTTTTAATGCTTGGAAATTTTTATAAGTATACGAAAATTCATTTACCGAAAAGCGAGGATTAAATACTTTAGTCATTTCTGAAAATTGCGTATTATCAAAAAATCCAGACTCGTTTGAAGTATAAAAATCATCTTCAATTCCAAAGAATATATCTCCATTAGCATCTATCTCGTGGTCTGCATTTACTTCTGTAATAG
Source organism: Flavobacterium sp. (assembly GCF_024642105.1). Lineage (GTDB taxonomy): Bacteria > Bacteroidota > Bacteroidia > Flavobacteriales > Flavobacteriaceae > Flavobacterium. The sequence goes on from NZ_JAHEBT010000007.1 coordinate 15,604, forward strand.
ATTTTTCAATATCTTCTAAAGATATATAAAATGGTTTTTTAGTTCCGTCCGTATTATATAGTGCATTCCTTAAGAAATTACCATTTATTAATCTATTGTTATAAAACTCTCCTCCAGCTTCAAAACGAGGGGCAGTTACTTCTAATCCAGAGGTTGATTTAACAACTTGTTTCATCACGTCAATTAATCTAAAAGAAGGAGTAATTGAGCTATATGAAGATGATTCTGCGGTAATTTTTATTGATTCGAGATTCATATATCCAAATGCTTCTAATCTACCAAACAATGTACTTTCTTCTAATCTGAAATAATATGTAATCCATAATTTATCTCCTCTATCCATATTATCAATAGATACTGTATAGTCTGTATTTGGAAGTGAATAGTATGGATGACTAGCTTCTATAAGCGCAGAGGTTAATACTTTCTCTTCTTTGAAATTTCCAAATGAAGCTCCATAAGCAACTACTAATTGAAATGCAATATATCCACTACCTCCATTATCGGTATCCCTAGATATAATTCCACTACAACCATTTAGGTTTATAGTTATTTTCTTGAGATTTGTTTTAGCTTCTAAATACTGCATACCTTCAGCATCTTGCTGTTCAATCTCAAATGGAGTTTCTGTTCCATCAATATCTGACTGAGTAATATTTTGAGCTGGATTTATAAAGTATTTTTCTGTACCTGTTGAACGTAATCCAAATTCGTAAGAACCTGTCTGTTGCCAAATAGACGTTTGAAAAGTAGGTTTATTTAGTAATAACATATTCTCAGGTACTAACGGAGCTATTTCGTTTCCATCAATATCTTTATTACTAAATAAATCCACTTTTACTGATTTTCTTCTTTTTATTATTTGTAATGAAGATTGTTGAATAACCTTACATTTAAAATATTGAAATTCATCCGTAACTGCGGAAGCAAAATCTAATTCTGCTATTACATCGTCATATCCCTTTTGGCTTATAATTAAATCTACCTTACTTTCAAATCCATAAAAGTGATTGAAATAAAGCAACTTATCCAAATAATGAGTTCTGTAATCAACAAAATTAAATTGCGCTTCTCCTCCAGAAAAAGAAATATCTCTTCCATATCCCTTGTCCTTTTGTTGTAAATTGAAATCAACATCAGCATAACCAATAGGCTCATCAATTTGAACTTTTCCACTATTATCATTTTTAAAATCTAAATAAAATATTTCTCCCATAATTTATACTGAAAATCCTGTTCCTGAGTAACGTGATTGATTTCTAATTGTTCTATTATTACCATTAGATACAAAGGTATTAAAACCATTCTTATCTATAGTAGTAGATTGCGTTGTAATTTTAGAAAAATGCTTAGCTATGATAGAATCCATTTCTGCATAACTTAATCCGCTCTTGCTATTAAATGAATTAGACATAGATATTCCTTTTTCTCTCATCATTGTATTTAGTTCATTATTCCATTGGTCGTGAGTAAATACTTGAGTACCCGCTGGAGCATCAATAACTACATCTCTTCCACTAAACTGTCTTACTTTACCATCAGGAGTAACAACTGTTTCTTTAAAATTAGCTCCTTTTCCATCATTAATTAATGCTAATCCCCCAGGGTGGTTATCAGTACCTTCAAAATATTGAGGAACTTTTTGAGCAGCAACAACACCCATTTGAATAGCTCCTAATGCAGCAACTGCTATAGACATCGGTATAGCTGTTGGAAAACCTGGTTTTGCCCAAAGACCTATTATAGCTTGAGCAGTGTCAATTGCAATATTGACCATTGCTTGTTGTTTCTTAGCTTTAAACTCTCTTTCAGCTATTTGCTTTCTTCTTTTTTCGTAATCTTCTTCAACTTTTCTTTTAGCACTATCACTATCTCCTGCGAACTGCATAGTAATATCCTTTTGTTTACTTAATCTTTCGTACTCAGCATCAAAATTTTGTTGAGATATATTAGATATAAAGTTATACATCTCTTGAGACGCTTCCATCATTTGAGCTGTATCTGCTTTCCAAGACTCTTTAGTAAATGCAGAGCCCTTTTTAATCCTAGAAAATAAAGAATCTTCCCCCTCAAAAAAAGTAAACGTTTCAGAAAAGCCAGAATTACTTAGAAAATCACGAATATAAGACGTAGATATAGCTGCTAATTCAGCAAGTCTTTTTAAATGGTCTTCATAGTCTTTCTCTCTTTTATTTTGTATAGCTTTTTGCTGAAGAGTATCGGCAGTACCTGTTAAAGCCTCATCACGAGTTTTATCTTCGTGATATTTCTTTAAAAATGCGTCCATCTCGTTTATAGCATCGTTAAACTCTTCACTTTCTTGTTTTAATATAACTTTCTTATTCTTTAAATTTTCAGCCTGAATAGTTAATATATCTAAATTATATTTATTCAAAGCATCTCTCTGTCTGTTTTGATTGCCTTTAGATAATCTGATTTGCTCATCATAGTCTAGTTTAGCAAGTTCTAATCGTTTTTGTTTATCATCCTCTAACGCTTTAAATCTATTTTCAAAGAAATTATTCTGGTCGTTTAAAAGTAAATCTATTTTGTATAATTGTAATAATATTTCAGACCTATTAGCATCGTATAAATATTTTAACCAATCTTCTTGAGCTTTTTGAGAGGCTTTATTTTTTTTAGAAGGGTCTTCTAAATATTTTTTTAACAAGTCTTGATTTATAAGAAACTCATCTTGGTCTCTTTTTAGTCTTTCTTTTCTTAGGTTTATAGCGTCCTGAGCCGATTTGTCTTCAGCATTTTTTATCTTCTTAATAGCTGACAAAGTAGCTTTTTCGTTACTACTCATAGATAAACCAAGTCTGCCAAACCAACTTATTCTCTCTTTTATACTTTTACTAGATTCCTTGTTTAATTTAGTTTGCTCGTCAGCTATTTCCTTAGCTTCAGCCTCTACCACTGCTTTTCTAATTAAAGATTCTATATATAAATCTGTGGCCATATTCAAATCTCCTTCAGCTATAGCTTGTTCGTACGTAGATTGAGTCAGCCCAGGCAATGTCTTTTTTATTTCTTCATAAGCTAACTGTCTATTCTTATTAGATTCATTGTTATCGTTTACTATAGCCGTTAACGATTCTATATTTACAGACTCTTCCTTTAAAGTATTGTTAGAATCAGATATGACTTCATTAAACTTTAATTGCGCTTTCTCAGCGGTACTTAATCCAAAAGCGTAATCAATAAGTTTAGCCCCGTAAAGAGTTAATAAAGTAACTCCTACAGATAATAATGTCTGCCAGCTAAACAATGCCGATGTTAAACTTTTAAAAACAGATTGTGTCGGCTTCCCACTAGCAGCTAATTCTAAATTTTGCTTTTTTAAGTTGTTAATTTCATCAGCTAATATAGGAATATTATTAGATAATGCCATAAAACCAGTATTCAAACTATTAGCAAAAGCTGGAGCTTCACGAGTTAATTGATTAACTGAATTAGCTAACCCATTCCATCCACTAGCATAATTACCTACGTTTCTTCCATATTTACCAACAGCTCCATCAATAGCCTTTAATTTGGTATCAAGTTCTTTAGCAGCATTAGCGGCAGTCAGGAATTGCTTACTATTAGCCCCATATTGCGCTCCTAAATCCTGAGCTGATTTTACTGCTTTTTTATAGGCGGCATCAAGTCTTTGATAATTATCAATTTCGTCGCTAGTAGCTTTAAATGCTTCTCTAGCTTTTTGATTACGTAAAGTAGTATCTACAGATTCTTGAGTTACAGCTCTACTATATGTTTTTTTAGCTTCAGTTAATTTTTGAATTTGAGCTACTTGTTTATCAATCTCAGCAGTAAGAGATTTCATTTGTGCAATAAGCGCAGCATTTGCAGCAGCATTACCCTCAGCGCCACTTGGAGTAGTTTGAGCTTTTCCAGCATTAACATTTAATGCAGTAATTGCTGCATCGGCTAATTTTATTTCGTTAAGTAATCTATCAAGCTGCTCAAACGCAACCTTACTTACTACCAAATCTATACTATTATCTGCCATAATCCTTTAATTTAAAAAGGGGATTGACGTATATACATCAATCCCCGAGTGTTAATCATTTAACATTTACAAATATAGTAATTTTTTTGTTACGATATTGGTAATATCAATTAATTCTTTTGAGATAAAGTCTTAAGTTCTTTACACAATTCAATCCATTCTGATACTGTTAATTCTTTAGAATTTAACTGAAATCCAAAATCCATTGCTTTAGACATCATTTTTAATTGCAAATTAAGGCTTCTATGCTCTACAACTGCATCTGTCTTTAGTTCATCCTTAATTATTTTTATTTGCGTTATAATGCCTTTTAATTCCTCTCTAATGCGGAGTATTTCTTCAGCATCTCCAATAGTAGTATTAATCAACGGCATTTTAAAGCCTAACTTATTTAATTTATTAATATATTCAGCTCTAATATCCATCTGACTGTCTGGAAATCCTATCCACATTCTATCTAGAATCATATTGACAATAACATATTTTGTTTGAAGATTATCAATCTTCATCCACTTTTCTATTTTTTTATTAAAATCTCTATCGTCAACAGCTATAAAGTATTCGTCTTGTAAATGCTTTTCTAAATTAGTTAATTTATCGCTTACTATCTTAGTCTGCCTACCATCGTATCCAACTATAAAAAAATTATTGTCTTTAGTAGCCAAATATCTATCCCAAGACCATAATATTAAATCGTTAATGCTTTCATAGTATTCTATTGTTTCTTTTTTGTTTTTGTAAGGTATTCCCATATATTATAAATATTGTTTTATAAATGACATTAATTCAGGATATATTATTTCATAGTTTAAAATAGATTGGTCTTCAGGGGTAAGACCATAAAGGTTTGAATACCCATCAAAGAATGACTTTTTAAGACCTGAGCCTTCTCCAGTGCTAAATATAGTAAGTTTCGTTAGGTCAGTACTTATTTCTAATTGAAAATTAGACACAAAATCCCCAGTCTCAATAAATGTATATTCAGTACCTGCCGTTTTTGAAGAGTTTAATAATTGAGTAGCTAAAGAATATACACCTTTAAACTTATCATTTTTATTTCTTAATAATTGACTATCAGAGCCTATTCCTTTTTGAATTTTAATAATATTAAGATTAGTTATTTTATCCTCATTAGACATAACTATTTTTTCAGTTTCATCTAATATTTTAGAACGAACTAATTCCACATTCTTAATATATTCACTTATATTCATAAGTACAAAGATATAAAAAAAGACCGTAATACTCTTACGGTCTTTTATAGTTTACTAATTTATTAAGTTATGATGCGATAACAGTGGCAACATTAGACTTATAAAGTAATCCACTTGCAGCTTTCAATACTATATAAGAACTTAGAGATGAATCCCAAGTGCTTACTGTATAAGTACCAGCTTCAGCAGCAGGAATAGTAAATGTATAAGTTTTAGTTACAGAATCAGCAACAACAGCAGAAGCTACTACGTCAACTCCATCATTTTTGATTTTGAAATCTCCAACTAATAACCCATCTACAAAGTGAGATTTATCTAGTAATAAAGCAGAAACTACTAATTCTGTGTCAGAAACTGCTAAAGGACTAGCAATTAAATTAACATCATTAACACCTTCTAAATCACTATCAGCAGAGAAATCTAAAGTATCTCCAGAAATCCAAGACTGTCTTTCCATTTCTTGAAAGTCAGATAATTGAATTTGCATCTTAACCTCAGCAGGGTTATTACCTTCTTTACCTTTATATTGTCCTACGAACAACATTTTTACTCCAAAACCTTTTACAATACCTGCTTTATTTTGAGTGAAAATTTTATTACCTTCAATATCATAAAAAGCTACATTGTAACGGTCTTTTGAGTTCAACATACGCAATGCTTTCCAATAGTTTACACCATTGTTATCGAACATTACATCATACTCGTAAGGCATCTCTCCTGTTACAGTTTTGTAACCTGAACCATCAGCAGTATTGATATTTGGGTCAACAGGAACTAAAGCAAAAGATTTGATACCTTGTAAGATAATTAAATCTCCTTTTTGTTGTCCTTCTTTAATGTTAGCTAAATTTTGCTCATCTGTGTAAGCATAACCTCTAGGAGATAATTCAATTGTTGCTACTCTATTCCAGTCGAAAGTACAACCTTCCATACCAGTTCCTAGTAAATCTCCTTGAGAACAAGCTACTACGTTTAATTGGTCTATTAATGCCATCTTTATTTAATGTATTTATTTATTTTTAATCCTTTAATTACTCCTTCATTAGATAGTGAAACTACATCTCCAATATGATATACTTTATCAGCTGTAAATGATTTCAATACTCTGAACGATTGACTGATAACAAGTTTAGCTCTAGGATTACTACATCCAAGTCCTATAGCCGTGTCTTCAGTAATTTTAATTTTTCGTTTTTTAGTTTCCATTACAAAATGTTTGATTTAATTTAAAATCATTCACAGACATTGTTATTTTAAAACAATGGTAAGGTTGCATATCGTCAGTAAATTTATAATCATATCCTTTTAAAACATCTTCTATACCTGTTGATATAGATGTGTTAATTCCTATGTTTCCAATAGTTGATAATATATTCATTACATCTAATCTAACCTCTTCGTCTGCACGATGATTGATAGAACTTTTACACTCTTTAACGTTTAAAATAAAATATAATTCTATTTCAGTATCAAAAGCTCTATTACTGTTTTGTTTATAATCCTTTTTATTTAAAAAGAAGAATCTATTTTTATCAACATGAATCAAAGATACATAATCATTTGCACTTATGAAGTGTTCAACTGTTATTTTTTTATCTCTTTTTATTTCATAACATCTCGGATAACCTTCTAAAGATACTCCCCATAAAACTGTTAGCTTATCATACAACTTAGTTTGTATTTTAGCTATTACAGCATCTAAACCTACAGGATTTGTCTTTAAATTATTTGCCATTACATTAATGTTGATACTAAAATTTGATTAGCCTTTTTAAATCCCATTCTCATTTTTTGAACTTCACTTCTAATAGTAGTAATTTCTCCTAGTAGTTGATTTTTTAATCCAACTACATTAACTATACTACCAGCAGAAGTTCCTTCTAATTCAATCATAATTTTTTCATATAATTGAGCAGCGTGAGCTTGGTTAGAATTACTTCTTAACGATGATAAATATACTTGAGCGCAATTAATTATTGCATCTAATTGAATAGCTCTCGCAAATAACATTTTATTATTAATTACAAAATCAGTATAGTCATCATATACAGTAATATCAAAGTTAAGACCATTTGATTCAGACATTCCTTCTACTTTTGTTAAATCAAATAACAAATTGGTTTTATGACCTAATACAGTTACTGGTTGAATATTTAAATGGGTAGGCTGACTTAATACATTTCCTGCATTCCAATCTCTTTTGAATGGAGTAGTAAATGTAGTATCAGTATTATACCCTAAATAGTATTCTCCTTTATAAGTAGAATCTGAATTATCAACTTCCCAATCCAAAATTACTTCTTGATGGTCAGTAGTTATAGTAATCAGTTTAGAATGGATAAATGATTTCTTTCCTGTATTCCATAGAAATAAAGTAATATCTCCTCCGCCTTGAAAATCGAGTAAAACTCTATTTATTTTAAAAGCAACATCGTTATCTTTACAAACTCTAATTCTATATCCTACAAAAGCGTCTTTAACAACTTCTAATTCTTCTTTATTTGATGCGTTTTTATAAAGTAAAGTTCTATCAATAAAATCAAATTCATTAAAAACTTGATTACATACATTTGAAATTGCAGATTTCTTTAAATCTTTAAGAAATAAATTGAAATCAGAATTGCTTATAGAAGCATAGTCCTGACTATCTTTTATATACTCGATTTTAGCATACGGATTATCTGTTACGAAATATCCAGAGGTGCTTAATTGATTTTCAGAATCTACAATAGCATAGTTAGGGTTGTAAGGCTGTTTAAACCCTACAACTCCTAACAAAGCTGTTTGTATTTTATTGATATTAATCACTTATTATACGATTGCAAATGCTTGAATAGTAGTTTCTCCAGCAGCAGTTAAAGGAGCTTTAACGAAAGCTAAGTCTTGAGAAATCTCATACTGAGTTACTACGTCTTGAGTATAACCATTGTTAGCAGAATCATCAGCACCTACTTCATAAGTATGGATAGCGTAAGACTCAGAATCAACTGGATTCAATAAGTTAGAGTAATCAGCAACTTTAGTTGATACACCTTCTCTATTTTGTTTTGGAATCCAAGGTAATGTAGCTACAGTTCCATCAGGAACTACAATCCAATATCCTTTAGAATATCCTGAATCTAAAGCAACAGCTAAAGCACCTAATTCTACAGAGTGAACAAAAGTTACACCATTAAATTGGAATGACAAGTTAGTAGCATTAGAAGCACCTTGAGCAGCTTGTTTTTCAAACTTAGCAAATGCAACTGAATCACAGAAAACTTTCATAGCACCAACGTATTTATTAGCATCCATTGCAATCTTAGTGATTTGGATAGCAGTATCTTGGTTAGCTTCAGCAACTTCAAATGTGTCATTTGTTCCATCAAACGTTCCAAATGCAGTAGCAGCATTAACTCCAGAACGGTTATTGAACAAGTAAGCAGTAGCAGCAGTTTCATAACCTTCCATAAAGTTAGAAACTACATTAGAAATCTCTTGAAACATTTGCTCATCTGCATTATACAAAGAGTTGTCAGCTTGTTTCAAAGACATATTAAATTTATCTGTATAACTTGCCCAAGTTGGAGTTAATACAGCAGTATTTCCTTTAGAACCTGTGTGATTATGAGTTCTTGCACTTCCTAATGCACGAGATGAACGAGCAGCAAAGTTAGTCTCAACAGTTCTATCTTCTCTCAATCTCAATTCAGAGTAGTTAGGAAACATAATTGGAGACATTGCTTTAAGAGCTAGGTAAGTAGCTGGGAATCTGAATCTCAATTCAGATGATTGAAAAGCACCAAGTAATCTAGCTTGAGCTTTTACCAAATTTGCGGTAGCACGATTTGCCATTGTAATGATTTTTTAAAGTTAAATTTTATTTTATATATTTTTTAGTTGTCATACCGACTATTTTCTTTATAGCATACCGCCATTGTCAGCAAATATACAAAATAAATTAATACATAATAAAAAAGCCTTACATAATTGTAAGGCTTTTAAACTATTTTCTTTTTTTCTTAGCTTCACGAGCTACAGATAGTGCAATAGCTACACTCTGCTTCTGACTTTTTCCGTGTTTCATCTCAGTTTTAATGTTTTTTGAAATGCTTTTAGATGAGTAACCCTTGATCAATGGAGACATAATATATTTTTTTTATATGATTTAAAAATTTTTCCAAAGTTAAACTATTTTTCATAACGTTACACGTTTTGCAACAAGCAACTGAATTTTCTTTAGTATATCCTTTAGAACTATCTACCCTATCTATTCCGTTAGATATAAATAATCCGTTTGAATGACTTCTATTTACTCTAAAAGAATCTCCTTCACTATTACAATATACACACCTTTTTGTTATTATTTCTCTAAAAAATGCTTTATCTAATTCAAAAGGAATTTTTTTATTTTTTGCTCTATGAATATATTGTAAATAAATTCTATTAAAATTAGCTTCTCCAGGAGCTAATTTATTAAATCCAAGTTTTCTTAATCTGTGTGCTTCACATCCGCAAGACCTTAATTTTTTATTAGATAATGTAGAAGTAGACATTTTTTTCTCAATTCCGCAATCACATTTTACATTCCACATAGCCCTCTTTTGACCTGAGGGCTGTATATGTGAGTGACTATAATTTAATACTAAAATTTTAGCAATTCTTTTTCCAGTTAAATCTATTCTTTTCATAATATTATATTTTTTTTACAAATATACAATATTATTTAATAATATAAAAACATTTAACCTTTAATTAATGGCATAACTTAGATAGATGGTACTTTTCTGTACCTTTTTTTAGTTTGAAATTTAGACAAATACTTTTTGTTTTCATATCTAGTTAGTGCGGTTCTTCCATCTTGAATAGCCTCTTGTCTTACAAGTGCTATCGCTTCTTTACTGAAGAATAAAGATAATAAAAATTCAGTTATCTTTCTCATAATTTTAAAGTTCCAGCTTGGATTCTTTTTGCCATCTCTTCATTTTGTTGTGATGTATTCCAACCTTGTTTTTCAGCTTCTTTTAAAAATGCTTCTAAACTACCTGTTTTACCACTAGATGGTTCATCTTTTCTACCACTACCTCCTGTTTGAGCTGGAAGATAAGGGGTAATAAATTCAGAAACCCATTCTTTTACAGATACAGGAGATAATGTACTTTCATTTTTTATCACATTACCCATAGAATCTTTGATAATTACCTTACCATCTTCTTTTTCAAAGCTAAATCCTTTTTCTTTAGCTTCTACAAAAATAGTTGATTTAGATACTAAAGTATTTTCTGGGATATGCTTAGTAAATTCATTCTTAATTTCATTAAGAGAGTTTTGTTTTTCTATATTAATCTTAAAAATAGTAAATTCATTCTCTTTTTCAACTAAATTACCTTGCAATTTCTCAAAATCAGCCTTTAAACTTTTAAATTTCTCTTCAGGCTCTATTTTACTTTCAGATTCTACTTTTGTTTTAATTGCATTAACTAAATTCTCAATAGTCTTGCCTTGAAATTCAAGTCCAAGAGCATTTCTTTGCTCTTTAACAGCAATTTCAATAGCAGCAGTAGCTGCTTCTTTCTTTAGATTAGAGATACGCTCTTCATAAGTTTCTTTAGGTAAGATAATTCTTTCAGATAAATCAATTGTATGACTATCTTCTGAAGCAATCATTTCTGATAATTTCCCAGGCTCTAATCCTAAACTTGTTTCAATTTCGTTTAAATTTTCTACTGCCATTTCTTTATTGTTTTAAAAGTTCTAGTTCTTGTGTTAATTTATTTACTCCCCACATCGGTTTAGATTTTTTACCAGTCTTTTTTTCGTAAAGTTTAGCTAATTCATCTCTCGTCTTTGGTAGTGATTCTTCTTCGATAGATTTTGTGGTATCTTTGATTGTAGGAAGTACAATCTCTTCTTCTTTAACTTCAATAAACTCTGCATATTCCTTGACAGATTTGAATGGTTTTTTCTCTAAGTATAACTTAGTTGCAGGTTCGTTTCTTTCATAATATAGTCCATTCATTTGTGAGTGAGCATTAATTTGCTCTGCATAATCAACTTGAACTACGTGTAAATCTCTTTCAAGACCAATTCTAACAGCACGGTCAAAGCCTCCGTTTGTACGTGCTAATTTGTGCAATTTGTAAACTGCCATTTGTGTTTCAATCATTTCTTTTTGTTTTTAATTAGTAATTAATCCCTTCACAATACCTGTTAGATAACAGGTACTGCAATAGGTTTTTTGTTTATCTCAAACCAAGCATCAAACTCAGTATTTAATACATTTTCTGACTTATAGTAATCAGTAACGGTCTTCCACCATTTATTGAATAACACTTTTCTTTGAGCTTCTTCTTGCCCAAAGATACTGATAACATCTTTTAGATTCAAATGTAAATACGGCTCTAATTTAGCCTTTAATAAGTTAATATGCAAATCAATTGGATTATTTCTATACTTAGCACCTAAATATTCTCCAAATAACTTATCTAAAACAACACTATTATCCTGTAATTTAACAGCATTTTCATAACGCTCCAACAATGTATCGTAGCTCTCAATGATATATCTACGACCCAAATTAATAGTAATACGACTTTCGCTTTTATTTTTAGTCGTGTCATAAAAATTTAATATCCATTCTGAAATTTTCCACTCAATATATTCTACAAAGTCAGCATACATATTAAGTTTATTCTCCATTGGTTGTTTATCAAACATAACCTCAGTAGCCGTTTTAATACTTCCAGTGTTTTTACTCACTCCATAGAACGTACCCCAATGTGTTTTATATATACTTTCTTCTAACTTCGCTAACTCTTCATTGTATTGCTTCCAAACATCTAAATCAGGAGATATAAATCCTGCAATATTTGGAGCAATAACTGGAGTATCAGTACTGTCAGGAATTGGTAATTCAACAACATCAGTAACATCATTTTTAGAAACCATTTTACCGTGACCATTACAAGTACCACATTTATCATCTCCATTCTTACCTGTACCTGAACACTCTCCACAATATTGGATATATTTCCAAAATATAGGATTTCCTTTATAAATTTTATATAAAGTTAAAAATGATTGGTCTCTTGCATATTCTTTAGCTGCATCAATTATACCGTCAATAGCTGATAACTTCTCTTCTTCTCCTGGCTCTTGAATATTAGAACAAATAAGCGCAGGTGTTTGACCAAATGGATGTTCAAATGATAATTCTTCAATCAATACAAAGTCCATTCCAATCTGCTCAAATACTCTATCAACCAAATCATCAACAATCCTCCAAAACGTCCTGCCATCTTTTACCTTTGGTTCAAATATCACAAACTCCACTAATTGACCATTAGATTCGTAGTATCTAATCTTTTCGATAGATTTATAAGTTGGATAAATGTCAACAGTAGGAGTTGTGGTATATTCTAAGAATATCAAACCATTAGGGTCTGTATTCATTAATTTTATTGCGTTCTTTTGAATCCATTCAGATAACGGCTTATTATCTCTAATACTAGCTATCTTTTTTATAAATTCAGTTCTGATAGTATCATTGGTAATATCGTAGTCTTTAACACCGCCAGTAGCATAGTAAATATTATCAATAGGTTGAAATAATCTTTCAAATAAATCCTTAATGCTTCTGCTATATCTTTTTCTAGCTAAAGATTTTTTCTCGCTTTCGATACCCTCAATCTTATCAATCAACTCATCAATGAAATCATCTCCATTAACTAACGCTTTTAATTCGTCAGAACTTTCACGCATTTCAACGAACTCGTGATTTATTTTTAGATTGGCTTTTATAGCATCAATCGCTTCTTGGTTATCTTTGAAAATCATTTTACTATGTTTAAAGCTACAAATTTACTAAAAAATATTAACATAATGACGATTATGTAAATTTTGATAGGTTTACCACCTAATCATTACTTTCGGCTTACCTTTCAATTCAAAATAAAATCGCATCGCTAAGGCATCTGCAAAATCGGGAGACCTCCCTAATCTTTCTCTAACCTTACTCTTAGGTTCAAGCGCATATTTACCATCATCAAGTATTGGGTTTTTATTTATTTGCTCCAATTCCTCAATTACTTGTTTTCTAAAAGCAGTGTCTTGAATGAATACTTTTGAATCTTTAACCTGTTGTGAGAAAAATTCGTACACCTGAGCTTTTAAATTCTTAAAGTTCTCTTTCTTACCAAGTACCTTAACGGGACTAGCGCCATTATGAAATCCTACAGCTCCTACTAAATTACCATTTTGTGATGAGTTTCTTGTAAAAGTCTGTAATCCATCAGCATCATATATCACATTTTTAAGTGGTACTCTATAGTGAATCCTAAGCTCGTTTATTTTCTTACTGACCATTGTATCATCAATCTTATCAATAGCGATAATCTTAACAACTACAAATCCTGCCCAAACCATTATCACAAACTTATCAGCACCAGTATAAGCAATATCCGCTGTTATGTACCTATCCTCTGTCGGCTTAATAAACTCATTAGTGTACATCCCTAAAATATCCTGATAATCAAACAGTGCATACGGGTTGTCATCAAATTCCCAATTTCCATATACCAACCTTTGAATCTCATTAGGAGATAAAATGTTAATCAAGTTGGGTATATATTCTTTTGGAAGCGTTTTATTATCACTAGGTAATGCTTGAATAAATTTCCTATAGTACGGTAAATTATTCTCTAAATCTAACTTATAATAATCTTTATATAAATAATTTTTAGAAGGGTTACACGTCTGAAGCAACTTAGGAGTTAAATTATATTCCTTATTCTTCCAACGACCAATTGAAGCCTGTAAGTTATTCTTACACTCCAACTCAAACTCCCCCGCTTCTTCAATCCAACCTCTTGTCATCTGCATCGAACCAAATCGCATATAATTCGGGTCTGAAGGCTGATACTTTGCATCTAATAAAAATATCTTAGAACCATTATGAAAATGAAAGAAGTTATCTTGACCATTGTATCTATAATACAACTTATTTATGCCCCATATATCCAATATCTCGTGAATAGATGGGATAGTAAATTTTCTTAAATCAGTAAGTGTCTTCCTCGCTATGAAATAATGTGTTCCAGGATACATAAGCGCATCAGCGCAAATTAGTGAACACCCTAAGAAACTCTTGCCAGAATTATGAACGATTATATTTGATTCAGTAGCTATGTAATTATGATTATCCTCAACGGTTAAATCAAAAACAGTATCTTGAAGTAATTCAAATCTAATCTCACTGATTAAATGTGAGTCCAGCTCTTTCGCAATACTATATCTTTTATCGTTGTAGCCGCTACTCCATACTCCTTCCCTAACATCTCTCTCGTTACTATTCTCGGTATAAACTTTGAACGTATCTCTAAGACTTGTTGATTGGTTAGTATTGTCGTGTACCCATTCTCCCCTCTCTTGTCCCCAAACAACTGAGGACGTCTCTCTCTTGAGTGATGAGCATTCTCTTTCATCGTCATCCACTCGAGATTCGCCACTCGATTGTCTGACCTGTTGAAATTGATATGATTTACAGTTTCTTTGTTCTGAGGATTTGTTAAGAAATGAGTAGCAACTAATTTGTGAATTAATATTGTTCTTTTTGGAGAACTCAGATATATTCTTAAATAACCCTTCTTTGTCGCTGAAGGTTTTAAAATACGTCTCTTCAGTAGTCCATAAGTCTTGTTCGATGCTACTCTCCCCATTGATGAGATTTCGTACATCCCATTTGTCTCTTGAATAGCAATCCAAGATTCGTTTGGTAAATTCTCCAGCTGGTATCCAACTTCCTTCATAATAAATTTCGTGATTAGGTGTTAAAGAGAGGGTGTTGCCATCTCTCATAACAAAGATAATCATTTTATTATATTCGGAGGCAGTAAAAAGAGGAAAGTTTTTAACATCTACTACTTTTTTATATTCAAGAAACCCAAGATTATTGAAAGAAGCTACAGTATCTCCTATTTCAAAATCTTGAATTTCTTTATAGCCAAAGTCAGTAAGGATTTTAGTACCTCTTACCGTGCAGCCTTTGCTGCCTCCGTAGGCTATGTCAATCGTGGTATCATCAATCCAATACTTAACAGCTTGGAGCTGTTTAATATTTCCACGAACATTTAAACTTATTTGCTTATTCTTCATTTAAGATTTTCATTCCTACAATAGGCACAACTTGAAGTTTGTCTCCATCTGAAGTAACATCTAGTTTATCTCCATATTTCTTAGGATTCATTTTACCTAACATCCACTTACGAGTATCAATCTGTAGTCTTGAACGATTAATAACGTTGTGGTTAATTACGTGTTCTCCACGTTCATTCACTTCCATATCCGCTGACTGCTTGTCAGCAATCTCCAACATCTCTTCAAAGATATTATCAGCTCTCTTTTTAGTAGCAATCTTATAACGCTCTTGTAACTCTTCAGATTCTTCTAACCACTTATAAAACGTTTTAGTACCAACAGTATCTGAACGTTTTAAAATAGAACGTATAGAACCACCTTCTTCTATTAAATCAATTATTAAATCAATCTTATCTTTTTTCTCTAAATCAGTATAAACCATTATTATTATAATTATAGTTATTGCTACAAATATACTCTTTTTTTTAATACAAAATAAATAAATATAAAAAGAACACATTTACTACATTGAAAGTGGATTTTTGGGGACACCCCCCTAAAAAAATAAAAATAGAGGGGGGGTGTCCCTAAAAAACGACTTTTTTCAACGTAATGCGTACTGCCTAAAAAGCTAAAGTGTTGAAAATCAATAAAGTAATAGTTATTAACCATTTTCTAATAAAGTTCAAAATAGGAAAAAATTTTTTTCACTATTGATTTTGGTCTTAAAAAAGTCGTTTTTTATTCAAAATGCGTTGCAAAAAATGTTAATGTGTACTGGATGTGTACTGAAAAAATTTAAAATGTAGGAAAAAACTTCTCTTACAAAAACGTTTTGTAGGAAGAAATATATCCCTATTTGGATAAATCCAACTAGTTGTAGTCAATAACTCGTTAATAACTTAATAGTATTTTAATGGTAAAAATTTTTACAGGGGGTCATTACCCCTCTCCTCTGACAATCTCAATGGGGTATGGGGGGGGCTAGATCTATTTTCTGAATGGGGTTAAACCTGTTCGGCGTATACCCTTTCGGGGTCAATTGGGGTGAATTATTACAAAATTATACCCGATAAGGGGTATAATCGAGGGCGAAATGCTTACAAATTTACTCGCTTCAAAGGAGAAAGGGTAAAGGTTATCCGCTTCAAAGTATACCGCTCCAAAGGGGGGAGACTTACAGAATTACACCTTTAAAGGGGTTATCGCTTACAAATTGCAATTAAGGGCGCGCGCAATGTTAAGATTTTCCTATTTGTGTTTTTATATAATCCTCCCCCCTTTTATCCTTTGCCTCTTATCCCTTTGACTATCTAACTTTGCTACAATAACGCATAAAAAAAACCACGCTATTAACGTGGTTTAAAGTTGTCCTATTTTGTTGAGTGGTTTACAAATTGTTTTCTTTCTCAAATTGTTTAAGACAAACTTTCTTTGCAATGATTAAATTCTCTTGCGTTTCCGCCTTTAATTCATCCTTTAATCGTTGGTATTTTTGTTGTATTGTTTCCATTTGTGTTAGCTTTTTTAGCTAACATACAATGTATGTTAACTATTTTAGTCTTAATTATTATTTTTATACCTATCCGCCCCTTTCTCGGGGCGTTATTCTCAACGGCAAAGTTAATGTTTAATTTTAATAATATACTTATAAGTTCATTATAACAATCTATAACAGTCAATTTATCGGGGACTTTATATACTGGGTATATTTCCGTTTGTCCTTGGCTTATATCAATAACTAAATTATAAGTGTGTTTGTTTACATTATTTAAGCGGTTAAGTTTTTTAAGTATTACTTTGCTATTTACTGAATTCATTAAAACATAAAATAATTACCTATTTTAAAGGTATAAGTATTTATAAATTCATTAAAATCTTTATGCAAATCACTTTTTTTAATTGCGTGATTTTTATAATAAACGCCGTTAATATTTGAATATGGAAACCCTTTTTTGTCTTTGTAACTAATTGTAAACACTTTGGGGTTATTTATGTTATACATTTTTTGGTTTTGACTAAAATTATCCACATATTTACAAATACTATCTTTGTCGATACTCAAGCCAAAACGACTTTTTAAAGTATTATTAAATTCTGACTCGCTTATTGCAACTCTATTTTTTATTGGGTTTATCATTTTCGTATATTTTTATAAGTTCATAAATTGTAATATAGTTTTCGTTATTTTGCATAGTTCCAGCGCCTAGAATAATTAAATTTTTTTCTAAAAAATCTAGTATTTTTTTATTTTTCATTTGTTAAGTTCTTTAAATATTATTATAAATAGTGGCTTTCATTATTTTGCGCCCTTGTTTTAAAATATAATTACTTTCTAATTTTGTCAAATTGTGGTATTCTCGCCAATTGTCAACGCTTATAAAATTGTTAATATAATCGAGATATAGTCTTATTATTTTACTTTTTTCCATAATTAATTGATTGAATTAATAAAAAATTTATTTAAACTTTGCGGGTACGAAAGGTCTATTTCCTGAATACGTATATTAATACAGTTGTATTTAACTTTTAATAAATAAGCTATTTTTTCGGCTTGTGTTTTATCCATTATTAGTTCGTTTTCTACTTTTGTACAAAGTATTTTTTCTGGTTCTTGCGGGTTTGTTTGTCCCCAAATGATATATTCCATTTTTTATAAATTTTTAGTTAATGTAAAAGTCTGAGTAAAAACCGATATTTTCGTAAACGTATAAATTAAAACTTTCTTGATATTCTGAGTCTTTAAACAAATACGTTAATAAAGCCCCGATAGCCGTTTCTTTTTCATCTTTGTAGTCAATGTACCACTCATCAAAGTTATTGGCTGTAAACGAGTAAAAGCCGTCATAAGAACTATAATTTTCTTTCAAAAACGTATTAAAATCATTTTTATCTAAATTTTCTAATAATTTGACTTTGTCAAATTCCACCGTTAATTCAATATTGTCAGTGTCAAAATTGTAGTATTTAGGGCTATATAATTCACCCGCCTTAATTGTTACGAAATTTTCGTCAATTTCGTACATTAAAAATTCAGTAGCAAGTTCTTGAATTTTGGTTTTGTATTTGTTATAGTCGAAATTATCCCAAAATTGTTCGGAGTTATATTTTGAAAAATCGTTTTCAAAATCGTCATCTATATTATAAGAGTCGAAAACA
>NZ_JAHEBT010000013.1 GCF_024642105.1 Flavobacterium sp.
CTACAAAGGTAATTGAGCATATTATCCCAGTTGAGATGCAACCAGTTACTTATAATGTGATTAACAGACTAAAGAGAGACTTGGTTGTAACTGCATCGGATGGTCGAGTAATATTGGCTGATACCTCTGTTAAGTTACAGCAAAAAATACACCAATTAGGGAGCGGTACGATTAAGTTTGAAGACGGAACGGCTAAGATTGTTGACTATTCTAAGGTGAATGTGATCAAAGATAAGTTCTCTGAATTTAAGATAGGTATATTCTATAAGTACAAAGAGGAACTTACAATGCTAAAAGAAGTGTTTGGAGATAAATTAACCACTGAGTTGGACGAATTTAACCAAACTGATAAATGGATAGCCTATCAGTATTTAAGTGGCAGAGAAGGTATTAATCTAAGCAATGCAGACTATTTGGTTATGTTTTCAATTGACTTTTCAGCGACTACTTACTTCCAGGCACGTGCAAGGATGGCTACCAAAGACCGAGAGAAGAACGAAATTTTTTGGTTATTAAGTAAAAATACTTTAGACGCTAAGATTTACAAAGCAGTGATGAACAAAAGAAGTTATACTAACGATTTGTTTAAGAAAGAAATAGAAATCACAATACCTAAAAGAAATGCTAGAAAGTAAAATACAATCCAAAATTGTAAAGAAGTTAACCGAAGATGGTTGGCTTGTAATAAAATTAATTCGCACAAGTATTGCAGGTGTACCTGACTTAATGGCACTAAAAGAAGGTAAGACTATTTTTATAGAAGTTAAGCAACCTAAAGGAGTTTTGTCGGAAATTCAGCACTATAGAATAGCTGAGTTAAGAAGTAAGGGTTTTGAAGTATATATATGGACTGATTACCAAGTAGATTATGAATTTAAACATAAAGACAAAGATGAGATGTGGTTTTAGAGAATACAAAGGAAAAATGATTCCGCAGAACGTAACTATCTACAAAAGTAAGAGTGATAGAGAGTTTTATGTATCAGGATTTAGCTACTTAGAAAATAAATTTATAGTTAAATACATTGATACTGAGGAGTTTAAAGAAATAAATTATGAAATAATAAAAAAATATTTGTAGGAGTAAATATTTATTTATAAGTTTGTCCTGTAATCAAGCAGAGAGCTTGAATACGTTATTAATTAATATTTTATTATGAAAACAACAATTGAGATTAAATCAATCTTTGGTAAAGTACTATTTACCTACACAAATGAAAATGCAACTATTAAAGATGCAGTAGAACAAGCTGTAAAAGAAAAAGTTAGTTTAGAATATGCCAACTTGCGTTCAGCCAACTTGCGTTCAGCCAACTTGAGTTCAGCCGACTTGTATTCAGCCGACTTGAGTTCAGCTAACTTGTATTCAGCCGACTTGAGTTCAGCTAACTTGTATTCAGCCAACTTGTATTTAGCCGACTTGCGTTCAGCCAACTTGAGTTCAGCTGACTTGCGTTCAGCTAACTTGTATTCAGCCAACTTGTATTTAGCCGACTTGCGTTCAGCCAACTTGTATTTAGCCGACTTGCGTTCAGCCAACTTGAGTTCAGCTGACTTGCGTTCAGCCAACTTGTATTTAGCCGACTTGCGTTCAGCTAACTTGTATTCAGCCAACTTGTATTTAGCCGACTTTCGTTCAGCCAACTTGAGTTCAGCCAACTTGTATTCAGCCAACTTGAGTTCAGCCGACTTGAGTTTAGCCAACTTGAGTTCAGCTAACTTGTATTCAGCCAACTTGAGTTCAGCTAACTTGAGTTCAGCCAACTTGAGTTTAGCCGACTTGCGTTCAGCCAACTTGTATTTAGCCGACTTGCGTTCAGCCAACTTGAGTTCAGCTGACTTGCGTTCAGCCAACTTATATTCAGCCAAAAATAAAGAAAAGTCTCATTTACCTATTTTTTGCAAGTGGACTCACTCTATAAAAGGAGATTTAATTCAAATAGGTTGTAAAGAAAAAACAATTGAAGAATGGGATAGTTTTTTTAAAAGTGAAGAAGTTTACGAAACACAAAGAAATACAGAGGAATTTAAACAAATACAAGCAGTATATGAAGCATATAAATCTTATTTAAACTTTCTGAACAAATGCTAGACACTTACGATGAGTGGAACTCACTCAACCCAATCAATCAAGAAGAATTAGAACCTTTATCAGAGTTCGAGCAACTACAAGAAGACTATTTAGAACTTCGAGGTCGTTATACTTTACAACGCAATCGAATCAATCAATTAATTGAAGAACTCGAAGGTCTTGAATCACAAACTTATGTAATTAATAAATTGAAAAAGCTATGAGAGACGCAATAGAAAGATTTATATTTAGTTTATGTCAATCTGAAAAAGTTAGAGTTGATATTACGGTAACTAAAGAACAACTAAACTCCTTAGGAGTAGATAAGATTAGAGAATTAGCAACTACATTAATTAATAGAGAATATGAAAAGAGAAACAATTTGGGAGTACAAAATCAGAGTAAAACAAGAAGCTAAAGATGTATTGGCATTAGCTAAAAAACAAGAAGCTGAAAAATTAGCACGTAAGAAAAATGAGCAAAAGTAAAGCAGCATTTCCACTAGTACAAATCCCTGGGTATAACTTTAACCCAGGGATTTCAGAAAGAACATATATCGCAGTTCAAGCTATGCAGTCGCTACTATCTATGGGTCTGTACGAACAAGCAGACATCCCTAGAATAGCCTACAAAATAGCAGATGCAATGATTAACCAAAATTCAAAGTAGTCAGTATGATAGCAGTAGAATATTTATATAAAAATTATTTAGAAAACCCTTTGTCAAATAAAGATGTTATTTATAACATTCGAATATTTGAAAAAGACAAAGAAATGGAAAAGCAACAACGAGGTTATAGTGAAGAAGATATGAAGGAGGCTATAATGTTTGGAGTAAATGGAATGTATGGTTGGCAAATAGGAGAAGAAGGTTACACTAATAATCAAATAAAAAGATTTTTAGAAACATTTAAAAAATAAAAATATGAAAATAGTAAATGGTCGTTGGGTAAACCAACAAGGAGAAAGATTAACAACACCTGAAGAGCATAACGCATTTCAAGACACGCTAACACGTGTTAAGTCATTCGCTAGAGGTAAGGCTCTTACTAATAGTAAAGTGCAACTACTCTTTAATATCCTAAGTACGGATGATGATAAGGATAATGCCTTAACAAGTATTCTATATATGGATAATGCACAACTAAAAAGACTATTTTAGTTATGAAGCCAGGATATTTAATAGATAATTTATCCGTAAGTAGTGTATGCAACTTAATAGCTGTACTTAACTGGAGTGTCCTTAACGAGATTACTAATTTACCTATGGTTAGAATTGATAAATTTACCAAAGAAAATTACCCAATTATAGGAGTTTGGAAACCTAAAATAAATAAGATATGACAGAAAAACAAAAATATATAGGAGCTTTTTTGGATGGATATTTTTCAGATAAAAATATAGATTATGGATTTAAGTATTTTTCAATTTTAGAAGAAGCAACTATAAAAGCCGAAAAGAAGTGGGAAAAATATAAGAAATTTAAAAACAAATAAGATATGAAAAATATACACATATTACCAACGGAAAATCCGAGTAGATTAATTCATAATGAAATAAATCAATTATGTTATCAGTCTAAAAAATCAGCTAAAAATGATAGAAAATGGTTGCAAAGAAAAAAGTTTAACATCTACATCACTTCTGATGAAGAAATTAAAGAAGGTGATTGGTGTTGGGATGTTTTACAAAATAAGATTTATTTAGTCGATGACAAAATAACAAAATCATTTTTTAAAAAAATCATTCTAACAACAGACCAAGACTTAATCAAAGATGGTGTACAAGCTATTGATGATGAGTTTTTAGAATGGTTTATAAAGAATCCAAGTTATGAATGGGTTGAAGTTGATTTTAAATATGAAAATTGTATTCCTGCTTTAGATGATAATGGTAATAAAATTTTAAAAATTAAAATACCGAGTAAATCTGAAAATTTATGCCAAATCATTCCAAAAGAAGAATCTAAACAAAAATGGGATATTGATACTTGTAGATATTGGAATATGGAAATAGGCTGTGAAAGAGAAAAGTGTATTTGTGAAAATACAGAACCTAAAAAAGAAACGCTTGAAGAATCGTTTGAAAAATGGGCTGAACAACAATCTCAGAAAGGAGTTGGTTACGACAAAATTGATGTTTTACAATTTGGTGCTAAATGGCAACAAGAACAGATAGGTAAGTCAGAGTTTCTACAAAAATTAAGAGGAACATTATCTGATGCCGAAGCGAGAAGATTAATATTTGAACAATTTAAAAAAAAATAAGGTATGAAATTAGTATTCTTTTTTCAATTTATAGTTGCCCCTATAGTGTATATGATATTTCATTTGCTAAAAAAACAATTTAAAAACAAATAAGTTATGCAAAAGTACCCGCATGAATTAGAATTCATTTCCCGAATTAAAAGGGACGGTTCAGGAACAGAGCCTTTGACTGAATCGGATTTAAAGCATTTTGAAGAAAACTCTATTGCTAAAAGCGACTTGTTCAACATTACTTGTTTATCTATGTCTGAGAAGACCTATATAGCAAGTGGATTTAATTCTTATGTGGTTAAATTAAGACCGCTAGAGCCTTTAAAAAGTCCTAACGAGTATAGTGAAGTAAAAAGAGTAGAAGTTATACAGCATTCTGACCCTTATAATGGCAGAGCCTATACTAACTATAATGCCAAAGACGTTGATGTTCAATTACAGGACGACGGTAAAACCTTAAAAATATTTTTAAAATGAATTCAGAAGAAATTAAAGAGAAAGCTACTGCTGAAGGAATATTTAGAGCTTCCCAGCACAACATGAATCGAGCAGAAGCGGGTTACAATGCCAAGTGGTTTAAGAGGGGAGCTTTATTTGGAGCTGAATTGCAGGCTAAAACAATGTATAGTGAGGAAGATATGAAAGAATTGTTTATTGAAGGTTATAAACAAAGAGCTGAAAAAAGCGATTTGATTTTTGACAATGCTTCAAGAATGTACGCTATTCATTTATTTGAAAAATTTAAAAAAGAAAAAGGTTTATGACAGAAAAACAAAAATACATAGGCGCTTTTTTGGACGGATATTTTTCAGATAAAAATATAGATTATGGATTTAAGTATTTTTCAATTTTAGAAGAAGCAACTATAAAAGCCGAAAAGAAGTGGGAAAAATATAAGAAATTTAAAAACAAATAAGATATGAAAAATATACACATATTACCAACGGAAAATCCGAGTAGATTAATTCATAATGAAATAAATCAATTATGTTATCAGTCTAAAAAATCAGCTAAAAATGATAGAAAATGGTTGCAAAGAAAAAAGTTTAACATCTACATCACTTCTGATGAAGAAATTAAAGAAGGATGGTATATCAATATACATACAAAAAATATTGTAAAAGGCTCAGATGTTGATGAAAATTGGAAACGTATTATTTTAACAACAGACCAAGACTTAATCAAAGATGTAATACAAGCTATCGATGATGAGTTTTTAGAATGGTTTGTTAAGAATCCAAGTTGTGAGGAGATTATTATTGATAAAGAAGACTACTCTCAAAAATGTAGAGAATGTGGAGAAACTGTAAAAAGGGGGTGTAATTGCAAAAAAGGTTGTTTTATGAAGTCAGGTAATTTTGTATTTACAGATGAAAATATTAAATACAAAATAATTCTTCCAAAAGAAGAATCCAACCTCTCAATTGAAGATATTTCAGTAGAAGTGCATCTAGCAGAAAAAGAGGAAATGGGTAAAGCAATTGTTGATTATCTTGATAAATACAAAAGTCAATCCATCTATAATGACATTGCTCTTGCAATTGAATTTGGATTCCAACTACAACTTAAAGAAGAAGAGCCTAAACAAGAAACACTTGAAGAAGTTGCTGAAAAATGGGTATTTAAAACTAACGGTCATAAGTGGTCAAACAATGACAATACAGCAGGAGATAATTATGGTTCATTCATAGCTGGTGCTAAATGGCAACAAGAACAGATATACAATCAAATTAAAGAATTGTATGACAATGAAGAAATTACAGGGTTTTAAAAAAGAGCATACGCACAATGCTTAGATATTGTTGAACAATTTAAAAACAAATAAGATATGGAATACGAAAGAACTACTCAATCAATTTCTTTAAGTGAAGTTGATAAACAAGAAACACTTGAAGAAGTAGCTGAAGAATATTCTGATTTTTGGTTACAAAATAAAGGATTATTAATAAAAGATGCTCAAAAATGGGAATGGCAAGCTGAAAGAATGTATAGTGAAGATGACATTATGTCTGCTTATAAGCAGGGTGCAAGGTTAGCATTAATCAGTCAAAGTGATTTAGCTTTAGTAAAAGGAAAGTTTCCTACACCAGAAGAATTCTTAGAAACATTTAAAAAATAAAACAAAATGAAAACAAATTTTAAAGTAGGTCAGAAAGTTTACTGGCAAGAAGAAGAGGGATATGTACTAGATATTATTAAAGAGTTACTGCACCCAATTGTTGTTAAATTTAAGTGGGGCATTGAATATTTAACAGAGGATGGAAGATATGGAAAAGAAACACCTCCAGTCCTATCACATACACCCTACACCCTAAATGGGTTTAGTCAAGTTCAGGAAATTGAAAAAGATACTTTGGTTTATGTTAGGAATCATAAAGAGTATCATTGGCAAATTAGATACTACTCACATTTTGAAGATGGAAATCATTTGTGTTTTGATAACCAAAAAAAATCAACTGAAGCAGATAAAACAGTTATTTGGAAATATTGTCAAACTGAAAATCCATTACTTTAATAAATTATGAATGGTTGCCTCGGTGGGGGCAACCTTTTTTTTAAACAATTTATGTCGGTAGGGTCGAGCTATTTTTAAAAGAATTTATGTCGGTGGGGTCACTCGCCTTTCGGCTGAGGCACTCGCATAAATGCTGAGGCTATCGGCTAAAGCCTGATAGGTTGCCTCGGTGGGGTCGAGCTACTTTGTAACCTTTATCCTACTAATCCGATAGGGTTTATATGCTGATGTCAATGTGTCAAAATAACGCAATGATATT
>NZ_JAHEBT010000014.1 GCF_024642105.1 Flavobacterium sp.
TCATACTTTTAAAATGATCTTGCATCCCTAAATAAGCAATTGTATTTGAAAAATTTGGAGTGACCGATGCCAATCCTTCAAAACCAAAAAAGAACAAAAAGCATAAAAATACAGCAACGATGAAGGCAACAATTTGATTCTCTGAAAGTGTCGAGGTGAAAATTCCGATAGCAGCATAGGCTCCAATTAGGAAAAGCAATCCAAAATACGATCCTAAAGTACTGCCCATATCAATATTTCCTTCGGGCATTCCTACACTGGAAATGGCTTCTACATAAATGAAAGTAGGTACAATTGCCATGCAAATTAGAAGTATTGCTCCTAAGAATTTTCCGGAGACAATTTCCCAGACACTTAAGGGTTTGGTAAGCAATAATTCTAATGTTCCTTGTTTTTTTTCATCCGAAAAACTGCGCATAGTTACCGCAGGAATTAAGAAAATCAGAATCCAAGGTGACAATGTGAAAAACGGAGTCAAATCAGCAAATCCAGAGTTTAAGATATTGTAATCTCCTTCAAAGACCCAAAGAAAGAGTCCGTTTAAAATAAGGAAAATAGCAATCACCAAATAGCCTATTGGTGAGCCAAAGAATGATTTTATTTCACGTAATACGATTGATTTCATATGGTCATTGCGAGTGATTTATACTTTCATTGCGAGGAACGAAGCAATCTCAAACTTATTTTTTTATATTAAACTTGCTAATTTATCAACACTCCAAGCTTCGGGTTTGTCGTTGAATAGTTTCTTGGTAAAATCCCAAACTTCATTAAAAAGATCCGATTTTCTATAGTTTTCCAAATCCTCTTCGCTTTCCCAATAACTATAGGTAAAGAAAATAGATGCGTTGTTTTTGTCTTGATACAATTCTAATAAACGGTTTCCAGGGAAATTTCGTATTTGATTTTTAACCAATTCAAAATTTTCTAAAAAAGAAGGGATATTTTCCTCATGAAAACTCAATTTTACGATGCGTACCAACATAGCCGAATTAATTTTTAAATTGTATTAAAACCACATCTCTGTAACTCAAACCTAGTAGACTATTAGCGGAACCAATTTTTGAAGGATTACTTCTGAAAACAGCAATTTCTAAAAAACCAGCTTCGTTAAAAATAGCCAACTTTTCTCCTTCATAATTCTTTATCGCATATTTTTCATTGGTTGCAATCGCAGAATAGTTAGGTAAAATAGTTTTGATATTTTTTGTTTTCATGACAATCTCATAGGGCCTTCCTTTGGCCACATCTAGAAATTGTTTTTTAGAAATGTTGGTTACCACATTACCAAAATGATCAATATAAATCACATTTCCTTTGATAGAATTGAAGTCGGTTGCCACAGTGGCTTGTAATCCAGTTACTGCTTTTAATTGGGTAATTTCTTTGCCCACAACATTCAGTAACCCTCCTTTAGATAAATGACAAGCTACTTTTACAAATACATCCAAATCAGTAGCGTCATTGTGTAAACGGTCGTGAATAGTAATTGCAACCATTTTTTGAGGCACTACTTTTTGCGTAAGCATACTCAAAATACCATTATCAGCCCCGATGAAATACTGATCGTTCCATTGGATGGCAATGTGTTGATTTTCTTTGTTTTGCTCGCTGTCTACACCAATAATGTGCACTGTTCCTTTTGGGAAACTACTATAAGCAGCTCCAATAATGTAACTGGCTTCAAGTATGTTGAATGGATCGATGTCGTGCGAGATATCAATGATTGTCGTTTCTGGATATTCAGATATAATTTTCCCTTTCAGAGCACCTACAAAGTGATCTTTCAAGCCGTAATCGGTAGTAAGGGTAATTATTGACATAATTTTGTTTATAAGTATTGGGGTTGGGTAAGCCTAATTTTCATTAAATTTGAGAATTGCAAAGCTAACAATAGTAAATTCAAAAACGAAATAAAGAAAAATATTTTCTAATTTGAACCTTTAATTATTTTAGATATGCATAAGATGAATTAATCTACTAAATACTACCACTTTTGAACGAAAGAATAATTGAATTGGTTGATATCGCTCCAAAGGAATTTTGGGGAGACCAAGATGCTCATTTGGAAATCATTAAAAAATACTATCCTAAATTAAAAATAGTAGCTCGTGGAACTACCCTGAAAGCTTTTGGTGAAAAAGAAGTATTGGATGAGTTTGAAAAACGATTTCAGCGATTAATGCTACATTTTAGTCGCTATAATAATATAGACGATAATGTAATTGAACGTGTTATTTTAGGAGATGGTCAGGATGAACGAAAAATTCAAGGACATGACAAAATTTTAGTTCATGGTGTGGGAGGAAAACTGATTAAAGCATTGACTCCAAACCAACAGTTATTAGTAGATACCTTAGGTAAAAATGATATGGTTTTTGCCGTAGGACCAGCAGGAACAGGTAAAACATATACCGGTGTGGCAATGGCTGTAAAAGCGTTGAAAGAAAAAGAAGTCAAACGAATTATTTTGACTCGACCAGCAGTTGAGGCAGGTGAAAATCTTGGTTTTTTACCTGGAGATATGAAGGAAAAACTGGATCCATACATGCAACCTTTGTATGACGCATTACGTGATATGTTGCCTAATGAAAAAATTGAAGATTATATTTTAAAAGGAATTATCCAGATTGCACCTTTAGCTTTTATGCGTGGACGAACATTGGATAATGCTTTTGTTATTTTAGATGAGGCACAAAACACTACCCATTCTCAAATGAAAATGTTCTTAACCCGTATGGGTAAGAATGCTAAGTTCATGATTACGGGAGATCCTGGTCAAGTCGACTTGCCTCGCCGAACCATTTCAGGTTTAAAAGAAGCGCTTTTAGTTTTGAAAGATGTTGAGGGAATTGGGATCATTTATTTGGATGACAAAGATGTGGTGCGCCACCGATTGGTTAAAAAAGTAATCGAAGCCTATAAAAAGATAGAAAATAACGATTAATAAAGGTCGAAGAGTTACAAAATGATTAAAGAAAATTGTAAGGTTATTATTAGTGATTTAGATGGTACATTGTTGAATAATCACCATACTATTTCAGACTACACAAAATCAGTATTTCAAGAATTACACCAACAAAATTATTTGATAGTAGTGGCTACAGGTCGTCATCATTTGGATGCGATGCCTTTAGTTGAAAAATTAGGAGTGCCGTTGTATTTAGTTACTTCCAATGGAGCGAGAATTCATTCCCCCTCAAAAGAATTGCTTTTTTCGATCAATATGGAAAGCGATACGGTGCAATCAGTTTTATCGTTAGCTATTGACCCAGACATTACAACGGTTTTATTTCGAGAAGATATTTGGCAAACGAACAGACATAATGAAAAACTAAATAGTTTTCAAAAAGAAGTAACCTATCATCCTCAATTAGTTGATTTCAAAGAATTAGAAGATTATGGAGCCATAAAAATTTTCTTTACTCATGAAAATCACGATAAATTAGTTGCTGTTCGGGATATGATTTTAGAACAACATCCAGAAACGTTCAATCATGCCTTTAGTCTTCCTATCTGTTTGGAATTTATGGATAAAGCAGTAGATAAAAGTGTTGCTATTGCTAAAATTTTAGAGTTAGAAAATTTAGACTTTACTCATACTATTGCTTTTGGAGACGGCTTCAATGACGAAATGATGCTTGCTACGTCTGGGAAAGGATTTGTCATGGGGAATGCTCCCGAAACTTTAAAAAATAAATTATCTCATTTAGAAGTAATTGCTACCAATCATGAAGATGGAGTGGCAAAACATTTGTATGAGCAATTATTAGCAACAAAATAAGTTTAAAAATTCACTTCCATTCTCCATGAAATAATGCTAAATTTGCAGCCATTACAAACAACACAATTATATAATGAGTACTACAATAACAACTACGCACTTTAATTTTCCGGGTCAAAAATCAGTGTATCGCGGAAAAGTCCGTGAGGTGTACAATATAAATGATGATTTATTAGTCATGATTGCTACCGATAGATTATCGGCGTTTGATGTGGTTTTACCAAAAGGGATTCCGTACAAAGGACAGATCTTAAATCAAATCGCAACTCAATTTATGAAGATGACGCAAGACATCGTTCCAAATTGGTTAATAGCAACACCAGATCCTAATGTGGCTGTAGGTTATTTATGTGAACCTTTCAAAGTAGAAATGGTAATTCGTGGGTATGTTTCCGGACATGCAGCCAGAGAATATGCCGCAGGAAAAAGAACGCTTTGTGGAGTAACAATGTCCGAAGGATTGAAAGAAAACGACAAATTTCCTACGCCGATAATTACGCCAACAACCAAAGCAGATAATGGTTCGCATGACGAAGATATTTCTAGAGAAGCTATTTTGTCAAAAGGCATTGTGTCTGAAGAAGATTATTTAGTTTTAGAGCAATATACGAGAGCTTTGTTTCAAAGAGGTACTGAAATTGCAGCCAGTCGTGGATTGATTTTAGTGGATACCAAATATGAGTTTGGTAAAACCAAAGATGGTCAAATCGTGTTGATTGATGAAATTCACACTCCCGATTCATCCCGTTATTTTTATGCTGAAGGTTATCAGGAAAGACAAGATAGAGGAGAGGAACAAAAACAATTGTCTAAAGAATTTGTGCGTCGTTGGTTAATTGAAAATGGTTTTCAAGGGCAAGAAGGGCAACAAATTCCAGATATGACCGATTCTTATATTGAATCTGTTTCAGAAAGATACATTGAATTGTATGAAAATATCTTAGGAGAGAAGTTTGTTAAAGCTGACATTAGTAATATTAATGAACGAATTGAAAAGAATGTTTTAGCGTTCTTGGAAAAATAGATAAGTATTTGATTCGATATCAAAAAAAAAACGCAATTCGTAAGAATTGCGTTTTTTTTAGCCCCGATAGTAGAGGAAATCCTTTTTCTTTTTTCTTTAAAAAGGAAAAGATTGAAGCGGATAGCGGGATTAGCTCCTAAAATTATTTGAAATAAGAAAAGGTTTCCTCGTTTTCTATTTTTAACAAGGTTTCATAAATCAATTGGATTACATTTTCTACGTCTTCGCGGTGTACCATTTCCACTGTCGTGTGCATGTATCGCAAAGGAAGCGAAATCAGAGCCGAAGCCACGCCGCCATTGCTGTAAGCAAAAGCATCTGTATCGGTTCCGGTAACTCTTGACGAAGCTAGTCGCTGAAAAGGAATGTTCTTTTCAGTAGCAGTATTTAAAATTAATTCTCTTAAATTATTCTGTACCGCAGGAGCGTAAGTAATAACTGGACCTTTGCCAATTTTTGTTTCTCCTTCAACTTTTTTGTCAATCATTGGAGTAGTGGAGTCGTGGCAAACATCGGTTACAATGGCTACATTAGGTTTGATGGTTTGCGTGATCATTTCGGCTCCACGCAATCCCACTTCTTCTTGAACCGAGTTGGTTATGTACAGTCCAAAAGGTAATTTTTTGCCATTTTCGTGTAACAAACGAGCTACTTCAGCAATCATGAATCCGCCCATACGGTTGTCAATAGCACGACAAACAAATTTATTTTCGTTCAACACCATAAACTCGTCAGGATAGGTAATTACGCATCCCACGTGTACACCTAGTTTTTCTACCTGTTCTTTGTTTTCGCAGCCACAGTCAATAAAGATGTTGTCGGTTTTAGCGACTTCTTCTTTTCCTCGCATTCTAGTATGAATGGCAGGCCAGCCAAAAACACCTTTTACAATTCCGTTTTTAGTATGAATGTTTACACGTTTAGAAGGTGCAATTTGATGATCGGAACCACCATTTCGAATGACATAAATCAATCCGTCATCCGTAATATAGTTGACATACCAAGCAATTTCGTCCGCATGACCTTCAATCACTACTTTATAAGGCGCATCCGGATTGATGATTCCTACGGCAGTTCCATAAGTGTCGGTAATAAAGGTATCTACATAGGGTTTCACATAATCCATCCAGATTTTTTGTCCTTCGGCTTCAAAACCTGTTGGCGAAGCATTATTAAGGTAGCTTTCTAAAAAGGCAATCGAATTTTTGTTTAATATTGATTCAGTGCTCATAAAATATTTTTTTTTGCTAAATTATAAATTTGGCATTACAGTTGTGTATAGATTGTCTAATTTTGCAATTAAATTTTTCAACTATGAAGAGTATTAAAATTCTTATTTTCTTTATTTTCGTTTCTACAGCAGTTAAAGCACAAGTGACTCCAAAAGACACTACTAAAATGGGATATGTTTTAACAGAAAACGATACCATTTTGAATGACACAATTGAACTTCCTGAAATTATTGTTCGAAAAGAAAAGTTAGATGTAGAGGCAAGAAAGCAGTTTCAATTACTTCAAAACCGAGTTTATAGAGCTTATCCTTATGCTAAAATCACATCCGAAAGATTAACTGCCTTAAATAAAGGGATGGAAAATCTTAAAACCGAAAAAGAGAAAAAGAAATATTTTAAAATTGTAGAGAACTATTTAACGAATGAGTTTGAAGCAAAACTCAAAAAATTATCCCGTAAGCAAGGGCAAATTTTAGTCAAATTAATCCATCGTCAAACAGGTACAACAACTTACGATTTGATAACCAATCTTAAAAGTGGTTGGAAAGCGTTCTGGTCTAATGTAACCGCTAGAATGTTTGATATTAATTTAAAGACAAAATACGACCCTTACGAAAATAACGAAGATTACCTTATAGAATCCATCTTAGTATATGCTTTTGAAACAGGTCGATTACAAAATCAACCGCCAGTAATTAAAGTAGATTTTAATGATTTAAGTACTACTTGGCAAGCCAAAGTAAGTGCTGCAAATAAATAATTTGCTATGCTAAGCCTGTCAAAGTAGGGCGTTTCCTGTTGGCTTCGTGACCTCGCCAAGACAGGTCGGGCTATTCGCTACAAGTCCTCGCTGTTGCGCTATGCTTCACATGCTGTGGGCTTTTCGCTGCTATCCCTAACGCGGGTTC
>NZ_JAHEBT010000015.1 GCF_024642105.1 Flavobacterium sp.
GGTAAGCTTCCCTTGAACAGTAACGGTTATAGATAGAGTTCCTGGGTTAAATGTTAGTACTAAGTTAGTTATCTATTTGAAAAGTTGGGTATAAAGAATCAATAAAATCTTCCTTACATTGTTTTAAAAGAAAATTACGAGGAGAAAGATTAGAAAGAGAAGCATGAGGTCTTTTGTGATTATACATGAATAACCACTGGTGTGCAGTAGTTTTAAATGTGTCGATTGAGGTAAATAAATTCATGCTGAGTACTTCTTCTCTAAAGCTTCGATTAAAACGTTCAATATAGCCGTTTTGAGCAGGTTTTCCTGGCTGAATGAAGGTGAGTTTCACATTGTTATTTTTACACCAATCAGAGAGCCTTTCTGCAATAAATTCAGGTCCATTATCCACTCGGATTTTCTCTGGTAAACCTCTCCACACTTTTAGGTTTTCTAGCTCTGTTATGACTCGTTGGCTGGTAATCGATTTTGACGGAACAATCGCTAGTCCTTCACGATTGAAGTCATCTATAATGTTTAAAACACGGAACTTTTTGCCATCACTTAGGTTGTCTTGCATAAAGTCCATTGACCAGTGTAAATTGGGTATTAAAGGTTGTAATAAAGCCTGTTTTTCACGTCTAGGAAGGCGTTTGCGACGCTTTGAACGAAGGTTTAACTTCATCTCTGTGTAGACACGATAAGTGCGCTTGTGGTTCCATTTTTTACCGTCGTTTCTGAGGTAATGATGCATCATCCAAAAGCCCCATCGATAATGCTCATCCGCAAGGTTTTGCAAAGCGTCAATGATCTGGTTGTCATCTCGGTCAACGGCCTTGTAATAAAACGATGAAGCACTGATTTGAAGCAAATTACACGCCTGTCGGACACTCAGGTGGTGTTGCTCGATTAAAAACTCACCTGAACTTCTTTTCTCCGCAGGCTTTAGAGCTTTTTTTCAATCAGATCCTTGAGGGCATCTCTTTGTAAACTCACATCAGCAAACATGCGTTTTAAACGTGAATTTTCCGCTTCCAACTCTTTTAAACGCTTTAAATTGGTAGCATCCATGCCGGAATACTTCTTTTTCCAACTAAAAAATGTCGGCTGGCTGATGCCTTGTTGACGACAAATCTCGCTGACCGACATGCCAGCGTCTTGAAGTTTTAAAATCGCAACGATTTGTGACTCCGTAAATTTTGAATTTTTCATACAATTTTTGCTTTACGGACTCTATTTCAAAACGTTTCAGTTTTTGGGGAAGCTTACCTTATCAGATAGAACATTATTAAAAACTATATTCGAACATGATAATTGTATCGGGATAAAAATATATCATAGAGGAAATGAGCAAGACCATTTTTCGAAAAACATTGCGATTTCACGCCATTTTACGAACAAAACAAAACTTAGAGACAAAATTGTTACGTTTGATCAGCACGCTGTTATTCCTCAATCTTGATAATAAAAGCCTGTTTATTTGTCCAGTTTTTAACACAATAAACTGGACAAAAATCCCTCATATTGCATTATATAACAATGTCTAAGTAAAATCATTGTAAATTCCTTTAAATAGTATGTGAGACTTGTTATTATATATAATTACCCAACAGAAATTTTACGAAAAACTTGTGTAAATCATATACCGTTATGTAGAAAAAACACATGACAGAAAATTCTGTATTGATAATAAAAAAGAACCCTAATTGCAAACCAAAAAGACTCAAAATATTTTATAGTATACCAACTGGTCCTAAAATATTTATTTCCTAATCTTCAATAAATCCTCAGGATTCACTACTGGCAAGAAGTATTTATCTCGGAAACAAGTTGAACTAAGTTCATTAGCTAATAATGCTCGAGCGTGGCTGTATGCAATTCCATGGATTTGAACTAAAAGTTCATTTGGTAGATCAAATCCTCCGTTAGTTTCATTTTTAGTCTTTTCTAGACCTTGTATAAAAAAACTCGTGCGTCCATTATGTTCAACTAACATTTCGTTATCTATGGTGTTAAACAAGGTTGAGCTAATATCAATTGTCATTGTAGATTTTAATGCATCGATATGTGCCGTGAGATTGATATTTATAGCTGCTTTTTTAGACGCAAATAATTCATCTAGAATTTCCTCATTAATTTCAACAAAACTAAACTTAGTTGATTGAATCTTAGTAATTCGATAACCTAATGTTAAATCCTTTTTTTCGACTTTGCTCATTTTGATTTAAATTCGTTTGTAGTTCAAGGTTGAAATCAAAGGCTCCAAATAAATAATTTTTGCATCATTACCGTTTTGATTCATGTCTTTAAAGTTTGTGGTGCCTTTAAAGTCATAAAAGGTAATGCCATTCACTAAATCATTCGATAAGGAGGAACGTTTCTTGGGCGTCGTTATAATATCACTTTCCAAAACAACTTCTAATTGTGTTATACTCTTTAACGTTAGGTTGTGTAATCCAGAAAGAAGTTTACTAATTTCTGATTCACTTTTACCCAAAGCTTGTGCTAAGTTTTTTTGCTTCCAGCCTTTTCTTTCAAGAATTTCAAAAACTTGTTGAGATATGTCTAAATTCTTAGATATAAATTGCTTATTGTCAGCATTAATCGTTTTAGATTTTTCTTTTATCAGTCCCATTTTCTAAATTATAATATCTGTTCCTTCTATTTGAAGTAATTCAAAACCATCTTTACTTATTGTAATTGCTCTTTCAGTAATCAATGAATCAATGCTTTGAACAAGTTTATTTGCTGAATCAAAAAAAGTTGAAACAATTGGACAACTTTGAGCGGAGGAAACTTCTTTTGTTTTAATTCCACCATTAAATAATATGACAATAGAGTCCGTTACTCGCATGCAATATAGCCGCAAGTTTTCGGTATAGTCTATTTCGACAAATTTTGATGGCGGTGGTAAGGCGTCTGCTTTTTTCTCATGTCTAAAGTAATTTTTATTCGCACCAATTTCGTTACCAATCTTTTCCAACCATAAAATAATATCTGCAAACTCATCATTCACAGCTAAATTATTTTCATGTTTTTGAAAAAAATCTTCAAATTCACTTACGGGTTTATGCTCAAACTGAACGGTATAATAATTAACCTTTTGGAATCGATCAACGTGTTTTATTTGTGCAAAGATATTCACTTTAGAGTTAAGTTCAAAGAAAATTCACTTTTAAATTAAGTTAACTAAGGGCGTTAGTTACTACTAAATAAAGTTAATTAAAGAAACCATCTGAATATCTTTTTTCTAGCGGAATATAAAAGAAAAATTCTTAAAACACTCAAAACCCTACCTCACCAAACTCACACTTCCACACACCTCAAAGACCTTCTCAAAACCAGTCTCTACAAAACTGATTTTGTAGGTGTATACGCCATCTTGTGACATGCTTGGGCCGTTTGGTGTTGAAATAGTACCATCCCAGCCTTTGCTAGGGTCACGGCTTTCAAAAACCGTTTGGCCCCAGCGGTTGAAGATTTGGAGCTGGTAGCTGGAGAGGCTCAGGCTCGGAGAGAACACAGGTAAAAAGATATTATTGAGCTCACTGCCATTGGGCGTAAAAGCGTTGGGTACATAATAAATAGGGTCTTGCTCAATTTGTATGATTTCAAAAGTAGAGTCAATGCAGCCATTGGCGTTTTGTATGACAAGCGTAACTAGGTAGTTGCCTGCTCTTTCAGGGAAGGTATGGATTGGTGAAAATACAGTACTGCTTTGTGCATCATGGCCAAAGTCCCAAAACACACTCGTTGCGTTTTGCGAGGTGTTTTGCAGCAGCGTAGTGGTCTGAATAATAGGCAGTGGGTTGTTTTGCACCGTAAATGAAGCTATTGGGTTTTCTTGAATACAAACACCGTCAAGGAAGGTGCTGGTTGTACTGCAACCAAACTGATTGATCGCCGTGAGGCTCACATCATAGCAACCTGGCTGGGTGTAGGTATTGCTCAGCACTGAAGCCACACTGCTCGTGACACCATTACCAAAAGCCCAGTTGTAAATGGTATTGGCTTCTACTTGGTTGTTCGCAAAAGCAATGGTTGCAGGCAAACAGCTTTCCCAACTCGGGATGCCGAAATCTACAACAGGCGAAGGGTTGACGATTAGGTGTAAATTCAAAATAGAATCGCAACCAAACTGGTTCTGAAAAGTGGTGCTAGTGGATGTACTGCCATTCAAACTCTGCCCATACCACACATACGGCAATTGGCTTTGGCAGATTGTTACCGTATCATAAGATGCGTGAGTAGGGTTTACTGCAAGGTTGTATAGGTAGTCATAAGCACATACCGCCGCATTGGGCACAAATACATACGTAAAGCTGCCACTCTGCGCACTCGAAAAAGCTGGGCTCCAGGTACCCGCAACTCCGTTATCTGAAATTAGGGGCAAAGACAGGGCTTCGTTTTGGCAAATGGCGCTTGGCAAACTAAAAGTAGGATCATAAAGCGTAGACACCACTATGGTTTGTTGCGCAGTAATGGGGCACTGGTTGGCGTCTGGTGTAAAAGTATAGGTTGTGGTGGCTTGGTTATTGAATGCCGGCGCCCAAGTGCCTGCTACACCGTTATTAGACACCAAAGGCAAGGTAACCGTTGCGCCTTCGCAGATGGAATCTGGTAAAGAAAATAAAGGGGTTGTGGGCGAATTAATGCCAATGGTAACACTACTTTGTAACGGACAAACAACTCCTTGATTTGAAACACTTATACCGGTACTACTCGGCGTAAACGTATAACTTGTGGTACTTTGGTTATTGAATGCAGGCGTCCATGAACCAGCAATACCTTCATAAGAAACCGCAGGAAAGTTCAAAGTAGATCCGATACAAACCGAACTCGGTAAGGCAAAGCTAGGACTGAGTGAGCCAACAATCGTAATGTCATGGGTAATAGAAGCCGGGCAGCCGCTCATTACTGTGTAGGTGTTGGGCGTAAAATTGTAGGTACCGCTTTGTTGGCTATTGAAAGCAGGCACCCAAGTGCCTGCAATGCCGTTGGTGGCTTGTAAAGGCAAGCTGTAGTTGGCACCTTGGCACAAAGAATCTTCTAAAGCAAATATAGGTTGGGTCTGGGGAATGATATTCACTGTGTGCTGTGCTGGTGTGGGGCAACCAACTGCAGGTGTGGGCGCTGTGGGCGTCCATATGTAAGTAGTAGTGGTTTGGTTGTTAAACGCTGGTGCCCAAGTACCAAATGCACCGTTTTGCGTGGCCACCGGGAACACCAAATTGCCATTGACACACACGTTAGAAGCAATATTAAACGATGGCGTAGAATTCGGCACAATGGTTACCGTCAGCTGAACAACCTGATTACAAGTGGTGTCGTTGGGTGTAAAAGTATAGGTAGTAGTTTGCTGGTTATTAAAAGTAGCAGGAGACCACGTACCCACAATATTATTTAAAGATGTTGTTGGCAACGTATAACTCATGCCCTGGCAAAACGGCCCAACGATCCCAAAATTTGGATACACAATTTCTGTGAGGCTGATCGTAGAATCATTGGAAGTGTTGTTCGTGAAATTACTCTCAGGGTAAACACCCAATTGCGTGGCATTCTGGTTCACCACCATACTCAAGGTAAACGGGCTTGAAATACCCGTTGGGATAGTTACAAGCGTGCTGAGATTAAGACTGTCACCCATTAAAATATTGGAAGGCAACAAGACCGTAGAGATTAGCGTTGTATTATTCACAAAAACCGAAACCGGCGTGCCCGCCAATAGAGTGTCATTTGAATTGATGTTGTAAACCGTGTAATCTAAAGTAAGGTCCCGGTTCTGGCAAATATCTTGCCCAGTGATGCTGTCCAGTGAAATTGTGGCATCTGGTAGTTCAGATGGGATGGATGTGATGATTGTTGAGATAAAAAGTGGTAATATGGAATTGGCAGTTAACAATAAATTAGTGGCGCCAACATTAATATTATTTTGTATTGAATATGTATCTACATCCATATTCCAACTTGAAAGACTGCCAGTGAAACTATTTGAACTGTTGAATGGGTTATTTAGCGGGTTTAAAGCATTGCTGAGTTGATTATTATTTACAAATATGGATTGACCAAAGTAATAATTTGAGCTTCCATTATAAGCAATGTAACTCATTTTTGCACCAATAGTATTAGTGACATTTAAATTTGAAACCGAAAGATTTATTTGAGATAAATTAAAAGCGTTACCAAGCAATCTAAATCCATTGTAAATATTTAATTGTTTATTTGTGATAGTGGGATTTGAATAAATAACAATTAGGTTCCAACCTGCAAAGTAAATTCCGGTATTGTAATAATTAGTTTGATATGGATTTAAATTGAAATTAGAAACTTGATAAATCCCATTACCGGATGCTTGTACGAAATTTGTGACTTCTTTGACTGCTGAAAAATATGGAACAGGAATACCAGAAGGTGTAATGTTGGCGTAATTGATGAAATCAGGCGTAAAATTTGTCCCGTTTAAATTCAAATTTATTCCAATACCATCGGAAATACCGGACCATATTAAATACGCTGCAACAATATTCTGACTTGGACTTAAGTTTAATGATGCTGAAGAATTAATTAACATACTGCCAGCAGGTGGATATAAATAACTGTCTACTGGATTATGTGAATTACCAATTATGACATAGTCATAAGGTCCATTAAATTGTTGATATAACGTATGTGTGACAGACGTAATTTGTGTGTAAACTATCTGAGATTGAATAATAATAAAGAAAAAAATAAATTTTGACATAACGAAAATCTTCATTACTTATGTACGTCGTCAAACTAAAGTGAACTTTTCACTAGTTGGAGTTTCGTGTTGATTCAAAACTATTTATTTTTATTTGATTTTCAAAACTTTGCCACAAAATTGATCTCTGATATGCTTTTCT
>NZ_JAHEBT010000017.1 GCF_024642105.1 Flavobacterium sp.
GGTAGTTTTTATAAAAATCAAATGTAGCTTTTTTTAAATTATCACTGAAAAAGAATCAAATAAAGACTTGGGTTTTCTTATTCGCCAACCAAAGCACTATCTTTGCGCCATGAATACACAACACCATTCCAACAACCTACTCCTGAATTTAGGGATTGAGAGTCTTAATGAAATGCAAGAAGTAGCACAAGATGCTATTGTAAATGATAATAATGTGCTATTGCTTTCGCCAACGGGTTCCGGAAAAACATTGGCTTTTTTATTGCCAATTTTCGAATTATTGCAACCCGAAATTTTGTCGGTGCAATGTTTAATTTTAGTACCTTCTCGTGAGCTGGGATTGCAAATTGAACAGGTTTGGAAAAAAATGGGAACCGATTATAAAGTGAATACCTGTTATGGTGGTCACTCCATTGATACTGAAATCAAAAACTTAAGCAATCCGCCAGCCGTTCTAATAGGAACTCCAGGTCGAATAGCTGACCATATCGATCGTGGCACTTTCCGATTGGATAAAATCCAAACCTTAGTTTTGGACGAATTCGATAAATCATTACAATTAGGGTTTCACGAACAAATGTCGTTTATCATTGGTAAACTAACCAAACTGAACAAACGTGTTTTGGTTTCGGCAACTTCCGATATTGAAATTCCAAAATACACGCGTGTGGTGAATCCTACCGTTTTGGATTTTATTCCCGAAACACAAGAGGAAACTAATTTGAGTATGAAATTAGTGGTTTCCAAAGAGAAAGACAAAATCAACACTTTGTTTCAGTTGATTTGTTCGTTGAAATCGCAAGCGGCAATTATTTTTTGTAATCATCGCGACGCTGCTGAACGTATCAGTGACACCTTAAACACTAAAGGAATCTATGCCACTTACTATCATGGCGGAATGGATCAGGACGAGCGTGAACGCGCTTTGATTCAGTTTAGAAATGGAAGTGTGAGTTATTTAATCACTACTGATTTAGCAGCACGTGGATTGGACATTCCAGAAATGAAACACGTAATTCATTACCATTTGCCTTTGAAAGAAGACGAATTCACACACCGAAATGGGCGTACGGCTCGTATGCAGGCTTCGGGAACGGCTTATATTATTGCGCACGAATCTGAGAAAAAAATGGAGTATTTGGATTATGGTATGGAAGTCTTGCCTGTAGATTCGGCTACAACTTTACCCAAACCACCCGAATTCCAAACGATTTACATTAGTGGTGGAAAGAAAAATAAACTGAATAAGATTGATATTGTAGGCTTCTTTTCTCAAAAAGGAAAATTAGAAAAAGGCGATTTAGGATTGATTGAGGTCAAAGATTTTATCTCGTTTGCAGCGGTCAAATACAACAAAGTGAAAGACTTACTTCAGAATGTGAGAGATGAAAAAATGAAAGGAAAGAAGTTCAAAATTGAAGTCGCTCGAAAAGTCATTAAGAAAGAAGAATAATTGGATGTACGATTTACGATATTGGATATTCGATGTATGATTATAAATAAAAAAAGGTGTTTAAAAAAACACTAAACTTGTCAAGCTGAACTTGTTTCAGCTTCTATATAGTACTACTATTTATAGATTCCGAAATAAATTCGGAATGACACAACATTTAATTTTTAAACACCCTCTTTTTCAGGTGTAACCTAAAGTTATATTTTTTTCACGTATTGTGTGATGATTACAATTTGCTGACCATCGACTTTTCCTTCAATGTATTCGGCATTTTCATGATCCAAACGAATGTTACGCACGGCAGTTCCTTGTTTAGCTACCATACTGGATCCTTTTACTTTCAAGTCTTTGATTAATACCACTGAATCTCCGTGTTCCAAAATAACTCCATTACTATCGCGGTGGATGATTTTGTTTTCGTCGTCTTCTCCTTCGCCAGTGGCTTGCGCCCAAGCTAAAGTGTCTTCGTCAAGGTACATCATGTCTAATAATTCTTGTGGCCAACCCGCTGCACGCATACGGCTTAACATTCTCCAAGCTACTACTTGAACTGCGGTGTGTTCGCTCCACATACTTTCGTTCAAACAACGCCAGTGGTTTAAATCCACATTATCAGGATTTTCAATTTGGTCTACACAAGTAGCACAAGCAAAAACACTTTCGTCAATTCCTCCTTTTTGAGTAGGCAAAACAGTATATACTTTTAAGTTTTCTGTAGCTGCACACAATTCGCATTGACCTCCGCTACGTTTGTTTAATTCTCTATCTAAACTCATGGTTTTATTTTTTTGGCGAAAGTAACGCTAAATAGCGCTTTTCGCAAATTTTGGTGCTACTACTTGTTGACTCTTACGGCTTCAGGAACTAATAGTTCGTATTCGCCGTGATTTCGAATCACATCGCGTACAATGCTCGAGCTGATGTACGAAGTTTTGGCAGCCGTTAATAAAAAGACCGTTTCAATCTTAGACAAACGTCTGTTCGTGTGCGCAATGGCTTTTTCAAATTCGAAGTCGGCAGGGTTGCGCAAACCACGTAAAATGAAGTTGGCATTTATTTTTTGGCACAAATCAATCGTTAAACCTTCGTAGGTGATTACCGAAATTTTAGGTTCGTTTTTGAAGGTTTCTTCGATGAATCGTTTTCTGTCTTCCAAGGAAAACATGTATTTTTTATCGGCGTTGATACCAATCGCAATCACGATTTCGTCAAACAAGGGCAAGGCTCTGTTGATGATGTCTTCATGACCTAAGGTAATGGGGTCAAACGATCCTGGAAATATGGCTTTTCTCATGGTGTAGGGTTTAGGCTAAAGCCAATTCAATCGCATTAGTGAACAAGTCTTCTAATGAAATGCCAGCTTCTTTGGCTTGTTGTGGCAACAAACTTTCGGTGGTTAAACCGGGAATGGTATTCATTTCTAGCATGTGCGGTTCGCCATCTACAATGATGAATTCAGAACGAGAGAATCCTTTCATTTTTAACGCTTTGTAGGCACGTTTGGCAATTTCGCCTACTTTTTGAGTCATTTCATCTGAAATGCGAGCCGGTGTAATTTCTTGTGATTTTCCTAAATACTTCGCTTCGTAATCAAAGAAATCATTTTCAGAAACGATTTCGGTGATGGGTAAAACGGTGATTTCACCTTTGTAATTGATGACTCCCACAGAAACCTCAGTTCCATCCAAGAAACTCTCGATGATGATTTCGTTGTCTTCTTTGTAAGCTACTTCAATGGCAATTGGCAATTCGGCAGCGGTTTTCACTTTAGAGATCCCGAAACTAGAACCTGCTTTATTAGGTTTTACAAAACAAGGCAATCCTACCTTGGCTACAATAGCATTCGTATCGATTAGGTCGCCTTTGTTTAAGTAATACGAAGTAGCGGTTTTGATGCCGTAAGGTTTTAAAACCGAAAGCAAATCACGCTTATTGAAGGTCAAAGCCGCTTGGTAATAATCGCAAGCCGTTTGAGGAATGCCAAGCAATTCGAAATAGGCTTGCATCAATCCATCTTCGCCTGGAGTACCGTGAATGGCGTTAAAAACACAATCAAA
Source organism: Flavobacterium sp. (assembly GCF_024642105.1). Taxonomy (GTDB): domain Bacteria; phylum Bacteroidota; class Bacteroidia; order Flavobacteriales; family Flavobacteriaceae; genus Flavobacterium. The sequence continues at coordinate 3,511 of NZ_JAHEBT010000017.1, forward strand.
AGTTATTTTCTTTCCGTCAACGGTTACTGAAAAATCATTTCTGTCAATTGGGAATTCGGTATCATTGGCATCTACATAGACCCATTTCTCTTTGAAAATATGGATTCTAAATCCGTTGAATTTAGTTTTGTCTAAGAATTGGTACACGACGTTTCCGCTAATTAGTGAAATTTTGTATTCGCTAGAATAGCCGCCCATGATGATGGCAATGTTTTTCATTTCAAATGGTTTAAGTCTTTGTTTACTATAGGCGTTTGCCGGAGTGTTTATCCTAGCCCCGATAAAAGCGGCATCCTTTTTTTTAGGTTTTGGCCAAAAAAAGATAGAGCGGATAGCGGGAAAAAGCTCCTAACAAACTAGTAAACAAAATTATCATTTTTTTTGAAACGAAATAGGTTTATCTTTGTGCCTACTAAAAATAAATTTATGAGTTTACGTAAGTATCTAACGAGTCGTGTGTTTTTCGGTCAAGTTTTGGCTGCGCTTGCCATTATTGCAGTTTTGGGTTATTTGTTTATGCATTGGTTGACTTTTACGACTGATCATGGTCATGAAATTGCCGTGCCGAATTTGAGTAAACTAACTGAGGAACAAGTAGAGGACAAGCTAGATGAGTTGGATTTGGATTACGTGCTCTTGGATAGTGTCGATTTTAGAGGAGATTATCCGGCATTTACTGTGGTGGAACAAGATCCATTGCCAGGCACGAAAGTGAAAGTAGGCAGAAAAGTATATATTAAAATTAATGCATCGGGGTATTCTTCAGTGAAGTTGCCTGATTTGATTGATAAAACCTACCGTGAGGCGGTGCCGACTTTAAAAGCCATTGGTTTAGAAGAAGGAACGATAACTTATGAGCCTAGTTTGGGTAAAGATATGGTGTTAGCCATGCGTTACAAAGGACGTAACTTAAAACCAGGAGAGCGTGTGATGAAATCGTCTAAAATTGACTTGGTTTTAGGAGATGGAAAAATGAGTTATGAAGAGGAAGTACAAGTTGACAGTACAGCAACACCTGTTGAAGAAACCCCAGTAGATGAGCAATAATACCGAATCCTTCGACTTAGAAGACGAATTATTTGAACATTTTAAATTTGAGGTTCCCAAAGGTCAAGCGTTTTTACGTATTGATAAATACTTGATGGGGCTGATTCCGAATGCGACCCGAAATAAAATTCAAAATGCAGCGAATAGCGGCAACATTTTTGTCAATGACGAAATTGTGAAATCCAACTACAAGGCCAAGCCGTTTGATGTGATTAAGGTGATGTTATCACATCCCCCTTTTGAAAACCATGTGTTGCCAGAAAATATTCCGTTGAATATTGTGTACGAAGATGAGGCCTTGTTGCTTGTCAACAAAGAGCCTGGTTTAGTCGTGCATCCTGGTCATGGGAATTACACCGGAACTTTGGTGAATGCCTTGGCGTTTCATTTTGATAATTTACCGATGAATAGCAGTGAGCGTCCTGGCTTGGTGCATCGTATTGATAAAGATACTTCGGGCTTGTTAGTGATTGCCAAAACGGAAGCGGCGATGACACATTTGGCCAAACAATTTGAAGCCAAAACGACCGAAAGAGAATACATGGCGCTCGTTTGGGGCAATGTCGCTAATGATGCCGGAACTATTGAAGGTAATTTAGCGAGACACTTGAAAGACCGCATGCAAATGGCGGTTTTTGACGATCCCGAAATCGGTAAACCTGCGATTACGCATTACAAAGTATTGGAGCGTTTTGGTTATGTGACCTTGATTTCGTGCCAACTGGAAACGGGACGTACGCACCAGATTCGTGCGCACATGAAACACATTGGACACCCGCTATTTAATGACGAACGTTACGGCGGTCATTTGATTTTGAAAGGAACCACGTTTACCAAATACAAACAATTTATAGACAACTGTTTTAAGGCGTTGCCAAGACAAGCGTTACACGCCAAGACCTTGGGCTTTATCCACCCGAATACGGGCGAGATGATGCGTTTTGATACGGAATTGCCAGACGACTTCAAGGATTGTTTGGAACGTTGGAGAAATTACTCAAAATCGCATACTGCGGAAGAAGAATAAAAAAAGCCCCGATTGGGGCTTTTTGTTTTGTTAATGGTTTTGAAAATAATCAAGTACTGAAAAATAGTTAAAAATTATTTTTAATTGTTTCTTCAAAGTCTTCTTTTATAAACTCCCAATATTTTCCTTTGTAGCAGATTGGATCAAAATCATCATCTGCCAAGTTAAAATTTGTAAAATTTCGAACAATTAAATCTTTATCGTGCGTATATGGGTAGCGTTGTTCATGAAATGCTATCATTTGCATGATGTTGTAAGTGTCTAATAAATAGTGTAAATCCCAAAAGTCTTTTTTCCGCCCCCCTCTTTGAATAACATCTACTTTCATAGCTATAATTTCCTCAATACTTGCCATTCTGATGCCATCTATTTCTATATAAGATTGAATATAAGAATCCGTGTAAAATAAATCTAATTTAATGGTGTTGTCTCTGTTTTCTCCGATAAAATATGCCTTTCCCATTGCAGACGGAATTTCTAAAAAATCAACATACTTAAAATTGCTTTTCAAAAAATCTTCAATCGCCTTAAAATTTAATGTACCATATTCAATATCACTAAATAAATCAATATCAATGGATTCTCTATGCCCTAATTGTAAACTTAATGCAGTTCCGCCAACCAATCTAAATGGAGAGAATTCTTGAGCCTTCATTAATTTTAACAAACTATCTTTAAGTAGTTTATTTATCGTATTGTAATATACCATTTTACTTAGTGTGAATAGTGTAAGGTGGGTTCTTTTGATATAAAGCTTTTTTGATTTTTTCTTTTCCGTAGAAACGAATAATTTCTTCTCGTTCTATTTCGTTGCCTCTTTCAAATACACGTTGAATAACGGCTTTGTATTGTTTTGACCAATCTATTTTGTTGCTATCTGTGTCCCAAAATAATGACTTTCTCAATATGGCTAGGTTAGGAGTAGTTTGTTTTATTTTACTTTTCTCTTCCTTAATATCATAATAGGTTTGAAGTAGTGTTAAAGTTCCTTCTTCAATACCAAGTTTTTCTTCAATCTTTAAAGCTAATGGGGTGTTTAATTTTCTCTTACCCTTAGTAATCGCATTTAATGTTTGCGGATGTTCGTCTATAGACAAGGCAAAAGGACGCTGGTGTAGCGCTCTTTTCTTCAATTCTCGCTCCAATATAATGCCAGGATGTATTCCTTTGTATTTTTCTATATAGTTTTTCATACTGCAAATGTAAACAAATTTGTTTATATTTTACTAAAATTTATATCTTGAGTTACGACTTCAAGGATTGTTTGGAACGTTGGAGAAATTACTCAAAATCGCATACTGCGGAAGAAGAATAAAAAAAGCCCCGATTGGGGCTTTTTGTTGTTTTATATCCACGTGAAAGGATTGGCTTCGTCAAATTGCATTTCGTGCGGGAGCGGGACTTAAAGTCGAGAGACTTTGCGTAGCGGGCGTTTTATTTTCTGCGTTCACAAATGTCTGAGTAAAATATTTTCAAAATTCTATTTCCCATATTTACATTCTCGCTTTTAGCTGCAATCGTCGTAGTCAGTTCAATTCCCGCAGGATAATTAAACACTGTTTCTATATTTAAACTGTAGTTATATTCGTTAACACCTGAAATATATAAGCGAACATAGTTTTTTTTAAATCCAATTTTGGTTTTCTCTTTGCTTGCTTTTAGAGCCGGCCAATCTGCCATTTTTCCGGAAACACTTTTATTTTCAGCAATATTAAATTTATTGAAATTACGTTTTACAGCTTCGCCAATAATTTCTGCGGAACTTTTCAAATCAATGACTTCACATTCTTCTTGTTCAAAACTGTAACCTGCTTTAGAATCTTTCGATTGTGGTGCCAAAATTATTTCGGAATACTTTTCGGAAATGTAGACAGAAAGACTTTTAACCACTTTCAATTCTGGTTCAGGAACTTTAAATATAAGGCTTCGTATTTTCATTTTAAATGGATAGTTGTCAAAATGGCTACTAACTTGATTATATGCTCAGTTTTTTACTCTTTTAATGAGCAAAGCTAAACGTTTTTGAATGGCTATATTCAATTATAGTTGTATTTTTTTAAATCAAAACTACCAAAATTGATTGTTACCCAAACAGTTGTAGGTGTTTGCATTTAAATTTCATACAATCTGTAAATGAAACCAATTTGGGGCGATTGTAGTTACCAAGCTTTTCAAATGTAGCAAATTTTTTAATGAAACAATTAAACAATTTGAAAATGAATCAATGTAGCAATTAATCTACTAGCATTTCTTTAAGGACTTCTTTAGTGAATTGAATTTCTGTTTTGTTCAATTTTCCTAAGGCTTTTAGAATTCTCGTTTTATCCACGGTTCTAATTTGGTCCAGAGCAATCATTCCTTTTTTACTATTATGATTAACTGCTACTCTGGTTGGGTATTCTTTCAAACTAGAAGTCATTGGAGCAATGATAATGGTATTTAAGTGTTTGTTCATCTCATTGGGTGAAACAACCACACAAGGTCTAGTTTTTTGAATTTCACTGCCCAATGTTGGGTCTAGATTGACTAGAACTATTGCATATTGTACTATTTCCATTCTTCAAAATCTTCGTCCTCAAAAACATCAGTAAGTAATAAGGCATCATCTCCTTCTTGGTGCATTTTTTCAAATGAAACGTCCCAGTTTTTTCTTGGAGTTTCAATAGGTTTAAGAATGATTTGCCCCATTTCAAGTATAATTTCTACTTTATCTTTGATGTTGTATTTTTCCAAAATAGTTTTGCTTAAACGCAACCCTTTGGAGTTTCCAATTTTGATTATTGCCGTTTCCATAATTTACTTGCTTAAAAAGTTATTACAAAGTAACTACATTTTAATTGAATTATGAAGTTTTTTACCAATTATTTTAATGTAACAATTGAATAATTTGAAAATTTACCAATTCATTAATTGAACAATTAGTTCACTGATTTTAAACGGATGTTACTGATTCCCGCGGATACAATCCGTTGAATCTGTGGCTATAAATTACAACTTGATATTCAATTCTAATTTTCCGCCCAAACCTGATTCTACGATTTTTTGTAGAGTAGAGAAACGAACTTCTTTGATGTTATTTTCAATTTTTGAGATGTAGGATTTGGTTGTACCGCATTTCTCAGCCAATTGTTCTTGGGTTAATCCCTTTTCAATTCGGGCTTCATGAATTAAAGCTCCTAATTTGAATTCTTGGTATCCTTCTTCTAAAGCAATACGTTTTTCGGTTCCTATGTTTCCGTAGAACTCGTCTTTAAATTCAGAAAGTGTTTGTAGTTTATTTGTTTTCATATTCGGCTTTAATTTGTGATTTTTGTTTAGCACAAAAATAAACAAAAGTTGCCTTTTAGTATAACTTTGTTAAATATAAAATTCCCAACGGATTTTAAACAGATGTTACTGATTCCCGCGGATAAAATCCGTTGAATCCGTGTAATCTGTGGCAAAAAACTATTTCCTTTTTTCCAAATTACCCTCCACACGATAGCGCAGTATTTTTTGTAATAATTCTTCTGAAAGTGGTTTTTCTGGGGTGAATTGAATGGTTCCTGCTGAGGTTTTGAAACCTGTTAATTCGTCTTTGAAAACATCAATAGTTTTCGAATCCCAAGGAAAAAAACTGCAATGGTTTTTAAAAGCCGCAAAGCCACCAATCATTCCGTGAAAATGGTAGGCTGGCATTTTATAACTTAAGTATTCTTGTGCTTCGGGAACCGTATTTTTAATGATTTGGCGCACGCGCTCCAACGCTATTTGTTGCTCTACAGGTAGATTTGAGATGTATTTGTTAACTCCTTCGGTGTCGTTTTGTTTAGTAGTAGCCATTGTAATCTATTTTATTTCAAAAATAATAAAAGTTTTGAGTGGCACGAAAACAAAGTTTGATTTTCGGGTTTTCAATTTGTACTTTTGAATCCAATTCAATCAGCAGATTAATCGTCGTTTACCATGAAGATAGTAATTTCCCCAGCCAAGTCGTTGAACTTCGAAAAAGAATTGCCTACAACGCAATTCACACAACCGATTTTATTAAAAGAGTCCAAAAAAGTGCATGCAGTATTGAAACAAAAAACACCTGCTGAATTATCACAATTGATGGCGATTTCAGATAAATTGGCTGATTTGAATTGGCAACGCAATAAGGCGTGGAAAACTCCTTTCAATAGTTCGAATGCCCGTCCTGCGGTTTATGCTTTTGATGGAGATGTGTATACAGGTTTAGACGCGTATTCGATTCCAATGGAAAAGTTGGATGTGTTGCAAGATCGTTTACGCATTTTATCAGGTTTGTATGGCGTGCTGAAACCTTTGGATTTGATGCAAGCTTACCGATTGGAAATGGGAACCAAATTACCCATTGGCGAAAGCAACAATTTATATGATTTTTGGAAAAGTACGGTAACCGCTAGTTTGAATAAAGAACTGAAAAGAGGAGAGTTGTTTGTGAACTTAGCAAGCAATGAATATTTTTCGGTAATTGATACTAAAGCGTTAAAAGTGCCAGTTATTACACCCGACTTTAAAGACTACAAAGATGGCAAATTAAAGATGATTAGTTTCTTTGCCAAAAAGGCGAGGGGCATGATGGTGCGTTATATTATTGATACAAATGCTGAAACTATCGACGATTTAAAAGGGTTCAACTACGATGGGTATCAATTTGATGCCAATTTATCAAAGGGGAATAATTTGATTTTTACGAGGTAATAATTCGTTCACCGCAGATTCGCAGATTACAATAATTGAGTTCTTTGTGTTTAGATTTGAAATAAAAAAAACACAGACTAAAACCGAGGTCTTAATCTGTGTAATAGTATTTTAGTGCATCGCTTCGGCAGGATCAATTTTGTTTTTCCCTTTTTTGATTAGTAGAATAATTGGGATGCAGCAAAGAAACAGGATTCCGAGATACATAAAAACATCCATATACGCCATAACGGTAGATTGCTTCATGACCGAATAATCGAGTATCTGATACGCTTTATTCAAGGCTTCATTGCTGCTATATCCTTTGGACATAAATCCTCTTTGAAGCATAGCAATACGTTGTTGCACATTGGTTTTGGTTGGGTCGATATTAGCCAATAAACTCACTCGGTGTTCTTGACTGAATCGTGTGATGTAGGTCGTAATAATAGCAATACCAAACGATCCACCCAATTGACGCATCATTCCGGTAAAAGCCGCCCCTTCGCCAATACTTCTTCCTTTCAAAGTTGAAAGCGATAGGGTAGTGATGGGTACAAAAAGCAATCCCAATCCAATTCCTCTTAAAATTAATGGCCAGAACAAATGTTCTACTCCTGTATCAGGCGTCATTCGGCTGTACATCATAAAAGTAAAGAAGAAGAAAATTAAGAATCCCACTCCCACCATATAACCTTGTGGAACTCCTTTTTGAATCATTTTACCAATAATGGGCATCATGAATGCTGTAGTTATGGAACCTGGAATTAATAATAAACCAGCATCTGTAGCTGTCCAACCCAAAATAGCTTGGGTGTAAATAGGAATAATTAGAGTCGAACCATACAATCCAAATCCAAGGATAAAACACATCACGACACCAATTCGGAGATTTCCATCTTTTAAAACACTGAGGTTGACAATAGGATGTTTGTAAGTGAGTTCTCGCCACACAAAAAATAACAGTCCAAAAACGGATACAATACTCAAAACCAAGATGGTTGTATCGTTAAACCAGTCGTCTTGCTGACCGTGTTCTAGAACGTATTGCAATGAACCAATGAAACTCATAAGGAATAAAATCCCCCACCAGTCCACTTGATTTGCTTTTAATTTTTCGCCGTATTTTGGACTTCTTACAAAAGTAAACGCTAGAATAGCCGCTACAATCCCGATAGGAATGTTGATGTAAAAAATGTAAGGCCACGAAAAATTATCTACGATATATCCTCCCAATGGCGGACCCAGTGTAGGACCCACAATAACTCCCATTCCGTAAATGGCTTGTGCCATTCCACGTTTAGCGGCTGGATAACTCTCGGTAATAATGGTTTGAGCCGTTACCAATAAAGCGCCACCACCCAGACCTTGGATGAATCGGTAAATTATCAGTTCCCATATATTACTTGCGTTACCACATAAAAAAGAAGCGGTCGTAAAGATGATGATGGAAACCACAAAATAATTTCGTCTTCCAAATTGTTGCGAAAGCCAGCTCGTCATCGGGATGACAATTACATTCGCAATAGCATAAGCAGTAATTACCCAAGCTACATCATTTAAGGTCGCTCCAAGACTTCCTCTCATATTGGTTAATGCCACGTTGACAATAGTGGTGTCTACAATTTCGAGCAAGGCACAAAGTACCGCTGTAATGGTGATGATTACACGTCTATAGCCGTATTCTACTAAATCGTCTGCTTGTACCATTTTATTTTAAATGTACGTCAACATCCACATTCATTCCTGGACGTAATAATTTAATTTTTTCAGGATCGTTGTTCGCGTCTAAACTGATTTTTACAGGTAAACGTTGGATTGTTTTTACAAAGTTACCCGTAGCATTATCAGGAGGTAGCAATGAAAAACGTGCTCCTGTAGCTGGAGAAAAAGAAGTAATAGTTCCTTGGAAATCATAATCAGGATACGCATCTACTTTGATGGTTACTTTTTGTCCTTCTACCATTTTGTTCAATTGCGTTTCTTTGAAATTAGCAATTACCCAAGCCGAAGCATTATTGATGATTTGGAACAACGATTGCCCAGCCTGAACCAATTGTCCTGGTTGGATATCTACTTTAGACACTTGTCCGTCGATAGCTGCAGTTACTACAGTATACGTAAGATTTAATTTAGCCGCTTCTAATTGTGCTTGCGCTCTTTTTATATTGGCAGCAGCCACTTCAGTTTGTTTGTTAGACACTTTTGATTTGGCTTCAATAACCGATTTTTGGAAGCTACTTGCTTTTTGTTGCTGTTGCAAAATACGCACTTGCGTTTCCGCTTCTTGTTTGGCAGCCAAAGCTTGCTCGTATTGTTGTTTGGTAATCGAATGATTTTGGTACAAATTATTGTATCTGTTGTAATCACTAGTCAAGCGTCCCAAACGAATTTTTGCTGCCTCAATGTTACCACTTGCTGATTGAACGTTAGCGTCAGAAACAGCCACGCTAGCTAAGGCACCACTGATGTCTGCTTTTGACACTTCAAAACTACCTTCGGCAGCTACTAGTGCAGCATTAGCTTCTTCAATTTTGATTTTAAAATCTCTTTGATCAATCGTAAATAAGGTATCTCCTTTTTTTACAAAATCGTTGTCTTTTACATACACTTGGTCCACATATCCCGAAACTCTTGGAATAATTGGATTCATTCGTTTTTCAATTTGAGCATCATCGGTTAGCTCATGAGATTGTGCGTGCAGGTATTTGTATGTTCCATAAGAACCACCTACAATGATTAATGCTAAAAATATAGTGATGAACTTTTTATTGGTATTTTTCTTTTCCATGTCAGGTGTTGGTTATAGTTTTGAAATAGTGAAAGTACTGGTTAATTGCCCCGTTGCGTTAAGCAAGGCGTAGTATTTTTGAATGATATTGGCTTTGGCTAATGTTTTATTGATGTTAGCACTTAATTGTTCTACATCGGCTTCCAATAAGTCATTGGTATCGGCTAATCCGTTATCGTATTTATCTTTAATGATTCGGTAGTTTTCTGAAGATTGTGCTACAGCTTGTCCGTACACTTCATTTTGTTGAATGGCTAGGTGGTAGTTTTCGATAGCTTCTTGAACCTCTATTTTGATGTAATCAGATAACATCGCTTCTGAGTTTTGAAGTTCCATTGCTTTACTTTCGGCTAATTTGACAGCAGTACCATTTTTAAAAATAGCACTCAAATCATACGATAAACCTAAGCCAAAATTCATTGCGTTTTGAACAGTTACCACATTTTTCAAATCCAATGCTACATAACCACCGATTAAATTTATGGAAGGATAATATCCTCCTTTAGCTAATTTGACGTTGGCTTTACTTGCTTTTTCTTGTAATTGAACCGCCTGTAAATCTTTTCTGTTTTCCAAAGCAGGTTGTTCGCTTGTTGGAATATTATCCATTTTAAAATTAGCAAAATCACTTTCACGAATTTCTATTTGAGTCTCTTTAGGAAGTTTTAACAAGCTTACCAAGTTAAAGTTAACTATGGAAACATGGTTTAAGGCTTCATCAATCGATAATTTGATTTTTGACACTTGCAATTGTGCTTTCAATAAATCATTTCGAGCGATGATTTCATTTTTTTCTAATTCGCTAAAATCAAACGCACGTTGTTCAGCTCGTTTTTGATTTTCTTTCAACAGAGCTACTGTTTTTTGCGCCTTGAATAAACTAGCATAAAGATTAATGACTTTCATAGCGACTTCTTCTTTGGTATGCGTAGCAGTAGCGGTTTCAGCCTCATACAAATTTTCATGCAATTGGATGTTATTTTGCATTTTAAAACCTGCAAATACAGGAATAGAAGCATTAATTTGGCCTATCATTAGTTGGTCAACAATAGGCAATGAACCCGAATTGCTGTTCTGACTTGATTTTAGATTAATCGAGGCATTGGCCAATCGTTGGTATTGACCTGAAATTTTGAAATCAGGGTATTGATTGTTCTTTGCCGATTGTAACTCGTATTTTTTAGAACTTACTTTGGCATTTGCCAATCCCACTTCATTGCTTTTGTCCCAAGCTAAATGAACGGCTTCGTCTAATGTTAGACTTCTTTTTTCTTGAGCGTCTATGGAGCTGATCCCTAAAACGGATAATCCAAAGAGCAAGAATCGATTAATTTTCTTCATGTATCAGTAGCGCTTTTACGGTTTGTTGTATATGATTTTTTAATTCTGTTGTACTATAATTTTCAAAGGATTCTTTGGTATTCAATCCCAGTACTTCTTCAAAAAACGGTTTGTTCATTTGGAAATGAAAAAAAGTTCCTAAAATAGTAGGAGTGAGCAATGGAACAATAATATCTTTTCTAAAAACGCCCTTTTTCTGTCCTTCTTCAATGATGGTTTCGAGTGTTTTTAGATTTCCTTTTTTTAATTCAGAAAATGCCGCTAAACTTTTGGCTCTTTTTTCCGAATTGAATTCAAAATGTAAAATGCGATAAATTCCTTTGTTTTTGTTGATTCGATTGATGTACAATTCAATCAGCTTATTGATTTTGTCAATAGGTTCTAACTCTTCCTGAATCAGATGATCCAATTGATTTTTTAAATCCGATGTTCTATAGAAAAGCAATGATTCCAATAAACGTTCTTTCGACCCAAAATAGTACGAAATCATAGCAATATTGATTTTGGCTATTTTCGAAATATCCCGAATAGAAGTTCCATCAAAACCCTTTTCTGCGAATAAGGTTTCGGCTACTTCTAAAATCTGAATTTGTTTGTCGGTGAAATTGCTTTTCAAAGCATTATTTTTTTAGCAATGACAAAATTAAACAACCGTTTAATTAAACAACTGTTTAAATTGTATTTAACACCATTTTAACAAACCTAAAAATAATTTGCTTCTGCTTCCATTTTTTTAAGATGGTGGAAGCTTTCCGAGAAAGAGAAGCAGTTTATGTAAGCTTTTAAAAATATAGTCCCTACGGGACTTTGAGTAATGGTATTTGTTTTATTACCCAAATTGTGTCCCTAACGGGACTTTTTTATAGAAATAAATAGTTTAAATATTTTTATTGACTTGTCCCGTAGGGACATTATATGGGTAAGCTTAGTATAGTAGAACATAGAAGTCCCATAGGGACGAAATATTTTATGGAATTATTTTACCCAAACAAACACTTGTTACTACATTTTCATATTGGTCGTAGTTAGGGATAATAGAATACCCCATTTTAGTGTACAGTTGAATGGCTTGCGGATTGTTAGTACCTGTCTCCAGAATACAATTGGTAAAACCATATTCGCTTGCCCAATTTTCTAATGCGGATAGGATTCCTTTAGCAATGCCTTGTCCACGAAAATTGGGGCGAACAAACATTCGTTTTATTTCAGCGGTAGTTTTATTGTAGGGTTTAAAAGCACCGCAACCAACAACATAATTATCTTGGTAGCCAACCACGACATTCTTAATGTGATCCAAGGTGTCGAATTGAGCATAAAACGCATGATCCTCACCATCGCGAATAGCCAAATCTTCGTCTAGTAGCGCGACTAAACTTAAAAAATTTTTGTTATCTGATGTCGTTCTTTCGAATGTCATTGATGGGGTTTTATCTTAAGAATCAATTTTTTTTCTATTTGTAATCTGTAATAGAATTACGAATAACAAAATTATGGCTATTAAAAAACTAAAAAAGAATATTCCGACTGCGCCAGTTGCACATTTACCTCCACTGTTAGTTATTGAATAGACGATTAATGCAAAGCTTAAAATAGTCATTAAAAATTGTAAAACAAAACTGATTATGCAAACCAAATAGAATTTAATATTTATTTTTTTATTCAAGCATTTTGCACCAATTTTATATTGAAAAACAGTTGGTATAAAAAGCAGTAAAAAGGCTATTATAGTTAGCATAATTCCATTTTTAAATAAAATATTTTTCTATCGAATCGCTTTCACGAATTCTTCAATTTTTCCTGTTCCATTTTGGGTTAAATGGTTAATGAATGCACTTCCAATAATGGCACCTTTGGCAAATTCAGTTGCTTGATTGAAGGTTTCGGCATTGTTGATTCCAAAACCAATGATTTGTGGGTTTTTCAAATTCATAGCGGCAATACGCTTGAAATAATTTTCTTGTGTACTTCCAAAACCCGATTGAGATCCCGTTACACTAGCAGAACTTACCATATAAATAAATCCGTCCGAAACGCTATCAATAAAACGGATGCGTTCGTCAGACGTTTGTGGTGTGATTAAAAACACATTGATTAGGCCGTATTTTTCAAAAGTGGCTTTGTATTCGTTTGCATAGACATCTACGGGTAAATCAGGGATGATTAAACCGTCAATGCCAATTTCGGCGCATTTTTTACAGAAATTCTCTACCCCGTATTGCAACATTGGGTTGAAATACCCCATAATTACTAATGGAATGGAAACTGTTTTACGAATGTCTTTCAATTGGTCAAATAATACTTGGGTAGTCATTCCGTTGTGCAAGGCTTGAGTAGAACTTGCTTGAATAGTTGGTCCATCGGCCAAAGGGTCGCTAAATGGCAAGCCAATTTCAATCATGTCAATCCCACTTTTTTCTAAATCTTGAATGATTTGTACGGTATCGTTCAGGCTAGGATATCCCGCTGAAAAATAGATAGACAATACTTTTTTAGTTTCTTGTAATTTTTGATTGATTCGATTCATTGTAATTTACGATTTACGATTAGGCGTATAGTATATTTTATTATTTTGATTTGTTAATTCTAGCTGTTTTTAATGATGAAACAATGATAGCTGTAATTTCATTTGCTTCTTTTAAGAGGAATTCAATTTCCGAATTTAATCCAATTTGTTCTATCATTGTAATATCTTGAATAAGTTCAAGAAAAAAGTGACTTTCATCAGCCTCTTCTTCAACAATTTTTAATTTATTAATAAAATCTGGGGCAGATTTAGCTCTTTGGGTTGCTCTATAATTGGCACCTACCGAGCTTGAACAACGAATAAGTTGGTTGACATAAGCATTGTATTCTCTGGTTTTAGGTAATTTACTACATAGAATCCAACAATCAATAGCAAACTTTTTAGTTCGTCTTAGCTTTACTACTTTCATAAGATTTGGGTATTTTTAGGGTTAATTCATCTAGTTATATTTTACAATCGTACATCGTACCTCGTATATCGTAAATTTTTATAGTTTGAAATAATCAATATAGGTGTTCAAATCTTTGTCGCCACGTCCCGAAAGATTAATTACGACTACATCGTTAGGTTTGAATTTCATTTCGTCCAAAACAGCAAAGGCGTGCGCACTTTCAATTGCTGGAATAATTCCTTCTAATTTAGACAGTTCCAATCCCCAATTCATAGCTTGTGCATCGGTGATGGAGATGAATTGCGCTCTTCCTGAAGCAAATAAATGCGCGTGCATAGGTCCAACACCTGGGTAATCCAATCCTGCCGAAATAGAGTAAGGTTCCGTAATTTGTCCGTCTGGAGTTTGCATCAACAAAGTTTTACTTCCGTGTATCACGCCAATTTTTCCTAAAGCTGAGGTAGCAGCACTTTCACCTGAATGTACTCCTAAACCTGCCGCTTCGACAGCGATTATATTGACGTCTTTTTCGTCCAAAAAGTGGTAATAGGCTCCCGCAGCATTACTTCCACCGCCTACACAAGCAATCACATAATCTGGATTTTCTTTGCCTTCTTTTTCCAATAATTGGCTTTTAATTTCTTTCGAAATCACCGATTGGAAACGCGCCACCATATCAGGATAAGGGTGTGGTCCCACCACAGAACCAATGATATAATACGTATCAACAGGGTTGTTAATCCAATCGCGAATGGCTTCGTTGGTAGCATCTTTCAATGTTCTTGAACCCGATAACGCTGGACGCACTTCGGCACCTAACATTTTCATACGGGCTACATTCGGCGCCTGACGTTTGATGTCAATTTCGCCCATATAGACAATACATTCCAAGCCCATTAAGGCACAAACTGTTGCCGTAGCTACACCGTGTTGACCTGCACCCGTTTCGGCAATAATTCGTTTTTTACCTAAACGTTTGGCCAATAAAATTTGCCCGATTGTATTGTTTACTTTATGCGCTCCAGTATGGCATAAATCTTCTCTTTTGAGGTAGATTTTAGTATTGTATTTTTCAGACAAGCGTGCTGCGAAATAAAGCGGAGTAGGACGGCCTACGTAATCTTGTAACAAAGCGTCAAACTCAGCTTGAAACTCAGGTTCGGCTGTGATTTTTAAATAGTTTTGGCGTAATTCTTCTACATTAGGATATAACATTTCTGGAATGTAGGCGCCTCCAAATTCTCCATAATAGCCTTTTTCGTTGACGTTGTATGACATAATCTATATTTTTTATTTAATGTTTGTACGGACAATTCGCGAATTGTCAGTACTTATTTTTGGATGAATTTCTCTTAATAAATTTATATTTTTTAATCCCGCTTCGATTTCAAATTTACTATTTACATCAATAGCATAAATGGGTAAATCGGTTTTTAGTATTTCGTTGACCAAATCGATTTCGTCTAATCCAATGCCTCCGCTTAAAAAGAAAGGCTTTTGCGAAGGATATTTTGCTAGGACTTTCCAATCGAAAGTCGTTCCGTTTCCTCCAGGTAGTTTTCCTTTGGTATCAAAAAGGAAATAATCACAAACCGTTTCAAAAGGGTGTAATTGATCAAAATCAAAATCAGCATTCACTGAAAACACTTTAATGATTTCAATGTTTTTCGCCAATTTACTTCTCAATTCTTGGCAAAATACTACCGACTCATGTCCATGTAATTGCACGGCTTGTAAATCGTATTGGGCTACTTTTGTTGCAATTTCCCCTTGACTTGCATTAACAAATACACCTGTTTTTTTGATGCTTTGAGGCAAATTAGGCATTGCTCCATCAAAATAGCGCGCCGATTTCTCCCAGAATATAAAGCCCATATAATCGGGTAGGAGCGATCCTACTTCGAGAATATTGTCGGGGTATTTCATGCCGCAGATTTTGAGTTTCATATTTTTGTTTTTGCCACTAAGACGCTAAGGCGCAAAGTTTTTTATTTGTGTTAATTTGTGGAATCTGTGTTTATTTTAATTGCACAATAAATTCCTTTGCCACAAAGGCGCTAAGAATCAAAGGTTTTTAATTTGTGTAATCTGTGAAATCTGTGTTTATTTTATTTCAATTGCGCAATAAATTCTTTCGCAGCTTGGCCTGCGTTATCCGTTTTCATGAAGTTTTCACCAATTAAGAATCCTTGGTAACCATACGGTTTTAATTCGGTTATGGCTTCAATAGACGAAATACCGCTTTCGGATATTTTTACAAATTCATTCGGAATTTGGTCTGCCAATGTTTTACTGAAATCCAAACTCACTTCGAATGTTTTTAAATTTCGGTTATTCACACCAATCATATCCAAACTCGGCATAATCGATTTTTCTAATTCTTCTTGATTGTGGACTTCCAAAAGGACTTCCAATCCTAAACTATGTGCGAATTCAGACAAACTTTTGATTTCCTCTCGGCTCAAAACGGCTGCAATCAACAGAATTAAGTCGGCACCGTGCGCTTTGGCTTCCAAAATTTGGTATTCGTCCACAATGAATTCTTTTCGCAAAAGCGGAATGTTTACGCTAGCTCTTGCCAATAACAAATCGTCCAAAGAACCGCCAAAATACTTTCCGTCCGTTAAAACCGAAATACCACAAGCACCTGCTGTTTCATAACCTTTGACTACTTCTTCTACGGTAAAACCGTAATTAATTTCTGCTTTGGATGGTGAACGACGTTTGTGTTCGGCGATAATTCCCGAAGTACTGTTTCGTAAATTATGGCTCAACGAAATGGTTTGTTTTTCAAAAAACACTGATGCTTCCAATTGTGAAACGGGAATAATCGATTTCTTGAGAACCACTTCTCTTCGTTTGTCTAGTATTATTTTGTCTAGTATGTTCATTTTTTTCTGCCGCTAAGGCGCTAGGGCGCAAAGGTTAATTATTTTATTCTGTAATTTTTATTGCTCTAATACAAAATTATAAATCTGTGTCAATTTGTGTAATCTGTGTTTATTTACTCAATTCTTGTAAAATTTGTAACGATTGCAATCCTTTTCCAGAGAATAAACTCTCCTTGGCTAATTCAAAACCTTCTAACGGACTGCATTGAGTTACCGTAGCAATAGCCATAGCCGCATTGGCACAGACTACATTGTTTTGGGCTTCGGTTCCTTTTCCTGAGATGATATCGGTAAATAATTGCGCTGATGCTTCGATTGTTTTTCCGCCTTCAATTTCGGTTTGTGATAAAAGGCGAACGCCAAAATCATCTGGATTCAACATTAGTTCTTTGGTGTTGGTGATGCATTTGGTTGGACAGGTTAACGATACTTCGTCATAACCGTCTAATGAATGTAAAATTGTGAAATTTCTATCGGTGTTTTGATACAAATAGGCATACATTCGAGCCAATTCTAAGTTAAAAACTCCTACTAATTGATTTTGAGGAAAAGCAGGATTCACCATAGGTCCCAACATATTGAAAAAGGTTTTTACTCCCAACTCTTTTCGAATAGGTCCCACATTTTTCATAGCAGGGTGGAAAAGCGGTGCGTGCAAAATACAGATGCCTGCTTTTTCCATACATTTTTCTAAAAAATCGGCATCATTACTGAATTTAATTCCCATTTTCTCCATCACATTACTGGAACCTGAAATAGACGAAACGCCGTAATTTCCGTGTTTAGCGACTTTAATTCCCGCACCAGCCGCTACAAAAGAGGCCAAGGTCGAAATGTTAAACGTATCTTTTCCATCGCCACCCGTTCCGCATAAATCGATGGTGTTATAGCCTGATAAATCGACACGAATACACAAATCCAATAAGGCTTCACGAAAACCGGCTAATTCTTCAATACTAATGCTACGCATCATATATACCGTCAAGAAAGAAGCGATTTGGCTCGGATTGTATTCCCCGTTGGAGATGTTTACCAAAACGTTTTTAGCCTCCTCTTTCGAAAGCATTTCGTGATTGATTAATCTGTTGAGTATGTTTTTCATTTTTATTTATTTGCCACTAGGGCGCTAAGGCACAAAGTTTATATGTAAAGAGATTAATTAACTTTTCACCTCTAACTTCTAACTTCTAATTTCTAACTTCTAATTTCTAACTTAATTTTTTACCCAATTTTCTAACATTTTCTTTCCGTTAGGTGTCAATACACTTTCTGGGTGAAATTGAACCCCTCTAACATCATAGGTCTTGTGGCGAAGTGACATTACTTGTCCGTTTTCGTCAAAAGAAGTCGCTTCTAAACAATCGGGTAAATTAGCGTCTACTACCCAAGAATGGTAACGTCCTACTTCAAATTCATTCTCCAATCCTTCAAAAAGCAATTCGTCGCCCACCGCTTTTGTAACGTTAGTAGCTACGCCATGATAGACTTTGTCTAAATTCGAAAGTGTGCCACCATAGACCTCACCAATGGCTTGTTGTCCTAGGCATACGCCAAAAATACTTTTGGTTGGGCCGTAGTGCTGAATCACTTGTTTTAATAAACCAGCTTCTTCTGGAATTCCTGGGCCTGGCGATAATAAAATTTTGTCAAAATGAGCAATATCCTCCATTTCAAATTCATCGTTTCTATACACAGTCACTTCGCAATTTAAATCCTCTAAATAATGGACTAAATTGTAAGTGAAGCTATCGTAATTGTCTATGACTAGTATCTTTTTCATTTTTTTATTAAAAAATTGAAAGATTTAAAGATTGAAAAATCAGCATCTTTAAATTCTTAAATTGTTACATTTTATATTGTTTCTGCCAAATCCAAAGCCGTATTCAAGGCTCTTAATTTGTTGTACACTTCTTGCATTTCACTTTCTTCATCAGAATCAGCTACGATTCCAGCACCTGCTTGACAATGCAATTGGTGATTTTTACTTAAGAAGGTTCGAATCATAATTGCATGATTGAAATTGCCTTTGAAATCCATAAAACCAATGGCTCCTCCATAAAAATTACGATTTGTTTTTTCGTAATCTTCAATCAATTGCATCGCACGGTGTTTTGGTGCGCCACTCAAAGTTCCCGCAGGAAAAGTATCGGCTACCACTTGCATCGTTGAGGCTGTATCGTGTAAATGCCCTGTTACTTTGGATACCAAATGGATCACATGCGAAAAAAATTGTACTTCTCGGTATTTCTCTACTTGCACATCGTGTCCGTTTCGGCTTAAATCATTTCGAGCCAAATCAACCAACATCACGTGTTCGCTATTTTCTTTTTTGTCTTCGGATAATTGTTTGGCCAAAACCGCGTCTTTTTCATCATCTCCCGTTCTTTTGAAAGTTCCTGCAATCGGGTGAATTTCTGCTTTGCGGTCTTTTACAATAATTTGAGCTTCGGGTGAAGAACCAAATATTTTGAAATCGCCATAATCAAAGAAGAAAAGGTAAGGCGAAGGGTTGATGCTTCGCAACGCACGATATACATTGAATTCGTCGCCTTTGAATCCTTGTGTGAAACGTCTGGATAAAACCAATTGGAACACATCGCCACGATAACAATGTTTTTTAGCCAAAGCCACATTGTGTTTGAACTCGTCATCGGTTAAATTAGAAAATCCTTGACCGTCTTTTGAAAATGAATAGGAAGCAATATTGCGAGATTGTAATAACTGTTCGATTTCTGCAATGTTGTTTTTTCCGTCCAAACTATGGCAGAAAATATACGCCTCGTTTTTGAAATGGTTGATGGCGATAATATTTTGGTAAACCGCATAGTACACATCCGGAATGGTATTGCTATTTTCTTTTTTGGCAATGTTTACTTTCTCAAAATAACGCACGGCATCATACGAAATGTAACCAAACAAGCCGTTATTAATGAATTTAAAATCGTTTTTCTCTGATTCAAATTGCCCTGAAAATTCTTGTATTACGGCAGGGATATCGGTTGTAGTATCGATGGCTATTTTTTCAGCACTTCCGTCAGGATAGTTTTTGATAATTGTTTCGTTTTCGATTTTAATCGAAGCTATCGGATTGCAACAGATGTACGAAAAACTATTGTCGTTTCCGTGGTAGTCGCTACTTTCTAAAAGCAAACTATTCGGGAATTTGTCGCGTATTTTTAAGTACACACTCACCGGCGTAATCGTGTCGGCTAGGATTTGTTTGTATTTTGTATTTAAAATAAAAGATTTCAAAATATTCATTTTTAAAATGTTATCAAAAGCATCGTTTTGGATATGAAAAAAGGCTTGTCGTCATGACAAGCCTTTTATATTTATAGTACTACTACAGGAGCTTTGTTCACGACGACTGACGTAAATTGTTCCACCACCAAGTATTGTTTGTATTCGTTATCATAATCTTTTTATGTGTTGACAAATATATAAAGGTTATTCCATTATCTCAATATAAAAAAGCGAAAAAAAATATATTTTTCTCGCTTTTTTGTTAAATTAAGTTCAAGTTTGGTGCCTTGTTGAATGCAATAATTAAAAACGTCAATTCGAGTGTTTTTTGTGTAGTGAAACGGAACAAAAAATGTATCGAGAATCGTTTTTAATGAAATTTTACTTGTTCTCGATACAATTTTCTTCCCGAAGTTTCGGTCGAAAATCACTCGAACTGACGTAAAATTTCAACGTAAACTAATTACATTTTCAATTACGAAACCAATTCGCCTTGATTTCTAAAGACCAATTGTCCGTCAAAGGCATCCAAAAGAATAATACTTTCGGTTTTGATGTTCCCTGCCAATATTTCTTTAGACAATTGGTTCAATACCTCCCTTTGAATCACACGTTTTACGGGTCTGGCTCCAAATTGTGGATCGTACCCTTTTTGAGACAAATATTCGATTGCTTCAGGAGTAGCGTCCATCGTAATACCTTGTTGTGCTAGCATTTTAGTGACCGATTTCAATTGTAAGCCTACGATTTGTGCAATATTGTCATTGGTCAAAGGCGTGAACATTACAATTTCGTCAATACGGTTGATGAATTCAGGTCGCACGGTTTGTTTCAATAAGCCTAACACTTCTACTTTGGCCGACTCCGTTGCCGCTTCGATACCGCCTTTCAAGTTTTCAAAGGTATCCTGAATAATTTGGCTACCCATATTGGATGTCATGATGATAATCGTGTTTTTGAAGTCGGCCAAGCGTCCTTTGTTATCTGTCAAACGTCCTTCGTCCAAGACTTGCAACAAGATATTAAACGTATCCGGATGTGCTTTTTCAATTTCGTCCAACAAGATCACAGAATACGGTTTTCTACGTACGGCTTCAGTCAATTGTCCGCCTTCGTCATAGCCCACATATCCAGGAGGCGCACCCACTAAACGGCTCACACTGTGGCGTTCTTGGTATTCGCTCATGTCAATTCGGGTCATGGCATTTTCATCGTCAAAAAGGTATTCCGCTAAGGCTTTCGCCAATTCCGTTTTACCCACACCAGTTGTTCCCAAGAAAAGGAAAGTACCAACAGGTTTTTTCATGTCTTGCAAACCAGCACGGCTTCTACGAACGGCATCGCTCACTGCTTCAATGGCTTCTTCTTGACCCACGACACGTTTGTGTAATTCGTCTTCTAATTTCAAGAGTTTTTCTCTTTCACCTTGCAGCATTTTGGTAACCGGAATCCCAGTCCATTTAGCGACTACTTCGGCGATATCTTCTCGGGTAACCACTTCTTTTATCAAGGAAGTTCCCGACTGGTTTTCTTGCAATTGTTTGACCAAGGCGTCCAAACGTTCCTGAGCTTCTTTGATTTTTCCGTAACGAATCTCGGCTACTTTTCCATACTCACCATCACGCTCGGCGCGTTCCGCTTCGTATTTGAAATCTTCAATTTCGGTTTTAACGGCTTGGATATTATCCACCACATCTTTTTCCGATTTCCATTTGGCATATATCTCGTTGCGGTCTTCTTTTAAGTTCGCCAAGTCCATGCCTAAGACTTTCAATTTGCTTTCGTCTTTTTCGCGTTTGATAGCTTCAATTTCGATTTCCAATTGCATGATTTTTCGATCCAAAACGTCTAATTCTTCTGGTTTTGAATTGATTTCCATACGCAATTTAGAAGCCGCCTCGTCCATTAAATCAATGGCTTTATCGGGTAAAAAACGGTTGGTAATATAGCGTTGCGATAATTCTACCGCAGCAATAATCGCCTCATCTTTGATTTGTACTTTGTGGTGTGTTTCGTATTTTTCTTTGATACCACGTAAGATAGAAACCGCACTTTCCGTATCCGGTTCTTCTACCATCACTTTTTGGAAACGTCTTTCTAGCGCTTTGTCTTTTTCAAAATATTTTTGGTATTCGTCCAAAGTCGTTGCCCCAATCGCACGCAATTCGCCACGCGCCAAAGCTGGTTTCAAAATATTAGCCGCATCCATAGCGCCTTCGCCACCTCCAGCACCCACAAGCGTGTGGATTTCGTCAATGAAAAGGACAATATCGCCTTCGGCAGAAGTCACTTCTTTCACTACTGATTTTAAACGTTCTTCAAATTCACCTTTGTACTTGGCACCCGCAATCAAGGCGCCCATATCGAGTGAGAAGATGATTTTATCTTTTAAGTTTTCCGGTACGTCTCCATCTACAATTCGGTGTGCCAAACCTTCGGCAATGGCGGTTTTACCCACACCAGGTTCACCCACTAACATCGGGTTATTTTTGGTTCTACGGGTTAGAATTTGCAGCACACGACGAATTTCTTCGTCACGACCAATAACAGGATCCAATTTACCGCTTCGGGCTAAATCGTTCAGGTTTTTGGCGTATTTGTTTAAGGCGTTGTAGGTTTCTTCGGCAGAGGCAGAGGTCACTCTTTCGCCTTTTCTCATTTCTTCAATGGCTGCTTTTAGTCCTTTTTCGTTTACTCCTTGATCTTTTAGAATTTGGGCCACTTTACTTTTGGAACCAAAAATTGCCAATACTAAATGCTCTACTGAAACGAATTCGTCGTTCATTTTTCCAGCCAAGATTTCAGCTTCGTTCAAAGTAGCATTAGCCGTTCTGGATAGCATAATATCGCCACCCGAAACTTTAGGGAAACTTTGAATGGTACTTTCCAAGATTTGTTTGAAAAGCGACACATTCACGTTCAATTTTTTTAATAGAAAAGGCGTTACATTTTCATCGACTTCTAAAAGCGCTTTGAAAATGTGTTCGTTTTCGATTTGTTGTTGGCCAAATCCTTGCGCTAACTGTTGCGAAAGTTGGATGGCCTCTTGCGATTTGGTAGTAAATTTATTAATGTTCATTTTTGTCTTTTTTTAAAGTTGAATTTGGGGTTAAATAAATATCTTTGGAGAAAATTCGTCAATTGTTATTCCACTCCTAAATTTACGACAATTTGACGTATATCAAGGGGTTACAGCCGACAAAATGACTTAAAAAACGACAAAATGACTTTATTTACTTCTATTTTTGGAGATTCAGAAAATAAAAACACCAATGCTTCTAAAATCAAATGGATTCCATTGACTGATTTGGGACAATTGAACGAGATTATGGAATTGTCTCATCAACAACCGGTAGCGATTTTTAAACACAGTACGCGTTGCAGCATTAGCCGTATGGCGTTGAAACAATTTGAGAACGAATTTGATTTGGAAGGCAATGTGACGCCGTATTTTTTGGACTTGTTGAATCACAGGGATATCTCGAATGAAATTGCGACTCGTTTTGAGGTGTACCACCAATCGCCGCAATTGCTTTTGATTAAAGAAGGAAAATCAGTCTACGATGCTTCGCATAGCGATATTGATGCGGTGGAGTTAAAAGAAAAGTTTTTATTATAAATTAGTTGAGTTTTTGACCGCGCGAAGGGATTGACTTCGTCGAATTTCATTTCGCGCGGTAGTGGGGAAGTCGTGAATGTATTAGAAATCGATTGTATATGTTACACTTGTAGATGCTGAAGATTTAGATGCCTTTAATGCGAATGATCCGTTGTTTTTAGAAACATAAATTTCCGCAGTAACATTGCCTTGAACAGATACTAAAGCTACAAATCCCTTTTTTACCGGTCCGTATGTTTGAGTCCAACTATTATATTGGTACCCACTAAATGATTGATTTCTTTGGTCAGTTTGTACAGAAAAATTACTAAAGTAATTATACATACCAATTCCATTAATTTGATATTTAACATAGTATTCGTCAGTTGAAGTAATATTGGTAGTATTGCTTTCATCTTTTGAACAAGATGAAAGCAAAAAGAACATTAAGCAAATTGCAGTAATTTTAAATAATATTTTCATATTGATATTTTTTTGTGATACTAACTATTTAAAGGCAGATTAAATTTATATTAATAATTTATCTGAAGTATTTTTAGAAATTTCAAAAGTAGTAAAATATCTTACAAAATTTTTAATTGACTTTACTTTTTAATTTTCTTCACAAACATATTAAAAACTAAACCACCCATTACGGCTCCATAAAGTGTGGAGTTGAGTGGTTTTGAAGTAATGGCACAAGTGCCTGAGGCGCAACCCACATAAAAATAATACCCATAACCCGCTAGAGCACCAATAGCTATTCCGAGACAGGTTATAATTAGGGCTTTTTTAGTCATGAATTGCTTTTTTCTACAATGACTTTGATGATATCTTCTTTAGAAAGCACTCCTGATTGTCGCCATAATTGTTTCCCATTTTGAAATAAAATCATCGTAGGCACTCCGCGCACTTGGTATTGCGCAGCCACGGCTTGGTTTTTGTCCACATCAATTTTAATGATAGAGATGCGTTCGCCTAAATTGGATTTCACCTCTTTTAAAATTGGGGCTAACATTTGGCAAGGGCCACACCAAGTAGCAAAAAAGTCCACTAAAACCGGTTTGTCGGATTGTATGATTTGATTAAAAGAGCTCATAATTTTTATTTTTTTGAGTAGGGAACAGCACAGCCATTGGCACCGCAACCCATATTAAAAATCACTTGAATCAAGAAGAAGGCTCCAAAAAACACAAAAGTCCACTCTCTCAAAACATAGGCCTGACTGAAAAGAAAAATGGCAAAAGCCAAACGCACCCAGCGCATGAGGTGCCAATTGGTTAAAAGTAAGTTTTTCATATAATAATTTTATTACTGATTGGGTGTATTTATTCAAAACGTCACTTCGAGTGTTTTTTGTGTAGAGCAACGAAACAAAAAATGTATCGAGAATCGTTTTTAATAAAATTTTACTTGTTCTGTCATCCTGAGCGAAGCCGAAGGACAATTTTCTTTCGAAAATCACTCGAACAGACGTAAAATTATCATCAAAAACCAATCTAACGGGTTTTATTAATAGTTAGCTTTAATGATTTTGTATTTTTCGTCAAAAGAAACGGTGTCTTGTAATTTTTTAAGCGCCACTTCTTGGGTACTAGCAATCACCACTTCGCTAAAATTGGAATTCATATTGACATTTAAAACGGTGTCTAACGACGCTAATTTTTCAGAAACGGTAGCTTTGCAACCGCTGCAAGTAATGCCTTCAAATTCATACAAATGCACTTTAGCCTCGATGTTTTTTTTGAATTCAATTCCTAATTCTGTATTCGCTCTTGGTGCCACCGAATTGGTGCATACTTCCATTTTTTCAATAGTAAAAGCTCCTGAAAATAGATTGATGTATTCTACTTTGTTGCCACCAAAAGGCGGACCTTGTTCAAATTCACGGTTGAACAGCAAGCCTACCAATTTCCCTTTGGGAGCTAACAATTGGTGCATTTTCCAAACGTATTTTGGTCGCATCGTTGGAGGAAGCGCACAGAAGAACGTTTGTTCAATAATCCAGTCGTATTGTCCTTGGTGTTCAAAAAAGTCGCCTAAAATAATTTTTACATTTGGGTGATTGACAAATTTTTGTTGTAACACTTCAATTAAAGTGGGCGCAATATCAATTACAGTGATATTCGTAAAACCTTGTTGCAAAAGGTATTCTGCCTCATAGGAATTCCCACCACCCGGAATTAGAATGGCACTATTTTTATCTTCAATAGTATCAATTAGTTCTTGAATAGGAGGGGAAACCGTTCCTAAATCCCAACCCGTAGCCTTGGCTTTGTATTGGGCATCCCAATAGGCTTGGTCTAACGGTTTTTCGCAAGAAGTCACACAGCATTTTAAGTCTTCCATGGTGTTTTTATTTTTTTTAAACTATTTAATAGTCATTAATTTTTAATAACAATTTTACGTCAGTTCGAGTGATTTTCTCCCGAATCTTCGGGAAGAAAATTGTATCGAGAACAAGTAAAATTTTATTAAAAACGATTCTCGATACATTTTTTGTTTCGTTGCACTACACAAAAAACACTCGAATTGACGTTTTTAATAATTGTTTTCCCGATTTATTACTTCAGTACCTTACTTTGGCACACAAAATCGGTTCTAGGAACCGTTGTTTTTGCAATCGCATTGAAACCGCCTTCCACTTCGCTAAAGTTTCTGAAACCGCGCGCTTCCAAAATAGAAGCCGCAATCATCGAACGGTAACCGCCTGCGCAGTGCAAGAAAAAATGTTCTTTTGGATTGATGTCTTTTACCCATTCGTTGATGTACGCCAAAGGTTTGCTATACGCCT
>NZ_JAHEBT010000021.1 GCF_024642105.1 Flavobacterium sp.
ATTTATGACAACTACCGAACAAATAAAAGGTATTGTAGAACGCCTTGGTGCGTTGAGGAGGTATCTTTGACGTTGATGCCAAATTAATTGAAATTACAAACGAAGAAGAAAAGACGTTTGCGCCTGACTTTTGGAACAATGCCAAAGAAGCTGAAATCGTTGTTAAAAACCTTCGAAACAAAAAAAAGTGGATCGAAGATTACAACAAAGCGGTTGAGCTGAGTGATGAATTGCAATTGGCGTATGAATTTTACAAAGAAGGCGAACTTTCTGTAGAAGAATTAGACGAACAATATCATACCACAGAGTTGCATATAGAAGGTATTGAATTCAAGAATATGCTTTCGGAAGAAGGTGATACTTTGAGTGCAGTACTCCAAATTACAGCCGGTGCTGGTGGAACAGAAAGTTGTGATTGGGCATCCATGCTCATGAGGATGTACTTAATGTGGGCCGAAAAACAAGGATACAAAGTCAAAGAATTAAACTTTCAAGAAGGTGATGTAGCGGGAATCAAAACTGTGACTTTGGAAATTGAAGGTGATTATGCTTTTGGTTATTTAAAAGGAGAAAACGGGGTGCATCGATTAGTCCGAATTTCACCTTTTGATAGCAATGCCAAGCGTCATACCTCTTTTGCTTCTGTTTATGTGTATCCTTTGGTGGATGATACTATCGAAATTGACATCAATCCGGCAGATATTGAAATTACCACCGCGCGTTCTAGTGGTGCTGGTGGGCAAAATGTGAACAAGGTAGAAACCAAAGTACAATTGGTACACAAACCGACAGGAATTCAGATTCAATGTTCGGAAACACGTTCGCAACACGACAATAGAAACCGTGCCATGCAAATGCTTCGTTCGCAATTGTATGAAATTGAGTTGAAAAAACAACTCGCTCAACGTGCCGATATCGAAGCGGGAAAAATGAAAATTGAGTGGGGTTCACAAATTAGAAACTATGTCATGCATCCGTACAAATTAGTCAAAGACGTTCGTAGCGGATTTGAATCAACCGATGTCGATGCCGTGATGAATGGCGAAATTGACAATTTCTTAAAAGCCTATCTCATGATGATGGGACAAAAAGAAGACGAATAAATTGTAGTAGCACTAAAAACAACACTCCTCAACCTTCCTAATTAGAATGGTTTGAGGAGTTTTTATTTTCAAAAAGTTGCTCATTCAAAAGGAATTGAGTTTATTTGGTGATTATACCACCAAAAAACCGACCAAAAACTATGAAATCCTACTCTATTCAAGAACTTAACGAAGTACTTCAGGGAACTATTGTTGGACTAACCAATCAAACAATAACAGCTCCCGAACAATTAGACGAAGCTTCGGAAACTGAAATTTCCTTCATTGGACATAGAAAATACGAAAAAAATTGGGCTACTTCAAAAGCGTGTGCCGCTGTTGTTAATGAAGACATTAGCATTGAACCAGGAGACAATCGGGCTTTTATCAAAGTGAAAAATGCTGATTTGGCCATGTCGCAAGTGTTGGAACTTTTTGCTCCGCCAAGTCCTGTATTTCATGTTGAAATTCATCCAACTGCTGTGATTGATGCTACGGCAACTATTGGAAAAGGAAGTAAAATTGGCGCCAATGTGTATGTAGGTCCAAAAACAACCATCGGAGAAAATTCAATCCTCTACCCTAACGTAACCGTATTGGACGAATGTTCCATTGGAAACAATACCGTAATTTGGTCAGGAACTGTCGTTAGAGAGCGTTGTCATATTGGTCATCATTGTATTATTCATCCTAATGCGACTATTGGTGCGGATGGCTTTGGTTTTAGACCTGACCCACAAAAAGGCTTGGTTAAAATTCCGCAAATTGGGAATGTTGTGATTGGCAATGGCGTAGAAATCGGCGCTAACTCTTGTGTAGATAGAGGCAAATTCAGCTCGACTGTTTTGGGTGACGGATGTAAAATTGACAATTTAGTGCAAATTGGTCACAACAGTAAACTAGGTCGTTTTTGTATTATGGCCGGAAACAGTGGATTGGCAGGTTCCGTAACTTTAGGTAATGGCGTCATCATTGGCGGAAGCGCTTCGATTAAAGACCACACTATTCTTGGTGATGGAGCCATTGTAGGTGCGGGTTCTGGCGTAGTTGGTGATGTGGCTGCAGGCAAAACCGTTTTAGGCTACCCGGCAGTTGACGCTAGAGATGCGCTGAAACAATGGGCGATATTAAAACGTTTAGTGGAAGACTCTAAAAATAAATAAGAACCAAAAAGGAATTAAAAATCATCATTTGGAGCCACTTTTCAAATGATGATTTTGTATTTTAGCGCTATCAATACTTGACAAATAATTGCAAATGGATTTGAATTTCAATAAAAACGAAGATCACAACAAACTGTTACTTTCTGAATTACGTAAAAAACTAGGCGAAGTAAAATTAGGCGGCGGAGAAAAACGCATCCAAAAATTACATGCCGAAGGAAAGATGACAGCTCGTGAACGCATTGATTATTTGCTCGATGCCAACGAAAAAAGTATTGAAATTGGTGCCTTTGTTGGAGAAGGAATGTACCCAGAACACGGCGGATGTCCTTCGGGAGGGGTCGTGGTTAAACTAGGGTACATCAAAGGAAAACAATGTATTGTAGTTGCTAATGATGCGACTGTAAAAGCAGGAGCTTGGTTCCCAATAACCGCTAAGAAAAACCTTCGCGCGCAAGAAATTGCAATGGAAAACCGTATTCCTATTATTTATTTAGTGGATAGTGCTGGGGTGTATTTGCCTTTGCAAGATGAAATTTTTCCAGACAAAGAACACTTTGGACGTGTTTTTAGAAACAATGCCTTAATGAGCAGCATGGGAATTACCCAAATCTCAGCAGTGATGGGAAGTTGCGTAGCAGGTGGAGCTTATTTGCCTATTATGAGTGACGAAGCCTTGATTGTGGACAAAACAGGAAGTATCTTTTTGGCAGGAAGTTATTTGGTCAAAGCCGCCATTGGCGAAAGCATTGATAACGAAACTTTAGGTGGCGCAACTACCCATTGCGAAATCTCAGGAGTAACCGATTATAAAGCCAAAGACGACAAAGATGCTTTGGACAAAATAAAAAATATCGTGGATAAAATTGGCGATTATGACAAAGCCGGTTTTAACCGAATCCAATCCCAAAAACCTACTCAAGACGAAAACGAATTGTATGGCGTACTTCCTAAAGCGCGTACCGATCAATACGATATGATGGAAATCATCAAGCGATTGGTGGACAATTCCGAGTTTGAAGCTTACAAAGAAGGCTATGGCCAAACCATCATCACGGGTTATGCTCGAATAGACGGTTGGGCTGTGGGCATTGTAGCCAATCAACGAAAAGTAGTCAAAACTAAAAATGGTGAAATGCAATTTGGAGGTGTTATTTACTCCGATTCGGCAGATAAAGCCACACGTTTTATAGCCAATTGCAACCAAAAGAAAATTCCGTTAGTGTTTTTACAAGACGTAACCGGTTTTATGGTAGGCAGTAAATCGGAACATGGGGGCATTATAAAAGACGGTGCCAAAATGGTGAATGCCGTTTCTAATTCGGTGGTGCCAAAATTTACTGTAATTGTTGGCAACTCCTATGGAGCAGGAAATTATGCGATGTGTGGCAAAGCTTACGACCCGCGTTTAATTGTGGCTTGGCCGAGTGCTGAATTAGCCGTAATGGGCGGCACACAAGCCGCCAAAGTATTGGCACAAATTGAAGCCAATTCGCTGAAAGCAAAAGGAGAACAAGTAGATGAGGCCAAAGAAGCCGAATTGTTTGCCAAAATAAAAGCGCGTTATGACGAACAGGTATCGCCTTACTATGCTGCTTCTCGATTGTGGACGGATGCGATTATTGATCCTTTGGACACGCGCACTTGGATTTCGATGGGAATTGAGGCCGCTAACCACGCACCTATTGAGAAACCGTTTAATTTAGGGGTGATTCAAGTATAAAAGAGAGAAATATGCATGACCTAAAAAAAGTTAGATATTATTTTGTGGCCATGCATAAGTTCTTATTATTTGTCCTCCTTCATTAAATAACAAGAGTTTACATTGGAGTAGTTTTCACTTTACGTCCCCATACACTAAAATACAGCACAATTACAAAACACACCAAGGGTATAATGTAGCCTGATTGGATATTGTCGTGGTTTAGGTCGATTAAAGTTCCCATACCGTAAGGAAGAATAGCACCTCCCACGATGGACATTACCAACCAAGATGAACCCGTTTCTGTATTCGATTTTAGGCCTACTAACCCCAATGAAAAAATAGTAGGAAACATAATAGACATAAAGAATCCAATAGCTCCTAGTGCATAAATTACGTTAATTCCAGTGCCGTAAATAGCCACTAAGCATAATACAATACTGATTACACAATAAATAGAAAGCAGTACGTAGTCTTTTACAAATCGTAAAAAGAAGGTGCCTATGAATCGGCCAGCCATGAATAAAAAGCCATAGATTCCGAGGTAGTAGGCGGCTGTTTTTTCGTCTAAACCAGCTCCTTGTTGCGCAATTCGGATGAAGAAACTAGTCACACAAACTTGTGCTCCTACGTAAAAAAATTGCGCTACTACAGCCCAGCTTAGGTGAGAAAATTTCAAAACAGAGAAAAATCCAGGCTTAATCTCTACTTCGGCATGCTCTGCTTTCATTGTAGGTAAGTGCATGAAATAAAACAAAATAGCAACTAATACTAATATAATTCCTAGAATGGTGTACGGTAATTTTACCGCACCAGCTTCTTCTAATAGCATGCTTGCTTTGGTTACCTCGGGCATAGCCGCCATTTGTTCAGGTGTAAGTGTTTTTCCTGAAAGAATGAATAGTGAACCAATAATTGGAGCAATCATAGCGGCTAATCCGTTGAAAGAAGCGGCTAGATTCAATCTTTTTGAGGAAGACTCCGAAGGGCCTAGTATGGCGGCATACGGATTAGCACTAGTTTCTAAAATAGTTAAACCGCAGCCAATTATGAATAATGCGAGTAGAAACAATTCGTAGGTACGTGTGTTGGCAGCAGGAACAAACAAAAAAGCTCCCGTTGCAAAAACTAACAAACCTGTGATTATACTGTTTTTATAGCCTATTTTTTTGATTAATATTCCCGCGGGAATTGCCATAATGAAATAGGCAAAAAATACGGCAGTATCGATTAAAGTAGATTGACGGTTATTTAATTCGCAAGCTTTTTTTAGATGCGGAATTAAAATGGAGTCTAAGTTGTGTGCCATTCCCCAAAGAAAGAATAGACAGGTAATTAAAATGAAAGGTAAAAGATAATTTACTCCAGCTCCTTTTTCTTCAGGTGCTTCGTGTTGGTCTCCAATTTGGTTAGTTACTTGCATAAGTAGGTTTTTAGGTGGTTATTTATTTTTTCTTTACTAATAATAGATGGTCACAAACCAAAACGACTTCTCCCTTTTGGTTGATGATTTCGACGTGTTCTGTCACGGTGCCCATATCGTCTCTTTTGGCTTCTCCTTTTTCAGCAATAGTGATTTCAGAATGGATGGTATCGCCAATGTGAACCGGTTTCACAAAGCGTAAACGATCGTAACCTTTTGAAAACGCTTCTGGATTAATTTCAGAAGCAGTCAAACCAATTCCGATGCTAAAAACCATTGTGCCATGCGCAATCCGTTGTCCAAAAGGTTGTGTTTTGCACCATTCTTCATCCATATGATGTGGAAAAAAATCTCCGGTATGTCCTGCATGAACTACAAAGTCTGTTTCGGTAATTGTTCTTCCAAGGGTTACACGTTTGTCGTTAATTTGATACTCTTCAAAAAAAGTTGATTTAAAATACATACTGTTGTTTTTTATAATTCGTCTAATGCTATTCCGCCTTTGGTTGTACTTATATAGCAGGCTTCTACTATTTTCATGGTGTCTAATACATCTTGGACACTTGCGTGTAATTTGGCATCACTACCTTCTTTAAAACGCATTAAATTAGACATGGTGCCAATGAAGGCTTCGGGAAACCAAGACCCTTCTAATGCTATTTGTTTCCATTCGTATTGATTGTTGTTTTCTGAATCTATTGTTGCATATTCAAACACATCAGGTAAACCTTCAGGATAGTTCATTAACAATCCCATTTTGGCTTTAATAGCACCTTTGGTTCCTTCCCATTTAATGAAACTTTCTTCATGATGTGACCCAAAAGCATGATCGTGATTGGTATTAATCACAACGCGCATTGTTTCTCCGTAATCTAAAATAATAGTGGATCGGCTCGAAGATAGTTTCTTTAGAGGGTGTTTAGTTGTTTTAGCCATTACACTTTTTGGATTTCCTAAAAAAGATCGAACACAATCAATGTAATGTACGCTGTGAAACAGAATTTCTAATCTTGGATGTTCTTTGATAAGTGGAAACAATTCCCAAGGCGTGTTAACAGCCACTCTAAATTCTAAATCGTACAATTCGCCAATAATACCTTTGTTAATAAGGTCTCTAGCAGCACTTACAAAAGAAGCGAAACGCAATTGGAAATTAATTCCAGCTACTAATTGTTTCTTTTCGCAAACCGCTACTATTTCGCGTGCTTGTGCTAAATCATTTCCCATCGGTTTTTGAATTAAAACTGCAGCACCATCAGGTAATTGTTCTAAAATTTCGATGTATTGATCAGGAAGAACCGTGATGTCATAGACTGTATTTTTGGGTGCGTTTTTCACTGCATCGGCTACCGATTCAAAAACGTGTTCTATATTGTATTTTTCGGCTAGCTCTTGGGCTTTGGAAAGCGTTCTGTTGGTAATTCCAAAAACTTTAAATCCAGCCATTTCATAAGCGGGTAAGTGGGCATCTTTTACGATTCCGCTAGCTCCAATAATGATAATGGGCTGTTGTGTTTCGGGTAATAGTGGTTTGTAGTTAATGGTCATTTTATTCTAATTTTTGAATCTCAATTTGTGTTATTTTAAGCAGTTCAGCCGAAGAAGTGCTACTATTTAATGCTTTAAGCACCATTTGGTCAATTAATTCTGCAACTTTAGGCCAAATGGGAGTTTGGGGTAAAGTAAGGGCATTTTCGTGCAAAATACTTAGTTTGTGATAAAAAGGAATGATTTGGTTAATCTCTGGGTCAATCCAAGTCGATTTTCTACACCCAATTCCGCCTTCGGTAGTCAACAATTTATCACTGGCTGCAGTGGTTGCAAAACGTAAAAAATCATAGGCAAGTTTTTGGTGTTTACTACCTGTTCCAATGGTATAGAGCCAATACACATTTAAAGAAGCAGTTGTATGGTTGGGATCAAAGGGAAGTTCGGCAATATCTACCTTTCCTTTTACCTTAGACTCATCAATTACTTCGCACATAGAAGCAAATCCAAACCAATTGATAGCCAGCGCTGCTTCTCCTTTGGCGAAAGCCATACCCGCTTCGACAGAACCAAACTCTTTGGATTGTGGATGTACGGCTTGGGTGTTGTTTACACTATTTCGATAAAAATCTAATGCTTCAATGGCTGCAGTTTGATTGATGTTTATAGTGTTGTGATTGTCTAGCAAAGAACCGCCTCTGGTCCACAACTGTAGACAAAAATCAAAAACCATATTGTGTCCGTCTGGATAATTAGCAAACACACATCCGTATAAATTATCTTCCGGGCGATGGAAAAACTCAGCTATTTGAGTAAACTCTTGCCAAGTTTTAGGAGGGCGAAGCTCGTAATTGTATCGGTTTTTAAAGGTTGCTTTTTCAGAAGGATCATCAAATAAATCCTTACGATACATCAAACATTCAGGGCCGTCATGAAAAGGTAATCCATAAACGCCATTATTAATTTGTTGTAAATGAAGTAAAGATGGATGCCATCCTTCTGGAAAGTTTTCGGGTGGTTGTTGTGCAATAAAGTCATTCAGATTTTCAACGGATTGACTGTTTACGGCGTCAAAAATCCAATCAGTATTCAAATGCGCAATATCCCAATCGCCATTTTTTAAACCATTAGTAGTGAGTGTAGCTTCGTACAAATCATGAAGTTCCATTGGAATCATTTCGACTTCAACAGTACAGTTGTTTTCGAGACAAAAAGCTTCCCATAACTTTTGTAAAGTGATTTCAAACGGGTCAAATTTTCTAACGGCAATTCTAAATTTTTCCATTACAATGTAAATTCTTTGATTATTGATTCGTTGTCTTGCCCTAATTTTGGAGATCCTTTGCTTGAGGTGAATAATTCGCCATCAATTTTTATAGGACATCGTGTTGTTGCGTACGAATAACCATCTTGCATTTGTACTTCTTGAATGAAGTCGAGGACTTTGAAACCTTCTTCTTCAAAAAGCTGGTCGTAATTTAGGACATTAGCACACCAAATATCAGCGGGTTCTAAAATGGCTAGCCAAAATTCTGTTGGTTGTGTTTGCAAATGTGTAGCCAAAATAGTTTTGATTTCGTCTCGCAAACTGAATTTATTTTCAGGGAAAGCGAGTAATTCATTGCATTGTAAAAGTTCTGCCAAAACAGGGATAGACCCCATGGCAAGCGCTAAGTAGCCGTTTTGGGTTTGGTAAATTCCGTACGGCGCACCAAGGTAGGCGTGAGCATTATTATTTTTAGTTCTGACAGGCAATTCACCACCATCATTAAAATAAGTAGTGATGGTTTCGAATTGAAAATCAAAAGCCGATTCTAACATGCTTACTTGTACTAATGCTCCAACATTTTGTACCGACTTTCTATACAAAGTAGCCAAAATTCCTTGAGCTAAATGAGCTCCAGCCAACATATCTACAATAGACAATCCCATAGCGACAGGACCATCCTCTTGGTTTCCTGTGAGCCAAGTTAGGCCTGTCATCGATTGTAATAATAAGTCTTGTCCAGGTATTTTTTTTAATTCAGAATGATTCCCATAGCCAGAAATGGAAGCATAAATAATTTTGGGATTGATTTTTAGTACTTCTTCGTAGCTAAGGCCAACGCGTTCCATTACACCAGGTCTAAAATTATGCATTACTACATCTGCTTTTGCAATAAGTTTCTTAATTTTTTGCAATCCGTCAGGTTCTTTGAAATCAATAGCAAAAGATTCTTTGTTTCTGTTAATAGTATGAAAAACAGAAGATTCACCATTCATAATTAAATCAGAAGTATAAAGCGTACGGCAAATATCTCCAGTTGCTGGTTTTTCAATTTTGATAACTCGCGCCCCTAAATCTGCCAAACGTAAACTAGCAGAGGGTCCTGAGAGAAATTGACTAAAGTCTATTACTAAATAATTGTCTAAAGGCTTCATTTAATCGTTTAAAAAGAATTGGTGTATTTTGATATTGTCTTCGCCTACTTTTGGAGCGGCTTTACTATGAGTGAGTATTTTACCATCCAATTGAATAGGGCTACGAGTTGTTGTTAATGGAATAGCATCTGTATTTTGAACCGTTTGTTTTAAGCCTAGCTCCTGTATGAACTTTTGATGGTTGAGGTCGTTGTAATTCAATACTTTACCACACCAAATCCCATTGTTATTTAGTAATTCTATCCAATTATCAGCGGTATCGGTAAGGAGTTGGTTGCTCAATAATTTTCTAATACTATCTCGAGAGGAGAACCATAGTGCTTTGTCTTGGAATTGGTCTAAATCAACACCAATAATTTTTCCAATGCATTGCAAATCGCCCATAGCTAATGCAAGATAGCCTTGTTGTGTTTTATAAATGCCGTAGGGCGCACTCAATAAGGTATGCGCGCTACCTTGTATATCACCTCTTTCGGGTATTTTTTTTCCGTTATTCAAATAGGTAGTTATGACTTCAAATTGTACATCCAAGATAGACTCTAACAAACTCACTTCTACGAGAACGCCTTTACCTATTTTTGTTCTTTTGAGTAATCCTGCAAGCAGGCCTTGCACAAAGTGATTCCCACACATTAAATCGGCTACAGCTAGACCAAAGGGTACAGGAGGCTGACTTTTTTTTCCGCTAAGCCAAGTCAATCCCGAAATGGATTGTACTAGTAAATCCTGACCTGGTTTTGTAGCCCAAGGGCCTTTTTCGCCATAACCTGTTACCACGCCATAAATTATTCTAGGATTGATGGTTGCTGTATCTTTAAAGCTTAATCCTATTTTTTCCATCACACCTGGACGAAAATTATGGGTCATAATATCGGCTTTGGCAATGAGTTTTTTTACTATTGCTAAATCGTCAGGGTTTTTAAGATCAGCGGCAAAAGATTCTTTGTTTCTATTAATGGTATGAAAAAGCAAACTACTATCGTCCACAAAAAGGTCTTTGATACTAAGTTGTCTGCAGGCTTCGCCTTTTACGGGACGTTCAATTTTGATAACGCGGGCACCCAAATCAGCTAGTTTTAACCCAGCCGAAGGCCCAGCCAAAAACTGACAAAATTCGAGTACGACTAATCCTTCTAATGGTTTCATGAATTGGTATTGTTTAGCGATTTTGCATACAAAACATTTAACTCTTCTAGTACCGCTTTTTCATCACCACCTTTCATAAGATAATCTCTGACTACATCGCCAGCATGATCTTGAAAGTACATATGACCATCGTATCTTGGTCTTAAAAAAGCCCGTTCTAAAGCAGGTAATGTATTTTTGAAATAATCGTGTGTTAGTTGGTTAATTCGTTCATTTTTCCAAGCTTGAAGGTGACCCGGTTGTCCACCGTTGTCAGCAAAAATAGTTTGTTGTATTGCAGAAGAACAAGCAAACTCAGCGTATTGAATTGCTTCATTGCGATACTGACTAGACGAAGAAACTGCTAAACCAGTCCCTCCTAATGAACTAATCATAGGTTGTTGATTTAACTGAACCAAATCATAAAAATGCAGTAGATTGTCACTATATCCTGTTCTGGAGTAGTTAGAATAGCCATAAGCAAAAGGACAGTAGGCAATTTCGTTTGAATTGACCATAGCCTCATATACTTGAATAGGATTTCGGTTGAAATTAGCAGGATCAATAAGTAAGGCTAATGCTCTAAAAAGTTGTAGCGCCTTGGTTCCTGTTGCCATTGAAACGACTTCTTGAGTAGTTTGAAAAGGAGCTTCTCCAAGACTGCAGCAATACATATAAAAACTCATCAAAACATCAATTGGAATTCCTGCAAAAGCCACTTTTCCTTTTTTTGCCAATGCTAAAAGGTCGTCATAGGTTTGAGGCACTTTTTCTCCCATTTGTTCCAAAATGTCTTTTCGAGCAGCAGCTACAGGTGTTGCAGCATCTATGGGTAAAGCCCATAATTTGTTGCTAAAAACATAACTCTCGTATGATTTTCCTACGGTATTTTTTTCTTGATCTTGGATGTATTCAGCTGAGAGATAATCAGACAAAGGTAAGATAGCTTTGGTCTGAGCGCCAAAACCAGTCCAAGGATGGTCAATGACTAATAAATCAAATCGTTCCGCTAGGCTATCAATAGAACTGTCTGCAAAATCTTGTAAACTTCTTTTTTCCCAACTAATTTCAATTCCAGGGTGGAACTCAGAAAAGCGTTGAGCGGTGGCCACCATAGGGAGTAAACCACGGGTATGATTCCAAGTTATTCCTTTTAATTTTTTCATTTTATATTGCCTGTATTTTTTAACTGTTAAATATACACTTATATTTTCACAAACAATAAATTTTGCTTTTTTTTCTTAGTATCTTAATTTAGAGGCTTTCAAATGGATTGTCATCATACGAGAAGCAGTGTTAATTACTTCGTAATTACACTAAATTACAATCCCAATCTAAATCGGTATTGTACCACAATTGTCCTTGAGCCACCGCTAGAGGGCAATCAAAATTATTGGTGTACAAAGCACCAGTTCCCAATCCTTGCGGCATGGAATTGTGTTGTAAAAAAGTCCATTGCGCAATCGCATTTAATCCAATATTACTTTCCAAAGCCGAGGTAATCCACCACCCTATTTGGTGCTTTTCAGCCAATGTAATCCACTCTTGCGTACCCCGAAATCCGCCTACAAAACTAGGCTTCAAAATAATGTATTGGGGTTTGATTTTTTGCAGTAGCGCTTCTTTTTCAGCTAGACTAAAAACACCTATCAGCTCTTCGTCCAAAGCAATAGGAAATGGAGCGGTTTTACATAGTTCTGACATCCTGTCAGTATTACTTTTTTGAATAGGCTGCTCTATACTATGTAATTCAAATTCAGATAATTGAATTAATTTATTTAAAGCTTCATTTACATTAAAAGCACCGTTAGCATCTACTCGAATTTCGATTTGTTCCGGACTAAAATTGGCTCGAATATATCGCAATAATTGCAGTTCTTTTTCAAAATCAATAGCGCCAATTTTCAGTTTCACACATTGAAACCCAGCGGCTAGTTTCTCTTCTATTTGCTCCTTCATAAATGCCTCTTCTCCCATCCAAATCAATCCATTAATTGGAATTGATTGTTGACCTTCGGTAAATTCGGAAGGAAAGAGTAAAAACGGAGTTTCGCTATCCAACGATTGGAATGCCATTTCTACTCCAAATTGTATCGAAGGAAATTCTATTAACGCTTCCCAAAGCACCTCTTTGCCCAAATGAATATTCACACAAGTCCAAGATAATTTTTCTTCATAATCCAGACGATCATCACAACTGAGTCCGCGAAGTATTCCACACTCACCTATTCCTTTTTTACCGTCTTGCTCCAAAACGATAAACCAGGTTTCTTTATCCGTCAACACGCCTCTGGAAGTTCCCGAAGGGCGTTTAAAATGCAGTAGGTGTTTATGATAGGTTGCTTTCAAAAGAGATTATTCTAAAATTTTCAAAATAGCATTGAAGTCATCATTTTGAATTCCTGCCTTTTGGAAAGCATCAAAATCCAATTTGGTTTTTTGCGTCCAACTCAAACTATCCGTTACATTTTGATTGGAATAGGTTTTATGAATTGCTTTAGCCGCTTTGTAATTACCATTCAGCAAATAGGCATGTGCTAAATTCAACTGAATCAATAACTCTGTAGCGTCTATTTTTTGACCTTCTTGTAGTGTTTTCAGTGCCTTACCGTATTGTTTCGTAATTAAATAGTAATACCCAAGTGTGTTATAATCCAACACCGCGGCTTTACCATTGTTGATTACCGTATTCATTTTTGCAATTGCAGCGCCATAATTGCCTTTTTTAGCTAACACTGCAGCTTGTGTTCGTAAATCTGAATTGAATGCTTTAGAAGCGCCTGTTTCGTTAAAGCAAAGTGCGCCAAAATCCTTAAACGCCTTGTTACGTTCTTCGGCTAATAATTTTTGAAACTCTTTGAATGTATATTTCGCTTGGATTTTATCGGAAACACAAACACAGAAATCACCCGGATTGGTCATTTTTTGAGCCAAATTAGACGTTTTGCATTGATCGATGATTGCTTTGCGATTTTCTTTGGTCCACCCTCGACTCAATTTATAATCTACCCACGGCACGACTTCCAATACAATTTTCTGGTTCATAATCCAGTTTTTACTCTCAAACCCAAACCACAACATAGTAGAATTGATATTTGATTTCAGACAAGTAGATTTATCTACAGACAAGCGTTTCGCATCTTTACTCACAGGCTCGTCTTGAATCAAACAAGCTTCGCTAGTAGCTCCAGTAGTCACATAATTATTCGCCACATCCGACCTAGAAAAAATAGCATATTTACATTTGTCGTCTCCCGATATTTTGGAAACCAAAAACACCGCCCCTGCTGAACCTTGACTAATTCCTGTTGGATCCGGAATCGCTTTCAGTACCGAAACCAAACTATTGGCAATTTGTTGGTTTTTATCCAAAAGTGTAATGCGATAAATCAATTCCGTAGTTCCGGTAGGTAAATCATCAATCTGTATTAAGATACGATCTCGTGCCGATACCACTACTTCTTTAGTGGTTGATCGTTCTTTATCCCAATACCCGCCTTTTTGAGCAAACAGCGCCGGAATAGCCATAAAAAAGAAAAAGAGCGCACTTATTTTTTTATACATACTTTAACTAACTATTTATTGCCTTGTATTCTAATTGAATTTGTTATTGCAATTTCTTTACGAATTGTTTACGATTAAGTCGGAAAAGAAGAAAATCATACACAACGCTAACAAAACTGAAAGCGCAAAGGTACTCAATGCTACTTTTTTTAATTCAGGATCTAATAACTTGTTATTTTGATTTTTACGAACAGTAATTAGATGTTTCACTAAAGGTATGTAGGCGAATAAAAACAAGTACTGGTCAAAATGAAAATCACTTAAAATAGCAAAGAGTAATACCAAAAACATGGCTCCGACAATCAAAAAGTAATGGTATTTTTTAGCGTTTTCTATTCCCATTTTTACCACCAAAGTATTCTTTCCTGATTTTCTATCCGAAGCTTCGTCACGCATATTATTCAAATTCAATACTGCTACGCTCAAGAAGCCAATCGCCGTTGCTGGCAAGATTAAAATACCATCCAATTGTTTGGAATACAAAAAGTTAACACCCAGCGTACTCACCAATCCGAAAAACACAAATACAAATAGATCTCCATAACCACGGTACCCATAGGCTGAATTACCAACTGTATAACGAATCGCAGAGGCAATTGCTGCAATACCTAAAATCAAGTAAAATAACGAAAATCCTAAATTGTGCGCTCCAAAGGCTAGGTAAATTAAATAAATAGCCGATAACAAAGTCAATCCTGAAGTCAGAATAATAGCGCGTTTCATAGCCTGAGGAGTAATTACCCCAGACTGAATGGTTCGTTTAGGCCCTACTCTATCTTCGTTATCGGTTCCTTTTATTCCGTCACCATAGTCATTGGCAAAATTGGAAAGGATTTGCAATCCCAAAGTAGTTAGTATCGCAAAAGCAAAAAGTTTCCAGTTGAAAACTTCCGTTGGAGTAAGTACATCCTCCGTTGGGTTTGCCAACGCATACATACTCCCTACTATAATTCCAGAAACTGATAAAGGTAAGGTTCTCAATCGAGCGGCTTC
This sequence comes from Flavobacterium sp., assembly GCF_024642105.1. Classification (GTDB taxonomy): domain Bacteria; phylum Bacteroidota; class Bacteroidia; order Flavobacteriales; family Flavobacteriaceae; genus Flavobacterium. The sequence goes on from NZ_JAHEBT010000021.1 coordinate 14,962, forward strand.
TATCCAGTGTTTCATTTTTTAGGTTATGAGTTTAATAAATTGGTTTATAAAGTTTAAATATTTAATGTTCTACATAGAAACCCAATTATGGCAACCATTTTTTCTCGAAATTCGGTTTTCTTTTTTCCAAAAAGGCATTTCTACCTTCTGTTGCTTCTTCAGTCATGTACGCCAAACGAGTGGCTTCGCCCGCAAAAACTTGTTGCCCTACCATACCATCATCGGTTAGATTCATTGCAAATTTCAACATTTTAATAGATGTTGGCGATTTGGCTAAAATTTCTTGCGCCCATTCATAAGCGGTATCTTCTAACTCAGCGTGCGGAATAACAGCATTTACCATTCCCATTTCATACGCCTCTTGAGCGGAATAATTTCGACCCAAGAAAAAGATTTCACGGGCTTTTTTCTGGCCTACCATTTTGGCTAAATACGCCGAACCGTATCCGCCATCAAAACTGGTTACATCGGCATCAGTTTGTTTAAAAATAGCATGTTCTTTACTCGCTAAAGTCAAATCACACACCACGTGTAAACTATGACCACCGCCCACAGCCCAACCTGGAACTACACAAATAACAGCTTTTGGCATAAAACGAATCAATCGTTGTACATCTAAAATATTCAATCTATGGTAACCGTCTTCCCCCACATAGCCTTGATGACCGCGTGCTTTTTGATCTCCTCCACTGCAAAATGACCAAATTCCGTCTTTGGACGAAGGTCCTTCAGCTGATAACAATACTACTCCTATTGAAGTATCTTCTTGTGCATCATGAAAAGCTTGTAATAATTCAGAAGTAGTTTTAGGACGAAATGCATTACGCACATCAGGGCGATTGAAAGCGATTCGTGCTACTCCATTGCATTTTTTATAGGTAATATCTTCAAATTCTCGGACTATTTTCCAATCTATCTTGCTCATAATTCTTTGATTTGCGTGTAAAAATAAGTCATTTTTTAGATTCTCTCCTAAAAAGAAAACCTAAAGTTAGCGGTTCAACACAAAAAAAGAGGGTGTTTTAAAAGTCTTATTCTTGTCAAACTGAACTTGTTTCAGTTTCTTTAAATATATTGAATTATAATATTTATAGATTCCGAAATAAATTCGGAATGACAAAATTCGTTCTTTATAAACACCCTCTTTAGGTAATGAAAAACTATTTAGAATTACTCTTTAATCAAATAAATCCCGTCGTCTTTAATTTCGATTAGTTTCTCTTTATACAAAGCTCCAATGGCTTTTTTAAAAGTCTTTTTACTCATTTTCAAGACCGTTTTAATATCTTCTGGATGCGAATTGTCATTCAGACGTAAAAAACCACGATTCGCTCGCAATTCGTCCAAAATTTTCTCCGCATTCGGCTCAATGCTTTGATACCCTTGCACTTGCAGCGCCACATCAATTTTATTGTCAGGACGAATGTTTTTAATGTATCCTCTCATTCTGTCTCCAGTACGAATAGCATCATCATACACCTCATCTTTGTACAACAATCCTTTGTGTTGTTCATTGATAATTACATTAATCCCAATCTCGGTGATATGCGAAACAATCAAATCGACTTCTTCTCCTTTTTCAACCGTCAAATGATCGTTACTCAAAAACTGATTCGTTTTACTTGAAGCAACCAAACGATTGGTTTTTTCGTCCATATACAAGTACACCAAATAGCGTTTTCCTTTTTCCATTGGACGTGCCTGCTCTTTGAACGGAACCAGAATGTCTTTTTCCATTCCCCAATCCATAAACGCACCAATTTGGTTGATATAATTCACACGCAAAAGTGCAAATTCATTCAACAAAACATAAGGCGCTAAGGTTGTGGCTACCGGGCGTTCTTCGTGATCCAAATACACAAAAACAATTAACTCTTCCCCTATTTCAAATTCGTTTGGAACGTATTTGTTGGGCAAGAGTACATCGTGAATCCCTTCAGGATCTTTTTCGGGATTTCCCAAAAACAAACCTACTTTAGTGTCACGTAATATGATAAGCGTATTGTATTTTCCTATTGCTAACATTTCTTCAATTCTAGAGTGCAAAGGTACGAAGCCATTTTGAATATCCGAACTATTCGCAAGAAACATAAATAAAGGGTTAATTTTTCTGAATTCCTTTTCGTGTACTCTTTATAAAAATACCTATTTTTGCGGTCTAATTTTTTAAGCTATGCCAAATAAAAAATACAAAATCGCGGTTATTCAATTGAATCTGAATGATGTTGCCGAAAATAACTTAAAGAAATGTTTGAGTTGGGTGCGTGATGCCGCTAGTCAAGGTGCTGAAGTAATTTCGCTACCTGAATTGTACAGCAGTCATTATTTTTGTCAAAGTGAAGATGTCGATAATTTTGCTTTAGCAGAACCATTGTACAGCACTTCTTTTATTGCTTTTAGTGCATTAGCCAAAGAATTAGGTGTGGTAATCATTGTTCCTTTCTTCGAAAAAAGAATGGCAGGAATTTACCATAACAGTGCTTACATTATTGATACGGATGGCTCCGAAGCTGGTTTGTACCGAAAAATGCACATTCCGGACGATCCACATTTTTACGAAAAATTCTATTTCACTCCAGGTGATTTAGGTTTTAAAGCATTCCCTACCAATAAAGGAAAAATTGGAACTTTAATTTGTTGGGACCAATGGTATCCTGAAGGAGCGCGTTTAACCGCTTTGCAAGGTGCTGAAGTTTTATTTTACCCAACAGCTATCGGTTGGCATCCCTTAGAAAAAGAAGAATACGGAGTCAATCAACACGGCGCTTGGATGAACGTGATGAAAGGTCATGCTGTAGCAAATGGCGTGTATGTAGCCGCTGCTAACCGTATTGGTTTAGAAAAATATTTACCTGATACCGCTGGAATCGAGTTTTGGGGTTCGTCTTTCATAGCTGGACCACAAGGCGAAATTTTGGCGCAAGCCTCACACGATAAAGAAGAAATCTTGATTGCCGAAGTGGATTTGGATTTACAAGAAAACGTGCGTCAGAACTGGCCGTTCTTTAGAGACCGCCGTATTGATGCGTTTGGAGATATCACAAAAAGAGCAATAGACTAATCAATGAGTACTCCAAACAGACGTTTCCCTGCTGAATGGGAAAAACAAGAAGGTATTTTACTGTGTTTTCCACATAATGGAAACGATTGGCCTGGCAAATACGAAGCCGTTCAATGGGCTTTTGTCGAATTCATTAAAAAAATCGCTGCTGTAGAAAAAGTATTTTTAGTAGTGGCTGATGAAAAATTGAAAACAAAAGTGACTGAAATGCTCGAAAGAGCGCATGTTCTGCTTACCAATGTTTCCTATATCATTCATAAAACGAATCGTTCTTGGATGCGTGATTCGGGACCAATCATTGTAAAAAATGGCTCCAAAAGAGAAGCCTTGAATTTCAACTTTAATGGCTGGGCAAAATATGCTAATTTTCAATTGGACAAACACGTTCCTGCCAAAGTAGCTGATTTCTTGAAGTTGCCTCTAACTCAGGTAACTTACAACGGAAAACCGGTTATTGTTGAAGGTGGCGCTATTGATGTGAATGGAAAAGGAACGTTATTGACTTCAGAAGAATGTTTGATGCATCCTTCGATTCAAGTGCGTAATGCCAATTTTAGCAAAGCCGATTACGAAGCCGTTTTTAAAGAATATTTAGGTGTTACGAATGTGATTTGGGTGGGTGACGGAATTAAAGGAGACGATACCCACGGACATATTGATGATTTATGCCGATTTGTAAACGAGGATACTATTGTAACCATTGTTGAAGACGATAAAAAAGACGCTAATTACCAACCGTTACAAGACAATCTAAAGCGTTTGCAAAATGCTAAATTGGAAAACGGACAAACTCCAAAAATCGTTTGTTTGCCTATGCCAAAACGTTTGGATTTTGAAGATTTGCGTTTGCCTGCTAGTTACGCTAATTTCTTAATTTTAAACCATTGTGTTTTGGTTCCTACTTTCAACGATAGCAAGGATAGAATTGCTTTGAACATCTTAGCAGATTGTTTTCCTGACAGAGAAATCATTGGAATCAGTGCTACTGACTTTATATGGGGATTTGGAACGTTACACTGTTTAAGTCAACAAATTCCAGTATAACATCTAAACTTTATTGCATAAAAAAACGACTGATTTCTCAGTCGTTTTTTTTATAATAGCATCCGATTATTGTTTTGTAAATGGTATTTTTCTACCATCTGCCAAGATCATATCGAAACTTGTTTGTGCATCATTGAATTGTAATTCCATTCCGGCACGTTTAGATTCGAATTTATTTTTACCAGTTGGTGTTACATTAAATTTAGGATAACCCGTAATTTCTACGTTTAAGGCACCATTTTTTTCAGTAAGTGTAAATTTAATTGGCGCTTGTGGGTTGGTATAAACTCCAAGGTAACCATCTAAAATTAGATCTTCCTCCACTTTTCCTTTTTCAGCCGTCCAAACATTATTCCCTTCATTCACATCTGGAAATACATGGTCTGGATCTAGTGTAATACTTTCGATTGGCTCAGCCGAATTGTGTTTGAATGACCAATCGACATTTCTCTGCCAAATTTCTACTGGCAATTTCACACGTGTCACTTTTCCGCTTTTTGTTTTAACATCTAAAACGATTGGCATTGCCATTTTTTCGAAATTCTCAATATTGATAATAATTCCTTTAGCCGGATTATTTTTAATGTATTTAATCGAATTGATTCCTTGGTCTAAACGCCAATTGTATTGGAACCAACCTCTCCAGAACCAACTCAAATCTTCTCCTGCCACATTTTCAATTGTTCTGAAGAAATCATCTGGTGTTGGATGTTTGAATGCCCAACGATCTACATAAGTACGTAAAGCCAAATCGAATCGTTCTGGTCCCAAAACTTGTTCTCTCAATATTACTAAACCGGCACTAGGTTTTGAATAACATAATGTACCAATATTAGCTTCCTTCATATTATCAGGTGAACTCATGATTGTCTCTAAAGCTGGGTTGGTGTACTGTTCTGAATCTTCATGCAAATCCGCTTTTTCTTCTTTGTACTCTCCATTATTGAAATCGACCGAACTTAATGAATTAATGAAAGTATTGAATCCTTCGTCCATCCAAGCAAATAATCGTTCGTTAGAACCTACAATCATTGGGAACCAAATGTGCCCAAATTCATGATCTGTCACACCCCAAAGACTTGCTCCTTTCGATTCCCATCCACAAAAAACAATTCCAGGATATTCCATTCCGCCTTCATTACCTGCAACGTTAGTGGCTACTGGATAAGGATATTCAAACCATCTTTTCGAATAATTTTCAATGGATGTTTTGGTGTATTCTGTAGAACGTCCCCATGAAGCAGTACCATCACTCTCTACTGGATAAGCTGATAATGCCAATGATTTTTTACCACTTGGCAAATTAATTTTGGCACCATCTAAAATAAAAGCTGCCGAAGATGCCCAAGATAAATCACGTGCATTTTTGATTTTATAATGCCAAGTTTTAGTTGTAGCAGTCGTTTTTGGTAACCCATTTACTTCTTCTGCAGTACGAATCAAAACGGTTTTATCACTTAATTTGGCTTGAGCCAAACGTTTTTGTTCTTCTGTAGAATATACTTCAGTTGGATTTAATAGTTCTCCTGAACATACCACAATATGATTAGATGGTGCTGTAATGTTTACTTCTAAATCTCCATATTCCAAATAGAATTCTGATGCTCCTAAATACGGATTGGTATTCCATCCTCTTACATCATCATACACACACATTCTTGGGTACCATTGTGCAATGGTGAAAATTTTTCCGTTTTTGGTTTCCAAAACTCCCATACGGTCTGATCCTTCAAATGGAGCAATGAAAGAGAAATTAATTTTGATTTTTACAATTCCTCCTTTAGCGTTCAATCCTTGCGGAATAAACACTTGCATTCTGGTATCTGAAATTACATACTTCGCATCCACTTCTGTAGATTTTCCCTTTGAAGATGTAACTATTCTCACCGATTTAATTTTATGACCTCCGTCAAAAATCTGACCTTGTGCTCCGTTACGACTTCCTGAAATTGGCACTACGGCATTTCCACGAGAATCGGCTTGAAATAAATTTTGATCTAAATTCATCCAAACAAAATTCATTTTGTCCGGACTATTATTAGTGTACGTAATAACTCCGGAACCCGTAATTTCATTTTTTTGTTCGTCTAACTTAGCCGTCAATTGATAATCAGCTCTGTTTTGCCAATATTCATGACCTGGTTGTCCATTAGCTGAACGCGTGTTTGTTCCATTTTTCGAATAGAAAAAAGGCGCAAAAGCGTCGTGATAATTGTAATTGGATTTGAGTTTAACCAAATCAGAAGCAGCTTGATCTTGGGACCAAAGCGTAGAAACACTCGTTAATAATGCCATCACTACAATGACATTGCGTTGTATATTCTTCATATTTAAACTATTTTTATCACAAATAAATGAAAAAAAAGCAAATTTTAAACTAAGCCGAAGCAAATATGTTTGAAAAACAAAATAACTATTCGAGTTTTATAATTTATACTTTTATATTTACCATTCTAAAATAAAAACTCGATGTCAATTATAACCCTATCCAATACTATAATCAGTGCTCAAATTAAAACTCTTGGAGCTGAATTGTGTTCGCTAAAAAGTAATTCGAACAGAGAATACATTTGGGAAGGAAATCCAGCTTTTTGGGGCAAACATTCTCCCGTATTGTTTCCAATTGTTGGCACACTAAAAAACAATACGTTTTACCATAACGATAAAGAATATACCCTTTCAAGACATGGATTTGCGAGGGATATGGAATTCCAATTAGTCGAAAAAACAGAAAGTAGCGCTACTTTTTCACTTCAATCCAATTCGGAAACCTTAAAAAATTATCCTTTCAAATTTGAATTGCAAATCCAGTACATTTTAATTGGTACTACAATAGAACTGGCTTATAGAGTAATAAATAAAGACAACACCGATATCCTATTTTCTATTGGTGCGCACCCTGCCTTTGCTTTACCAAGAGATTTTGAAGACTATAGCCTTGCTTTTGAAGAAGTAGAACCATTAGAATACACCTTACTCGAAAATGATTTGGTTTCAAAACAGACCGAAAAAATAAAAACCAATTCCAATACCGTTCCTCTTACTTATAAATTATTTGAAAGAGATGCTTTGATATTCAAGACATTAAAATCAAATTCACTCACTATTATTGAGAAAGAAAATCCAATCTTAAAAGTACATTTTGAGGACTTTCCTAATTTGGGTATTTGGACAAAAGTGGGCGCGCCATTTATTTGTATAGAGCCTTGGTTTGGTTACTCTGATACCGCCGAAAGCAATGGCAACCTTTTTGAAAAAGAAGGCATCATCGTTTTGAAAAAAGACACTCCTTTTCAAGCAAAATTTAGTATAGAAATCCTTTAAGAACCTTTCATGTTAGTATTCAATTTTGCTCCTTTCCCGAATCTCGAAACCAATCGTTTGAATTTAAGACGTCTTACTTCTGCCGATGTCAATGAAATTCTTGCTTTGCGTTCTAATCCAGAAATTATGAAGTTTATTCCGAGACCTTTGATGAAAACCAAAGAAGAAGCGCTTGAATTCATTTCGGTAATGGATACCAATGTAAACAACAATAATGTTATCAATTGGGCAATTACAACCAAAGAAGATGATAGATTAATTGGAATGATTGGATTTTACCGCATGAAACCTGAAAATTATAGAGCTGAAGTTGGCTATATATTATCTGCGGAGTTTCATGGGAAAGGCATAATTACCGAAGCTTTAGAAAGAGTCATCCAATTTGGATTTGAGGAAATGGGATTAAATTCAATCGAAGCGGTGATTGATCCTGAAAATTTTGGATCGGAAAAAGTACTCTTGAAAAATAACTTTGTAAAAGAAGGACATTTTAAGGAACATACTTTTTTTGAGGGGAAATTTTTAGACAGTGTTTTTTACTCTCTACTAAAGAAAAACTACTAAGTCGCATTGAGTTTCGGAAGTGTTTTCACATACAATTCTTCTACTTTTTTTCTAGCCCAATCTGTTTTACGCAAAAATGTTAAACTCGATTTCACACTTGGGTTTTCATTAAAACATTTAATTTTAATTAATTCACCCAAGGTATCAAAACCGTAATGTTGGACTAATTGCTCAACAATTGTCTTAAGTGTAATTCCGTGTAGTGGATCTTTTGAAACTTTACTTTCCATTTTTCAAAATTAAGTATTTCTACAAAAACAATTGGTGTTTCTTAGATTTGTTTCTACCTTTGTACAACTATGCTAAAAACAGTCAACATACTTAACAAACGTGCTCGTTTTGATTATGAAATAATCGAAACCTATACCGCTGGAATAGTTTTGGCTGGTACCGAAATTAAGTCCATTCGTTTAGGCAAGGCCAATATTACGGAGAGTTTTTGCGAATTTAGTAACAACGAACTTTTTGCCATCAATACTTATATTGAAGAATACGCATTTGGAAATCAATTCAATCATAAATCCCGAAGTGAACGAAAACTACTCTTAAACAAGAGAGAATTAAAAGGATTAGCTCGTAGTGTACAAGCCAAAGGACTCACTATTGTTCCCTTAAAAATGTTTACCAATGAAAAAGGAATGGCAAAATTAGAGATTGGGCTTTGCCGCGGAAAGAAAACCTATGACAAACGAGAATCCCTGAAAGAACAAGATACCAAGAGAGATTTGGATAGAATTAAGAAAGCTTTTTAATAAAAAGTTTTTTTTACATAAAATTATGACTAATTTTGTCTTGACAAATAAAAACATTTAAGTAAAATGAAAACACTAATCAAAAATGCAAGAGAAAAAAAGGGGCTCAAAACAAGAGAACTAGCTCAACTTTTGAACATTGACCAAGCCTTGATTAGTAAGTTTGAATCCGGGACAAGAAAGCCTACAAAAGAACAAGTAGTAAAAATTGCCTCCTTATTGGAAATCGATTATGAAACTTTAATGGTGGCTTGGCTTAAAGAAAAAATATTGTATGAAATTGGTCAAGATGAATTTGCTCTAAAAGCCTTGCAGGTTGCCGAAGAAGAAATACGATATGTTGCCAAAAATAATACTAATGCACTATCAAAATCTTTAGAAACACTTTTAGCTCAAATTGATGTTTTAAAAGCCAAATTAGACAGTTTTCGTCAATTCGATAGTTACAGAATATCACAAGCTTTAGAATTGGAATATACTTTTGAAAGTAATCGAATAGAAGGCAATACGATGACACTTCGTGAAACCGATTTAGTTATCAATGAAGGCTTGACTATTTCTGGAAAAAGTATGCGTGAGCATTTAGAGGCTATTAATCATCAAGAGGCTATTGCTTTTATAAAAGAGTTGATGAATAAAAACACCTCTCTAATTGAAAGAGAAGTATTGGCTACTCATAATCTAATTTTAAGAGGGATTCATCCTGAAGATGCAGGTCGATATAGAAAAGTACAAGTGATGATTAAAGGGAGCGCACATACACCGCCTCAACCTTTTTTAGTAGCAAAGGAAATGGAAGATTATTTTATTTGGTATGAAACCAATAAAAATAAATTACACCCAATAGTTCTCGCTGCCGAAATGCACGAGCGTTTGGTCACCATACATCCCTTCATTGATGGAAATGGCAGAACGTCTCGCTTAATAATGAACTTGATTTTGTTGCAACATGGCTATGTAATTGCTAATATTAAAGGAGATTACGATACAAGAATGCGCTACTATCAAACTTTAGAATCAGCTCAAACACAAAACAACAAAGAAGATTTTATCTTGTTTGTAGCTCAAATAGAAAAAGAGAGTTTGGAGCGCTATTTAGCCATTATTGGTCAATAAGAAAACCCGCCTATGGCGGGTTTTCTTTTAGTTTGTATCTTCTAATAACGGAACGAATCGAAATTCTCCAAATTCATGTTTTTCAAATTGAGTCTCATTTTTACGAATCAATAGGGTCATAGTTTGCACTTCTTCACCCAGCGGAATAACTAAGCGTCCTCCTATTTTCAATTGGGCCATCAACGGTTTTGGGATTATGGGTGCACCAGCGGTAACAATAATACTATCGTAAGGTGCGTGAATTTCCAGTCCTTTGTATCCGTCTCCAGAAGCAAAGTACTTTGGAAGAATTCCTAGTTTACGAAATAAAACAGATGTTTTCTTAAACAGCTCGATTTGGCGTTCTACCGTATAGACTTTGGCTCCCATAGCACACAAAACAGCTGTTTGATAACCTGATCCTGTTCCTATTTCTAATATTTTATGCTCTTTTTGCACTTCTAATAATTGGGATTGAAATGCCACGGTGTAGGGCTGGGAAATCGTTTGACCTGCTCCTATTGGAAAGGCTTTATCTTGATAAGCATAATCTTCAAAACTAGAATTCAAAAATAAATGTCTTGGCACTTTTTTAATCGCCTCAAGCACCTTTTTATCAGTAATGCCTTTTTGTTCTAAAACGCTTACTAATTGATTACGAAGTCCTTGATGTTTGGCAGTATCTTTCAAAATTTGGGTTTTAATTTTGGTAAAAGTAACAAAGAATTTCTAATTCCAAATAGCGAAATTTAAATTAAAATTGAACAAATAATTGTCTTTTTCACTTAATTAATTCACCAATTTATTGCTATTTTTGTGCAAACTACATTATTATGCTGAAAATTGGAGTATTGGGTGCTGGTCACTTAGGTAAAATACATTTGCGTTTATTGCAACAATCTGAAAAATACGAATTGGTTGGTTTTTATGACGAAAATCTAGAAAACGGAGCTAAAATTGCTGCTGAATTCGGATACAAACAATTTGATACTATCGCCAAATTAATTCACGCTGTGGATGTCATTGACATTGTAACACCTACTCTTTCTCATTATAAATGTGCTAAAGTCTCTATCAAGTCGGGGAAACATGTATTTATAGAAAAGCCAATCGCAACCACTGTTGAGGAAGCCGAAGAAATTATAGCATTAGCTAAAGAATACAAAGTCAAAGGTCAGGTAGGACATGTAGAGCGTTTCAACCCTGCCTTTATTGCTACCAAAAATATGATTGAAAATCCGATGTTTATTGAGACTCATCGTTTGGCAGAATTCAATCCAAGAGGCACTGACGTTCCTGTAGTTTTAGATTTAATGATTCACGATATTGATGCTATTCTGAGCGTGGTGAATTCGAAAGTTAAAAACATCAATGCTAGTGGCGTTTCTGTTATTAGCGAAACTCCAGATATTGCCAATGCTCGAATCGAATTTGAAAATGGTTGTGTAGCCAATTTGACTTCTAGCCGAATTTCGATGAAAAACATGCGTAAAACTCGTTTCTTCCAAAAAGACGCATACATCTCGGTAGATTTCCTTGAAAAAAAATGTGAAGTAGTTAAAATGAAGGATGCGCCTGAAGTTCCAGGTGACTTTGATATGATTTTACAAAATGCTGAAGGAGTGAAAAAACAAATCTATTTTTCTAATCCTGAAGTACATCAAAATAACGCCATTTTAGACGAATTAGAATCTTTTGCTGATGCTATCAACAACGACACTACTCCTGTAGTTACTTTGGAACAAGCCACCAATGCTTTGCGTGTAGCTTATCAGATTATTGATTCAATGGAAAAATAATAACATACCAAATGAAAACAATCGCTGTTATTGGAGCTGGAACAATGGGTAATGGAATTGCTCATACTTTTGCTCAAAATGGTTTTACCGTAAAATTGATTGATGTTTCTGAAAAGGCATTGGACAAAGGCATGGACACTATCGCCAATAATTTGGATAGAATGTTAGCCAAAGAAACCATTACACAAGAAGATGTTGCTAAAACTATAACGAATATTATTACCTATACGGATATAAAAGACGGTGTCGTTGGAGTTGACTTAGTCATAGAAGCCGCAACTGAAAATGTCGATTTAAAATTGGCTATTTTTAAGCAATTGAACGAAGCTTGTTCTCATAACACAATTTTAGCTACCAATACATCATCTATTTCCATTACTCAAATTGGAGCTGTGGTAGTGCATCCCGAACGTGTTATTGGAATGCATTTCATGAATCCGGTGCCCATTATGCAATTAGTGGAAGTAATTAGAGGATATAACACTAGCGATGAAGTTACCCAAATCATCATGCAGCTTTCCGAAAAATTAGGAAAAACACCTGTTGAAGTAAATGACTATCCGGGATTTGTAGCCAATCGAATTTTGATGCCAATGATCAATGAAGCCATCGAAACTTTATACAATCAAGTGGCTGGCGTTTATGAAATAGATACCGTAATGAAATTAGGCATGGCGCACCCAATGGGACCTTTGCAATTAGCTGATTTTATTGGACTCGATGTGTGTCTTTCTATCTTGAATGTGATGTATGACGGTTTTAAAAATCCAAAATACGCCCCTTGTCCCTTATTAGTTAATATGGTTCGCGCCGGAAAATTAGGCGCAAAATCGGGTGAAGGTTTTTACAATTATGCCGAAAGTAAGAAAGCAGAAAAAGTAGCTGCTCAATTCATTTAAAAACCAAAGACTACAATGTCAATTCAAAATAATTTACGTTCTATTCAAGCTACACTCCCTGAAAATGTTACTCTTGTAGCCGTTTCCAAAACCAAACCTGTATCGGATTTAATGGAAGCGTATAAAGCTGGACAACGCATTTTTGGTGAAAACAAAATCCAAGAAATGTCCGAAAAATGGGAAGTAATGCCCAAGGACATTCAATGGCATATGATTGGTCATGTTCAAACTAATAAAGTCAAATACATGGCGCCTTTTGTGAGTTTGATTCACGGTGTGGATAGTTTGAAATTAGCACAAGAAATCAACAAACAAGCACAAAAAAATAACCGAATTATCGATTGTTTACTGCAAGTGTATATTGCCGAGGAAGAATCCAAATTTGGTTTGGACGAAAGGGAATTGAATGAGATTCTGAAACAAGTTCAGAATGACAAAGAAAACTATAATAACATCCGAATTGTAGGACTGATGGGAATGGCAACTTTTACTAACAATCAAAACCAAATCAAAAAAGAATTCAGCCGTTTGAAAACGATTTTTGATACCATTGCAATTCACAATTCACAATTCACAATTCTTTCAATGGGCATGTCTGGAGACTATGCACTTGCAATTGAATGCGGAAGTACCATGGTTCGAATTGGAAGTAGTATCTTTGGAAACAGAAATTGATTGATGATTGAAGATTAACGAATTTTGATTTCAGATTTTTTAAACCTTAAATTTTAAAGAAAATACTATTTACGCAATTCTCGACATAGAAACCACAGGAGGTCAATTCAACGAAGAAGGAATTACCGAAATTGCCATTTATAAATTTGATGGTCGCGAAGTGGTGGATCAATTTATCAGTTTAGTAAATCCTGAAATCCCTATTCAACCATTTGTAGTCAAGTTAACTGGAATCAATAATGCGATGTTGCGCTCGGCACCTAAATTTTTTGAAGTAGCCAAACGCATTATCGAAATCACTTCAGATTGTGTTATCGTGGCTCACAATGCCTCGTTTGATTATCGAATTTTAAAAACTGAATTCAAGCGTTTAGGCTATGATTTTCAAGCCAAAACACTCTGTACAGTGGAGTTATCCAAAAAATTAATCCCTGAACAACCTTCGTATAGTTTGGGCAAATTAGTTCGCGCTTTAGGTATCCCGATGGCAGACAGACACCGAGCGAGTGGTGATGCTATGGCAACTACCAAATTATTCAAAATGCTTTTGGAAAAAGATGTCGAAAAGCAAATTTTGAACGACTTTATCAAACAAGAAATTCAAAAAGGAATCGCACCAAAGCTCTTGGATATTGTAGAACATTTGCCTTCAAAAACAGGGATTTATTATATTCATAACGAAAAAGGCAATTTGATATACATTGGCAAAAGCTGTAACATCAAAAAGCGAATCAACCAACATTTTACAGGTACCTCTACTAAATCTAAAAAGATTCAGAGAGAAGTATTTACAGTCACTTACGAAGAAACGGGGAGCGAATTGATTGCCCTTTTAAAAGAAAGTGAAGAAATCAAAATCAACAAACCTATTTTCAATAGAGCGCAACGCAAAAGTATCTTTGAGTGGGCATTGTATTCCGAAAAAGACAACAACGGTTACTTGAACTTACGTTTACAAAAAGCCGATGGACGTAAAAAAGAAATCACTTCTTTTACTACGCTACAAGAAGGAAAAAACACGCTGTTCCGCATTACAGAAAAGTACCAATTGTGCCAAAAACTAACGGGTTTGTACCAGACTAGCTCGGACTGCTTTCAATATAAAATCAAAGAATGCGATGGAGCTTGTATTGGTAAAGTAACAGTCGAAGAATACAATAACCGAATAAATAAATTTATCACTGAAAATAGTTTTGAAAAACAGAACATGGTTTTGATAGATCGTGGTCGTACTATCAATGAGCGTTCAGCGGTTCTTATTGAAAACGGCATTTACAAAGGCTACGCTTTTTACGATTTGAATTACCAAGTGACGCATATCGATATTCTGAAAAACATTTTGATTCCGATGCAACACAACCGCGATGCCAAAACAATTATTCAAGGACAAATTAGGAAAAGTAAAACACTAAAAGTAATTTCGTTTTAACATTTAGGAGCTATTTCCCGCTA
>NZ_JAHEBT010000030.1 GCF_024642105.1 Flavobacterium sp.
ACTACAGGTGATGATTATGTATATGATGCCAATGGTAATATGACCGTGGATAAAAACAAGAATATCTCCAGTATTGTGTACAACCACTTGAACTTGCCTACAAAAATTGTCTTCCCAACTGGAAATATTGTGTATATTTACAACGCTAGTGGGCAAAAGGTACAAAAGGTAGTTACAAGTACAACACCTGCTAGTGTTGTTACTACTGACTATTTAGGAGGATATCAATATAGTAACACAAGTTTGCAGTTTTTTCCAACGGCGGAAGGCTATGTAAAAAACACCCCTGTGAGTGGAACTAACTCGTACAGTTATGTGTTTAATTACACGGACCATTTAGGGAATACTCGATTGAGTTACACTAAAGACGCATTAACAGGTTCATTGAAAATTCTTGAAGAAAGTAACTACTATCCTTTTGGATTGAAGCATAATGGGTATAACCCTATTTCTCCAATTCCTGAAAACAGAAGACTTTTTAATGGTAAGGAGTTGCAAGAAGAGTTGGGGCTTAACACTTACGACTTCGGATTTAGGCAATATATGCCCGATATTGGCAGAATGCCCAATATTGATATGTTGGCAGAATTAGCCTATGACATCACACCAAACCGTTATTGTTTTAATAACCCTCTCATATTTATAGACCCAAGCGGTTTATGGGAAACAACTACAGGAGGTTATACAACAAACAAGGCAGAAGATATAAAACGTTTTATGTCATATTTGGGTGTTGAAAATAATGCTTTAAATAACAACCCAAGTAAAGAACAAATGGGTTCATTTATTGAAGGTGAGATTTCAGCAGGAGGACATGGAAAATTAAGTGATGGTTCTACATTGGCAGATGAACTTACTATTGTTGGAACTAAACGAAAAGGAGAAGATTTTAAAAATGGATATGCGGATAAGTCTTTTCAAAATTTTTATCACGGTGTTCAAAAAAGTTTAACGCCTAATTCTTTAGACCCTAGAACAGTAAGTCATAATATTTTTTGGCTAACCTATCCTGGTCCGTGGAATCCTCAAACTTATGCAGAAAGAGATGATTATTCATATATTCCCACAAGACCTGAAGAGTTCCCTGCTATTACACACGATTTAGCTTATAATGATTTAAAAATTAGAGGTGCAGAAGGATTGTTCACAGCTAAAAGTGCAATTCCTGCTGATTATAAGTTCGTAACACAGGAATTAGCTATTGCTTTGTCTCCTGCTTATAGTATGAGAACAAGAGTAACGGCAGGCACTTTAGGTCTGGGATTGGGATTTTTTGCTTCATTTAAAGTCCAATACTTTACTGTCACAGATGCCTTTAAAGAAACTTATAAATCGATAAAAAAATAAATTATGTCAATAAATAATAAGATAAAAATATACTTTTTATTTGTTTTGTTTACTTTAACAAGCTGTGATGGGACTTTAGGAGGGTTCAATACTGTCAGTTTTCCTGTTTCAAAGAAAAAACTAGAGGTTGCATTTGATAGTTTGTACTTTAATTATCCTAATTATAAAATTCCAAATAAATATCTAGAATTTAATAATTGGCAGTATTGGGGAGCAAATTCTTTAGATGCAAAGACTTTTTATTTTAGCCAATCACCAGAAGAAATGTATTACATTTCATTTGTTGGAGACGAACAAACCTTTAAGGATACAACTCATATAGATATTGCAATTCGTTCTGTTTTTGAAGACAAAAAAATGAAGTGGCTAAAACAAGAAGATTTTAGCAATGAAGAAGAAACTAGGATACAAGAAAGATTTAAAAAAGAAATAATCTCAAAACTAGAAAAATACACAAACAGTAAAGCGGTAGATTTGGGGGATTAACCGGTAATGTGGTAATGTATCAAAATAATGGCTTGATTATTTTAAGCCATCACTAATATTGATACATTACCCTTTTCTTATACTACCTATAATTACAAACTTTGTCTTCTCTCGCAATTGGCTTTCGCTTAATTCTTCATTATATTCCCCAAGTAGAACACCTCCATTAAAGGCTATTATTTCGTTCTTAAAATTAGAAAAATCATATCCATAATGCCTTTGAGTTAATATCAAAATATTGCCTTTAACATCATCAAACTGTAAATAATTGTTGCTCCTAAATACTATGCATTTAGAACTTTTTATACTCAGAATACTTCCTTTGATTATATTCTGTCCGTCTGAACTTTCAAAGTCCCAAGGTTCGCTAACGGTAATAAAATATTTTTCTTCTTCCATCATGTTTTATCTTAAAGGTTGCCAATTAATCAATCTCACTCTTACAGGGTCTACAGTCATAAACTCTGCTCCTTTACCCATCATTCCGTTTGCAGGCAGAACTTTTGTTCCATTCCTCAATAGCGTAGGATTATTCAAGATTTGGAATTCGACACGAATTGTGGGGGCACTTGGTAACGCTAATCTATTTTGTGCACTAGTTGCTGATTTGTATAGGTCTTTTGTAAAGAAGGTTTCTCCTGCTCTGCCTCCTCTCAATAACCCTTTTTGCTGTATAACTTTTAATTCGCCCTCTGTCATATACCTAAACCCAGTAGTTCCGCCCTTAGCGGCTTCATTACTAACAACAGAAGCCCCTTCAATTAATTTACCTCCTACTGCCCAGGTCTGTAATTCTGCAATAAATTCTGTGATGGATAAATATAAATTAACAATTTCAAAATTCATTTTTGTCTGATTCTCAATACCCGAAGATTTAGACTTTCCTTTCTTTTTAGGTGGGTCAGTAGGATTACCATCTTCATCAGCTGCTCCTTCCTCTCGAGCATCCGAAGCAGTGGCTGTTGAACGTTTTTTAACGTATCCATCAGGATTTGCAATATCCATTCCATCTCCTCCAGCTTGCCTGTCCATATCGGCTCTTCTATTGGAGTTCCATTCAGAATTACTCATTTCAGAACTTCTATCCACTTGCGATTTGTAAGCTTCCATCCCGCTAGGGTCAATGTAACTTATCGGATTATTATTCAAAAATGAATACGAAGAATACGAACAAAACTTCTCGGCTAATGGGTCTTGTGTTAGTGTTCTAACATAAGAAGGGTCGTACATTCTAGCCCCAAAATCGTAAGCATTCAAATTCAACTCATCTTGTAATTCTTTTCCATTGAAGAGCAATTTATCTGCAGGATTATTGGTAGAAACTAAATTATTATAGCCTTTGTGCATGAGCCCAAAAGGATAATAATTACTTTCCTCAAGAATTTTCAATGAACCTGTTGTTGCGTCTTTAGTATAACTCAATCGAGTATTCCCTAAATGGTCAGTGTAATTGTACACATAGCTGTAAGTATTAGCCCCACTAACAGGAGTATTTTTCACATACCCTTCTGTCGTTGGAAAATATTGCAACACTGCATTTTTATACTGATAGCCTCCTAAATAATCAGTTGTAGTTACCGTTGTATTCTCCGTTACTACTTTTTGTACCTTTTGCCCCGCCGCATTGTAAATATACATAATATTTCCTGTTGGAAAAACAATTTTTGTAGGCAGGTTCAAGTGGTTGTACACAATACTAGAGATGTTCTTGTTTTTATCCACGGTCATATTACCATTGGCATCATATACATAATCATCACCTGTAGTGTTTCCGTCCTTAAATCCACTTGTTGCAGTAGGCTGGGCTTCTGTTACTCGCATTAATTTATTAGAGTTTGTGGCATAAGTATAAGTAAGATTATCTATCCCAATGGTACCTGCTTGAGTATCGTTATCACCGTTGCGTTTTAAAGTCAAGATGTTACCGTTCTTGTCATAGGTCAGGTTTTCATCATACATACGGGTTACCACACTCGATTTTTGATAAGTGGCGTCTTTCAAACGATTCAAATTATCGTATTTGTAACCGTAGTTCCTCACAAAACCTCCATCGGTAGCTGTGCTCCAAAACGTCTCGGCTATGTTGCCATTATAAAGTTGGTTTGCCACAGCGGTATTGCCTTGCACGGTATTGTAATTAATTTTAAAACCAAACAAATCCGCAGGGTCAGTGCCTTGTTGCAAGGCATTAGGGTTGTTTTTTAGTAGCACACTTTTTATCTTTTTTAACTCGTTATCTCCCGCTATTCGCTATATCTTTTTATTTTTTAAAGAAAAAAAATAAAAAGGATGCCGCTACTATCGGGGCTAGAATACATCTTCTATTTTTCAGCACAAAAAAAGCAACCGTAGTTGCTCTTTTTAAAGTTGTTTTTAATTAATTTTTGTTTTTAATAACTTCAAATTTTGTAATTTTATACTGCATTTGTTAGCTTCAATTCATTTTAAAAATTTAAAAGACCTATGAAAACTAAAATTTTATTTCTATTTACGTGTTTAATTGTATTGAGTTCTTTTAAACCAATTCAACAAATTGACGATACTCAATTATATAAAGTAATCATCTTTAAATTAGTGAAGAATGAAAAAGGTGAAGAAAAACAAAAAGTTGTATTAATTAATCAAAATGGAAATATTATTATAGATAATAAACTAATCAATAACAAAGTAGATATTAAATCATTTAACCAAGAGATTAATAATTTTATAAAATCACAAAAACTGATAAAAGAGAAAGCCAACAATGAACCTCCGAAAATGGATATAATACCTAATGATGGAGAACAATTTATAAGTATTATCATTGTGAAATTAGAAGATTATAAAAAAGAAATGGATTATGCAAATCCTTCACAATATATATACCGACAAATTAAAAAATCATCCGAAAAAAATATTTTGTATAAATATTTAAAATCGGATGATTTGAATGTTTTAAAAAATAAATTAGATTAATTTTTTATAATTTAAATTGTTTTATGAATGCTACCAATTGAAAATATGTAATTCACGTAGCATATACAATATTCCAATAAAAATAGATAATATACCAGCGCTATAACCTTTTATATTTGTACTAATTAATTGTGTGTTTTCTCTAGTCTTATATGTGAACCAAATCATTATAATTCCAAATATAATTGCTAAAACACCTATTCCTAAAGTTTTTAATATTTCCATAATAATATATTTACTCTTTCTTTTCAGTTATAATTAATTTTTTAGTCGTTTCAACAGCTTTTTCATTAATCATCTTACCTGCTTGTTTAAAGGCTGCACTACCGCCTGCAGCATCAATTGCCTTTTCACCTGCACTTGATATCCCCATAGTTGCTAAATCAACAGCTGCATTTTTATATTGTCCTTGCAATCCATTACCGACTGCATTAGATCCAGATCCTGCCGTACCCATACCAGCACCAAAATCAAATATTGCTACACCTAGTGGTATCATTTCTGGACCAAAAAGACAGCTTGAACCAGTAACAAGAATACCAGCACCTTCAGCATATGTACTACTTTTTGAAAGAAACTCTCCAGCATTTTTTAAATCTTGCCCAAGAACATCTGCACTAAACTCATATTCAGGAGTTGAACCTACTACTGTTGTTATTTCTCCACTAACTTTAGCCTCTGCAATAGCAGTTGGATTAGCTTGGTCAGCAGCCGTTCTTTCCTTACCATCACTACTACTTACCCATTTTGCATTTTCTTTTAATGTTATGGTGTTTCCTCCTTGCGAGTATGTATTATTTGATTTTCCATCTGAATAATCACTATAACCTGCCGCTTTTGCTTGCGCTTTTGAGTTAATATCACTTCTCCAAGACCATTGTCCATCACTTCCTAAAACCCAATCATTAGGAGCCATTCCATCAGGGTCAGTAAAACGCATTGGATTATTAAAACAATAATTGTATGGAGACCATCTTCGCATTTTCTCTGTAAGTGGGTCAATAGTACTCCAACCAGCTCTTGCAGGGTCATACATACGTGAGCCATAATCATATTGGTTCAATCCTAACTCTTCTTGCAGTTCCTTTCCATTAAAAAGTCTTCTATTTTCAGGAATTGGAGAAATAGGATTATACCCATTATGCTTCATCCCAAAGGGATAATAGTTACTTTCCTCAAGAATTTTCAATGAACCTGTTGTAGCGTCTTTAGTATAACTCAATCGAGTATTCCCTAAATGGTCCGTGTAATTAAACACATAACTGTAAGTATTAGCCCCACTAACAGGAGTATTTTTCACATACCCCTCTGTCGTTGGAAAATACTGCAACACTGCATTTTTATACTGATAGCCTCCAACAAAATAATCAGTAGTGGTTACTGTTGTATTCTCTGTTACTACTTTCTGTATCTTTTGCCCACTAGCATTGTAAATATACACAATATTTCCAGTTGGAAAAACAATTTTTGTAGGCAAGTTCAAGTGGTTGTACACAATACTGGAGATGTTCTTGTTTTTATCCACGGTCATATTACCATTGGCATCATACACATAATCATCGCCTGTAGT
>NZ_JAHEBT010000028.1 GCF_024642105.1 Flavobacterium sp.
ATTATTTCATTTTTTGGACTAATGTACGTAATGAAGCAACATCGCCTCTGGATTTAAAAATTAAATTTCCGACAATCATTTCTTTTAAATCTGAAGAATCGTACGCTAAAGTTGCCTTTACAAAGTCAAATATGACAATTGACAAAGTGCAGGAGTTCGATTATGGTCTTACAGGTGTAACAACTCTTTTAAATAATGAATCAAATCAATTAAAGGATTTGAATAATAGAATTTCACCATTCAATAATTATTTATTTTACAGCGCAATTTTCATCCATAAAACAAAGTGGCCGGTTAGGGCAGAATATATATTAAAAGACAAAACACTATTTTACAAGATTACAGCCGGTACAGATGTTGTAACGGTTCCCTGTGGTAGTCTTGATTTTAAGAATTAATTAGTACGATTTTTGCTAATAGAAATGAACCTCCTGCAAAATTGTACAAAGTTCAACCCTTCAATTTCCTAATAGTCACAAACTCAATCATCGCATTATAGCTGCATCTTTCGTCGGAAAGGGGAGCAAAAGTCCAGCAGAAATGTTGGACTTTTTTGTTTTTAGTACTTAGAAAATATTGTTTACATTCTATATTCACAACAATTAGGGAAATTCTATATTGGATTTACCCACAACTTCGATTTGTGTTTGGATTTTCATCAAAATGACATTCAAACTAGAAAATTCACCTACAAAGTAGTTAATTAATACTTTTCCAATTTCCCGAATTTCTCCAATCTGCATTCCACTTCGTAACTCGTATATCTAAAGCCAAAAGTTGTATTTCTCTCCTTTTTTCAAATAAAATAAATGTAAAATTAACACTAAAATAAAAAAAGAAGTATATTTGAGAGAACTAACCACTATTCGAATGAATTAAAAGAGGTAAAAATCAATTAATTAATTTGAAATAAAACTTGTAAATATGGAAAATTCTCGAAGACAATTTTTAACTTCAATAAGTATGTTAGCGGCTTATACCGCGTTTCCTATGAATGCTTTTTCTTTTGATAATTCTAAAAAACTGAGAGTCGTTCTTGTTGGAACGGGAGTTCGTGGATCAAGCTTTTGGGGAAAGCGATTGGTTGAACAGTATTCCGATATTTTAGAATTTGTTGGACTTAGTGATATTAATCCTGGCCGACTTCAATATGCCAAAAAATACATAGGAGTTAACTGTCCTACATTTGTAGATTTTGACGAAATGTTGTCTAAAACGAAACCGGATTTAATCATTGTAACTACAGTAGATGCTACGCACCACCAATTTATAATAAAAGGTTTGGAGGCGGGTTATGATGTACTTACAGAAAAACCGCTAACTACTGACGAAACTAAAGCTCAAGCCATTTTAGATGCCGAGCGAAAATCAGGTAAAAACCTAATCGTAGGATTCAACTACCGTTGGAGTCCGTATGCCACTAAAATCAAAGAACTATTAACGAATAATACAATTGGTAAAATCACCTCTGTAGATTTTCATTGGTATTTAAATACCTATCATGGCGCTTCTTATTTTAGGAGATGGCACGGTCAAAAAGCGAAAGGAGGTTCCCTTTGGGTACACAAAGCAACCCATCATTTTGACCTTTTAAATTGGTGGATTGACTCAGATCCCACCGAAGTTTTTGCGTATGGCGACTTAGAACATTATGGGGCGAATGGCCCTTTCCGAGGTGCCAATTGTCGTAGTTGTGATCATAAATCGAATTGTGCGTATTATTTTGATATCACCAAAGACAAACAGATGATGGATTTCTATGTTGCCAACGAAAAACACGATGGTTACATTCGAGACAACTGTCTTTTCAGAAATGAAATCGATATCTACGATAAAATGTCAGCTCAAATTAAATATGCGAATAATGTAAGTGTAAATTATTCATTAACTACGTATTCACCTTACGAGGGTTGGCGCATTGCCTTTAATGGGACTGAAGGTAGAATAGAAGCTTCTTTGGACATTCCATATGATAAAAAAGCCGTGTTGAGCCAAGAAGAATTACATGCCAAGGAAATGGAGCAAAATGCTTTAGAAGAGGCTAGTGCCGAAACTATCATCGTCCATAAATTATGGAAAGAGTATGAAACGGTAGTCGTTCCAACTGAAAAAGGAGGCCATGGAGGTGGAGATTCGCGTTTGCATGATAAGATATTTAAAACGCCAGATATAGAAGATCCGTACGGACGTTCAGCTGGAATTAGAGACGGAATTATGTCCGTTTTGATTGGGATTGCCGCTAGAAAAAGTATAGAGTCGGATAGTCCAATTAAAATTAGCGCTTTAACAGACTTAAAGCCGATGCCTAAACGAATTAAAAGCGACAAATAGAGGGATAATTCTTGTCAAAAATCAAGATTATTATTCAATAATCTAAAATCATTTTTTTACAAAGTATATAGTAGGAGATTTTTTCACCACATAGATACATAGAAAGGATAGCTTTGAAAGTATGAGATAGACGTTTCACTTTTCACATAGCTATGTGAAAAATAGGGCTATTTCTATCCCTTCTTTTTAGCTGCATTTTCAGTCTATGTTTCTATGTGGTTAAATTTTTTGATTTCTCGAATTTCTAATATCTGCGTTCCACTTCGTATATCGTAAATCGTATATCGTATATCGTAAATCGTAAATCGTATATCGTACCTCGTAAATTGATAATCATATAAGTCATATAAGGTAATATAAGAGTGTTGCTTCGCTCAATAGAAGAGCATATAAGATTTTCCGAATTTCTACAATCTGCGCTCTATATCGTACTTCGTAAATAAAAATACACACTCCTAGTTCCTTTGGAGAGGGCAACGTCTAGACTTCGTAATACGTTTTCCATCAAAAATCGTTATTCAACAATCTAAAATTATTTAATCTACGATTTTCAATTTCATCATAATATCCGTTTGCTCGTCGTCGCCAAGTCTGAAAATATGTTGGTCAAAAGCCACAAATCCGTTTTTGGTGTAAAACTGAATGGCTCGATGATTTTCTTCCCAAACGCCTAACCATACAAAGGCTACTTTTTTGTTTTTAGCGATTTGAATGGCTTTTTCGTACAGCAATTGCCCTACTTTTTTCCCGTGGAAGTCTTGCAAAACATAAATACGCTCTATTTCAAGAGAATTGCCTTCTTGTACTTCTGTTTGTGCCTGTCCGAAGTTAATTTTTAAATAGCCAATAACCACCTCGTTTAGTGTGGCAAAATAGAATTCAGATGCTGGATTTTGTAATTCGGCAGTGAGTTTTTCTATAGAGAATCCTTCCTCTAAATACGTTTTCATATTCTCTTCTGAATTGGTAGAAGAGAATGTTTCTGCAAAGGTTAGACGACCTATTTCTTGTAATTGAACTAATTGTTCAAGGGATATTTTGGTAATTTCAATACGATTCATAGTAACAAAGATAGAATTTAATTAATTCCCTATATTTATCGAACGAAATTAAATAGAACAGAAATAGTATATGGATATTTTTAGCAAGATGTTAGCAGGAGGAATTATTGATAAAAATGACCCCGAATTACCGCAACTTTGGAAAATAGTTTCGCAAACCATTGCTTTGTCTTCGGTTTTGAATAGAGCTACCAATACCAATCAAATTAGAGAACAACTTAGTAAAATTATTGGGAGTTCCATTGACTCAAGCACTATTGTTTTTGTCCCTTTTCATACTAATTTTGGGAAACACATCCGTCTTGGTAAAAATGTTTTCATTAATCACGGGTGTTCTTTTCTAGACTTGGGCGGAATAATTATTGAGGATGATGTTTTGATTGGCCCTAAAGTCAACATAATAACTGAAAATCACCCTATTGACCCTGCTAATCGAAAATCATTGGATTTAGCTAAAGTGGTAATTAAGCAAAATGCTTGGATAGGTGCTGGAGCTACAGTATTGCCAGGGGTTACAATTGGTCAAAATTCGATTGTTGCAGCAGGAGCAGTTGTTACAAAAAATGTTCCCGATAACACAATTGTAGGGGGTATTCCTGCACAATTTATTAAAAATATTATATAGCTCTCGATTATGGAAATTTCGATTACTATTACAGAAGCTGCTAAAATTCAAATCATAGAAATTTTAAAAGCAGAGAACTTACTGGATGCAAAATTCCGATTGTATATTGAATTAAGTCACGCCAACGGATATCAATATTCGTGTACCATTGATAATGAGATCAATGAAGATGATTTGGTTTTGAATTATAAAGTTCAGGAAAATGATTTCGACGTTGTAGTTGATAGCATGAGTATTCAATATTTGAATGGTGCTATAGTGGATTGTCTCCTGCAAGATGGCACACCTTCTTTGGTTATATCTAATCCTAATGCCCAAAAAGACTAAGATTTTGGCAATTGATTACCAACATATCCAAGATTGTAACAGCAGCCGTTTCCAAGAGGCAATGGCTATTTATAATGAAGCTTTTCCGTCTAGTGAGCGTCAGTCTATGGTTACTGTCATTGAGCGGGTAAAAAGCGGTCAATCTCAGTTGTTTGTTGGGATTGTAAAAGAGCAAGTAGTCGCAATGGCCTTGTTGTGGGATTTTAAGAATTCCCCTTTTGTATTATTGGATTATTTAGCAGTTAAAAATAATTGTAGAGGTTTAGAATTTGGCACTCAATTTTTCCAATTTTTGGCACAAATGACAATCAAAAACAAACAATTTTTACTACTAGAGGCAGAGCATTTTCAATTTGGTTCCAATAAAGAGCAGCGCAAAAAAAGAATTCAGTTTTATATACGTAACGGTGCTTATTTACTGTCTAATGTTACTTATATTTTACCTTCTTTGGATGGTACTGCATCTACAGAAATGGTATTGATGATAGCTCCTAAACCTCCCAGAGAAATTCTAGAAAAAGAAAGTATTAAAGATTTAATTCAACGATTGTATCTTGAAATTTATGAAAAAGAATCGAATGACCCAGTTCTAATCTCCTTACTTGATAAAATACCGGAACAAATTGAACTAACCAATACCCCGTTACCATGACTACAATTGAATTTTGGAGTTTATTAGTAGACTCTGTTGCTACCTTATTGGCAGCTGTTGCTATTTTATTATATGTTATCTTTTGGTTTAGAGACAAAACGACCAATTCGTATGATGTTTTTGATTCGACTTATATGGAGTTGTTGAAAATAGCAATGGATAATCCTTCTTTTAGAAATTTTGAACTAACACAACAGTATGAAATGGCTTTTAGTGGAGATCAAAAAATTAAATATGAGTTGTATGCCTTTATGTGTTGGAATTTTTGCGAAACCGTTTTTGATAAACAAGATAAAGAGTTAATGAAAACTTGGGCTGTCATCATCCAGTCTGAAAGCCAGCTGCATGCTAAGTGGTTTGAAAAGCTTGAGAATTACGATAAGTTTAAACCTTCGTTCAGGAAGTATGTTGCCAAGTTGTGATGTTATGGTAAGACCACGAATTATATTCGAATACAATCTCGAAATAAATAATAATCTATCTTTTTGTTTTTAGGATTCTATAACAGAATCTGATAAAAATGCTGTAAATTTACTATTTATTATACTTCACTATTGGGTATGATCTTAGACCATTTAAGGATGTTTACAAGTAAAAACTTTTTTTTCAGTTGCGTTTTTTTGTTTTTAGCGTCGGTTTTATTCGGACAAAATAATGAGAAATTAGCCCCTGCTTTTCGGTATTTGAAAGAACGCCAACTCAATAAAAATCAAACAATTCCTATACCTTCTTTATTCAATAAATTAGTCTCCAAAAGACAAAATCGAATCACAGGTATCAATGAATCGGGATACAATTGTATTATTTATACCAAATCACCCGAGGTGCTTCGAGCGAATGGAATTTCTATTCAAAGCAGTCACAACACCTTTGTTACCGCTTGGCTTAGTTTAGATCAAATTTCGAAAGTGTCGGCTTTGGCCGAAGTGGATTTTGTAGACACGCCTAAGTTTCTAAAGAAAAATAATGATATTTCTGTAGCCACAACAGGAGCTTCCCTTTTGCATGCTGGAAAATTGGACAACACCACTTACAAAGGAGATGGTGTGATTGTGGCTATTATTGATACAGGAATTGATTGGGATCACCCTGATTTTAGAAGTGCTTCAGACCAAACTAAAAGTAGAATTTTGAGAATTTGGGATCAAACGTTAACACCAACAACAGGTGAAGCAGCTCCAGTAGGATTCAGTTTTGGAGTAGAATATACCCAAGCTCAGATTAATGATGAGATTGACGGCAGTCCTGCTGGCTTTGTGCGCGAAAAAGACACAGATGGACACGGCACACACGTAGCGGGAACAGCTGTAGGAAACGGAGCGGCTTTAAGCACAAAGTATTCTGGTTTAGCTCCCAATGCTGATATTGTAATTATAAAAGCAGGAGATGGCTCCTTTGACACTTCAAATATTATTATTGCTTTAGATTATTTGAAAAACCTATCCACTAGTTTGGGCAAGCCCATTGTGGTGAACATGAGTTTGGGTTCGCAAACAGGAGCGCATGACGGAACAGATCCTTTGGAACTAGCTATAGATAATTTTACAGATACTGCGGCGGGTCGAATAGTAGTAGTCGCTTCAGGAAATGAAAACGGGGATAACATTCACAAGCAACTCGCTATTGCGGTGGGAAGTTCGGCAAGTATTGATTTACAAGTGCCTACCACCACCACTACGGTGTCACAAGATGTTTTTCAATTTACGGCTTATGCCAATGATACCAGTGCTGTTACAGTAACGGTTACAGCTCCTGATGGTACCCAAGCTACTTCTTTGTCTAATAGTGGAACCTCAGTGATGAGCGGTAAAGGCAAAGTGTATATGTCTAATTTTATTGATCCCGAAAGTGGTGACCGAAAAGTACAAGTGTATGTGACAAGAACAACGACATCCACTGATGTAGCAGGTTTGTGGGGCATTACTATTGCCAATGCTTCCACCAATTCATTAACAGTTGACGGTTGGTTAGATACTAAAGGCGATGATTTTTCAGGCATAACGCTAACGGGAGGTGATAGTAATTATTTAGTAGGTACACCAGCGTCAGCCACCAAAGCCATCACTGTAGGGGCATATATGGCAAAGATTGATTGGTATGGGGGGACATCTACGGGGTATGCCGGATACAATTATACAAGCGGCATTCAAGATGATATTGCAGGGTTCAGTTCTATTGGTCCACGAAGAGATAATGTTCAAAAACCCAATATTACTGCGAATGGTCAAGCGGTTGTTTCTTGCTTGTCTTCTGATTCGGGATTAGCGAACAGTTCGCCCTATATGGTGGTCAACGGTTTGTACCGAGTAGAACAGGGAACTAGTATGGCTTCACCAGCAGTTGCAGGATGTGTTGCATTATTATTGCAAAAGAAACCCACAGCAACCTTCACTGAAATTAAAAATGCCATTACAACTACGGCTACAAAAGATTCTTTTACAGGAGCAACAGATAATAATACTTGGGGTAGTGGTAAAATAGATGTGTTCAAAGCGGCTTCCAGTTTTTCGTATTGCCAACCTTTAACAAGAACTACTTACAATTACGAACAATCCTATGGGAGTACTGCTAATTATACCTACAATTTGAGTGGTAAAAGAGCGGCTATCCGATTTACTGCTACCTCCAACGGTCAGTTAGGAGGCGTATACTTCAAGACCGTTCGCAACCAAACCCTAAGTCAGTGTACGATTGAAGTACGAACAGTAACAGCCGCTAATCCAGGAACGCTAATTGGATCGTATGCAGTAACACCTTCCTACATTGCCAAAAACAGTTGGAATTATATAGACCTAAGCAGCCTAAATATTCCTATTACTAATGCTACAGATTATTTCATAGTGTTGGTTACTGCTGCTACAGATACTTTTGGCTTAGGCCAAGAAGCCACAAACAGTAATCGTTCGGTTGTTTCTAGTGATGGAACCACTTGGACTTCGGTTCTTAATTTAAGAATTCGACCTGTTGTATATGGAACAGCCACTCCAGGTACACCAACTTTGACACTAAGTTCAGGTCCAACGACTAACAACCAAACACTTTGTAGTGGTCCCGCTATAACGCCCATCACGTATACCACAACAGGGGTTACCGGAGCTGTTTTCGCGGGTTTGCCTACAGGAATTACGGGCAATTGGGCTTCTGGTGTAGTAACAGTTAGCGGTACCACTACCCAAACAGGAGTTTTTAACTACTCGGTAAAAATTGCATCCACTTGCGATACTGCCACAGCTACGGGTACCATCACCATTGGTGGAACACCTACAATTAGTAGTATTACTGTTGCGTCAGGAACTACTGTAACCATTAACGGCCTCCACTTTTTAACAGGGAATACCCCAACAGTTACCATTGGCGGCATTTCGGCAACAGTTACAAACGCCACCAATACAAAATTGATTGTGATCCTTCCTGCCAATGCTACAGGAGGGAATGTAGTAGTAACAAATTCGTGTAGCCTGAGTTCGGCGGCATTTGCCTACCCGTATGTTCCACCTACGGCTATTATCTTAAGCGCGACCACAATCAATGATAACAATGCGATTGGGGCAATTGTTGGAACGTTATCTGCCACAGATGCGGATACAAATGATACATTTACCTACACTTTAGTAAGCGGTACAGGCAGTACGGACAACGCTAGTTTTACTATTGCTAATGCCAATTTGAAGGCAGCAGTTGTGTTTAATGCACAAACGAAGTCTAGTTATGCTATCCGAATTCGAGTTACCGATGCGGGAGGACTTTCTTTTGAGAAAGCTTTTGTAATCACTGTTATTTCCGATGCTGATCAAGATGGAATTCGCAATGAACTCGATTTATGTCCCAACACCCCAACAGGAGTTTCGGTAGATTTTAATGGTTGTGAAATTTTTATCTTACCTTCCAATAATTACGCGGTTATGGCAACGGCTACATCTTGCGTTGGTCAACAAAACGGAGCTATTAGTGTGAGTGCAATCAATACGAATTACACCTATACCGTTTCAATAAATGGTCAAACAGGTTTTGAATTAAATTTGGCTAATAGTTTTAAAAACCAATTTCAAAATTTGGCACCAGGAACCTATGAAATATGTATTACCATTCAGTCCAAACCCAATTATTCTCAATGTTATTCAATAAAAGTAACAGAGCCTAATGTGTTGTCAGTCACTAATAAAATTAGTAGTTCGGGTAAAGAGGTAACCTATACCTTGAGTGGAGCCACACAGTATACAGTTACCTTCAATGGAAGTACACAAACAATTACTTCCAATCAGATTACACTGAACTTAGCATCAGGACAAAATACGATTGTAATTGCAACCGATTTGTATTGCCAAGGCCAATTTGAAGATCTTATTTTTGTGAGTGAAAAGGTAGTGTTCTTTCCTAATCCGGTGCAAGACAAGTTAAATTTGTATTGCGCAGGGACTGATCCAGAAGTAGTATTGACATTAACCGATCTTTCAGGCAAAAGGTATGCTACGGATGTAAAAACAATTCCTGAAAATAGAATTATCGAATTGGATTTAAATGAATTGGCCAGTGGTTTGTACTTCCTACATTTAAAAAGTATACGCTTAGACGAAACCATTAAAATAATTAAAAAATAACAGCCCCATGAAACTAGGATATAGTATATTAACAGTTTTTACATTTGTGTTTTTAATGTCTTGTGGTGGCGGAGATTCAGGACCTACTCCTACTCCCGTACCAGTAATTAAAGCTCCGGGAAAATCAGTTTTAGTAGCGCCAGCAAATGCAAGAACTTGCGAGGAAGGAACCAACATTACAACGACTCAAAGTACGGTTACTTTCAGTTGGAATAGTGCTTCGGATGCCCAAAGTTATGATTTGAAGATCACCAATTTAAATAACCAGGAAGTTGTGACTCAAACAGGAATTGCAACAACGACTGCCACGGCAACGTTAACCCGAGGAATCCCGTATGCATGGACTATAACCGCTAAGAATACAGGAACAACGACCACGGTTAGCGACACTTGGAAATTTTATTTGGCAGGTAACGGAGTGACCAATTATGCGCCTTTTCCTGCTTCGGCAGTGAGTCCGTTACCAGGAGTTGTTACTACTCCGACCAATGGCAAAGTAACTTTGACTTGGGAAACGAGCGATGTAGAAGGGAGTACGTTGACCTATACATTATATTTTGATACTATTGATGGAAAACAGACTCCGCTAGACGCTAATAAGAATCTGACCGCTAAGACCAAAGAAGTTTCGGTAAACTCCAATACTGTTTATTATTGGAGGGTCGTAACAAGCGATGGAACCAACACATCTACCAGTGTTGTGTATACTTTTAAAACCAATTAAGAAAAAAAACCATAAACCATGAAAAAGAAGCTGTTTTCAAATGCTTGTGTCCTGTTTTTTAGTGCAGTAGGATGTGTTGCCTATTCTCAAGAAAGAACAAATGCAAATACACTAACCGAAGCCCAAAAACAAGAGGGTTGGCAATTGCTTTTTGATGGTCAAACCACTAAAGGCTGGCATTTGTATAACGAAGGAAATGCCAAATCGGCTTGGGCAGTTAAAAATGGTGAATTGGTTTGCGATCCCAATACGGAGAAAGTACAACGAGGCGACTTGGTTTCGGACAATCAATATGAGAATTTTGATTTTACTTTTGAATGGAAAATTTCAGAAGCAGGAAATAGTGGCGTATTTATCAATGTGCAAGAAGCCCCTGAATTTCCAACCGCTTGGACTACAGGTCCGGAATACCAATTATTGGATAATGCCAATATGCCCAAAGACTATCTCCTAGATGGCAAACACGCTGCGGGTTGTGTGTATAGTTTGGCGCCTTTATTAAACGAAGTACAACCAAAACCTTCAGGGCAATGGAATAGTTCTCGAATTTTGCAACAAAACGGTGTCATTACTTTTTGGTTAAATGGAATTGAAACCGGACACGAGGATATGAAAACCGAGCGTTGGAAACAATTAATTGCAGGAAGCAAATTGGGTAACTTCCCTTCTTTTGGAAAAGCAGTTCGTGGGAAAATTGCCTTTCAAGATTGGGCAAAAGGCGTGGCTTTACGCAATATTAAAATCAAAGAAATCAAATAATTTTTCTGTTATTTTCTATAATCCAAAGCAGGTTTTCTGTCACCAAGAAGCGGAATGTATTTGAAATCTTTTCCTCTTTTTTCTTCCAATTCTGCTTTGGCTTTCAAAATTTGTGTAGGGTTTAAAAACAAATCAATCGCTGTTAAGGCAATAGTTTTAGCAGCCACCATCATGCCTTTGTTTCCAATATCTGTTCCGCCTGCAGCAACGGCTTGCCAACTATGAGCCGGAGTTCCCGGAACCCAAGTAGCACTACTCATTCCTGCGGTTGGAACGGTAAAACTCACATCGCCTACATCTGTTGAACCAAAGCTAGGATCTATTATTTTGTAGGGTTGAATGCTACTCGCTTTCTCCAAACTACCGTTTTCAATTCCTAAGGATTGGATGATTTGGTTTCCAAATTCTTTTTCCTCTTGGGTATAAGTAACTCCGCCCACTTTGACCAAATTAACATACATCATTTTTTGGAGCGTTGTATTAGGAAGCAATTCATGTGTACCGCCAATGAGTTCGTATTCCATTTTGGTTCCTGTTCCTAGGGCAGCTCCTTCGGCTGCCTTGGTAATCCGATCAAAAATTTCGAGCACTGTTTTTCGGTTGCTGTGACGTACATAGTAATAGACTTCGGCAAAATCAGGCACTACATTGGGTGCTTTTCCACCATTGGTGATTACATAATGAATACGTGCATCCGAAGGGATATGTTCGCGCATCATGTTTACCATCATGTCCATCGCTTCTACACCATCTAAAGCGGAGCGTCCTTTTTCGGGGGCCATTCCAGCATGAGAGGCTATTCCATAGAATCTAAATTTAGCGGATTTATTGGCCAAAGCCGACCCAGGATTGGCATCATTAGCGTCACTAGGATGCCAATGCAAAGCGGCATCTACATCGTTAAATAAGCCTTCGCGAACTAAATACACTTTTCCCGAACCTCCTTCTTCAGCAGGGCAACCATAAAAGCGAATAGTCCCTTTTTTATGGTTGGTTTTCAACCAATTTTTCACCTCTATTGCCGCAGCTGTAGAGGCTGTTCCAAACAAATGATGCCCACAAGCATGTCCTGCCGATTTTCCTGCTGACTTTTTCTCCGCCACTGCTTCTTGCGACAGTCCGGGCAAGGCATCGTATTCGCCTAAAATTCCGATTACGGGCAGTCCTTCGCCATATTCGGCTGTAAAAGCCGTAGGGATTCCCGCTACACTTTTACTGATTTTGAATCCTTCGTTACTTAAAGTTTGTTGCAATAATGCCGCACTTTTCTCTTCTTGAAACCCCATTTCAGCAAAGCTCCAAATTTGTTGCGCAATGGTTCCGTAGAAGTCTTTTTTAGCATTTAAATCGGATAGGATTTTGTCTGTTTTTTGTGCAAAAACAATTCCTGAAAACAGTAAAAAACATAGTAAGTGTTGTACTTTTTTCATAAAAAATGGTTTAACTAAATTGTTTGATATACGTTGAAGGCACTACACCTTTGCGCTCTTTAAAAGCATCAATAAATTTTGATCTTGAAGAAAACCCCACATTTTGCGAAATGCCTTCAACGGTAAGTTTAGTTGCTTTTCCTTCCTCAATTAGTTTGCAAGCATAATCAATTCGTTGATTGTTTTTCCATTCGCTAAAAGAAATTTTCAATTCAGTGTTAAAATAATTGGACAACATTCTCTCCGATAGTTGTATGTCTAATGCCATCTTTGATAAGTTAAACCCAGGTAAAACAAAAGGAGATGTCAACAAATAATCTTCTAATAAGGTATTAATGTTTTGATTAATTTCAGGAGTATTCCCTTTTTTTAATTGTGCCGCTCTGTTTTTTGCTAAAGATGCGTCAGGATAAGAAATGGAGTCGAATAGAATTTTAGGAAACAAAAACAGCACTATATTTTGACAAAAAAAGGCAGCGCCTAAAAACCTGAAATAATTTTTTTGGTTTATAATTCCCGCATAATCATTTAAAATAAAATCGGCATAGGAGTCAAGTAAACAATACAATGAAATGAATAATTGTATCCCTACCAAAACATAAATCCATTTTTTAACTAATGAATAATTAACAGGCAATTGACCATAAATAGCCATTCTTTTTTTAGCCTCTTGTTTGAAATAAATCAAACTAATTACACAATATAAAAGCAGATGTAAAGGTCTAATAAATAACAGCTGTTTTAATGAAAAAAAGGAAATAGTAAAATCATAATCTTGAGTTACAGCCTGAATATGATGGGCAATTTCTACTTTTTTTGAAAAAGGAAGTGTAGTGTAAGGTAGGCTATAAATAATCACTATTACTGCGGGAAACAAATGCCAATAATCTTTTGGAGTGATGTTTTTGTTTTCGGCTACGGCATATTTCACATAGTAAAATAAAAGCGGTCCAATGACAAAAGACAGCGGCATGAAATTGACGAAAAACACCCCCTCCCAAAAAGGGATTTTAGTAAAATGCAACCCAAAATACACCAAAACAATAAGATTGCTACACAAAAAAAACAGCGCTAAATATAAATTTGAGCGATTAAAGTCTTTTCTATAATAAAAAAGAATGAATGAAGTAAATATGCCAAAAAACGGCGTAAGCAATTCCATAAAACGCTGATAAATAGGTTGTGTTACCGCGAATATAGGTCTTTTTTGAAAGCCAACTTAAATTTTTTAAAGGTTTATTAAAAACAGCAAAGTGTTCCCAAATGCTAAAACGGAACAGATTTACATGTGGATTCATTCGTGTTAAATCATTTGAAGGCTACTTTTGAAATCGAACCAAAAAACCCCACATTATGAAAAAAATCATTTTATCTATTGCGATAGCAGCAGTGTTATTTGCTTGTAACAAAGCAACTGAAACCAAACCCCAATTCGATTTGGCAAATGCCAAAAAAGAAATCGAAGCGGCTAATCAAAATCTAGTTGAATTATTAGCAAAAAACGATTCGGTTGGGTTTGCCAATTCGTATACCGAAGACGCCAAATTTATGGGATACAATCAACCTTCGACCGAAGGTCGTAAAGCAATTCAATCAATTTGGGCTAAAAACATGAGAGCAGGAGCTACAAACATTCAATTGACTACTTTGAAAGTTTGGGGCAATGAAACTTCAATTACTGAAGAAGGATTGTTTGACTTTAAATCAAAAGACGGAGCGGCTATAGACAAAGGGAAATACTTAGTGGTTTGGGTAAATGAAAACGGAACATGGAAAATTCACAGAGATCTTTTTAATTCTGATTTACCAGTGACTAAATAAAAAGTAGAATGAAACAGTATATTTTACTTTTTGTAGCCTGTATTAGTTTTTCAGGCTTACAGGCGCAGCATAATCCAACACTAACATACAACATAGTGATGGACAGTATTTCAAAAAATAATCCCTTACCTACTTTCATTGTTGGAGGACTTACCAAAAACGGTTTTTTCTATGAATACCATCATGGGAATAAACTTTGGGAAGGAAAAGAGCCCATAACGGATAACCATATTTTTAGAATTTATTCGATGACTAAAGCAATAACTTCTGTGGCTGCTATGCAATTAGTAGAAAAAGGGAAGATTACTTTAGACGAACCCTTGGATAATTTAATGCCTGAGATGGCAGAGATTCCAATTTTGACAAAGGAGGGTAAGTTAGTTAAAGCTACAAAATCCATTACTTTACGTCATTTGTTGACACATACTGCTGGATTTGCCTATCCGTTTACGCACAATCGATTGAATCATTTTGTGAAACCTGCCGATTGGAAATACCAAGACTTGCCTAGGGTTTTTGAATCGGGAGAAAAATGGCAGTATGGGACTAATATTGACTGGGTAGGTAAAATAGTAGAAAAAATAAGCGGACAAACTCTGGAAGTCTATTTCAAAGAAAATATTACGGGTCCACTGGGAATGACGAGAACATTTTTTAGTGTTCCGGATGAATTAGTAAGCGAAATTACTTCGTTTGGACAATTGAAGGGGGATCAATTCGTATTGGATAAAGAATGGCAATACAAAGACTTAAAAACAACTAAATATGAAGGAGGTGGTGGATTGTTCAGCACGTTTCACGATTACGGACAGTTCATACAATGCATTCTTAACGATGGTACTTTGAAAGACAAACAAGTTCTTAAAAAATCAACTCTTGATTTGATGTTTACTAATAATATCGGTGAAATTGTTACGGTGTTTGAAGATCCAAGTCCAGATTATTCGTTTCTAGCCAATCCAACTGCTAAAAATGTAGGGGTTAATAAGTTTGGTTTAGGATGGGCAGTAGATCAAACAGGTCGAAAAGGAATAAGAGAACCCGGAACAGTGTATTGGTCTGGGATTGCCAACACTTTCTTTAGCATTGATCGTAAAAACGGGAAAGCAGTATTGTTTTTTTCTAATACACTACCGTGGTCAAATATCCATACAGAATCAGCGTATATGAAATCAGAATCCATTTTGTATGGAACTAAATAACTAATAATAACAATTAACCCAAAAACCCCACATTTATGAAAAAAGTAATTTTATTTGTCATTCTAGCTTTAGGAATACAACAAGCACAAGCGCAGTACAAATTTTTACAGTACAGAAATGTACCTGAGAAAAATGAAGTCGAATTTGTAAAACGAGAAACCCAATATTGGTCAAAAATTGCCAAAGAAAACATTAAATCAGGCAAAATGCTTGCTTGGAGTTTGTGGAAAAAAGTCGGTGTTATTGGCGACTCCGAAACTAAACCCAACTATTTATTTGTCAACGACTTTAAATCGGTAGCTGATTTTGATACAATGGAAAGCGGATGGGCCGATCCAGAAAAAGTGTTATCCGACATGAAGTTGGCAGCCATAGAAACCAATTCTATTTCTAAAGTTGTTGCTACTTACATCATGAAAACGGAGGCTCAAATTCAAGGAGAACCGAAATTTGTGGTAGTTAATTATGCAAAACCAACCAATATCCAAGCGTTTGTTGATGAAAACAAGAATCTTTGGAAACCATTTTTCGAAAAAGAACAGAAAAATGGATTCAAATTAAACGGTTGGGGACTACAAACAGTGGTATACCCTCAAGGTAACGATGTACCGTTTTCTGCTTTAACCTGGGATGGATTTACAAAAATATCGGAAGCTTTAGACCAAATTCAATACAGACCATCGAGTCAAACGCGTTTTGCACCTATCGTTAAAGATTCTAAAATGAGTACAATCACTCCTAACGGATTTGAATTGTCTCCAATATATGAACTAGTGATGTATGTTGATGCATCAACCAAATAATTAAACCCCACAAAAATCATGAAAAAAGTACTTTTTATTATCGCTATGGCGGTATCAATGACACAAATGAACGCACAAACAGAAGGCGGAAAATACCTTGACCCCGCTTCAAAATTTAAAAACAGACCTTTTGTTTTTTCGAATAGAGGAGAAACCGAAGCAATAATGAAATTAAACGAAGCGTATAATAAAATAGATTTCAAAACGTGTATGTCTTTTTGTGCCGACAAAGTAACTTTTACTGACTCAGAAGGCAACAAAGAGGTGCTAACAGGAAAAGATTGGGAAGGATTTTTTGCTGGTTTCAAATCATTAGACTGGAAAATTATTGGAATTGTTCCAATTCGGATTAAAGACACAGACCCTTCGTCAGGAGTAATTGTAGTAGCTACGGAAACTCGAGTAGGTAAAGACGGAACCGTTTGGAAAAAAGAATTAACAGAAATGTTCATGTTTGATTTAAACATGAAAATCAATAGTATAACACAGTACGCACAAGCTATTAAATAATTAATTTAAACTCAAACACTATGAAGAAAACAATTGCACTTATCGCCCTTACAAGTTTATTATTAGTTTCTTGTAAAAAAGAAGTAACTGCTGAGGTTGCAGCTAAAAATCCAAATGAGGGAGGAATTAATCTTTCCAATTCAGAGAACACGGATATGATTAGAAAAATGAATGAATATGCTAGTAAATTTGATACGGAAAGTATTAAAAAATTATATGTTCCAAACGCAGTTATTCATGACAATATGAATACAATGACCATTGACCAGAACATGAAAAACTTAGCCTCGCTGCAAGCTCAAGGAGTTACGATTACATTGCCAAAAGACCCTTTAGTTTGGGAAGTTGTGAATAATAAACCAGATGAAAAGACTGGAATTACTAATTATGTTATTTCTTATTATGAAATTAGTCTGGCGAAAGCTGAAAAAAAGGCGACGATTATCTTTAACATGAATTTTGCGATTAAAGACGGAAAAATCCAAGAGGAATGGGATACCTATGATACAGCACCCTTAACAGAATTATTAAAATAGCAATCAGACAATGAAAAAGATACTAGTAGTTTTAGCAATAAGTATGTCTTTATTTGCGTGTAAAAGCGAGGCGGATAAAAACGAAAAAATTGCGCAGGATAACATCAAATTTTATTCAAAAGTTTGGGATGAGGTTATTAATGAAGGCAAAGTTTCGGTTCTAGATACCGCTTATGCGCCAGACGTGGTGTTGCATACTGTTCCCGAAATTAAAGGTGCGGCTAAGGCCAAAGCCTATTATGCCAATTATGTTACTGGATTTTCTAATCGTGAATTCATCGTTAAAGAAACCTTTGCTCAAGGAAATAAATTAACTAAGTACTGGATATTTAAAGGAAAACACACGGGAGATTTTTTTGGTATTCCTGCAACAGGAAAGACCATCAACGTTGAAGGATGCACTATTGCTACTATTGTCAACGGAAAAATTACTGAGGAAAGAGATTTCTTTGACAATTTAGAATTTTTAAGACAACTTGGACTTATGCCAAGATAAACGAATAAGTTACAACAACTTTATTTTGAATTCTTTTTTGAAAAGCCTGGCAGTAATGTCAGGCTTTTTGTTTTTTATTAAATAATTATTTTCATTGTGTATAATTGACGCATTAAATGATATATTTGCATTTATTTTTTAGAAACCAACACCATTAATTCCATGTATAAAGTTTTAATTGCCATCATTACTTTTCTTTTTAGCACATTTGCCCATGCTCAATATGCCAATATCGAAGCTTCCACTGGCGGATTCTCGTTTATTCCTGCCTTTACTTCAGAAGATCCGCATATTATTGTGAATGCAGGAACAACAGATAGCAGACCGCTTTCGTTTCATTTGTTATCTACCATTCGATTAGAAAATTTAAATCCAAGGGGAGTAATATTCATGTCACGTTATAAATTCATTGATAAAAAATTAAAAGCAAGTATTGGGATTCACCTGCCCGCGATTCAAATTGACAAGGAATTTAATGTCGATACTTTTTTTGCACAAGAATTTATAGCGAGTTATCCCCTGTCTGATAAATGGTTTTTAGGCTTGTTTTATTTGCATGGTGAAGGACGAAATAACGATTTCAAAGCTAATTTCTTAGCTTTCAGCACAACATTTATTGAGGGAAAGTTTAGTTTTTTAACTCAAGCTTACGGACTGGACTTGGACAATACGTATGGTGTTTCTGAAACGATTACGTATAAAGTTAGTAAGAACATTGATTTTAGAGGGTTTGCTAATAAAACCATTTCTAATGGAAAATTCAACTGGACATTAGGAGCTAGATACAATTTGTAATTATTCAATTTCATTGCGTACAATTGACACAATATTTTTATATATTTGAAATCATTTTAGTTATTAAACTACCAAAAAACCACATATAATGAAAAAACAAATCGTATTGCCAGCTTTGTTGCTACTCCTTGGAACACAGATGGAAGCACAAAAAAAATGGTCTGAAACTCCCAAAGAAAGCTTTAATCTTATTGAAAATAAAGGTGGACAAACTTTAGGCTATTCGCCAAAATCAGGAGTAAAAATCTTGACCGTTGACGGATTAGCCTTCAAAGATTTAAACAAAAATGGTCAATTAGATAAGTACGAAGATTGGAGAAAACCCGTAGCAGAACGCGCTAAAGATTTGGCCAGTAAAATGACTGTAGACCAAATCGCAGGATTGATGTTGTATAGCCGCCATCAATCGGTTCCTGCACAGGCGGGAGGGTATTTTGCAGGTACCTATAATGGAAAACCTTTTCCAGAAAGTAGCGCAAAATCAACCGATTTGTCTGACCAACAAAAAGCCTTTTTAACGACGGATAATTTACGTCACGTTTTGATGACTTCTGTAGAAAATCCAACGGTATCGGCGCTTTGGAACAATAACGTACAAGAATTAGTAGAAAGCATCGGAATGGGAATTCCGGCTAACAATAGCTCAGATCCACGCCACGGCGCCAATAAAGATTCAGAATACAATGCGGGTTCGGGCGGTGCTATTTCGCAATGGCCAGAAGAATTAGGTCTTGCGGCTACATTTGACCCTGCTATTACAGAACAATTTGGAACCATTGCCGCCAAAGAATACCGTGCTTTGGGAATTGCAACAGCACTTTCGCCTCAAATTGATTTGGCTACCGAGCCAAGATGGAACCGTTTTGTAGGAACTTTTGGCGAAGACCCAAAATTAGCTACCGATATGGCGAGAGCTTATGTAGATGGATTTCAATCGTCTCCAAAAGCGATTGCGGCTTATGAAGGTTGGGGTAATCAAAGTGTGAATGCGATGATCAAACACTGGCCTAGTGGTGGTCCTGAAGAGGGTGGTCGTGATGGGCATTTTGCGTACGGAAAATTTGCAGTATATCCAGGAAACAACTTCGAAACCCATTTAAAAACCTTTCTTGATGGGGCCTTTAAATTAAACGGAGGGACTAAAAAAGCATCAGCGGTGATGCCATACTATACGATTTCGTACAACCAAGATAAAAAATACGGTGAAAATGTAGGGAATGGATTCAGCAAATACATTGTAACCGATTTGTTGCGAGACAAATACGGTTATGATGGTGTGGTATGTACGGATTGGTTGATTACAGGTGACGAAGGGAAAACACCAGACGTTTTTGCTGGAAAATCATGGGGAACGGAAAAAATGACCATTGCCGAAAGACATTATAAAGTGATGATGGCGGGTGTGGATCAATTTGGAGGAAACAACGATATTAAACCAGTACTTGAGGCGTACCAAATGGGAGTAAAAGAACACGGAGAGGCTGCAATGCGCAATCGTTTTGAGAAATCGGCCGTGCGTTTGTTGTTGAATATCTTTAGAGTAGGTTTGTTTGAAAACGCTTATTTGGATCCAGAAGAAACCAAAGCCATTGTTGGGAAACCAGAGTTTATGAAAGCAGGGTATGATGCCCAATTGAAATCCATCGTTTTGATTAAAAATCAAAATAAAACTTTGCCAATTGCAAAAGGGAAAACGGTATACGTTCCAAAAAGAACAACACCAGTTGGAATTAATTTCTTTGGATTTCCAACACCCGAAAAAACAGAATATCCAGTTAATTTAGAATTGATTAAGAAATATTATACGGTAACGGATGATCCTGTCAAAGCTGATTTTGCTATGGTATTTATCAAAAGTCCTGTAAGTAATGGGTACAGTAAAGCCGATAGAGAAGCAGGAGGGAATGGGTACATGCCAATCAGCTTGCAATTGAAAGACTATACTGCTGTAGCTGCTAGAGCGCAAAGTATGGCGGCTGGCGATCCTGTGGTGGATCCAACGATTACCAATCGTTCGTATTTGAATAAGACGTCAAAATCCAATTCGTATCCAGATTTGAATACCATTTTGGATACTAAAAAAGCAATGAATGGGAAACCAGTACTGGTTGCTGTTACCGTATCCAACCCAATGGTTTTTGGCGAATTTGAAAAAGACGTTGATGCTATTGTAGGAGAATTTGGAGTACAAACCGAAGCGTTATTAGACATTGTTTCTGGAAAAACAGAACCTTCAGGATTATTGCCATTGCAAATGCCAATTGATATGACGACTGTCGAAAAACAGTTTGAAGATGTGCCGCACGATATGATTCCGTATAGAGATTCGAATGGAAATGTATATGATTTTGGTTTTGGATTGAACTGGAAAGGGATAATCAAAGATGCCAGAACAGAAAAATATAGTGTTAAGAAATAAGCCTTCTTAAACAAGCAAAGCCTCCGTACTACAACGGAGGTTTTTGTTTTTAATAGTGTTAAAGTTAGAATGTTTGGTTTTTGAATCCATTAAACCAGTACTTTTATAAGTAGTAACTAATAACCAAAATAATTAATCTTATGAAAACAGTAAAAATCGTATTTTTTGCACTTTTGCTAGTGACAAGTTTTGTCAATGCGCAAACAACGGTTACAGGAAAGGTAATGAATCGTAAAAATAAACCGGTCGCCAACGCTTTAATATATTTAGATACTATTAACTCCAATGTTGTTACTAATAAAGCCGGGGAGTTTAGTTTAATAGTTCCTGAAAAAGTCAAAATCATTCAAGTATATTCTAAAAAACACGGCTGGTTAAGGAGCGTTTACTCTAAAGAAACAAAAATGGACTTTATGTATTTAGATTCCGCTCCAGTAACAGATAAATCACTCACCCCTCCCAATGGTTTAAAACCAGAAAAAGACAAATCTACCGTTTCCTACCGAACGATTTATGACATGATGCGTGGTCGAATTGCAGGTGTAGTAGTGCAACAAGATAATACAATTATTATTAGAGGAGTAAATTCGATTAAGAACAATTCAGAACCTTTGTTTGTGGTAGATGGGAATGTAGTTTCTAGTATCGATTACATTGTGCCAAATGAAGTACAAAGTATCACGGTTTTAAAAGATGCAGAAGCTTCCATTTATGGGGCTCGAGGGGCTAGCGGTGTAATTGTAATTAAATTGAAAAAATAATAGAATTCAGTATAAATGCAAACAAGTATTGTTTGATAAG
Organism: Flavobacterium sp.; assembly: GCF_024642105.1. GTDB lineage: Bacteria > Bacteroidota > Bacteroidia > Flavobacteriales > Flavobacteriaceae > Flavobacterium. The sequence goes on from NZ_JAHEBT010000028.1 coordinate 21,891, forward strand.
TATAATAATTAATTTGATATGTATTATTTTTATACTTATTAAATAGGGATTTTTGTGTTTTAATAAAAATTAAGTTGTTTGTTTTATGTCACAAATTAAAAACTCAAAGCAGCGAATAGCTGCAGTTCTAATAGGATTGTTTTTCGCCACATTTGTTTTTTCGCAAGAGGCGACTAAAAGCCACACTTTTTCGGGTGCGATTACCGCTACCAATAACGGAATATCTTTGTTGCCTACTTTTTCTTTGGGAAAACCAGCCGCTATTTTTGATTTTTCTATTAAGTCAAAAAGATGGAGTTTTGATCCCCAATTGCGATTTTCTTTAGAGGGCAAACCGTGGTCTTTTATTTTTTGGGGACGCTATAAAATAGTAAATGATTCAAAATTCAAATTAAGTGTAGGCGCTCATCCGGCTATAGCGTTTAAAGAAGAAAAGGTATTGTCTTTAAATGGAGATGCTAAAATGATTTTGAATGCATATCGTTATACGGCCACTGAGATAGCACCGAATTTAATTCTTTCCAAAAATCTAAGTGTTGGGATGTATTATTTGTATTCACACGGTTGGGATGTAGGGACAACGACTAATACCCATTTTGTCACTTTGAATAGTACAATAGCTAATGTAAAAGTATTGCCAGAAACCTTTTTGAAGTTACAACCCCAATTGTACTATCTGAAAATGGACAGCAAAGACGGTTATTATGTTTCGTCTACATTCACATTGACAACTCCTAAAAGTCCGTTTGCAGTTTCTTCTATCGTTAATAAAGCGATTCAGACAACTATTTCAGGCAAAGATTTTGTTTGGAACATGTCTTTGATTTACAACTATTAATAGTGGTTAATAAAAGGTAATTTGGTATGGAAAAACCAGAATCTTTAGCTGATTTTTACAAGAATAAATTCGATTGGATGCCCGATAATTTTAAAAACGAAATGGGGCATTTCAATGTGTTTACTTTGGAACCTTTTATAGGAGAAAAAGCGCAGCCGATTCCGTACAAACGTCGCGATTTTTATAAAATTAGTTTAGCTAAAGGGAACAGCAAAGTCTATTTTGCAGATCAGGTAGTAGAAGTAAAGAAACAGGCGTTATGTTTCTCTAACCCTCAGATTCCCTACAAATGGGAACATTTAGAAGAATATAGAGCGGGTTACTTTTGCATTTTCAATACGCATTTTTTTCATCAATTTGGCAACCTCAATCAGTACCCTGTTTTTCAACCGAATGGCACCCATATTTTTGAATTGACGGAGGATCAAGTGGCAAAAATAGAACCGATTTTCCAAAAAATGGTGGACGAAATCAACTCGGATTACGTTTATAAATACGATGTGTTGCGCAATTTGGTTTTTGAGTTGTTGCACTTTGCCATGAAAATGGAGCCGTCTGCTAGTTTGGAAAACAAACAGTGGAACGCCTCACAACGAATAACGACTTTGTTTTTGGAATTATTGGAACGTCAATTTCCAATAGACGATGCACATCAAAGAATGCAACTGCGCACGGCGTCTGAATTTGCGAGCCAACTCAATGTACACGTGAATCATTTGAACCGAGCCATTAAAGAAGTTACTCAAAAAACGACTTCCCAACTCATAGCAGAACGAATAGCGCAAGAAGCTAAAATTTTGTTGAAACACAGCCATTGGAATGCCGCCGAAATTGGATTTGCATTAGGTTTTCACGAAGCAACACATTTCAATAGCTTCTTTAAAAAACAAGTTGGCTTATCTCCTTTGCGGTTTAGAAAAGAGTGATTTGGGTTAAAGTTTAATGGTTTCATTCTTTAGAAGTACCAATCAACAATACTTTAGTTTCAAACTGTTCTCTAGGTCCTTTAGCCTTGTTTTTTATTTGAGAACGGTAGTTGTAGATGGTAGAGGCGGAGTAGCGTAAAAAATCGGCAATTTTAGCACTGTCTTTGATTCCAAGTCGAATCAGCGCAAAGATGCGCAACTCAGGATTTAAAAGTTCCCCTTTTTTGATGATAATACTCTCCGGGTCGTTCAGCAAAGCCTTAAATTCCTCTACAAACGTAGGGAAAAGTTGCATAAAGGTTTGGTCAAATTGCGCATAGAATTCTTTCAATTCTTTGTCGATAAATGCTTTTGATTTGACGGTACTCACCAAGTCATTCACTTTTCCTGCAGTGGCCATCACCTTTAGTTTTTGGCTGTATTCTTCCATTTTTCCAATATAGATGGAGCATTGATCCATATAACGACCAATATAAATCTCTTTGAGTAAACTTGTTTCGGCCAATTCTAAATTGGTTTGATTGAGTTTAGCGTTAAACCCTTGAAGTTGCTGGTTCAATACCGAAAGTTGGTTGTTGGCTAATTCCACGCTTTTTTGGGCTTTCGCCAATTTTTTCATCTGTTTGAAAAGCAAAATAAGGACGCCCAATAAAAACAGTGATAAAACACTCGCGCTGATTAAAAAGACAATCAACTGAGATTTAGCCGATTTGTTTTTGGCTTCATAGGTTTCGTTGATGATGGGTAACATCTTCGAAATTTCGTAGGTTCGCAGTTTCGAATTACAAAAAACGGCATCGTCTAAGGAACGTTTAATGTACTCGTAAGCCGATTCAATATCGCCTTCTTCGTACAATATAAAAGCGAGTTCTCGAAGGGAAATATTTTCTTTTTTAACCAATTCCAAATCAGAAATGGCAGAAATCGCCAACCATTTTTTCTCTTGCTCTTTGTTTAGTTTAGCCTTATAATTTTCTGAAATTAGATACGCAATCACGGCTCTATTAGGATCGGTTTTTGGTGTTTTTTCAAAATACGGAATCAACAAATCAATAGCCTGATTGTATTTCTTTTGAGACAATAATTGTCCAGCTGATGCGGCAATAAAATCGGTTGAATTTTTAGGTAAATTGAGTATAGCTTTGTCTCGATAGTGGTCTCCTAAGCGATTGTATTGTTTTTTTTCTGCTATATCATTGGCATAACTCGAAAGCCCGCCATAAATAATTCTTTTTGTCCAATAGAATTCTCCTTTTAAAGCAGATACTACCGTAGACTCCATTGGGTCGAGAATTTCTAAAGCCTGATTGTACATTCCGAGTGTACCTAGAATAGAAGCCAAATTGAGTTGGGCTTTGCCTATTTGATTGTTATTCCCGGTTGTATTGGCAATTTGTAAACTTCTTTTGGCATATACTAAAGCAGAATCGGATTGATAAGATTTGTACTCATCGTATAATTTTTCGTTGAGCGAATAGCGAATTTCATTGGATGACGCAGTACGAAGACGACTTTTGAGCTGATTAATTGCACTATTTTTTTTGTTCAAGTACAAAGGTTCATCAGCAAGGGTTTGATCTAGTTCTTTTTTCAAAAGGTCAAAAGAATCCTGAGCCAATAAAGAATTGGATATAAAAAGTAAGGCTAAAAAGAACCAATAATTTTTAAACACAGCTTTTACGAGTTGCTAATATTAAACACGAATTTAAGCATCTTTTATTTTACGCATTCCAACGCCAGTTTTTCTAATTATTTCAATTGGTGTTCCAAAATCGTAAATCTGACTTTAATTATTCTTTTGTTACGTATAGATGTCGAATAATTTCCGAAATCAATCCTGTCCAACCCGTTTGATGGTTTGCGCCAAGTCCTTTCCCAGTGTCGCCATCAAAATATTCGAAGAACAAATGATTTTTATGGAATGCAGCGTCTTTTTGGAATTTATCATATTCCCCATACATTGGTGTTTTTTTATTGGAATCAGGTACAAAAAGAGCTAATAGTCGTTTAGATACTTCTTCGGCAGCTTCTTTGATATTCATCATTTTTCCAGAATTAGTAGGGTATTCTACCTCATAATCTGGCCCGTAATAATTAGAAAATTTCTCCAAAGAGTCCAAAATCAAATAATTCATTGGGAACCAAATAGGTCCTCTCCAATTCGAATTACCACCAAACATATCTCCAGTGGCTTCGGCAGGAGTATAATCTACTTGGATCATCCCACCTTCGTAATTAAATTGATACGGATGGTCTTTGTGGTATTTTGAAAGCGAACGAATGCCGTAATCCGATAAAAATTCCGTTTCGTCAAACATACGCTTCATAATCATTTTCATTCGGTGACCTCTCAAAATAGCCAGTAAACGGGTTTCGCCTGAACCAGGATTGTCCCAACTCGAAACTAAACTCGCTAAATCAGGACGGTTGTTCAATACCCATTCCACACGACGTTTGAATTCAGGTAATTTCTCCAAAAGTTCTGGGGTTAATACTTCTACTGCAAATAGCGGAATTAAACCTACCATAGAGCGTACTTTTAGTAATTCGGCATCACCATTAGGTTTGTGTAACATATCGTAGTAAAACTGATCGTCTTCGTCCCAAAGGTTGAGTTTGTCTCCCCCGATAGCTTGCATCGCCCCTGCAATATGTAAATAATGCTCAAAAAACTTCGATGCCATATCTTGATACACCGGATTTTCAATGGCAATTTCGCAAGCAATACGCAGCATATTCAGGCTATACATCGCCATCCATCCGGTTCCGTCTGCTTGTTCCAAATGCCCACCTGTTGGTAAATCGGCAGAGCGATCAAACACACCAATATTATCCATTCCGAGAAATCCACCACCGAAGATGTTATTCCCGCCTTCGTCTTTCAAATTGACCCACCAAGTGAAGTTGAGTAGTAATTTATGGAAAATACGTTCTAAGAAAACAGTATCGCCTTTGCCACCATTCATTTCCTTGTCAATCTCATACACTTTCCAAGTGGCCCAAGCGTGTACGGGCGGATTAACATCCGAAAATGACCATTCGTAAGCAGGAATTTGTCCGTTAGGATGCATGTAATACTCTCGTAAGATGACGGATAGCTGTCTTTTAGCAAAATCAGGGTCTAACCGTGCCAAAGGCAGCGTGTGAAAAGCCAAATCCCAAGCAGCAAACCAAGGATACTCCCATTTGTCAGGCATGGATAAAATATTGGCTGCATAAAGGTGTTTCCAAGCGTTGTTTCGGCCTTTTTTGCGTTCTGCATCTGGTTTTGGCATAGCAGGGTCGCCTTTGGTCCATTCAAAAACATTGAAGTAGTACCATTGTTTGGTCCAAAGCATTCCTGCATAAGATTGACGCTGAATGGACTTTAAATTGTCGTCCTCAATTCCTTTTTGAAGCGAAGCATAAAACTCATCAGCTTCGATTTGGCGTTGTTCAAAAATCGCATCAAAATCGGCAAAAGCGTCTTCTGGAGTTTGATTAGTAAAACGTAGTTTAAAAACTTTTTTACCATTGCCTGGAATAGTCTGAGTATATTTTGCAGAAGCTTTGGTCCCAATATGATTGGGATTAACGGCTTCTGTTTTTTTGTTTACAATATAGTCATTGATACCGTCCTTGGTGTAGTGACTTAGATTAGGCGAATTGTATAGTTTTTCAAAATTAGTTTCATTGTCGCAAAACAAGAACTCATCAGCGGCCTCAGCATATAATTTGAATCTTCCCACTACTTGATGGTTGACTTCAATGTGTGATTTTCCGATGCCTGTTAAACTCGGTTTATGTTTGTAGTTTTCGTATCCCCAACACCAAGTATTTCTGAACCAAACGGTTGGTAAAACGGTAATTGGAGCCGCAATTTTAGAACGATTTTCAACAGTAATTTTGATTAATAAATCTTGCTCATCGGCTTTGGCATATTCCATCGAAATGTCAAAATAAGCATCTTTGTCAAAAATACCCGTATCAAGCAATTCATATTCAGGCTCTAATCTAGAGCGTTTTTTGCTTTCTTCTACTAATTTAGAATACGGAAATGCTGCTTGAGGGTATTTGTACAACATTTTTTGGTAAGAGTGAGTAGGAGTAGAGTCTTGGTAATAATAGATTTCTTTTACATCTTCTCCGTGGTTGGATTCGCTTCCAGTTAAACCAAAAAAACGTTCTTTTAAAATATGGTCGTTATGATTCCAAAAAGCAAAAGCAAAACAAATGTGCTGCTTGTTGTCTGAAATTCCTCCAATTCCTTCTTCTCCCCAGCGGTACGCTTTGGA
>NZ_JAHEBT010000053.1 GCF_024642105.1 Flavobacterium sp.
AAAACATTTTGATTCCGATGCAACACAACCGCGATGCCAAAACAATTATTCAAGGACAAATTAGGAAAAGTAAAACACTAAAAGTAATTTCGTTTTAACATTTAGGAGCTATTTCCCGCTAATTAAGGCTTCCAGCCTTTTGAAGGCTGGAAGCCTTACACCAAGTTCATGGCTAAAACACTTTGAGAAACAGATGAAATACCTCATTACAATCATTGGACCTACTGCCATAGGAAAAACTTCCTTGAGTATTGCTTTGGCACAACATTTCCAGTGCGAGATTATTTCGTGTGACAGTCGACAATTTTTCAAAGAAATGCGAATTGGCACTGCTGTTCCAAGTCCAGATGAATTAGCTGGTGCACCGCATCATTTCATTCAAAATAAATCCATTTTCGAAAACTATACCGTAGGCGATTTTGAAAAAGAAGCCATTGCAATACTCAATGAATTATACCAGACAAATGATTTTGTCATTTTAGTAGGTGGTTCCGGTTTGTATGTCGATGCCATCTTAAAAGGATTTGATCCCTTTCCGGATATTGACACCTCTGTTCGCGAAGGAGCAAACACAAGCTATGAAAAATTAGGTATAACCTACTTACAAGAACAATTAAAAGAATTAGACCCTGTCTATTTTGAAAAAATAAACCTTGAGAATCCGCAAACGCTACAAAACCCTCAACGCATGATGCGATTTGTAGAAGTCTGTATTGGAACAGGTCAACCTTACTCCTCTTTCCTGAATCAAACTAAAAACAATCGAGATTTTACACCTATTATTATTGGCTTAGAGGCCGAACGTAGCATTATGTACGACCGCATCAATCAACGAGTAGATATCATGCTCAACGAAGGCCTTTTGGCGGAAGCCGAACAATTGTTCCCACACAAGGAATTAAATGCCTTGCAAACCGTAGGCTATCGCGAGTTATTCCGCTATTTTGATGGACATGACAGTTTGGAATTTGCCATTGAAGAAATCAAAAAGAATACCCGCCGTTTCTCCAAACGCCAATTAACTTGGTTTAAAAGAACCGAAAATGCCAAATGGTTTGATTATCTTAGCGATAGAAAGGAAATTATAGACTACATAAAATCATTCGCAACACATCAATCCTAATTATTTATATGCCAATCGCTCCTAACTTCACTTCTGTTTTAAGCAAAGACTGGGAAATTAATTTTACCCAATGTGCGCCCAATGGCTATTTGAAATACACCGAATTGTGTAATTTATTGCAAATGACGGCTGCGGCACATTCTGAAATTGGCGGGATTAGTTTTACTGATATGCAGGAGTTTCACCAAGCTTGGGTTTTGAGTAGAATGCGTGTAGAAGTGACCGAATTGCCTCAATGGCGCGATGTGGTTACGGTCAAAACTTGGATTAATTCGTTAGAAAATTCCCGATCGGTTCGTGCTTTAGAAATGTACGTCAACGAAAAAAAAATTGTAGGTTCTGAAACCTTTTGGGCTGTTTTCAATACCCAACTTCGTCGTCCCGAAGCTTTGGCTTTGCCCTACGAACATTTTGAATTGTTCCCTGATGACAAAGCTACACAAGAAACTTTTTCAAAAATAAATCTCAATCACGACAAAGAAATGGTATTTGAAAAAACAGTTCGCTTATCTGATTTGGATATTGTCAATCATGCCAATAATGTAAAATATTTAGAATGGTGTTTGGATTTAGCTGATGAAACCAAAATTTTGAACCAAGAAATTGAAAGTTTTGAAATGAATTTCATGAAGGAGCTTTCACTAAAAGACCAAGTAATCATTCACGAAAATAACGAACAAGACACTTCTGTTTTTAGCATTACCAAAGAAGACAAAAACTGTTTTGCTTTGCAATTGAATTGGAAATAAAACACTAATTGCTTACATTAGAATCATGAAAAAAAATCAATATTTTAGACTTTCTAGTTCTGAATCTGTTTTTGTAAGAGAGCCACTTACTAGACTTAAAAATTTAATTTTTACGTTTAAAGTACAATATCATTTCATTAGAGCATTTAGAAAAATGCACTTTATAGGTCCATGCGTAACTATTTTTGGATCAGCCCGATTTGGCCCCGAAACTGATCATTATAAAAATGCAGAAAAAATTGGTTCAGAGATGGCAAAACTTGGTTTTACTGTAATGACTGGTGGTGGCCCTGGAATTATGGAAGCGGCTAATAAAGGGGCTTTTGAAGCTGGCGGCTATTCTGTGGGATGTAATATTGTCCTTCCAGTAGAACAAAATCCAAATCCATACCTCAATAAATGGATTTATATTCCTTACTTCTTTGTTCGAAAAGTCATTTTAGTTAAATACTCGTATGCATTTGTGGTAATGCCTGGAGGAATAGGGACATTAGACGAATTATTTGAGGCTTTGACTTTGATTCAAACCAAAATGATTAGTGGTTTTCCTGTAGTTATTTTTGACAAAGAATACCACAAAGAATTATGTCACCATATTGAAATTATGGTCGAAAATGAAAGTATTAGTCCCGAAGATATGAACCTCCTATTTGTGACTGATTCCGTAAAAGATTTGGTCAATCACATTAAAAAGAATAGCATCAACAAATTTGGCCTAGTAAAAGAGAAATACAGACCTAAATGGTGGTTTGGAGAAACTAGTTAACCCCTCTCTTATCGTTTAAACATTTGAGAATTGCCAGTTGTAAGTCGGCAGGATTAATTGGTTTTGAAATATATCCGTCCATACCTGATTCCAAACATTTTTTCTTCTCTTCATTTAATATACCTGCTGTTAAAGCTATTATTCCTGTTCTTTTAGATTGTTCTAATTGTCGTATTTCAGAAGTTACTTCATAACCATTTTTCTTTGGCATTTGGATATCCATTAGTATAATATCTAAAGGAATACTTTTATAAATCTCAACGGCTTGCTTTCCATTACGAGCTTCATAAATAAGTGCTTTAGGAAACATTTTTGCTAGATTTTTTTTTGCTAAAAGCAAATTAATTTCGTTGTCTTCTGCTACTAATATCTTAACGTTTTCTCCAACCAATGAATCAACTTCTGTGATTTTGGATGATTGAATTGTATTTAATTTTATTTTATCTTTTCTATTTACCGCTGTCCTGAACTGAATTGAAAAACAAAATTCACTTCCCTTTCCCGATTCACTTTTAAGAAATAACTTACTTTGCATCAATCCTAATAATTGATTTGAAATTGATAATCCCAAACCAGTTCCACCAAATTTCTTAGTCGTACTTGCTTCCGCCTGTATAAAAGAATCGAATATCTTTTCTCGATTCTGCTGTTTTATACCTATACCAGTATCCTTTACTAAAAAATGCAAGGTTGAAAAATTACCGCACGTTTTTACCTCATCAATATTTAATTCAATTGTTCCCTCTTTAGTAAACTTAATTGCATTTCCAATTAGATTCACCAAAATCTGTTTCAACCGAATAGAATCCGAAAAAATATATTGAGGCACCAGGTTTCCTATATTTAAAATCAATTCGATATTTTTGGCATTGGCTTGATGCTTGAATAAATTAATTACTTGATGAGATAATTCAAACAAATCTGTTTCTTCTATATTCAATTCTAAACGTCCCTCTTCTATTTTTGAGAAATCGAGTATATCATTGATAATTTCCATTAACAAAATAGCTGATTGATTGACAATTCCCATATACTCGGCTTGATCTTGGTCTAATTTGGTTTTTAATAATAAATCTGTAAAACCAATTATCCCATTCAAAGGAGTTCTAATTTCGTGACTCATATTAGCCAAGAAACTAGATTTCGCTTTATTCGCATTTTCTGCTTGTTCCTTTGCTTTAATTAAATCGGACTCCATTTGTTTCATATCAGAAATATCTATGAAACTAATCACTATTTCAGATAATTCACCTTTGTAATTATTTAATGGAAATCCATTTATTAATAGCAACCTATAATCATTCGTTTGACTTCGAAGTACTTTTCCAATAAAATTTTTAATAGGTTGACCCGTTCTTATAATAGTACTTACAGGATAATTTTCAACAGCTAAAGGCAAATCATTTTCATCATAAAACTGCCAATTAGAGTCATTAATGCTCCTAGATTTCATTTCTTCCGAATTAACACCTAATAGTTCCGAAGCTTTGGGATTGCTCATTACAACTGAAGTTTCTACATTATGAACTACAATACCCACATCTAAATTAAATAACAAATCCCGATGCCTTTCTTCACTATTTCGTAAAGCTTGTTCGATTAAATTTATCCCTGTGATATCTACCACAGTAACATGACAAAACTGTTCATCCTCGGTAATAATACCTGTTAGATAAGCATATTGGATTACACCTTCAGATTGTAAACTAATCTCGCAACATTCCCTTTCTTTATTGATAAAAACCTTGTCAAAAAAAAGATCAAAATCCATCTTAGTGTCAGGAGACACAAATGATCTAAATTTAGTATTAATCAAGTTTGACCGTTCTTTTCCTAACATAACAGATCCCGTAAGATTGGCATCTAGAATACTTCCATCTTGCGATAGCGTAAAATAACCCGAAGGCGAAAAATCATATAACTCTGTATATTTTTCAATAGCTGAATCAGCCTGTAGCTTCGCCAGTAAAAGCTCTTCATTCTGCATTTCTAATTCAATCTGATGCACTTCTAGCTCGTGAATCAGCTTAAGTTTTTCTGCTTCTGAAAAATTATCTTCCATTTTTTTAAATTTCAAGTTTCTAATAATTTATTCACTAACGGATGTTATATCTTAAATTCTAACAACTTTGTATTATTCTTCTCGAATAAAAAATTGAATAATTTCATTCTCTTCTGATTCATATGTATTTCCTATACAATCAACACTTCTCAACTTTCCGTCAACCGGTTTAATTTTGATTTTTTCTTTAGAGATAATTCCTTTTCCTTTTAACTTCATCCATTGAGCTTTGGTATCAAAAAAAGATTTAAAAAAATCCATTTCCCAAATAGGTCTTTCTGAGACTTGCTCTTTTGTAGTACCTAACCAATTTAATAACGAATAATTCAAATCAATGATTTTTCCTGTTTGCATGTCTAAGAAAAAAATACCTTCTTTTGCAGACTCAAAAAAATGGCGGTAGTTTTTCTCAGCTACTAATATTTCTTCAGCTTGTTTAGCAATTGTAATATCGGTAAATGTAATTACCAAACCATCGATTCGATCATCAATAGTTCGGTAAGGTAAGATTCGTACATAAAACCATCTTCCATCATTTGTAGCGATAGTATTTTGAATTGGGATCAAATCTTTAATTACTTGAACAGCATGTATTCCTATCTCTGGATATTGCAAATCTGTAGTCAAATCAGTAAATGGTCTGCCTATATCTGTCAAACGAAGTTTAAATATTTTGGTAATTGAATCAGTAAATCGTCTAATATTCAATTCTTTATCAATAAAAAGAGTCGCGATTTCAGTACTATTAAGTAAATTTTTCATGTCATTATTAGCTTGCTCAAAATCAACTAATTTACTTTGAAGTTCTGCATTTACCGTTTGTAACTCTTCATTCAAACTTTGCATCTCTTCTTTAGAAGTTGTTAATTCTTCATTCGTAGATTGTAATTCTTCATTTGTAGATTGCAACTCTTCATTAATTGACTTTAATTCTTCTTGAGAAGTTTGCATTTCTTCTCTGGTATTTTGTAAATCTTGATAACATAAAGCTAATTTGGTTTCTTCTTCTTTGCTATTACTCCCTATATCAGATTTCTGTAGAGTTGCAGTTTGTACTTCTTGCTCAATAATTACTGAAACATCTGTAAAAACAACTAGTACCATTCCCTTAATAGTTTCGGGAGCAGCAATTTGTTGAATTGTTAAGTTTACAAAATTAGAATTACCATTATTTTTAATTTTAATATTCTTAAGAATTATAGGATCATAACCTTGTAAGGCTTTACGAAAAGCATCTGGCAATTCATTTTTTATTCCATCTCGAGCCATAACATGAATATTCCAGTTGGCTTTACCTGCAACAGGTTCTAGGTACTTACCCGTTTTGCCTGTAATATAAATTATGTCTCCTTTATCATTTACTAAAACACTTGCTGGTGCAAATTGTTGCAATAAAATATGGTCTGTAACGGATTGAATATTTCCTGTAATTGGTGTCGTGTTTTTATCTTTTGAAATCATTTTTTTATTGTATGAAAAAGCATTTGGAAATTCATTAAGATCTGGTCTTGTTGAAGATTTCATGCGTTTAAAAAATTTTAATTTTGAATCAATTACCTCAAAGCCTTTATTGTTTCTACCTAATGTCTCAGCTGAACCTAATAGCATAATTCCACCTGGGGACAAACTATAATAAAACAATTCCATCAATTGCTTTTGTAAAATAGGTTCCATATAAATCAACATGTTGCGGCAAAAAAGCAAATTTAATCTTGTAAATGGAGGATCTTTAGTTACATTATGGGGAGCAAAAACAACCATCTCTCGAATGAATGGACTAATTCGGTACCCCTCTTCTTCTTGTATAAAGAATTTTTGAAGTCTTTCTACAGAAACATCTTCAATAATAGGTTCTCCAAAGAAACCTTTACGGGCTTTATCAATTGCATCCGTATCTAAATCTGTAGCGAATATTTGAAGTGTAATCTGTCTACTAGGATCAATTTGCTCTATTACTTCCTTGAAAACAATAGCTAAAGAATAAGCTTCTTCACCAGTAGAACAAGCTGGAATACAAGATCTTAATACATAGCCATCAGGCAATTGTCGGATTATATCGGGAAGTATTGTATTTTTAAGTTTCTCCCAAACTAAAAAATCTCTAAAAAAATTAGTTACTCCTATTAATAACTCTTTAAAAAGGAGTTCGACTTCTTTGGGATTTTCCTTTAAAAACCGAACATAATTTTGAATTTTTTCTATTTGATGAATCCCTTTCCGTCTTTCTACTCTTCTAATTAGAGTACTTTTTTTATATAAAGTAAAATCATGCCCTGTTTGATCACGCAACAAAGAAATAATAGTATCAAGACTTTGCTTGTCTTTTGAGCTCATTCTTTCTTCATCATTAGGAATTGTTTTAGATTGTAATAACGCCATTAATTTAGCTGGCAATTTCTCAGCGGGTGCAACAACATTTGGCTTGACCGCATTAATTGCACTTTGTGGCATTCCAGATGACTTGGAAGTTAATGGATCTTGAACCAGAATTAATCCATTTTTTGATTTAATTGCTTTTACTCCCTCACTCCCGTCAGCTCCCATACCTGAGAGTATAATTCCGACACTTTTATTCAATTTATCTAAGGCCAATGAATTGAGAAAAACATCAATCGGTAGCCGTAATCCCCTAGACTCTTTTGGTTCAGATAAATGAAAAAATCCGTTATGGATTGTTAATGCTCTATTAGGAGGTATAACATAAATATGATTAGGTATAACTTTAAGCAAATCTGTAATCTGACAAACAGGCATCAAAGTTGTTTTTTGAAGCAATTCTGGTAAAATATTTTTAAAAGTAGGATCTAAATGTTGAATAACTACAAATGCTAGTCCACTATCAACAGGCATGTTTTTAAAGAACTTTTCTAATGCCTCTAAGCCACCAGCAGAAGCTCCAATTCCTACAACAGAAAAATCAGAATGGTTCTTGACATCTAGCATATTGGACAAACTCATTTTACTTTCTTTTTTTACCATTATTAAAAGCTAACTAAAAAGACATTATTAATTCTACGCATTAAGGATAAATTAAGAATATTAATCAGAATTTAATTAGTTGCTAAATCAAATGTCTATTTTGAAAAACAAGAAACTAAAATTTGCTTCTTTAAAAGTACAAATATTATTTCTAAAACAAATCAATTATCTTTTTAAATAATCTAAGTTGTTTCAAATAGACCAACACTTATTTGACCTCGAATTCTTATTACTCTTAAGCTTTTAAATTTTATTTTAACAAAAAAATAACAAACACTTGTATATACAAATAAAAAATACACTACATTTGTACCTACAAATTACATATATACAAATATGAAAATTGAAGAAGTATTAAAATCAACTGTACCCATGGATAATTCTAAAAAAATTATCATGAACATTATATATACCCAAAATGTAATTACAGAAAATTTTAATGAAATATTGAAACCTTATGACATCTCTTCAGAGCAATTCAATGTATTGCGCATCCTGAGAGGTCAAAAAGGAAACCCAGCTAATATGTGCGTTATTCAAGAACGAATGTTAGCCAAGACAAGTAATACCACTCGATTAGTTGACAAGTTGCTCTTGAAAGAATTAGTTACTCGAGAAGTATGTCCTGAAAATAGAAGAAAAATTGAAGTGCTAATTACTTCAAAAGGATTACATTTATTAGACGAATTAGAGCCAAAAGTAAAAGCGCACGAGCAGTTTTTTTCAAAAAATTTAACTGAAGAAGAAATGGCACAATTAAATCAATTATTAGAAAAATTTAGAAATCAATAAACAACAATAAACACTATGAGTACATTTTTAGAAAATCAAAATTGGAGATATGCAACAAAGAAATTTGATGCTTCAAAAAAAATCTCAGCAACTGATTTGAATACATTAAAAGAAGCTATCCGTTTAAGTGCTTCTTCTTATGGATTACAACCTTACAAAGTTTTCATCATTGAAAATCCAGAATTAAGAGCTAAATTAGTTGGAGCATCTTACGGACAAACACAAGTAGCCGATGCTTCTCATTTACTAGTTTTCGCTAATGAATTGAATTTTGGAGCAGCTGGAATTGACCAATTGGCTAACAATATCAGTGCAACTAGAGGTCTTCCACTAGAAGCTATTCAAGGATATGTTGACTATATGAAAGGGAACATAACTGGTTTGCCAGAGGAGGTTAGAAACATTTGGACAGCAAAACAAACCTATTTAGCTTTAGGTAATTTATTAAACGCTGCAGCTGAACTTAAAATTGATGTTACCCCAATGGAAGGTTTTGTTCCTGCTCAAGTAAATGAAATCTTAGGATTAGACAAACTAGGCCTTAATGCTTCATTATTAGCTCCTATTGGTTACAGACATGTTGAAGATGACACACAACATTACAAAAAAGTAAGAAAATCAAACGACGAATTATTTATCACACTTTAATTACAAACAACAATCAAATTTAAAACAAATGAAAAATTTAAAATCAATTGCATTAGCATTAGTTGTAGCTTTAGCTACAGTATCGGTATCAGCTCAAACTAAAAAAATTGACGCTGCAAAAAGTTCTATTAACTGGTTAGGAAAAAAAGTAACTGGTCAACACAATGGAACAGTAAACTTCAAAGAAGGAAACTTAGTTTTTAGAGGGAAAAAAGTAACTGGTGGTAACTTTGTTGTCGATATGACTTCATTAACTGCTACTGATTTACAAGGTGAATACCAAGGTAAATTAAACGGTCACTTAAAAGCGGATGACTTTTTTGGTACAGATAAATTCCCAACTGCAACCTTAGTTTTCAAAAAAGTTGTTGCAAAATCTGCTACTACTTTCGCCGTAACTGGTAACTTAACGATTAAAGGAATTACTAAACCTGTAACTTTTGATTTGGCTACAACTGCTAATTCAGCTACTGCTAAATTTAATGTTGATAGAACTAAATACGATATTAAATACGGTTCAGGAAGTTTCTTTAGCAATATTGGAGATAAAGCAATTAATGATGAATTTGAATTAGATGTAACTTTGAAATTCTAATATTTCAAACTCAAAATACGAAAAGCTCTAACAAAAGTTAGGGCTTTTTTTATGTTCAAAAGCAAAAATAGTTACAAAATCGAATTCCTAATTCCTAATTCCTAACTACCTTTGCATTTTCAATAAATTTAGTATTATGAACCTACAACATATTCCACAAATCAAATATACTGAAAGTGGTAACTTCTTTTTACTTGCCGGACCTTGCGCTATTGAAGGCGAAGAAATGGCACTTCGTATTGCTGAAAAGTTAGTTGGCATTACCGACAAACTTGAGATCCCTTATGTATTCAAAGGATCGTTCAAGAAAGCTAATCGTTCACGAATCGACAGTTTCTCTGGAATTGGAGATGAAAAAGCATTACAAATTCTTCGTAAAGTATCTGAAACTTTTGGTGTACCAACCGTTACAGACATCCATACTAATGAAGATGCAGATAGGGCAGCACAATATGTTGATGTATTGCAAATTCCTGCGTTTTTAGTTCGCCAAACTGATTTAGTTGTGGCTGCGGCCAATACAGGAAGGACAGTCAACTTGAAAAAAGGACAATTCATGAGTCCAGAAAGTATGAAACATGCCGTTCAAAAAGTATTGGATTGCAATAATCAAAACGTAATGGTAACGGATAGAGGAACTATGTTTGGTTATCAAGACATGATTGTTGATTTTAGAGGAATCCCTACTATGCAACACTACGCTACCACAGTTCTTGATGTAACACATTCATTGCAACAACCTAATCAAACAGCAGGTGTAACAGGTGGAAGACCTGATATGATTGAAACCATTGCTAAAGCTGGAATTGCAGTAGGTGTTGATGGAATATTTATTGAAACTCATTTTGATCCTGCGAATGCTAAAAGTGATGGAGCTAATATGCTACATTTGGATTATTTTGAAGCCTTAATGACTAAATTAGTGGCTATTAGAAAAACTGTAAATCAATTTTAATTTAATACCCTAGATCGTTGAAAAAGTTAAGTTTATTTAGCGCTTTACTGTTAGTCACACTTTCTGTATTTTCACAGGAAACCATTAAAAATAAAGACAAATACACCGCTCATAACAAAGGTAAATTCTTTGTTTCTTGGGGTGGTAATCGTGAAGTCTATTCTAAATCTGATGTTACTTTCTCTGGTAGTAATTATAATTTTACCATACAAAATATGGTAGCCCATGACAAACCTAAAGGCTGGCATATTGATTACATCAATCCCGGACGCATGACTATACCTCAAACTAATTTTAGAATGGGGTATTTTGTCAATGATCATTATAGTATTGCTATCGGTGTAGACCACATGAAATATGTAATGACCCAAAATCAGACGGCAAATATTACAGGAACAATAGGTTCTGGATTACCATTTAGTGGCAATTATTCTAAATCTCCAACAGTAATGTCTGAAAGTTTTTTAATGTATGAACATACTGATGGTCTAAACTATGTAAACACTGAGATTTCAAGACATGATGATATTTCAGAATGGTTCAATATCAAAAATACTGATAAAATTCAAATAAGTCTAACTGAAGGAATGGGCATTGGTATGTTGTACCCAAAAACAAATACAACGCTTTTAGGAAAACAACGTCATGACGATTTTCATGTTTCTGGATATGGAACCTCAATAAAAGCAGGTTTAAACGTTACTTTCTTTAAACATTTTTATATCCAAACAGAATTAAAAGGCGGCTATATTAATATGCCTGATATCAAAACCACTTTCAGTAATACTGATTCTGCTTCTCAAGAATTCTTTTTCTTTCAAAAAATCATTGCTTTTGGAGGAATCTTCAAAATCTAATTCAATTGATACCACTAAAAAAGGCTTCTTTCGAAGCCTTTTTTTATTTTATAATTCCGTTTTGATCTATCAAGTACAATAGCGAAGCCATGGTTGCTGCGCCTAATTCTAATTCTCTTTTATTGATAGCGTCAAATTTGTCATTCAAGGCATGATGATAATCAAAATAGCGTTGTGAGTCGGGTTTTAGTCCTGCTTTAATCATTTTAAATGAGCTTAAAGGACCAATATCGGCACCTGCATGTCCTTTCACAAAACTATGAATCAAATACGGTTCAAATACGTTTTTCCAAGACAAAATTCGTTCAAAATTAGCATCATCAGCCTCAATAGAAAAACCTCTTGGGCTAAATCCACCCGAGTCGCTTTCTAAAGCGAATATGTGATTTTCTTTATTGATTTGTGCCAATTCCTCATATTTTTTTCCTCCTTTACCTCCATTCTCTTCATTCATAAACAATACTACTCGTATCGTATTCTTTGGCTTGTAACCAATCTGTTTAAAAATACGCACCGTTTCCATACTTTGCACCACTCCTGCTCCATCATCATGAGAACCATCCGCTAAATCCCAAGAATCTAAATGACCGCCAACAACCATAATATTTTCTGGATGCTCGCTTCCTTTGATTTCTCCAATTACGTTATACGAAAGTGCCTCTGGCATTTGGACACAAGATTGTTTAAAGTAGAACTGTAAACTAGGATTGGCTTTCAATTTTTTGCTCAATAATTCAGCACCATTGGTACTAATCGCTGCTGTCGGAATGTATTCAGCCGGAGATAAATCGCCATAACTTTGTGCACCCGTATGCGGAAAATCATCTAAACGTAAATTCATCGAACGGACAATGGTTCCTACCGCTCCAAATTTAGCCGCTTCTTTAGCTCCAGCATATCTTTGATCCACACATCCTCCATACGATTTAAATGTTTCAATATTAACAGGATCCATTGGTCGATTGAAAAACACAATTTTTCCTTTGATTTTTTCTCCTAATATTTTTAAATCCTCAATACCTTGTACTTCGATTACCTCAGCAGTTAAACCATTCTTTGAAGTAGCAATAGAACCACCCAAAGCAGCAATTGGCACAGCTATTTTCGTTTTATTGTCTAAAATATAAGCACTTTCTTTTTCGCCACGAACCCATTTTGGAACCATTACTTCTTGCAAATACACTTTGTCTAATCCTAAAGTTTCTAATTGTGCTTTGGTATATTGAACGGCTTTTTCGGCATTTTCAGAACCCGATAATCGAGCACCAATTTTATTCGATAAATGTTCTAACCAGGAATAACATTTTCCATTGGTTAAACCCGATTTATAAATATCTTTTAGCATTTGATTGTCTTTGGATTGGGCTACCATTGCTATTCCGTTAAGGAAAACTAATCCTGCTAGTATTGATTTTCTCATTTTTTTTGATTTATAGATTGGGCAATTTCGGAATTCTTTTTTAAATTAGGTTAACAAAAGGATATAAAAAAACCTGCAAATGAATCTTGCAGGTTTCTAATTTTAGTTTATCGGCTCAAAACTAATAGCGGTTCCACCTCCTGGAGCCAAGTTCAATTTAATTTTCGAATTGGCAGTAACTTCAACAGTTCGTATGCGATAGGCTATCGGATTTTTTTTCCAATCAGCATCTTTAGCATCTTCATAAATAGTGGCTTTGTATTTTTTTCCTTTGGTTAAGAAGTCCAATTTGATTTCGGTTTGTCTTGCATTTTCATCCGTAATGGCTCCTAAAAACCACGATTGTTTTCCTTTCGCTTTTCTTGCAATAGTCAAATAATCTCCTGGCTCGGCTTGTAAATAGGCACTTTCATCCCAATCTACCGCTACGTCTTTGATAAACTGAAAGGCATCCGGATACTTTTCGTAATTTTCTGGTAAGTCGGCAGCCATTTGAATTGGAGAATACATCGTCACATAGAGTGCCAATTGCTTTGCCAAAGTGGTATGCACTTGCTCCGTTTTATTCTTGTCGTAATGACTCATTTTAATTTCAAAAATTCCTGGCGTATAATCCATCGGCCCTCCCAACTGACGCGTAAACGGCAAAATCGTTTCGTGCATTGGCGGATTTCCAATGCTCCACGCATTGAATTCATTTCCGCGCGCTGCCTCAGCTGCGACATAATTGGGATAGGTTCTCCCATAACCTGTTGGGTGCGATGATTCGTGAGAATTGACCATCAATTTATAATCTGAAGCACGTCTTGCTACAAAATTAAAATGATTCACCATCGTTTGTCCGTCATGGAATTCGCCACGCGGAATAATCTTACCTACATATCCCGTTTTAACTGCAGGATAATTGTATTTCACCATGTTTTCCAAAGCGCGATCCAAACGTCTTTCGTAATTGGCCACCGAACCCGAAGTTTCATGATGCATAATCATTTTTACATTCTTCGCTTTGGCGTAAGCCGAAATAGCGGCAATATCAAAATCAGGATAAGGAGTCACAAAGTCAAACACTTCTTCTTTCCAGTTGCCCGACCAATCTTCCCATCCTTCGTTCCAACCTTCCACCAAAACGCCATCAAAGCCGTTTTTGGCAGCAAAATCAATATAGCGTTTGGTATTTTCAGTAGTCGCTCCGTGGCGCCCTGAGGATGCTAGTTTTGTCCCAAAATCAGTAGTAGCATTTTGCGAACCTGCATAATCCCAAGTCGAATTGCCGACGTGCATTTCCCACCAAATTCCAACATATTTCATTGGTTTGATCCAAGACGTATCTTCAATTTTAGAAGGTTCGTTCAGGTTCAAAATCATTTTAGACCCCACAATATCACGTGCATCATCGCTAATCATAATGGTTCTCCAAGGCGATACACAAGGCGTTTGCAAATAGGCTTTATCACCAATGGCATTGGGAACTAATTCAGATTTTAATTTGTAATTGGTTACATCAGCTTTCAAGTGCATCACTGGATAGTTGACAACCGCTGCTTCAAAAATATTCAGATACAATCCCGATGGCGATTTCATCATCAAAGGCGTTTGTACCGTATATTTCCCAGGAATGGATTTAACGCCAATTCCGTTATTCATATTGATTTTAGAATTGTCAATTTCAGAGAATTTGGTTTCGTTGTATTCGTATTCATTGCTATCAAAATCGCCCGGCAACCAGAATACTTTATTATTTTCGGTCAAATTGAATTGCGTTTCCTCATCAGCAATAATAAAATAATTCAATTCTTTTTGCTTTGGGAAGTCATAGCGAAAAGCCACTCCCTCATCAAAGGCTCTGAAAACTAAATTTACTTTTATATTTGTTCCTTTTTGAACTAACCCCACAACCAATTCGTTGTAATGATTTACTATCGAAGCTTGTTCTCCTAAAACGGGTTTCCACGATTCATTGAACGTGTTGTTTTTTGAAGTTTGAATCTCAAAATCAGCATTCAATGCGGTTTTATCTTTTAATTTAATTCCTAAATTGCTCTTCATCACCACTGTTTTTGCTTTGTAATTCACCGCATAACTAGGCTGTCCAGTAGCAGTTAAAGTAAAAGTTAATGCAATTTTACCTGATGGAGAACTCACCATTTGTGCTTGGGTGAATCCAAAAGAAAGCAAGACAAAAAGAGAAAATATATGTTTCATTTTTATAGTTTTTTAAGAGAACGAATATAGTTTATTTTAGTTTTTATTATTGGATTTAGTGTAAGGAATCATACACCTGATTTGCAATTTCCAACTCTTCATTGGTAGGAATTACCAATATTTTAGTTTTGGCATTTGCCAAATTAATTTCGCGAAGCTGCTTCGAACGAATTTCATTTTTTTCGGTATCCAATGCCAATCCGAAGTAATCCATATCGGTACAAACTAATTGTCGAATCAACGACGAATTCTCTCCGATTCCTGCTGTAAAGACAATCGCATCCAGTCCGTTCAAAACAGCAGCATAGGAACCAATGTATTTTTTGATTCGGTAGGCATTCATTGCTAAAGCCAAACGACAATTTTCATCTCCTTTTTCAGCCTGTGCTTCAATATCTCTTAAATCGCTATACCCCGTCAAACCGAACATTCCGCTTTCTTTTTGCAAAAGTGTATTCACTTTATCCAACGAAAATCCTAAAGTATTCACCAAATAAAAAATAACCGATTGATCAATATCGCCGCTACGGGTTCCCATAACGAGTCCGTTCATTGGCCCAAAACCTAAAGTATGGTCAATACTCTTCCCATCTTGAATCGCCGTCATGCTGCATCCATTACCCAAATGAATGGTGATGATTTTTGAAGCCGCACAATTGTTTTCTTGCAAATAAGCAATGGCTTTTTCGGAAACGTATTTGTGACTGGTACCATGAAATCCATACACCCGAATTTTATTTTCGGTCAACAGTGCATTCGGAATGGCATATTTATGCGCCACCACAGGAATAGTTTGGTGAAACGCGGTGTCAAAAACCGCTACTTGTTGTGCTTCAGAAAAAATGGTTTCAGCCACAGTAATTCCTTCTAAATTAGCAGGATTATGTAAAGGTGCTAAATCAAAAAGTTGTTTGATTTTATCTTTAACCGCTGCTGTAATTACAACTGTATCCGAAAAAGCACTTCCGCCATGAACCACTCGATGTCCTACGGCTTGAATCTCTGAAGTGCTTTTAATAACACCCACTTTTTCGTCTAACAATAAGGCAGCAATCTTTTCTAAACCTACGGTATGATTGGGAATTGCTACTATTTCTTCTATTTTATTATTTTCGGTAGTGTAAGACAAATTGGAGTTGTCCAAACCAATTCGGTCAATCATTCCGCTACAAACAACGGTTTGAGCAGGCATTTCAATCAATTGGTATTTAATAGATGAGCTACCTGAATTTAATATTACTATTTTCATTCTGTTGAATTATTATTTTTAATTACAAACCTTGTGCTTGAATTGCCGTGATGACTACTGTATTGATAATATCATCAATGGTACAACCACGACTTAAATCGTTCACTGGTTTATTTAAACCTTGCAGCATTGGGCCAATAGCCAAAGCGCCTGTTTCTCTTTGAACCGCTTTGTAGGTATTATTTCCTGTATTCAAATCCGGAAAAATCAATACGCTAGCACGACCAGCGACTTCGGAATTAGGCATTTTACTTTGTCCCACTTCCAAATCTACGGCCGCATCGTATTGAATTGGACCTTCGATTTTTAAATCGGGACGTTGTGCTTTCACTATTTCAGTTGCTTTGCGAACCTTATCCACCTCATCTCCTTTTCCAGAAGTTCCTGACGAATAAGAAAGCATCGCTACTTTAGGTTCGATACCAAAAGCCAAACTCGAGTCGGCAGAAGAAATTGCAATCTCAGCCAATTGCTCCGCTGTTGGATTCGGATTAATCGCACAATCTCCAAAAACCGAAACACGGTCCTCCAAACACATAAAAAACACCGACGAAACTACCGAACAATTGGGTTTTGTTTTAATAAACTGTAAAGCAGGTAAAATGGTATGTTGCGTCGTATGAGCCGCTCCCGAAACCATTCCGTCAGCATGTCCTTTGTACACCATCATCGTTCCAAAATACGACACATCCTCTAACAAATCTTTGGCCATAGCCATAGAAACGTTCTTTGCTTTTCTCAATTCATAGTAGGTATTGACATAATCGTCATAATGTTCCGATTCAATTGGATTGATGATTTGCACTTTGGAAAAATCAAAGTCCAAACCTAATTCGGCGACTTTATTTTCAATTTGTTTTTTGTTGCCAATAATCGAAATATCCACTACATCCATAGCTAAAAGTCGAGCGGCTGCAATGATAATTCGCTCATCACTACCTTCGGGCAACACAATATGTTTTCGGTGCATTTTGGCACGTTTAACTAAATTGTATTGGAACATTTTTGGTGTCATACCCTCGGCTTTAAAAGTGATTAACTTTTGAGCCAAATTCTCTACATCAACGTATTTTTCAAACGTAGTAATTGAGGTGGCTATTTTTTGTTTGTTATTGGCATAAATTTTAGATTTAATAGCGCCTATTCTATTGGTAATATAATACGTTCCTTCTTCTACAGAAATAATGGGAACTACTGGCGAAAGTCCTTCAATCAGCTTCAAAATACTAGGCTCAGGCAAAATGTTTCCTGTTAAAACAATACCTGCTATCGTAGGATAATTAACCGATTCATTGGCTTGTAAAACGCCTAAGATAATATCGGCTCGGTCTCCTGGAGTAATAACTAAACTATCTTCTTTAAGGTGCAACAAGTAATTGCACAATTGCATCGCTCCTACACTAAAATTACTAGTTTGATTATTCAAATAGCCTTCCCCAAATAAAACTTTGGCATCCAAATCAATCACAATTTCTTGAACAGTGGGATGATTTAAACTTGAAATCACCGGAATTGCATTAATTAAAATAGTTTCAGGAAGGTTCTTTTTAAGACTTGTGGCAACTAATTCAATATTTTCGGCTTGCACTTTATTGGCAAAAATGGCCAATACCTCAACCTCTTTTATTTTGAACGAATCGTAAACAAGGTGTAAACTGTCAATTAACTCCTCTAAAGTTTTACCTACTCCCGAGCCTACAATTACCGTTGGAATCCCTAAATTTTTAGCAATTAAAACATTTATATCCAACTCAATAGCCGTTCCTTCACCTGTAAAACTGGTTCCTTCTACCAATACAAAATCAAATCGTTCTTCAAGACGTTTGTATTTCTCAATAATTAAATCAATGACATCTCCTAATTTGCCTTTGTTTTTCTTCTTGATCAGTTTACTTTTTGTAATAGCATAAGCATCTTCAAATTCAATATCCAAACCAAAATGAGTAATCACCGTTTCAATGTGATTGTCAAATCCGCCTTCTTCAATATCTTCGATAATAGGTCTAAAATAACCTACTTTGGCTGTTTTACCAATTAGCATACTCATTAGTCCTAAAGTGACTATTGATTTTCCACTGCTGGGCTCACTAGTAGCAATATATATGGATTTACTCATTCTTTTTCTTTTTAATTGGTAAACAAATTAAAACCATCTCCTTTTTTTGAAATAAAACAACATCGCTATGCCTATAAAAATCATGATTCCTACTATTGTATAATAACCGTTTGGATATTTTAACTCAGGCATGTATTCAAAGTTCATTCCGTACACTCCTACAATAAATGTCAACGGAATAAAAATTGCAGACACAATAGTCAAGGTTTTCATGATTTCGTTCATCTTATGTGTTTGGAACGAAAAGAAAAAATTAGATGCACTTTCAAGAGATCCCATATCCAATTCAATTTGTTCCAAAAGTTCTAAGCTTTTTTGATGCAATCGGGCGAAAAAACTAAAGTTTTCATTTTCAATTACATTGAATACATTGTCGTCTTTTATGCTTTTGATATCATACAATGAATCCCGCAACGGAATAATAGAACGTTTTAAAAAATTCAAATTGTCGCGATGTTTTTCAATTCGTTCAAGAATCGTGGGGTTGTCACTATTTTTGGATAAATTAATTAATTCTTCTACTTTATCTTCTTCATGTTCCAAAGTGATGTAGAAATTTTCCATCACAGCATCTAATAAAATGTACAATAAATAATCGGCTTTTTTAGTTCGCACTATTCCCGAGTGGGTACGAATACGCTCCCTAATATGAGTAAAGAAATCACTTCGTTTTTCTTGAAACGACAGCAAAACACCATCTTTAATCAAAAAACTAATTTGCTCTACTTGAATATTATCTGAATGTTCTGTGGGTAATAGGGATTTGATGTTAAAAAACAATACCTCTTGTTGTTCTTCTAATTTAGTACGTTTGGTCGTGTTCAAAATATCGGCCAACATGAAATTATCAATTTCAAAATAATCTCCAATTGCTTTAACTAACTCAATATTATTAAGTCCGTGAAGGTTAAGCCAATTTGTTTTTTGAGGATCAATGCTTTTAGTAAAATCAGCTACTTTTATTTTTTCAAATTCTGTCAAGTTCAAATCATCGTATACAAACAATTGCATTTCTGATTCATTACTTTTATGAATCCCTGTATATTCCAAATGCAAAGGCTGTACTTTTCGTCCTTTTTTGTATCTAATTTTTCTCATAAACAAATTCCATTTT
Organism: Flavobacterium sp.; assembly: GCF_024642105.1. GTDB lineage: Bacteria > Bacteroidota > Bacteroidia > Flavobacteriales > Flavobacteriaceae > Flavobacterium. Next base: position 19,628 of record NZ_JAHEBT010000053.1, read on the forward strand.
ACAGTATCTAATAGTATAACTAATAGTATTAAAGCCATCACAAAAATAGGTAGAAATTAACTCTAACTACATGAGATTAATCATATTTATGAAAAAAATAATATTGGGTTCCTTTTGATAATATTGAAACAAAACCACCCATTTATACTATTATTTTAAAAATATATCAATAGATTTGAATATTCGTAGTAAGTTTACGAATAACTATTGCCTTATTCTACCAATAACTTAGTATTAATTTAAAAAAGAGGAATTAAATGGTAAAACTAAAATCAAGTTTAATTGTTGCGAGTTTTCTTGTCTGCTTTAGTCAAGGAGCATTGAGTCAAAACAAAAAAAAGAAAGATGCTGTAAAACCTGCTGTTGCAGCTACAGAAACCCCTAAAACTGACGCAAAAAAAGGACCAAAACCGTATAATAAAGTAATTGACACCACAGCGGTTACTCAAAAAGGGCTTATTGACATCCACAAAATGGATTCTAAATACCTTTTTGAAATCCCAGCGACTTTATTAGACACTGAAATCATGACCATTACTAGATTTTCAAAAACTCCTGCTGGAGGTGGAATTTTTGGTGGTGAAGAAGTCAACCGACAAGTAATTCAATTTGAAAAAGGATTAAATAATACTTTGTTATTACGTTCTATCAGTTATGTAATCATGTCGCCTGATGGAGACAAGCCATTAGCCCAAGCGGTGAAAAATTCATCTACGAATCCTATTATTGGAAACTACGATATTTTAGCCATAAAAAAAGGAGAGGATGGTAAAGAAGCGTCATACGTTATCGATATGACCCCTACTTTTGATGCTGATGTACAAACGTTTTCATTAGATCCTGTAAAAAAACAAACATTAAGTATTCAGGCATTCCAAAAAGAGAAATCATTTATTCAAAAAATCAGCAGTTTCCCTATCAATACGGAAATCAGAACGGTAAAAACTTTTTCTACAGTACCCAATTTATTATCTCTAAACCCAATGCCTAAAATTGGCACCAACTTACCTGCTGGTTTGGATTCAGGATTTTTGACTGTAGAACTAAATACATCCATGATTGCTTTACCAAAAAATCCAATGCGCAAAAGAACATTTGATGCGCGTGTAGGGTATTTTGCCAATCAATATGGTGTTTTTGAAGAAGAATCACACAAATCAGATACTGAAGTTTTTGCTGTCAGATGGCGTTTAGAACCTAAATCAAAAGAAGATGCTGCCAAGCAAAAAAGAGGTGAGTTAATCGAACCTGCTAAACCTATTGTGTATTACATTGACCCTGCTACACCTGACAAATGGAAAAAATACATCAAACAAGGTATCGATGATTGGCAAGTAGCCTTTGAAAATGCAGGTTGGAAAAATGCGATTCGTGGCGAATATTGGCCAGAAAATGATCCTACGATGAGTTTAGAAGATGCGCGTTTCTCTGTATTGCGCTATTTTGCTGCCGAAATTCAAAATGCATATGGTCCAAATGTTCATGATCCAAGAACAGGTGAGATTTTGGAAAGCCACATTGGTTGGTACCATAATATTATGAGTTTGTTACGCAATTGGTACTTAATTCAGACTGCTGCTGTAGATCCTGCTGCCAGAAAAAAACAATTTGACGACAACTTAATGGGCGAATTAATTCGTTTTGTATCTTCTCATGAAGTTGGTCATACCTTAGGATTACGTCACAACATGGGAGCTAGTTCAGCTACGCCAGTCGAAAAATTGAGAGATGCCGCCTTCCAAGAAAAGAACGGACATACTTCTTCTATCATGGACTACGCCCGTTTCAATTATGTAGCACAACCTGAAGACGGCGTAAAACATTTGTTCCCAAGAATTGGAGATTATGACAAATGGGCTATTAAATGGGGGTATTCTTATTTTGACGACGCCAAAACTGAAAAAGAGGAAAAAGCTACTTTGAACGAAATGACTAAAGAAGCGTATAAAAATCGTCGTCTTTGGTTTGGTACAGAAACTAGCCCATACGACCCACGATACCAAACAGAAGATATCGGAGACAATGCAATGAAAGCATCGACTTACGGAATTAAAAACCTAAAACGTATTCTTCCAAACCTATTGGAATGGAGTAAAGAAAAAGGAGAAAGTTATGCTGAATTAGATGAATTGTACACCGCACTTACAGGACAGTTCAGACGTTATTTAGGGCATGTTACTAAAAACGTAGGAGGAATTTATGATTCGCCTAAAACCTATGATATGGGTGGTAACCAATTTGAAGTAGTCCCAAGAAGTATTCAAAAAGAAGCAGTTAGTTTCTTAAATACACAATTATTTGCTACGCCAAAATGGTTAATGAACCAAAGTGTATTGGCAAAAATCAACCCAGACAATGGTGTGGAAGCCATCAAAGCAATGCAAGAATCTACCTTGAGTAATGTATTAGCTGGAGACCGAATGGTTCGTTTGTTCGAAGGTTCGTCTATTAATAAAAACAACTATTCTGTTGATGAATTAATGACCGACTTGCGTAATGGAATTTTTGCCGAATTAAAATCAAATGCACCAATTGATATCTACAGAAGAAATCTTCAAAAAGTTTTTATCGATAAAGTAACTGGATTATTAAACCCAGGAAATGCCACTGTACGTTCAGTACCTGTGGGAGTTACTTATGGTTTTAACACGAGAACAGTTAATTTGAACCAAACCGATTTGCCTTCTATTGCTAGAGGCCAATTAGTAAGTTTAAAATCAAATGTAAAAGCGGCAGCATCTCGATCTACTGACCGATTAAGTAAATTACACTTATTGGATTTAGTAGCGCGAATTGACAAAGCTTTAGACCCAAAATAAAAAATCCGACTCTCATAAGTCGGATGAAATACCATAAAAAAACCGAGCTATTGCTAGCTCGGTTTTTTGTTTATATAAATGAAATAGTTATTATTTCACTTCTTCGAAGTCAACGTCTTCCACATTGTCTCCTGATTGCGCATCCCCTTGAGGTTGTGCATCCGCTTGACCTTGTTCTCCTTGAGCATACATCGCTTCTGTAGCTTTTTTCCAAGCTGCATTGATGTTGTCCAAAGCCGTTTGAATCGCTGCGATATCTTGAGATTGGTGTGCCATTCTCAATTCAGTTAAAGCATACTCGATAGCCACTTTGTTGTCATCAGATAATTTATCACCTAATTCTTTCAATTGACTTTCCGTTTGGAAGATCATTCCGTCAGCTTCGTTCAATTTTTCAGCTTTTTCTCTCGCCGCTTTATCTGCATCCGCATTTGCTTCAGCATCTTTTTTCATTTTCTCGATTTCTTCAGCTGTTAATCCAGAAGAAGCTTCGATACGAATGTCGTGCGATTTTCCAGTTCCTTTATCAGTAGCCGAAACTTTGATGATACCATTAGCATCAATATCAAAAGTTACTTCAATTTGAGGAACTCCTCTTGGTGCTGGTGGAATACCATCTAAGTGGAAACGACCAATTGTTTTATTATCAGCAGCCATTGCTCTAGCTCCTTGCAATACGTGGATTTCAACAGATGGTTGAGAATCAGCAGCAGTAGAGAATACTTGTGATTTTTTAGTTGGGATTGTTGTGTTCGACTCAATCAATGTAGTCATTACACCACCCATAGTTTCGATACCTAAAGAAAGAGGTGTTACGTCAAGTAACAATACATCTTTTACATCTCCAGATAAAACTCCACCTTGGATTGCAGCTCCAATAGCTACTACCTCATCAGGGTTAACACCTTTAGACGCTTTTTTACCGAAGAATTTTTCTACTTCGTCAGCAATTCTTGGCATACGAGTAGAACCTCCTACAAAGATTACTTCGTCAATATCAGATGTAGATAAACCTGCATCTTTCAATGCTTTAGCAACTGGTTCCATAGAACGTTTTACTAAAGTATCAGACAATTGCTCAAATTTAGCTCTTGTTAATTTTTTTACTAAGTGTTTAGGTCCTGAAGCTGTAGCAGTTACATAAGGCAAGTTGATTTCAGTTTCTGCTGAAGATGACAACTCAATCTTCGCTTTCTCAGCTGCTTCTTTGATACGTTGCAATGACATTGGGTCCAAACGCAAGTCAATTCCTTCTTCTGCTTTGAATTCATCTGCCAACCAGTCAATGATGGTTTGGTCAAAGTCATCTCCACCTAAGTGTGTATCTCCATTAGTAGACAATACTTCAAATACACCGTCTCCTAATTCCAATACAGAGATATCGAATGTACCTCCACCTAAATCGTAAACTGCAATTTTTTGGTCTGTCCCTTTTTTATCTAAACCGTATGCTAATGCAGCAGCAGTTGGTTCGTTGATAATACGCATTACTTTTAAACCAGCAATTTCACCTGCTTCTTTAGTAGCTTGACGTTGCGCATCGTTAAAGTAAGCTGGAACAGTAATAACTGCTTCAGTAACGGTTTGACCTAAATAGTCTTCCGCTGTTTTTTTCATTTTTTGAAGTGTCATAGCTGACAATTCTTGTGCAGTGTATAGACGACCATCAATATCCACACGTGGTGTATTGTTGTCTCCTTTTACTACTGAATAAGGAACTCTTTTTGCTTCAGCCGAAACTTCAGAAAAAGAATGTCCCATAAAACGTTTGATAGAAGCAATCGTTTTGGTAGGATTTGTTACCGCTTGTCTTTTTGCAGGATCTCCTACTTTAATTTCTCCGCCTTCTACAAAAGCGATGATAGAAGGAGTTGTTCTTTTTCCTTCCGCATTAGGGATAACTACTGCCTCGTTACCTTCCATTACAGAAACACAAGAGTTGGTTGTACCTAAATCAATTCCGATGATTTTACCCATTTTGATTATATTTAATTTAGTTTGATATTCATTTTAATCACTCGAAGTCCCTATTTCAATCTTTGTGCCAAGTCCCTGACAGTATAGAAATTGTCAGTTTTCAGCCCAACTGACGTAAAAATGGCTGACAAGATGACATTTTTAAAGTGAATTAATATCTAATAAAAAAGCCCATTTGATGATTTGTACTATTTATTATTTATTTTTGAAAAAAGATAAACCTGATAATTTTCAGATATATAAGTTAACTGAAAGTTTATTGAAAAAAGCATTAATAATTAAAAAATGAATAAAATACTTACATTGTGCTTTGTTTTCGTTACAATCGAAATGTTTTCTCAGATTGAAGAAAAACCAATTAATTATAAAAAAATTAATTTTGTCTACGAAACAAAGTCAAATTATTTCATTGATGAAAATGGAATTTACGCTGATAGTTTATTGATAAAGTTAGACTTCCCAGAAATTAAATTCACCACTGTAAATGAGTTAATTGAGAATAAAAATTATAATTCTTTTATTCCGTTAAAACATTTAAAGGGATCAAATATCAAAAAACTTTGCGGCATCTTATATCATACAAATCAAAAGTTTATTGGCGAATATGATGCGGAAAAGAACGAAACAAATTATAGAATTGAAAGAAATGATGAATTGACCAAAAAAATCTTTAAAAATATTTTAAAAGAACGTTATTCAAACTTTTTTTATAAAAAAGTTATAAAATTCTCAAAAAACAAAATTCATTTGAACTATCCTAGTGTAAATTATACTTTCACAATTACTGAAAAAGCCAAAAATATTATCATGGAAAATCAGGTTATTGGAAGATACAAAGAAGTTGTAAATAATATAGAGTTTTCTAATGTAGTTTTGCTTAACATCAATTTAGATTCTAAAATAATGCCAGATGATTTTTTTACAAATAATAACTACGGAGTCGAGGTAATTAAGAAATTGAATGCCACAACAATCTTGAAATCAGTAAAATATTATTAATAGAACATTAATTAAGTAAAACCTGCAATTAACAGCCGTTGGGCAAGATTGCAAATTTTGGGTTTAATTTAGTAACAACCACCGCGTGCGCAAAATGAAATTCGACGAAGTCAATCCTTTCGCGTGGTTTTCATCAATTCTGTATAGTGCTTTGATTTTGATTCAAATAGAATAAAAATAAAATTCAAAGAAAATAAACAGACGTAGTGTGGTATTAGGATACGCGAAGGGATTCGCACGCTAGCAAGTGGAAAAACTTTTGAACTACTGAATTTGACTGGAACTAAATTCTTTAGTAGCAAACTCCAAAACAATTCCTTACTTTAGCAAGAAATACCAACCGCTATGAAAACCATAAAAACGCTACTTTTTTGTTTTGCTCTAATTGCCATCAGCGCTACGAGTACCGCACAAAAGAGAGAATACTACCAAATAAAAACCTACAACCTAAGATCAGAGGCGCAGTTAACTGTAACCGAGAATTTTTTAAAAGATGCCTATTTACCTGCTTTGAAAAAAATAGGAATAAAAGCAGTCGGTGTTTTTAAGCCTAAAACATTTGCCGCCGATTCTATTAAGAAAATTGTCGTAGTAATTCCGTTTGCCTCTAGCAAGCAGTTTTTACAATTAGAAGAAAAATTAGCCAAAGACCAATACTATCTGGAAGTAGGTGCGCCGTATTTGAATGCCACTTACAATCAGGCGCCGTATGTACGTATTGAATCAGTGCTTTTACAAGCCTTTACTGATCATCCGTTTTTGACACTGCCAGAATTAGACAGTCCGAGAGCAAATCGTGTGTATGAATTGCGCAGTTACGAATCAGCAACTGAGGCTATTTATCGTAGAAAAGTCGATATGTTTAACGCTGGAGGCGAAATCAAATTATTCAAGCGCTTGCAATTCAATGCCGTGTTTTATGGCGAAGTACTTTCAGGAGGCAAAATGCCGAATTTAATGTATTTGACTACGTTTGCTAATCAAGAAAGTAGAGACGCACATTGGAAATCTTTTGTCGATTCTCCTGAGTGGAAAGCCTTAATTGCTATGGACAAATACAAAAATACCATTTCCCATATCGATATTTTGTTCTTGTACCCAACAGACTATTCTGATTATTAAACTAAGTCAATTCATAAAAAAGAAACCCCAAGAACACATTGGTTTTTGGGGTTTATTGTTTTATCTAAACTCATTCAACGAACGCTCGATAATTCCTAAACATTCGTGAATTTGACTTTCGGTGATTACCAAAGGTGGCGCTAAACGAATTTTGTTGCCGTGAGTCGGCTTGGCTAACAAACCATTGTCTCTAAATTTCAAGCAAATATCCCAAGCTAAATCGGAATCCTCCTCGCTGTCAATTACAATCGCATTGAGCAATCCTTTTCCTCTAACTAATTGAATCAACGAATTTCGAGACGCGATTTCTTTCAATCCCTGACGGAATACTTCGCCTAAATACGCCGCGTTTTGTGCTAAATTTTCTTCTTTAATGACTTCCAAAGCAGCTACCGCCACCGCTGCAGCAATAGGATTTCCTCCAAAAGTTGAACCGTGTTGTCCTGGCTGAATAACATTCATAATAGCATCATTGGCCAATACCGCCGAAACAGGAAAAACGCCACCTGAAAGTGCTTTGCCCAAAATCAAAATATCGGGTTTTACTTCAGGTTTCTTTTCACAGCCTTTTTTACATTCGCAATTGCCGCAAGTCGCTAACAAACGGCCTGTACGGGCAATTCCAGTTTGTACCTCATCGGCAATAAACAAAACATTGTTCGACTCACACAATTCTTTGGCTTGTGCCAAATACCCTTCGCTAGGCACATACACACCTGCCTCGCCTTGAATCGGCTCTACCAAGAAACCAGCTATGGTTTTGGACGAAGCCAAGGCTTTCGCCAAAGCATCGATGTCATCGTACGGAATTTTGATAAATCCATTGGTGAACGGACCAAAATTCTTACGCGCCGATTCATCATTAGAAAACGAAATAATAGTAGTCGTTCTTCCATGAAAATTGTTCTCACAAACAATAATTTGAGCTTCATTTTCAGGAATACCTTTTACTTCATAAGCCCATTTTCTGCACAATTTCAAAGCCGTTTCTACCGCCTCTGCTCCTGTGTTCATGGGTAAGACTTTGTCAAAACCAAAATAATTGGTGACATATTCTTCATACGGCCCCAATTGGTCGTTAAAAAAAGCTCTAGAGGTCAAGGTCAATTTTTGCGCTTGTTGTACCATAGCATTGACAATCTTTGGATGACAATGCCCTTGATTCACGGCAGAATAGGCCGACAAAAAATCATAGTATTGTTTCCCATCTACGTCCCAAACATACACTCCTTCTCCTCTTTCTAAAACGACTGGCAGCGGATGATAATTATGCGCTCCGTATTGATTTTCTTTGGCAATTAATGCTTCTGATGTAGCAGATAAATTAGCAGTATCCTGACTCATAACAAGTTTTTTTTAGCGGTTCAATTGAAGAACAAACTTAGTCAATCCAACCCATAAAAGGAAGTTAAATCTACATTTTAGCTTAAAACTAAAATAGTAGTTTGTAATTCACTAAAATCTTTTACATTTATACCAAAACAAATTCACATGAGAAATATCAAATACGTGCTATTTGGAGCCGTCCTTTTTACAACTGGTTTATTTGCTCAATTACAACCCGTTCAATACAAAGACGGAAACCAAATTTTGAATGGTTTAGCCATCAAACCGAGTAAATCAAGCGCACAAAAACCAGGAATCTTAGTGCTTCCTGCTTGGAAAGGAATTGATGCACATGCCAAAACTACTGCTGAAAATTTATCCAAATTAGGCTATTATGCTTTCGTAGCTGATATTTATGGCGAAGGAAATTATCCGCAAACTACCGCTGATGCTGGTAAAATGGCAGGGTTTTATAAACAGAATACCGATTTGTACCAAAAACGTATCGAATTGGCATTGGAACAATTAATCCAATCGGGAGCTAATCCGGATAACATTGCTGTAATTGGTTTTTGCTTTGGTGGAACAGGTGCTTTAGAAGCGGCTAGAGATCATTTAAAGGTAAAAGGTGTGGTATCCTTTCACGGCGGTTTAGGCAAAGATGCTAACCGTGCTGTTACTCCAATTAACACTAAGGTTTTAGCCTGTCATGGAGCCGATGACCCTTTTGTTTCAAAGGAAGAAATTGCCGCTTTCCAACAAGAAATGCGTGATGCCAAAGCCGATTGGGAAATGATTTATTATGCCAATGCAGTGCATTCTTTCACTGATCCCGCTGCTGGAAACGACAATTCTAAAGGAGCTGCTTACAACGAAAAAGCCGCACAACGCTCTTTTGAACACATGAAATTATTCTTAAACGAAGTATTACAAAAATAAATTGATTCAATAACCTACAATATATTAAAAAATGAAAAAACTACTTTTTCTTTCCCTAATCGCATTAGGAACTTCTTGTAAAAACGGTGCTTTGGTCTCAACCAATAAAAATATAGACCCAACCAAATACATGAAAACCATCACGACAGAAGAGTTAAAAAAACACCTTTACATCATCGCTGCCGATTCCATGGAAGGACGTGAAACGGGTTCTGCTGGTCAGAAAAAAGCAGGTCGTTATTTGATTAGCCAATACCAAAATAATCAAGTTTCGTTTCCAAAAGGAACTAACAGCTATTACCAACCGATACCAGCTGCCTATTTGAATAAAAAATACGGTGGAAATCTAGGTGATTCTGAAAATATCTGGGCGTTCATCGAAGGCTCTGAAAAACCAAATGAAATTGTCGTGATTTCTGCCCATTACGACCACGTGGGAACCAAAGATGGCGAAGTGTATAATGGTGCTGATGACGATGGGTCTGGAACTTCTGCCTTGTTAGAATTGGCGCAAGCCTTCCAAATCGCTAAAAAAGAAGGACACGGACCCAAACGTTCGATTCTTTTTCTACATGTAACTGGAGAAGAACACGGTTTACATGGTTCTCGTTTCTACTCTGAAAATCCATTATTCCCATTAGAAAATACCGTAGCTGATGTGAATATTGATATGATTGGACGTCGTGACGAAATCCATCCCAACACAAACAATTATGTGTATGTTATTGGAGCCAATCGCTTGTCTTCTGAATTGGATTTTGTTAGTTCTATTATGAATCAAAAATATGTAGGACTGGATTTAGATTACCGTTTTAACGACCCTAAAGATCCAAATCATTTTTACGAACGTTCTGACCATTATAACTTTGCAAAACACGGAGTCCCTTCTATATTTTTCTTTAATGGTGTGCATGCGGATTACCACAAAAAAACAGACGAACCAGACAAAATTGAATACGATGCCTTAGCAAAAAGAGCGCAATTGGCCTTTGTAACGGCTTGGGAATTAGCCAATAGAAAAGACCGAATTGTCGTGGATAAAAAATAAAATAATCTTGTTGAAAACTGAGGGAGTCTAAAAACACAAAATTTGTCATTCCGAATTCATTTCGGAATCTATAAATAGTATCAAATTAATTATTTATAGAAACTGAAACAAGTTCAGTTTGACAAGAATAAGGCTTTTTAGACCCCCTCTTTTTTATTTCTCAATACCAATCTTTCTATTGTTTCTGGACCATTCGCTCCAAGAACCCACATACAATTTAGGTAGTGGTAAATCAGCGACAGCTAGTGCTAAAAGTGTATGACAAGCCGTAACTCCCGAACCACAATGCACTACTCTATTCTCTGCTGGAGTATTTTCAAACGCTTTTTGATACTTCGTTTTCAATTCGTCAGGGGACAAAAAGAAACCTTCGGCGTCTAAATTAGCCGTAAACGGAATATTCGTCGCACCTGGAATATGACCCGCAACCCAATCAATTGGTTCTGTTTCTCCTTTAAAGCGGGCTGATTCACGTACATCAATCACTACAAATTGTTCTTTTTGTATCATATCATCCATTCCTTGCAAGTCAATTGTAGACCATTGCCAATATTGAACAGGATACGATTCGACCTGATTGGCAACTTCAACTGCAGAACTTGTTGGAAACCCAGCCTGAATCGCCGCTTGAATGCCACCACTCAAGACTTGTACTTTGTCATGACCAATAGCGCGTAACATCCACCAAAAACGTGCTGCAGCATTGGCACCATTTTTATCATCATACACCACCACCCAAGTTTCGGGTGTGATGCCTAAGTCGGTTAGAGTTTTAGAAAACTGTTCCGCCGTTGGCAATGGATGACGACCGCCTAAGGAAACATCTTTTTTGATATCGGCCAATTGAGTATTCACATCCACAAACAAAGCGCCTTTTAAATGGGATTGTTGGTAATTCTGGTAAGCCGTAGGGCTATTGGTCGCATCTACCAACACGATTGCGTTGGACTGCACCGCATTGATTAATTGACTAGGAGTGAGTATTGGATTCATGTTAGTATAAAATTAACTAGTATAAACTTAGTTATTTTATATAACACCAAACAATTAAATCTTTTCATTTTAAAATATAATAAAAAATTTCTTATGTTTGTAATGCCCTGTAACTGCAATAGATTCCAAATAAAATTCCATTACAGAAATTAAAAACACTTTAAACTTTTATTAAAAACCTCTATATGTAGAGTTTTATTGAAATTTTAATAAATTACAATAAAATATTTTAATAGAAATAAATCATTAAAAAACTAAAATTATGAGACAAATCGGCATTTATTTTTTTATAGTATTCACAATATGTACAATTAGTAGCTGTGAAAATAAAAAACAAACAACAAATCAATATTCAACAATAACTATTAAGAAACCCGAAGAAATATATCAATCATTAAAACTTATTGATAGTTTTGTGAAAATTAATAAGAGTAATATAGAAAAAAACACAGTGCTAAAGGAAAAATATGAAGCTTCATGTACAAATCAAATGTTGCCTTTAATTGATAAAAAAGGACTATATAATGATTTACCATTTGAATTGATGGCAACCGCTATGAACAATGGAAAAGTTTATGGGAATTTTATATATGAAGACGAAAAATATTTTGTAAAAGTAACTTGTATTATTAAAAATTCACAACTTGAAAATCTTCAAGAAAACAATAAATATTTCATAAAATTTAATACTGCTAAATTTGAGAGCGGGGTATCTTTTGAAAATGAATTTTCAAAAATTGAACTACCTATAGTAAATGGATATTTAAAATCTTTTACTCCTCTAAAAAAATAAATTGAAAACGATTCTGATAAACTATTTTAAATACTAAAATGAAACATTTTATATATCTAATTTTAGGCGGAGTTATCGGACTTTTTTTTGGTGTAATTTTCGGATTCATATTTGATACTATGTATACTAAAAAATCAGAACTTGCAACAAAACAAACCATTCAAGTAATTATTTTTGGTGGATTAGGAACAATAGCTGGTGCTTCATTAGGTGCTAAAATTGCTTCTGAAGAGAAAGAAAAAAGGAAAAAAGAATTAGAATATCAAAAAAGTTTAATTGAAACAAGATGCAACTTCTGCAATGAAAGTTTTCAATACTCTACGCTTGAATTTACAAATAAAAAATATTGTGATTGTTGTATCTCCAAAATTAAGCAAGATTATATTTCAAAGTGCTTGGAAATTAATTCAATAGTAAAAGGAATTGAAGAATTAAAAAGACATTCTGCAATAAATAAAAGATTGGATAGAGTTGCTGAAATTGCAAAAAGTTTAGAGCCTTATGAAAATATTGATCTTGATTTTATTTCAAAAAAACCATCAGAAATATTAGAAAGCACAATTGAATATCGTTTAAACCTTTAATGATAAACTAAATACTTTATAGCATTTTTGAATTATAGCCACAAAAAAAGCCTCGAATTGCTTCGAGGCTTTTGCCTTTTGGGTGGATGATGGGGTTCGAACCCACGACCCTCGGCACCACAAACCGATGCTCTAACCAGCTGAGCTACAACCACCATTTGTATAACGGGTGCAAATATAGAACAAATGTTCACTTTCGCAAAGAAAATGATAAAAAAAATATGCCAATTTTAAATCAAATCCCCTAAGCTATTGACAGCCAAATACCTTTCTACCGTAAAACCTTCAGCATGCTCTACTCCAACCAAGCGGCCAAAATCTCTGGAACGGTAATTTAGGCTTTCCAAAAAGTTTTTACTCGTTATAGGCGATTCGGGTTCTGTAGAATTAGGGTCATAAAATTGAGACCGATAGGCTAAAATAGCGGCCACTTTTGTATCGGTAAAACCCGTAATATCCACCACAAAATCCGGTTTAATATCGTTCCATTGAATGTAATGGTACACTAGTTTAGGTCGCCACGCTTGTTGAGTCTGTCCATCTAATTGCGTTTCAATTTTCATCAATCCCGATAAAAAACAGGCATCCGAAACCAATTGACTTCCTTTGCCATGGTCAATATGTCGGTCTTCAATGGCGTTGCACAACACAATCTCTGGTTGGTATTTGCGAATCATTTTGATTACTTCCAATTGGTGTGCCTCATCATTCGCAAAAAAACCATCTCGAAAACGAAGATTTTCACGCACTGCAACACCCAAGATTTGAGCTGAAGCAGCTGCTTCTTGGTCACGCAAATCAGCTGAGCCTCGAGTCCCTAATTCGCCACGAGTCAAATCGACAATTCCCACTGTTTTGCCCAAAGCAATTTCTTTCAAAATAGTCCCTGCGCAACCCAATTCGACATCGTCTGGATGTGCTCCAAAAGCCAGTATATCTAATTTCATCTTAGTTTTATTTTGATATTTTTATTGATATTGATATTGCAATTGTTTTTTGTAATTCTATAGTATTCGTTTCATCGTCATGGACTTATTCACGCTTTCCTTCCATTCTTTTTCAGGAATGCTGTCTTTCGTAATCCCACACCCCATATACAAATGCGCCTCGTTGTTTTCAATTTGCATACAGCGCAAATTTACAAACAAATCCGATGCAAAATTCCGATTCAATTCGCCTAAAAAACCAGTATAAAAACTACGATTGTAATTTTCATTGGCTACAATAAAAGCTTTCGAAATTGCTTTGGGGACGCCACAAACCGCGGGAGTGGGATGCAATAACTGAATCGCTTTTTTCAAATCCAACTCTTGTCCAAACTCGCCCGAAATATCCGTTTTAATATGCCAAAGACTTCCTGCTTTGACGCTGTATGCCTCCGAAACTTGAATTTCGGCACTGACTGCCTTTAATTTGGAAACAATATAATCAGTCACAAATTGTTGTTCTTCTTGTTCTTTTTGTTGCCAAATAACCTCCGCTGCTCCTGTATCTTTTTGCGTTCCCGCCAAAGCCATCGTTTCGAATGAATCAGCATTTGCTTTAAGCAATTGTTCGGGACTGGCGCCTAACCAAGTACCAATTTTTGGATGATGAAAACAATACACAAAAGCAGAACGATACTGTTGCACCAATTTTTGGAAAGTAGCTACCAAATCAAAATGAGCTACAGATACCGTTTCCCTTCGGGACAAAACTACTTTTTGAAATTCATTATTCTGTATGGCTTGAATCCCCTTTTCAACTAATTGCTGAAAATTAATTTGTGCTGATACATCCTCTTTTGCATCAAAATCGTTTTGCGGAGTAATTTCATTGTTCGCTATCCAATCTTCACTCCATTGTTCCGATTCATTCTCTGGAATGATGTAGTGCTGACTTCCATCAAAAGAGGCAAAAACAAAGCCTTTTTCAGTAAAATCGTGTACTTCAAACAACGTATCATTTTGCTGGAACAACCCTAAAACGGTATCCGAGTTCGGTTTAGAATAAACCACAAAAGGTAAGTTTTGCTGATAATGAAGCGCCATTTTATCGACTAATGAAATCATAGGAATGTTTTCTTATTTTTCGATTTTTCGTTTGGGCAATACCATATTCGTCAATTTACAAAGCGAAATCAATTGGTCATTTTCATCTACAATTCGGATTTCCCAAAGGTGAATACTTTTCCCTTTGTGGATAATTTTGGCGGTAGCAGTCACTATTCCGTTGCGTTTTGACTTCAAATGATTGGCAGCAATCTCAATGCCTCGCACCTCACTCAACTCAGGATTTACAAACAACATCGATGCGGCACTACCCACACTTTCTGCCAAAGCGACTGTAGCACCTCCATGCAACAACCCCATAGGCTGATGCACCGAAGGATTCACGGGCATCGTGGCCACTAAGAAATCTTCCCCTGCATCTACATATTCAATATTCAAGGTTCCCATCAAGGTGGTTTTTGCAAATCCGTTACAATAATCTAATATCTTTTGTTTATCGAATGACATAATTAGGGTTTTGAAGATGTAAAAATAACCAAATTTATCGAAATCAAACTACACAAATATCGTCCCTACGGGGCTACTACCAAAATATAACTCCTACGGAGTTATCAATCATAAAATTGAATAGTTAATCCCGTTAGGGATTATATTTCGGTAACATAAGAAATATAAGCATGAAGAATCCCTCTAGGAATGAAATATAGCGAAATCTAAATCCTATCGAGTTATCAACCACAAAATTGAAAGCTAATCCCGTTAGGGATTGTATTTCGGTAACAATAAGTGGTGAGGAGAGAAAAATCCCGTTAGGGATGATATTTAAATTAAATCTTTAAAAACATATCTTTCATCATAATCAATTTCAAAAGCGTTCAAAAAATCTAAATATTCTTCGTTAAACGTTTTTACTTGGTGCCTCTTTTCTTGATTTTGGATATACTTAATCACATTTTGAACGTGTGATTTAGAATACGAGAAAGCACCATAGCCTTCTTGCCATTCAAACTTGACCTTTAAAAATTTTTTCTCATTGATCCATTTTGATGAATTCGCTTTAATATCCTGCATCAAATCAGAAACCGACTGAGATGGTCGCATTCCTACTAAAATATGAAGATGATCTGGCATTCCATTTATAGCCAACAATTTATGATTATGCGCTTTGATTATTCCCGAAATATATTGGTACAACTCCTCTTTAAAGGAAGAATGAATAAGTCCTTTTCTGTATTTTACTGCAAATACAAATTGGAGATGAATTTTGGTATAGGTATTCGGCATAGATTTGGGTTCAATTGGGATTGGATATAAAGTTAGAAAATATGTTGTTAAAGCATATCAAATTATTCGTTATTTTTACCAAAAAACTAAACCCATGCAACTGAATCGATTGTTCTTTCTTATCGGAATCCTAGTTACGGTGTGTGCCTGCCGTTCCGATTTTGAGACCATTGCCAGTAAAGGAGATTTAGTTTTTTCTCAAGACACTATTTATTTAGATACTGTTTTTAGTACCATTGGTTCGAGTACGTTTCAACTCAAAGTGTACAATAAAAGTAACGAAGACATTGCTATTCCTTCGATTCAATTAGGCAAAGGACTCAATTCCAAATACCGAATGACGGTGGACGGCATGTCGGGCAATCAAGGGAAACTATTTCAAGACGTAACGCTTTTAGCCAAGGACAGTCTCTATATTTTTATAGAAACTACCGTCAATGCGGCAGATGCCAATCCGACCGACTTTTTATATACTGACCAAATCCAATTTGGTAGTGGATCCAACCTTCAAAAAGTAGAATTGGTAACTCTAGTCAAGGATGCTATTTTCCTTTTTCCACAGCGATTGTCCAACGGAAGCAAAGAGACAATACCTGTTGGTAACAAAACCGTCGAAGGTTTTTATTTAGACGATACCAAATTGCATTTTACCAATCAAAAAGCCTACGTAATTTATGGTTATGCTGGTGTTCCCTCAGGAAAAACCGCTGTTTTTGATGCAGGTACAAGGGTTTATTTTCATGCCAATTCAGGATTGATTGTGGTCAATAATGCTTCGCTTCAAATTAACGGCAGCAGTTCTTCAACCAGCCAACTCGAAAATGAAGTCGTTTTTCAAGGCGACCGACTTCAATCGGATTATGCTGATGTGCCTGGACAATGGGAAACGGTTTGGCTCAACGAAGGAGCTATTAATAACAATATTAATCACCTAACAATTAAAAACGCATCCATCGGCTTGTTAATTCAAAATAACAATGGCAACAATGTGAGCATTAAAAACACACAAATTTACAATTCAACCCACTACGGAATTTTTGCCCAAAACGGAAAAATAACTGCTGAGAATTTGGTAATTAATAATGCAGGAGAAGCTGCTTTAGGGTGTGTTTATGGCGGAAATTACACGTTTAGCCATTGCACTTTCAACAACAATTGGAATAGTTCTAGTCAACAGGCTGTCACATTGAGCAATTTCAAATTGGGTGTCGTTCCCGAAACGAATGCACTTAGTAAAGCGACTTTCAATAATTGCATTATTTATGGTGCCTACTCTAACGAATTGGAATTGAATAAGAAAACAGGAGCCGCTTTTGAATACCAATTCAATAATTGCCTCATCAAAATGGATTCGAAATCAGCGGCAACCAATCCGTTATACCAATTCACTACTGATGCAGCCCATTACAAAGCCATTATCTTAAATCAAGATCCTAAATTCCAAAGTGTTTCTAAAAACAAACTCAATATTGACGGGACTTCGGCTGCTTTCGCAAAAGGAAATTCCACTTATTTAATTCCGCTAGATATTACGGGAACCACCCGAACTTTACCTCCGGATTTGGGTGCCTACCAAAGCAAACCTTTTGTTAACTAATTTTTCATAAGTCTTTGCTTTTGTTACTTGCTCGAACTATTTATTTAAACTAAATTTGCATCGCAATACAACAAACTCAATACAATGATTCATTTCTTTGAAAACCAAAGTAAAACTGTTTTTGCCGTTCAAACGCAAAACGAAATTTCGGCTGAAGACATTTCAAAACTAAACTGGCTTTTTGCCGACGCGCATAAAATTGAGAAATCCGTCATAGCGGATTTTTTTGTTGGTCCACGCGCCACTATGATTACGCCTTGGAGTACCAATGCCGTTGAAATTACTCAAAATATGGGGATTTCAGGAATCATTCGAATTGAAGAATTTTACCCAGCCTCGGAAGATTTTACCGATTTCGACCCGATGCTTTCCCAAAAATATACTGAACTACACCAAGATATTTTCACCATCAATGTTACACCAGAACCAATTTTAAATATTGAAGACATTGATGCCTACAACAAAAAAGAAGGTTTGGCTTTAAGCCCAGAAGAAGTAGAATATTTAGATAATTTATCGACTAAATTAGGTCGTAAATTAACCGACTCTGAAATCTTTGCTTTTTCGCAAGCCAATTCAGAACACTGTCGTCATAAAATTTTCAACGGAACTTTCGTAATTGATGGTGAAGAAAAAGAAACTTCTTTATTCAAATTAATCAAGAAAACATCTCAAGAAAATCCAAACGATATTGTTTCGGCTTACAAAGACAATGTGGCTTTTCTTAAAGGACCTAAAGTACAGCAATTTGCACCAAAAACGGCTGACAAACCTGATTTTTATGAAGTAAAAGAATTCGATTCGGTTATTTCATTAAAAGCCGAAACCCACAACTTCCCTACTACTGTGGAGCCTTTTAACGGTGCTGCTACAGGATCTGGAGGAGAAATTCGTGACCGTTTAGCAGGCGGACAAGGTTCGTTGCCTTTGGCAGGAACTGCAGTGTATATGACTTCGTATTCTCGATTGGAAGCCAATAGAAATTGGGAAAATGGTGTTGCCGAAAGAAAATGGTTGTACCAAACTCCGATGGATATTTTGATCAAAGCGTCAAATGGTGCTTCTGATTTTGGAAATAAATTTGGACAACCCCTAATTACGGGTTCTGTTTTAACTTTTGAACACCAAGAAAATGCTTCGACAGGCTCAGCACAGGCTAGAAAATTGGGTTACGATAAAGTAATTATGCAAGCGGGCGGAATTGGGTACGGAAAATTAGATCAAGCGATAAAACACAAACCGTCAGCGGGCGATAAAATCGTTATTTTAGGTGGCGAAAATTATAGAATTGGAATGGGGGGTGCTGCGGTTTCTTCAGCAGACACTGGTGCTTTTGGTTCAGGAATTGAATTAAATGCGATCCAACGTTCGAATCCAGAAATGCAGAAACGTGCTGCCAATGCCATCCGTGGATTAGTAGAAAGTGACACCAATCCTATTGTATCGATACACGATCACGGTGCGGGTGGACACTTGAATTGCCTTTCAGAATTAGTAGAAGATACTGGTGGTTTGATTGATTTAGACAAATTACCTGTGGGCGATCCTACGCTTTCTGCTAAAGAAATCATTGGTAACGAATCTCAAGAAAGAATGGGATTGGTTATTGGTCAAAAAGACATCGATACCTTACAACGCATTGCCGACAGAGAACGTTCTCCAATGTACCAGGTGGGTGATGTTACTAACGATCATCGTTTTACTTTTGAATCGAAATCTACTGGGTTGAAACCAATGGATTATGCTCTAGAAGATTTCTTTGGCAGTTCGCCAAAAACCATAATGACTGATACAACGGTAGCGTACAACTACAAAGACGTTCAATACGATGCGACTCAATTCACTTCGTATTTAAAAGAAGTATTGCAATTAGAAGCGGTAGCTTGTAAAGACTGGTTGACGAATAAAGTCGATCGTTGTGTGGGTGGAAAAGTAGCCAAACAACAATGTGTTGGACCTTTGCAATTACCTTTAAACAACTGCGGTGTAATGGCTTTGGACTATAACGGAAAAGAAGGAATTGCCACTTCTATTGGTCACGCCCCTATTGCGGCTTTAATTGACCCTGTAGCCGGAAGTAGAAATGCGATTGCCGAATCTTTATCGAATATTGTTTGGGCGCCAATCAAAGACGGATTGAAAGGAATTTCATTGTCAGCCAACTGGATGTGGGCCTGTAAAAATGAAGGAGAAGATGCCCGTTTGTATGCTGCTGTTGAAGGATGTTCGGATTTTGCTATCGAATTAGGAATCAATATTCCAACAGGAAAAGATTCGCTTTCTATGAAGCAAAAATACCCTAACGACGAAGTAATCGCGCCAGGAACTGTTATCATCTCGGCAGGTGGTAACTGTACTGATATTAAAAAAGTAGTAGAACCTGTATTCAGATTCCCTGGCGAGGGAATGACAGGTGGATCTATTTATTATATCAATTTGTCACAAGACGAATTCCAATTAGGAGGTTCTTCTTTTGCACAAATATTGAATACTATTGGTTCTGAAACTTCAACAATTAAGGATGCTGCTTTCTTCAAAAAAGCATTCAATACTGTTCAAGAATTAATTGGTGCCAACCAAATTGTTGCAGGACATGACATTGGAAGTGGTGGATTAATCACTACGCTATTAGAACTATGTTTTGCCGATGTGAATTTAGGAGCGCAATTGAATTTTAGTGCTTTTGCAGAAAAAGACCTAGTTAAAATTCTTTTTGCTGAAAATATTGGATTGGTGTTGCAAGCCAAATCAGATGCTGAAGTTGAAGCAAAATTGAATGCGAATCAAATTGAGTTCTTCAAAATAGGAAACGTAACGAATACCGCTACCTTAGAAATCGCTGATTGGAAATTAGACATTGCTGAATACCGCGATGTTTGGTTCAAAACTTCGTTTTTATTAGACCAAAAGCAAGCGAAAAACGGAACAGCAAAAGAGCGTTTCGACAATTATAAAAATCAAGCGCTACAATTTAGTTTTCCAACTCATTTTACAGGAAAAAAACCAGTTATTGACGCGAGTAAACCACGTCCTAAAGCAGCGATTATTCGTGAAAAAGGAAGTAATTCGGAACGCGAAATGGCCAATGCGATGTACTTGGCTGGATTTGATGTAAAAGACGTTCACATGACTGATTTGATTTCGGGTCGTGAAACTTTAGAAGACATTCAATTTATTGGAGCCGTAGGTGGTTTTTCTAACTCGGATGTATTAGGATCAGCCAAAGGTTGGGCCGGTGCCTTTTTATACAATGAAAAAGCAAAAACGGCTTTAACTAATTTCTACAAAAGAGAAGATACTTTGTCTGTAGGGATTTGTAACGGATGTCAGTTGTTGATGGAATTGGAATTAATCAATCCAGAACACGAAGTACATGGAAAAATGCACCACAACAACAGCCACAAACACGAAAGTATTTTTACTTCAGTAAAAGTACAAGAGAATAATTCGGTGATGTTGTCTAGTTTAGCAGGCAGTACTTTAGGTGTTTGGGTATCTCATGGTGAAGGAAAATTCAATTTACCAATGGGCGAAGAAAAATATAACATTGTAGCTAAATACGGTTACGAAGGGTATCCTGCCAATCCAAACGGTTCTGATTACAATACGGCTATGCTCTGTGATGCAACAGGTCGCCACTTGGTAATGATGCCACATATTGAGCGTTCCATTTTCCAATGGAATTGGGCTAATTATCCAAAAGACAGAAACGACGAAGTTACTCCTTGGGAAGAAGCCTTTGTCAATGCCAGAAAATGGATTGAGAATAAATAAAAAAAAGCGACCAAATTGGTCGCTTTTTTCATTTATTGTCTATCGAGAATGTTCTCCTAACTTTCTATCCATCACTCTTGCCATATAATCTTGCAGATAGGCTTTACATTTTAATTCAATTAAATCCATTTCGGCATTTCTTTTAGTAATTAAATTACGTTTTAAATCTTTATCGTTTTTGGCATAGAAACCAATCACTTTATTACCATCAAATGTACAGATATAATTGCCACTCATAAATTGGTACAAATTAGCCGAATAACGTATAACAAATGGCTGAACTACTTTATCACCAATAAGACTTCTACCCCAACTTCTAAATGGTTTATTATAGCCTATCAAATCCAAAATAGTGGGGTATAAATCTATTTGTTGTGCATACTCTTTATGTTCTCCAACTAAATTAGAATTGGGCTTATAAATCATCATAGCAACAGTATTCTTATTCATTTCTTTCTTATACTCATCATAGAAAATAGTATTTCCATGATCTCCTACAAAAACAAAAATGGTATTATTAAACCATGTTTCCTTTTTGGCAGAAGCGAAAAATTGTTTCAACGCAAAATCAGTATAGCCAATGCATTGATGAATATTAACATCCCCTTTGGGAAATTTGTTTTTATACTTTTCGGGAACTTGATAGGGTTCATGAGAAGTCACTGAAAACAATGTTGTCATAAATGGCTGTTTTTCTTTACTTATTGTAGTATTAAAATATTGAAAAAAAGGTTCGTCCCAAATTCCCCAAACACCATCAAAATCGGCATCATTATTATATTCGTTTTTTCCGTAATAATGATCAAATCCTAAAATATTAGCATATCCTAAAAATCCCATAGAACCATTTGGCGCACCATGAAAAAAAGATGTAGAATATCCCTCACTCTTCAAAGTTGAAACTAAGGATTCTGTTTTCTGTTTCGGATAAGGCGAAGATGTAAAGGCATCTTTGAATGAAGGGATTCCTGCCAAAACTGATGACATAGCATGAATGGATTTATAACCATTAGCATACGCATTAGTAAAAATCAAACTATGTTGTGCTAGTGAATCTACAAAAGGCGTATATCCTTTATAATTGGAAATCTTGGAATCTTTGTTAAACGAACCAAAATATTCTTTAGCATTACTTTCTAAAATAAAAATAACCACATTAAGTTTCGATTTCGGATTATTTTTATAATACTTTATTGGTTGTACAAAGTTGTCAATAGTAGCTTTGTCAACAAAATTCATTTTTTTGAAATTATTGCTGAACATTGTTCTTATCAAAGCAAAAGGAGTATTCAAAACCACATCGGCTTGAGAAACATTTTTAACATCACGACTAGCATCGATCAAATTAATTGGGCGGGTACTCTTTTTGAAATCACCACGAATACCTCCAATGATCAGTGTAGAAATAATTAAAAAGCTAAAAAAAGAAGTGCCAAAATAAGCAACACCTGGATGGTGTTTAACATACTGAATAGATACTTTTCTATAAAGATAAATCCATAAATAAGAAACGCTGAAAAACAACACAAAAACGTGCCAATAATTAACTACAAAATTAATCAACAACAAGAACTTATTACTCTCGTGCTTCAAGGAGTCTAATGCCGCAATAGTCGATCTTCCAAAATTAAAACGATAGTAAATAAAATCTACAAAATTTGTAGCGTATCCTAATAAATTAGGCACAAAATACAAATACAGCAAAATTTTTTGATAGCGGCTGCTATGATTAATACGTAGTGGTATAATTGAAAAAACAATAAATAAAATATTCAAGTATAGAATAGAAGCAGTATCAAAAGCTAAACCGTGGTAACACATTGCTCCAATATCAGCTATACCATCAATTTGAATTAAATTTCTGTTGTAAACAAAGAATAAAATTCGGGCAATAAAATAAAATAGATAAGCAAGTAAAATTCTGTAAAATAACACTTTATACTCATCAAATCTCGGAAAACGGTTCATCTACTATATTAAAAAATTATATCGACAAAATTAGACATTTGCCTGCAACAATTTTAAATTTTAAATAAATATTGTGAATCCGCATAAATTAATTAATTTGCATAAAATTTATACTAAATGGTTTCAATTACAAGACTTTTTGACTTCCCTTACTACCAGCAAGAAAACTTCAATATTTCGGATGCTTTGGTTACCAAACAAGATGGAAAATGGATCAAAACATCTACTGAAGAATATATTGCCAAAGCCAATGCGATATCCAGAGCTTTGGTACAAATGGGAGTTCAAAAAAACGATAAAATTGCGATCATTTCGACTAATAATAGAACCGAATGGAATATTGTTGACATTGGTATATTACAAACCGGTGCCCAAACCATTCCTATCTATCCAACCATTTCAGAAGAAGATTACGAATACATCTTAAATCACTCTGAATCTATGTATTGCTTTGTTTCTGACGAAGAAGTGTTACGCAAAGTAAATGCCATCAAATCAAAAGTCCCTACTTTAAAACAAGTCTATTCATTCAACCCAATTGAAGGTTGCAAGCATTGGAGTGAATTATTGGAATTAGGTCAGGACAAAAACAATCAAAATGAAGTCGAAGCCAGAAAAAATCAAGTTACTTCAGATGATTTAGCGACTATTATTTATACTTCTGGAACCACAGGAAGACCCAAAGGCGTAATGCTATCGCACAGAAATATTGTTTCCAATGTAATTAATAGCGCGCCCCGAATTCCTTTTGAAAAAGGAAAAAGTCGCGCCTTAAGCTTCCTTCCTGTTTGTCATATCTTCGAGCGAATGATTTTGTATTTGTACCAATATTATGGCGTTTCCATTTACTTTGGTGAATCCATTGACAAAATCAGCGACAATATCAAAGAGGTAAAACCCAATGTGATGTCGGCAGTTCCAAGATTACTTGAAAAAGTATACGACAGCATCTATGCAAAAGGAACTCAATTAACCGGAATTAAAAAGAAACTCTTCTTTTGGGCCATTGATTTAGGATTACGCTATGAACCTTACGGCGCCAATGGAGCTTGGTACAAATTCCAGCTTAAAATAGCTCGTAAATTAATTTTCAGCAAATGGAAAGAAGGTTTAGGAGGTAACTTAGACTTAATGGTTTCTGGAAGTGCCGCTTTACAAACCCGATTAGCACGCGTATTTGCTGCGGCAGAAATCCCTGTAATGGAAGGCTATGGATTGACCGAAACCTCGCCTGTGATTTCAGTAAACGATATGAGAAATTACGGATTCAGAGTGGGAACTGTAGGTAAAGTTATAGACGGAGTAACCGTGAAAATTGCCGAAGATGGCGAAATCTTATGCAAAGGTCCTAATGTAATGATGGGCTATTACAAAGATGAAAAACTTACTGAAGAAGTACTAATTGATAATTATTTCCACACAGGAGACATTGGCGAATTTGATTCAGATGGATTTCTGAGAATTACAGACCGTAAAAAAGAAATGTTCAAAACCTCTGGCGGAAAATACATTGCACCTCAATTAATTGAAAACACAATGAAACAATCCCGTTTTATTGAACAAATTATGGTCATTGGTGATGGACAAAAAATGCCTGCAGCTTTCATACAACCTAATTTTGATTTTATAAAAGAATGGGCTAAGCTTCATAAAATTGCTATTGGAACTACTAACGAAGAAATCGTTGCTAATCTAAAGGTAATTGAACGCATTCAAGAAGAAGTAGATAAATTAAATGAGAAATTTGGAAATTGGGAAAAAATCAAACGATTTGAATTAACTCCTGATGTTTGGTCTATCGAAGCAGGGCACCTTACTCCTACACTTAAATTAAAGCGAAAAATTGTAATGGAAAAATACCTTGATCTTTTCCATAAAATTTACAGTTAAATAACTTATTTGCTCAATACGCACGACTCCTTTTTTCTAAATTCAGTAAAAAGGAGTTGTTTTTTTCTTAAAAACTTTAAAAAAATATTTTTTATTATGCGTGCATAGTATTTATTTCTTATATTTGAAATCGATATAGTGATGCATTATGAAAGATAAAACAATAGATTACATTCTCCGCGCTACTTGGCAGGCGGTATCCAGAATGTACAATGAAGAAGCGGCCAAATACGGAGCTACCATGGCAACAGGTTTTGTATTGCTAAGCATTGACAAAGAAAAAGGTACTCCTTCAACTACTTTAGGTCCTAAAATGGGAATGGAAGCCACAAGCCTTACTCGAACATTAAAATCAATGGAAGAAAAAGGATTAATTATCCGCAAAAAAAATCCATTTGATGGCCGTGGTGTTTTGATTTATCTTACCGAGTTAGGCAAAGAAAAACGAGAACTTTCTAAGAATACTGTTTTAAAATTTAATGACACGGTCAAACAACATGTTTCAGACGAAAAGCTTCAACACTTTATGGAAGTGGCAGAAACCATCAACGAATTAATTCAAGATAAAAATATATTTAATCAAACGGATACAATAAGCGATGAAACGAATCATTAAAAAAGTAGCGGTTGTAGGTTCTGGTATTATGGGCTCCGGAATTGCGTGCCATTTGGCTAACATTGGTTTAGAAGTGTTACTTTTAGACATTGTTCCTAACACCTTGACCGAAGCAGAAGAAAAAAAGGGATTGACTTTAGAAAGCAAAGTAGTTCGCAACCGAATGGTGAACGATCATTTGGCGAATGCCTTAAAATCAAAACCCTCTCCTATTTATCATCCCAAATTCGCCAACCGAATTACAACGGGAAATACCACTGATGACCTATCTAAAATTGCTTCTTGCGATTGGATTATTGAAGTAGTTGTAGAACGTTTAGATATCAAAAAATTAGTTTTTGAGCAAATTGACAAGTTCAGAAAACCAGGAACTTTGGTTACTTCCAACACCTCTGGGATTCCAATTCAGTTTATGAGTGAAGGACGTTCAGAGGACTTTCAAGCTCATTTTTGTGGAACACACTTTTTTAACCCAGCACGTTATCTAAAATTATTCGAAATCATTCCTGGACCTAAAACTAATTCAGAAGTGTTGGATTTTTTAACCGAATATGGTTCGAAATTTCTAGGTAAAACTTCGGTTGTTGCCAAAGATACGCCAGCGTTCATTGGGAATCGAATTGGAATTTTTGGTATCCAAAGTTTGTTCCATTTGGTGAAAGAAATGGGATTAACCATTGAAGAAGTAGATAAATTAACGGGACCTGTTATTGGTCGACCAAAATCGGCTACGTTTAGAACGGTAGATGTGGTAGGATTAGATACTTTGGTACATGTTGCCAACGGATTATATGAAAATTGTCCCAACGACGAAGCACACGAATTGTTTCAACTTCCTGATTTTATTTCCAAAATGATGGAAAATAATTGGTTAGGGAGCAAAACCGGACAAGGTTTTTATAAAAAAGAAGGAAAAGAGATTCTATCTTTAGATTTGAACACACTTGAATACAGAGCGGCTAAAAAAGCGTCTTTTGCAACTTTGGAATTAACCAAAACGATCGACAAACCGATTGACCGTTTCAAAGTTTTAGTCAAAGGAAAAGACAAAGCAGGTGAATTTTACAGAAAAAATTTCGCTGCCATGTTCGCCTATTGCTCTAATCGAATTCCTGAAATTTCAGATGATTTCTACAAAATTGACGATGCCATGAAAGCTGGTTTTGGATGGGAAAATGGTCCATTCGAAATTTGGGATGCCATTGGTGTAGCAAACGGAATCGAATTAATGAAAGCCGAAGGGTATGAACCAGCAACTTGGGTAAACGAAATGCTTGCTTCAGGAAGTACTAGTTTTTATTCTGTAAAAGAAGGAGCTACTTATTATTACAATATTCCATCAAAATCACAAACTAAAGTTCCTGGACAAGACGCCTTTATCATTCTAAATAACATTCGCGAAAGCAAAAAAGTGTGGAGTAATAGCGGTGCTGTGATTCAAGATTTGGGTGACGGAATTTTAAATCTAGAATTTCAGTCCAAAATGAATACGATTGGTGGCGATGTTTTGCAAGCTATTAATAAAGCGATTGACTTGTCTGAAAAAGAATACAACGGTTTGGTTATTGGAAATCAAGGCGCTAATTTCTCTGTGGGTGCCAATATCGGAATGATTTTTATGATGGCAGTGGAGCAAGAATATGATGAATTGAACATGGCGATTAAACTATTCCAAGACACTATGATGCGAGTGCGTTATTCAGCAACTCCTGTAATTGTGGCTCCTCACGGAATGACTTTGGGAGGTGGTTGCGAGATGACCATGCACGCCGACCGAGTGGTTGCTGCGGCAGAAACCTATATTGGGTTAGTGGAATTTGGAGTTGGTGTCATTCCAGGTGGTGGTGGTTCTAAAGAAATGACATTGCGCGCTTCAGATTTATTCCACAAAAACGATGTTGAATTGAATGTTTTACAAGAATATTTCCTAACCATTGGAATGGCAAAAGTAGCTACATCAGCCTACGAAGCGTTTGATTTAGGTGTTTTACAAAAAGGTAAAGATATCGTTGTTGTCAATAAAGACCGTCAAATTGCAACAGCAAAACAAATCGCCTTACAAATGGCAGAACAAGGTTATACGCAACCAATGCAACGAAAAGACGTTAAAGTGCTTGGAAAACAAGCGTTGGGAATGTTCTTAGTGGGAACAGACCAAATGCAAGCTGGAAAATACATCTCAGAACACGATCAAAAAATTGCCAACAAATTAGCGTATGTAATGGCGGGTGGTGATTTATCTGAACCCACTTTGGTAAGCGAACAATACTTATTAGATATTGAGCGTGAGGCTTTCCTAAGTTTATGTACAGAACGAAAAACCTTGGAAAGAATACAGTTCATGTTAACCAAAGGAAAACCGTTGAGAAATTAGTATAAAATAATAAGAATTAAGTATTAAGACCTATGCATAATTTTGAAAAATTAAAAATTTGGCAAAAAGCAATGGATGTAGCTGTTGAAGTATATAAAGTTTCTCTTTTACTTCCAAATGATGAGAGATTCAATCTAATTCATCAAATTAAGAAATGTGCCGTTTCTATTCCTTCAAATATAGCAGAAGGTTCAGGCAGAAATTCGAATAAAGAATTTATTCAATTTTTAGGAATTGCCAATGGTTCGACTTTTGAACTTATTACACAACTAATATTAGCAAAACGATTGAATTTGGTCAGTGAAGAAATAATTCAGCCAATTATAAATCAATTAGTTGAAATTAGTAACATGAGTTTTTCATTCCAAAAATCTCTAAAAGAAAATTTAAAATAACGTTTGGAATCTTAATACTTAATACTCCAATCTTAATACAAATAATATGAAAACAGCATATATAGTAAAAGCGTACAGAACTGCCGTTGGTAAAGCTCCAAAAGGCGTATTCCGATTCAAAAGACCTGATGAATTAGCGGCAGAAACAATTCAATTTATGATGAATGAGTTGCCTGATTTCGATAAAACACGAATTGATGATGTGATGGTAGGTAATGCTATGCCAGAAGCCGAACAAGGATTGAACGTAGGTCGATTAATTTCGTTAATGGGATTAAAAGTGACCGATGTTCCTGGTGTAACTGTCAATAGATATTGTGCCTCAGGATTGGAAACTATTGGAATGGCTACAGCCAAAATTCAAAGTGGCATGGCCGATTGTATTATTGCGGGTGGTGCTGAAAGTATGTCATTTATTCCGATGGGAGGTTACAAACCAACTCCTGATTATGCCGTAGCAGCTGCAGGAAATGAAGACTACTATTGGGGTATGGGATTGACGGCTGAAGCCGTTGCTAAACAATACGCTATTTCTCGTGAAGACCAAGATGAATTTGCTTTCAACTCACACCAAAAAGCATTAAAAGCTCAAGCTGAAGGAAAATTTGACAAACAAATAGTTCCTATCAATGTTGAACAAACATTTATAAACGAGAACGGTAAAAAAGAAACTAAAACCTATACCGTATCGAAAGATGAAGGGCCTAGAGCCGATACAAACTTAGCTGCTTTAGGTAATTTAAAACCTGTTTTTTCAGCTGATGGAAGTGTCACGGCTGGAAACTCCTCTCAAATGAGTGATGGAGCCGCTTTTGTTCTAATCATGAGTGAAGAAATGGTAAAAGAATTAGGCGTTACGCCAATTGCTCGATTAGTCAACTATGCCTCTGCTGGTGTAGAGCCAAGAATTATGGGAATTGGCCCTGTAAAAGCCATTCCGAAAGCCCTAAAACAAGCGGGATTAACTTTAAACGATATTGATTTAATTGAGCTAAACGAAGCCTTTGCTTCACAATCCTTAGCCGTAGTTCGAGAATTGGGTTTAAATCCTGAAATCGTAAACGTGAATGGTGGCGCTATTGCTTTGGGACACCCACTGGGTTGTACAGGAGCTAAATTGTCTGTGCAATTGTTTGATGAAATGAAAAGACGAGGTAGCAAATACGGAATCGTAAGTATGTGTGTAGGAACAGGTCAAGGTTCTGCAGGTATTTATGAATTGATGTAAGCCCCCTAACCCCCAAAGGGGGAATTTAAATTGTGAATCCACTTTGTATAGTAAAATTATAAATTAAATATTTTGTAAAATTAAAAACCTACTTACCCCTAGTAGGTATTCCCCCTTCGGGGGTTAGGGGGCTAATATGGAAGATATCACTAGAGGAGGACAATTCCTTGTAAAAGAAACGAAATGTGAAGATATATTCACACCCGAAGATTTTTCTGAAGAACAATTGATGATGCGTGATTCGGTAAAAGAATTCGTAGACAAAGAAATTTGGCCAAACAAAGACCGTTTTGAAAAGAAAGATTATGCCTTGACCGAAGAAACTATGCGCAAAGCGGGCGAAATGGGCTTCTTGAGCATTGCTGTTCCTGAAGCTTACGGCGGAATGGGAATGGGATTTGTGGATACGTGTTTGGTTTGCGATTATATCTCAGGAGCAACAGGTTCGTTTTCAACAGCTTTTGGCGCACATACAGGAATTGGAACCATGCCAATAACCTTATACGGAACCGAAGAACAAAAACAAAAATACGTTCCTAAATTAGCCTCTGGAGAATGGTTTGGAGCGTATTGCTTAACCGAACCAGGTGCTGGAAGTGACGCCAACTCAGGGAAAACAAAAGCAGTTTTATCAGAAGATGGAACGCATTATAAAATTACGGGACAAAAAATGTGGATTTCTAATGCCGGATTTTGTTCCCTTTTTATTGTTTTTGCCCGAATTGAAGACGATAAAAACATCACAGGATTCATTTTGGAAAACACAAAAGACAACGGAATCTCTTTTGGAGAAGAAGAACACAAATTAGGAATTCGTGCTTCGTCTACTCGTCAAGTGTTTTTTAACGAAACTAAAGTGCCAGTTGAAAACATGTTGTCTGAAAGAGGAAATGGATTCAAAATAGCTATGAATGCTTTGAATGTGGGACGTATTAAATTAGCAGCCGCTTGTTTAGACGCACAACGTCGTGTTACTTCTAATGCCATTCATTATGCAAATGACCGAATCCAATTCAACACACCAATTGCTAGTTTTGGTGCTATTCGTGCCAAATTAGCTGAAATGGCCACTTCTACTTATGCGGGAGAAAGCGCCACATATCGTGCAGCTAAATCTATTGAAGATAGAATCAATGTTCGCGTTGCCGAAGGAACTTCACATCAAGAGGCCGAATTAAAAGGGGTTGAAGAATTTGCTATTGAATGTTCTATTCTTAAAGTGGCCGTTTCTGAAGACGTTCAACATTGCGCAGACGAAGGTATTCAAGTGTATGGTGGAATGGGATTCTCTGAAGATACTCCAATGGAATCGGCTTGGAGAGATGCTCGAATTGCCAGAATTTATGAAGGTACTAACGAAATTAACCGAATGCTTTCTGTTGGGATGTTAATCAAAAAAGCCATGAAAGGTCAGGTAGATTTATTAGGCCCTGCTATGAAAGTACAAGAAGAATTAATGGGAATACCTTCTTTTGATACCCCTGATTATTCTGAATTATTTTCTGAAGAAAAAGAAATGATTGGCAAATTGAAAAAAGCCTTTTTAATGGTTGCAGGGGGAGCAGTTCAAAAGTTTGGAGCTGACCTAGAAGCGCACCAACAATTATTAATGGCTGCTGCCGATATGCTAATTGAAATTTATATGGCTGAAAGTACGGTTCTACGAACTGAAAAATTAGCCAAAAAACAAGGTGAAACAAATGTTCAAGAACAAATTGCTATGGCTAGATTGTATTTATATCAAGCTGTTGATATTGTAACACAAAAAGGAAAAGAAGGCATTGTTTCTTTTGCTGAAGGTGATGAGCAGCGCATGATGTTAATGGGATTACGTCGTTTTACCAAATATGCTAATATACCTAATGTAGTAGCACTTAGAGAAACTATTACAGCAAAATTGGTTGCCGAAAATAAATATTGCTTTTAAGTAGAAAGATAGTTTTTAGTTAGATTTAATTTGTTTTAAAAACCGTTTCTGGATTGTATTCAGAGCGGTTTTTATATTTTAAGAAAACTTTAATCTTTACTTCTGCTAATATGTGTAACTTTATGCAAATTAAAATAGAAAAAAATGAAAAAAATAGTCTTATCAATTATAGTTATTATCGGTGTAATTATCGGTTGCAAAACCGCCAACTCCAACGACACTAAAAAATTACTTTTAAATTTTGAACCTAAAAGTAATAGTACAGTATCTGGAACAGCGACTTTTGTAGAAAAAAATGGCAAAGTTACCTTTGAAGCTAAAATATCGGGGTTAAAACCAGGTATTCATGCCATTCACATCCACGAAAAATCAGATTGTTCAGCCGCAGATGGGAGTTCAGCAGGCGGACATTGGAACCCAACCTTTAAAAAACACGGTAAATGGGGAGAAGGAGAATACCACAAGGGAGATATTGGAAATTTCACCGCCGATGAAAATGGAAATGGTACTATCACTTTAACTACAGACGAATGGTGCATTGGTTGTGGAGATCAAACCAAAGACATTTTAGGCAAAGGATTGATTGTACACCAAGGCGCTGATGACTTTACAACACAACCAACAGGAAATTCAGGAGCTCGAGTGGCTTGTTCTTCTATCATAAAATAACAACCATTTAATTCTTATTTAAAACCGTTTTGTATCATTTTACGAAACGGTTTTTTAATTTTAATTTCATCTTTGGAATAAGAAAAAAACATAGCTTTGTATTTTTAAATTAAGTTAATGATAAACCCTTCGGTACCCGGTTGGATAGATAAATTTTTCAGTGAACAAAAAATTTCAGAAATGGAATTGGTCACCGAAAGTGACTCTTTCTATGATACTTTAAGAAAGACTGGTTTCATCTATGGACATATAATTTCGCTTGACACAAAATCAGCGATTCCAATTAAAGGTTGGTTCAAAGAGGAAGTATCAAAAGTCGCTTTATTCAACAGCCTATTAGGAGTTTATGTCTTAACGAAACAACAACTGAATTGGAATGAATTCATTGTAGAGACAGTGTCTTTTTATAATGAAATGCATCCCAAAGAATTCAATTTATTTAAAAAACTACTCCCGAAAAATAGTCCTTCGCTTACCCTGGAGAAATTTATTGATGAACGCGTTCAAACCAACGAAAACATTATCAGTAAAAACTTTTCTCATCTGGTAACTAATGCACTTTTGTTCATTGATGTTTTGGCCTTTCGCCAATATTTAATTCACGGAACAATTCCAGAAAAATACCTCAAAAAAATAGAAGAAACTATTGTCAACATTGTCACACTAGCTTTAAAGATAAAAACCAATAAATCGCAATATGACGATTTGTTAATCAAACTTTTTGAAGCTTCAATTCGTTATAGTAAGTTTTCTAAAAATGCTGATTTAAGTTTAGAAACGTTGCAATTGGATTATTTTACCAATGAATTAGAAAAAAAATACCTTATTGATATTGCTGGAATGGCGTTGTGGAATGATGGAATTCTGGAAAACAACGAAGCCTATTTTTTATATCAATTAGCCGAAACACTTTCTGTATCAGACGAATTTGTAAAACAGAGCATCAACGATACGAATAATTTTATATTCAAACATAAAAAAGAGATTCCGTACTTTAATTATTCCAATCCTGTCAAACATTTTTACGATCAAACTACCCAAAGTGTCGTAACTCTAATTGCACGAAACAGAACTCGTTTAGTTAAGGAAATAGTCCAAAGCAAAGAGCTAATGGTATTATTAGCTTATTCTACTAGCAGAGACTTGGATGAAAAAGAAAAGAAAAAAATTAAAAAACAATTATTAGATATTTGTAAAACAATCCCATCTTTAACTATTTTTCTCTTACCTGGAGGGAGTTTATTGTTGCCAATATTAATTAAGTTTATTCCTACCTTACTTCCATCTGCATTCAATGAGAATTTAGACATTGAGGAGTAAGTATAAAAAAACTGCCCGAAAGCAGTTTATATTAAAATTTTAATTGGTACACTTCATCCAAATCGACATCCGAACTAAAGTTAACATCTAAGTCGGTTACAAATCCTGAATTAAGTCCGTAAGCCCAGCCGTGAAGCGTTAATTCCTGTCCCGCTTTCCAAGCCGATTGCACTATTGATGTTTTAGCCAAATCAAAAACCTGCTCTTTTACATTTACTTCTACAAAAGCATTAAATCGTTCGGTCTCATTTTCGATACCATCAAGATACGTTTTATGCAAACGATATATATCTTTTATATGCCTAATCCAGTTATCAATAATTCCAATTGATTGATTGTTCATTGCCGCTTGAACACCTCCACAACCATAATGCCCACAAACTATAATGTGTTTTACTTTCAAAACATTGACAGCATAATCCAATACACTCAACATATTCATATCAGAGTGGATTACCATATTAGCAATATTTCTATGCACAAATACTTCTCCAGGTTTAGCTCCTACAATTTCATTAGCAGGAACTCTACTATCCGAACATCCAATCCATAATAATGGAGGAGTTTGTCTTTCAGCTAAATTCTGGAAATAATCAGGATCAAGAGCCAAAGAAGTCTCTACCCATTTTTTATTATTATCTAATATCTTTTTGTAAAAATCGTTACTCATAAATAAAAGTCTTAGTGAAGTCAAAAGTAATCTAAAATTAATTTCTTTTAGTCACTAAAAAAAATCATTTACTATTTTATTTTTCATATCACAACTTTACTAATTATGTTACAATTCTTCTTCCAGCCAAGCTTGTAACATCCAAATCGTTTTTTCTTGTTCTGCAATAAAGGCACTCATCATTGAATTAGTCCCTTCATCATTAATTTCGGATGAATTAGCCGCAATTTTACGTTCAATCTTTAGTAGCTGAGCTAACGAATTAACAATCAAATGAATCGCTTTTTCATCATTGGATATATCCTTCCCAATCTCTAATTGATTAAATTGCAAATAATCATCAAAAGTATGTAGCGGCCTTCCTCCTAAAGTTAAAACACGTTCTGCAATTACATCTACTTTTAACTGTGAATCATTGTATAACTCTTCAAATTTTAGGTGTAAATCAAAAAATCGTCTCCCTCTTATATTCCAATGTAACCCTCTTAAATTCTGGTAATACACTTGAAAATTAGCTAACAATACATTCAATTCTAAAACAATCAACTCTGATTCTTTTACGGGTAATCCTATTTTATTTGTTTTCATATTTAAAAAGTTATTTGTTAGTATTATATTTTTTTATGCTATTGATGAGAAAAGTATTTTTAAAACAATAAATTAAATTGATTGTTTTTATATTTACATCAAAATTGACTATACTTATGACTATTACCCAACTAAAATATGTTTTGGCTGTTGCTGAACACAAAAATTTCACATTAGCTGCTGATAAATGTTTTGTTACACAACCTACATTAAGTATGCAAATTCAAAAAATTGAAGAAGAACTTAACATTCAAATATTTGATCGAACCAAAAAACCAATTCAACTTACTGATATTGGTCAAAAAATAGTCAATCAGGCAAAAAACATCGTTAATGAAGCCGACAGAATCCAAGATATTGTAGAACAACAAAAAGGATTTGTTGGTGGCGAATTTAGATTGGGAATCATTCCAACGATTATGCCTACTTTACTACCAATGTTCTTAAATAATTTTATAAAAAAATATCCAAAAGTAAAACTCATCATTGAGGAGCTAAATACCGATGAAATTATTACCAAATTAAATAACGGTCATTTGGATGCAGCCATTGCTGCTACTCCTTTAGAGGAAGAAAAAATAAAAGAAATCGTATTGTATTTTGAACCGTTTGTAGCTTACATTCCTGAAAGTCATCAAGATTATCAAAAGCAAGAAATTGAAGTGGCAGATTTAAATTTAGATGAAATTCTTTTGTTACAAGACGGACATTGTTTTAGAGACGGTATTTTAAACCTCTGTAAAAACAATAGTCGTAATGAAATCAATCATTTTCAAATCGAAAGCGGTAGTTTTGAAACGCTTATCAAGTTAGCTGATGAAGGTTTAGGTACTACCCTACTTCCTTATTTGCACACTTTAGATCTTAAGGATTCTGACAAAAGTAAATTACGTCATTTCAAAGAACCAAAACCCGCGCGTGAAGTAAGTTTGATTTTCCCAAAAAGCGAGCTAAAAATTCATATTATTGATGCCTTGCGAAGCAGTATTGCTGGGGTAATAAAAGGAGCTATTGTTTTTCAAAATGTTGAGATTATTAGCCCTATCCAAAAGAAATAATATAGAAAACACGAAATTTTACTTACGGACTAATTACCAATAAACACGGTTTTAATTCTGGTTTTTCGTGGGTGAAATTAAATAGCCATTCTCTCAATTGTTCCATTTCGTAGGGCAACAAAGTTTTAATTGCTTTTTGTAATTCTTTGTAAAAAAGTGCGGGATCAAAACTGACTCTTTCTAGAATAGATTTGGTGTAGTCAAGCATTACTTTTGTCATAATGAATTCAATTTTGGGTTAAACTTCTAATTTTATATATTATAAATTTACATCAATATAAAATGTGAATTATACTATTTAACGAAGTTTTAAGTAAATTTATTTTATCCAAAATCAAATTAGTCATCTAACCTTTACTGGCTCTAAACATTTCTCTTTTACCTGGTGGTCCAGGTAATTTCTCAACTGTAAATCCTACTTCTATCATACTTCTTTTCACCACGCCGCGCGCAGCATAGGTCACTAATTTACCTCCAGGTCGAAGTGCAGTATACATTTTTTGAAAAATGGCAGTACTCCATAATTCAGGCTGTACTCTGTAGCCAAAAGCATCAAAATAAATCAAATCAAATTGTTCAGAGTCTTCAATTTCATCAAAAAACTGCTTCCGCTTAGTTAACTCAAAATCAGTATTTAATACTACTTTCTCATTCCATTTACTTTCGTGCATTCTTTCAAAAATAGCTTTTTGTGGAACGGCATTCAATTCATCTACATAATTCATTGCAAAAACTTCGGAAGCGTTTACAGGATACGCTTCTACTCCGACATAATTGATCGATTGATTTAATTTTTGAGATTCTAAAAAAGTGATAAAAGCATTCAAGCCTGTTCCAAACCCGATTTCTAAAATGGAAACAGATTGATTTGGAAATAGAGAAAGTCCATTCTGAATAAAAACATGTTGCGCTTCTTGAATTGCCCCGTGTTTTGAATGGTAACACTCATCCCATTCTTTGAGATGAATTGTCGTTGAACCATCAAGAGTTTGAATAATTTCTCTTTCCAATGAATATTTTTTGAAGTGAATACTGCCTAAGCCGTTTTATTTTATGCCCAAAATTAGTTAAAACAAAAACGTTTCGTTCGAAAAAAATTGATATTTTTTATATAATTCCCATAAATCGCCCTTAATTGTATGATTATTTTTAAATATGCATAAATCGCAGTTAATTGCCATAATTAATACTTTTTTCATAAGTTTATTAGCGATTTTTATTTAATTTTGTAATCATTAAATATTAGTATCCTAATCTTATGTGATAAGCTATTACTTATTACGATATATCATAAACATAATTCTTTATTATGAGTGCAACTCAAAACAAAAAAATTGAAATTATAAAAGCAGCTACTTCTAAAATTAATGAAGTAGATTTTGAAAACTTAAGTTTTGGAGCTGTTTTTACAGACCATTTATTTGAATGTGATTTTAAAAATGGCGAATGGCAAACACCTACTGTTAAGCCTTACGCTCCTTTTTTAGTTGATCCATCTACACGTGTTTTCCACTATGGACAAGCCATTTTTGAAGGAATGAAAGCCTACAAAGATGAACAAGATGCCATTTGGTTATTCAGACCTGATGAAAACTACAAACGTTTCAATAAATCAGCTGTCAGAATGGCTATGCCTGAAGTTCCTGAAGATATCTTTATGAACGGATTGAAAGAATTACTTAAAATTGATCAAGCTTGGATTAAAAAAGGGAATGAAAATTCTATGTACATTAGACCTTTCATGATTGGAACTGGTACAGGAGTAATTGCCAATCCTTCTGATAACTACAAATTCATGATAATCTTATCTCCTGTTAAATCGTATTATGCAGGCGAAGTTAAAGTAATTGTTGCGGAACATTATAGTAGAGCGGCTAATGGAGGAATCGGAGCTGCAAAAGCGGCTGGTAATTATGCTGGACAATTCTATCCAACTAATTTGGCGAACAAAGAAGGGTTCCAACAAGTAATTTGGACAGATGATGCAACGCATACCAAACTAGAAGAAGCCGGAACAATGAACGTATTCTTTAGAATTAATGATACTTTATTTACAGCTCCAACAAGCGAAAGAATTCTTGATGGAGTTACTAGAAAAACACTTATTGATCTAGCTAAGAGAGAAGGCATCAATGTTGAAGTACGTTCTGTATTAGTAGATGAATTAGTAGAGGCTGCTAAAAGCGGAAGCTTAAAAGAAATTTTTGGCGCAGGAACTGCTGCAGTTATCAGCCCGATTGCTGGATTCTCTTATAAAGACCATTACTACGAATTACCTAAATTAGAAAATTCAGTTGCAGCTGATTTGAAATTGAAATTAACTAATATTCAAAATAAATTAGCCGAAGATACTTTTGGTTGGACTGTTAAAGTTTAATTAAAACAAAATAAAAAAAGCGATTTTCAAATGAAAATCGCTTTTTTTATATGCTAAATTGACAGGTGTTATTCTCCTAAAATTTTAGAAAAATCAGGTTTAAAATAGTTGGGACCTTTCATTACTTTTCCATCTTCACGATAAATAGGATTTCCATCCTCCCCTAGTTTACTCATGTTGGAACGTTGAATTTCGTCAAACACTTCTTCGATTTTATGTTGTAAACCATGTTCTATAATAGTACCACAAAGAATATACATCATATCCCCTAAAGCATCCGCAATTTCAACTAGATCATTATTCAAAACAGCCTCCAAATACTCTTCATTTTCTTCTTTCATTAAATTGTATCGAAGTTGCTTTTTGGTTTCACCCAAATCGGCAATCGGAGATTCACTATGTCCTATTCGGAATGCGGTATGAAATTCCTTCACCGCTTTAATTTGTTTTTGCATAATTTAATTCATTAAATGAATCGGAAAATTAATAACTATTCTTGAACAATTGACTAAATTTGCTGTAAAATTTTCAATACATGTTTAGTACAGGACAATTAATCTTCGGACTCCTTTTCTTTATAGCCTTTGTAATCGCAATGGTTTTTGCCTACAGAAAAGACGCTAAGTTGCACCAACTCTTTTACAAAGGAAACTATAAGATATTGTTAGGTTTCTTACTATTTATAGGATTACTGTTTGTAATCAAGATTTTCTTTAAACGTTAGTTTCTTTTTTATCCTTGCTGTTATTTTGAGATAAAAAAACTAACTTTACCTAAGAAACCCAATTTATACCCAACATGAAAATCTTAAAATACATCTTCCTTTTACTTTTACTCAGTTTTGTTTCTTTTTCTGTTTTTATAGCAACGCAAAAAGGACATTTTGCTATTGAAAAAAGTAAAATAATCCACACGTCAAAATCAAACCTTTACAATTATGTGAATGATTACCAAAACTGGGGCGATTTTATGGCTTTTATGGTGGAAGATACTACAATAAAAATACGTTTTTCTAAAACTACCATTGGTAAAGGTGCTAAATCTACATGGGAAGGTACAGAGGGAAATGGAATTGTTCAAACTTTCTCAGTAAAAGAAAATGATAGTATCACACAAAAAATGGATTTGGATGGTTCCGAATTTAACACTACTTGGATATTCAAAGATACTTTAGGTGGTACAAAAGTGACCTTAAAATCTAAAGGAGAAATGAGTTTCTCTTATAAAATTTACACAGCTTTACATGGTGGAGCAAATAGAATAATAGGTAGTTTATTTGAAAAAAGTTTAGCAAACTTAGACCGAAGTTTGGATTACGAAATCAATACTTTCAAAATAAAAGTAAATGGATTAGTCCAAAAATTAGGGACCCCTTATTTAAAACAAAGTTTTACAAGTAAAATTAGTTCTATTGTAAAGAACACTCGAATTGTATTTCCTAAAATTATTGCTTTTTGTGAACAAAACAGTATTGAACTCAACGGTAAACCATTCATTATCTACCATACGTATGATGAAAAAAGTGGATTAGCTAAAATTTCGCTTTGTATTCCTATTAAGGAAGCAATTATGACTAGTGATGGTAGCGATATATTAGCAGATGAATTGGAATCTTTTAACGCCATAAAAACTTCACTTTATGGAGATTATTCACATATGGAAGAGGCTTTGAAAAAATCAAAATCGTATATTAATCAAAAAGTAATTACTCCCGATTCTAAATTTTCTCATTTAGAGGTGTATACAATAAGTAAATCAGACATCAAAAATCCTTCCAAATGGAAAACCGAAATTTACTTTCCTGTAAAACAAAAAAAAGCAACTCCTAAAATAGTTCCCGCAACTGAAGAAATCTCAAATCCAGAAGCAGATACAAATTCATCTGAAATTTAATCTTTGGATTAAACCTTTTGGACAAATTGTATTCTAATCAGTTAAACAAAAATCTTGCAAGAAGAAAAGGAATTTATTCAAGAATTATTACATCCTAAGACGCAAAATGAGGCGTTTCAAAAACTCTTGCTTACGTATCAAAAACCGCTCTATCATCATATTCGAAACATTGTATTAAACCATGATGACACGGACGATGTATTACAAAATACATTTATAAAAGTATTTCAAAATCTAAAAAACTTCAAAGGAGATAGCAAACTCTTTTCTTGGATGTACCGAATAGCCACTAATGAATCGTTAACTTTTATCAAACAAAAAGCACAAAAAAATAAAACTTCAACCGAAGAATTACAAAACAAAACGATTGACAATTTAAAAGCAGATGTCTATTTTGATGGAAATGAAATTCAAATCAAATTACAAAAAGCAATTGCATTATTGCCTACCAAACAACAATTAGTCTTCAAAATGAAATATTTTGAAGAATTAAAATATGAAGAAATCGCTGATATTTTAGACACCTCGGTTGGAGCGCTAAAGGCTTCTTATCATCATGCTGTAAAAAAAATAGAAGCTTACGTTACCTCAAATTAAACCTTTTAAACTCTCTTTAGTCAAACCATTGTTATGAAAACATTTAAATTAGAAAACGAACCAAAAATTGAAACTGGATTTATAGTTCCAGAACAATACTTTGATGATTTTTCTAAAAAAGTACTTTCTCAATTACCCGAAGAAAAAAGCACCGTTATTCCTCTTTTTCAAAGAAGAAAAAACCTGTTATTTGCAGTAGCTGCTGTTTTGGTTATTGGATTGTTGATTCCTATTTATAATCAATTATCGAGAAATTCAGAAGAATTAGATACTACTACTTTAGAAAATCATTTAGCGTATCAAACTGATATCAATCAATATGAACTAATTAGCGAATTAGATGAGGAAGACCTTACTAAAATGGAGTCTGCAATTCAATTAAAAGACGAGACTATTGAAGACATTTTAACAACTAATTCAGATTTGGAAAGACTTATTACGGAATAATATATTTATAAAAACAAAACTATGAAGCCTCTTAAAATAATAATTGTACTACTATTGCTTACTTCATTCAACTTCTATGCGCAAGGAGATAATATGAAAGAAAAAAGAGAGCAAATCAAAACTATGAAAATAGCTTTTTTGACTACAGAATTAGATTTAAACAGTACCGAAGCAGAGAAATTTTGGCCTATCTATAATACTTTTGAAGAAAAAGAATTTGAATTGAAGCATTTAAAAATGAGATCTTTTATTAAAAAATACAAAGAAGGTAAAGATAAAATGTCAGAAAAAGAAGCTAGTACTCTGCTGAACCAAATTGAAAACAATGAAGAAGAAATATTCGTGCTTCGCAAAAAATTTATCGGGAATTTAAAAGGAATTTTACCCGCTTCTAAAATTATTCGGCTTAAAAAATCAGAAGAAGACTTTAATAGAAAACTATTAATGCAATACCGAAACAAAGGACAGAGAAAAGAATAATTTTATAAAAGTATCTCCAAGGCCATTCCAATAGGAATGGCCTTATTTTTTAAATCGAATACGAATCAATTTATTTTTACCTGCTGCAATTGCAGTTGAAGCATTTAAAAAACGAATGGTATATAAACTTCCGTCAGTACTGAATTGTTTCCAACTATTACCTCCATCATTAGAATAAAATAAACCTGAAGCACCAACACTGACTAATTCTTTGCCTTTACTTTTCGGAATATATTGCACACAAGAAGCGTACCCAAAACCTTGATTTTGCGCAACCAATTGCCATCTTTTTCCTCCATCTCGAGTTACAGCTTTATTATCAAAATTTTGAGTCAAAACCTCATAATTTCCTCCAGAGATAAATCCTACTTTTGAATCATAAAAATCAGCTGTAAAAATTCCGGTCATCTGTTTTCCTTGTACCATTGGTGTTTCATTCACTGACCAACTTTTTCCTTTATCATCAGAGAAGAATACTCGGGCACTTTTTCCTCCAGACACAAGCCAAGTACTATTCTCCTTGATTACAATGTTAGTATTGCTAGCGGCAAAAGCAGCTTCTCCTTCTGCTAATTGAGGTAATTGATCCGAAGGTGTTTTTTGCCAAGTAGTACCACCATCCCGAGTTGTTATTACAGAAAAACATCCTTCTATTGGATCTCCAACGGCAATCCCTTCTAAATCATTCCAAAATTGCATACTATCATAAAATACTTTTTCATGCTTTTCTTGGTATACCAATTCATAACTCAAATCTTCTTTTGAAATTCGGTATAACAAGGCTGGATTAGCGACACTTAAAATAAATACATACGTATTAGTTTGAGCGATACTTCTAAACTCACTATTTTTCTCATTGGGAATTTGAATTTCTTTCTTTTGATTTAGCTTCAAATCAATATAACCAAATCTAGATTTATCAGCAGCGTACCACACCTTTTCATTGTCCAAAACTAAAGCGCGAATACTGATTTTATCCTCTAACAAAGTATCTATTACAACAGATGTAAAATAATTTTTAGTAATTCTATCTTTTGATTTACAAGAACATAAAAGAATACTAACTACAATAAAAAGGATTATTTTCTTCATAAAAAACAGGATTTAAAATGCTAAAATACAATTAATTAAAATGTAGGCATAGTGTTCTTTTATTTATTGGCACAGTAATTGGAAAGTTATCAAATGTAATCTTAAATCGACTTATTATGAAAACTAAACTATTCTTTTGGACCGTAATTGGAACTTTTATTGTGACTCAAATACAAGCACAAAATAGATACCAAATAAATACAATGAACACCGAAATTAGCGCTAATTTAGATTTAAGAGCAGTTTCGTCACTATTTGGAGAAGCTCGAAATTTGGAAGATTTTGAAATGCATTTGAATGATCCTAAACTTCAACTATCTAATTTAGACTTGAATAATGATAATCAAGTTGATTATTTAAGAGTTGTAGAATCTGTTGAAAACAGAAACCACCTCATTTTAATTCAGGCCGTTATTGACCGTGATGTATATCAAGATGTAGCTACAATAAATGTAGAAAAAAACAACTATAATTCTGTTAACATACAAATTATTGGAAATAGAAATTTATATGGAGCTAATTACATTTACAACCCCGTTTACTATAGAACCCCTATACTATTAAGTTTGTTTTGGAATTCAAATTATCGTCCCTATTACTCTAATTGGAGATGGAATTACTATCCTAAACACTATTATTCTTGGAATTCACGCCCATATTATAAATACCATTCAAGCCATAGTTATAGTTTGAACAACTATCATAATAATTCCCAAAATTATAGAAGAAATCATTATACAGAAGATACTTATAAAACAAAGTACAACAATCAACGATACAATTATAATAATTCAAATCAACCAGTGTACGAATCGAATCATCGTGAATCAACGTATAATGGAAACCTAAGAGATTCAAATGAATACAGTCACGAAGAAAGAAATAATGGAAGTAATAGAAATAGAATCAAAAACGAAAATTATAGACGAGATAATATCGAAAATAAACCTTTCGAAATGAAAGAAGTGGAAATTAACCGAAATAACACACAATATGTTTCCACTCCATCAATGAGAGAAAACAACAGAAACTCCAGAGAAAATTTTCGAAGAAATTAACCTTAAACTTAGAATCATTAAAAACACGGAATCGGCTTCCGTGTTTTTTTATTATTTTTTATCCTAATATATTTAAAAAGAGTAAATTTGCCCACTTTTTAATTAAATATCATGAGCGTAGCGCACAAAGATCTTCATAGTAAATTAACACTTGGCGGTCTATTAGTTTCTTTAGGAATTATTTATGGTGACATTGGAACCTCTCCCTTGTACGTAATGAAAGCCATTCTTGGTGACCATATTATAAATGCCGACATTGTTTTAGGAGGAATCTCTTGTGTTTTTTGGACACTAACTCTACAAACTACAATTAAATACGTCCTCATCACTTTAAGTGCTGATAACCATGGAGAAGGGGGGATTTTTGCTTTATATGCATTAGTTAAAAAAACCAAAATACGATGGCTCATCGTACCTGCTATCATTGGAG
Organism: Flavobacterium sp.; assembly: GCF_024642105.1. GTDB lineage: Bacteria > Bacteroidota > Bacteroidia > Flavobacteriales > Flavobacteriaceae > Flavobacterium. The sequence continues at coordinate 63,951 of NZ_JAHEBT010000053.1, forward strand.
GAAGTGCATTACTCGCTGACGGAATTATTACCCCTCCTATCTCTGTTTCATCTGCCGTTGAAGGAGTTAGAACCTTTTATCCTGAAATTAATACCATACCAATAGTAATTGGAATCTTATTTGTTCTCTTCACAATCCAACAATTTGGAACTAAACTTGTAGGGAAATTTTTTGCACCAATGATGCTCATTTGGTTTACTATGTTAGCTGTTTTAGGAGGTATCCAAATATTCAAACATATAGAAGTATTAAATGCTTTAAATCCATATTACGCTTACCGATTATTATCAATACATCCTGATGGTTTTTTTGTACTTGGTTTTGTATTTCTATGTACTACTGGTGCCGAGGCATTGTATTCAGACATGGGACATTGTGGACGAAAAAACATTAGAATCAGTTGGATTTTTGTAAAAACGGCTTTAGTATTGAACTACTTTGGACAAGGTGCTTATTTAATTCACCACGAAGGGCAAACATTAGCAAGTCTTGGCGGAAAAAATGGAAATCCATTTTATTTAATTATGGCTGATTGGTTTCAACCTATAGGAATTGTAGTCGCCACCCTGGCTGCCGTAATTGCTTCTCAAGCTTTAATTAGTGGCTCGTTTACTTTAATCAACGAAGCAATGCGTTTGAATTTTTGGCCAAAAGTCAAAATTAAATACCCAACCGAATTAAAAGGGCAATTGTACATTCCTTCAATCAACTGGTTATTATTCTTTGGATGTGTGGGCATTGTTTTACACTTCGAAGAATCTAGTAATATGGAACACGCTTACGGTTTAGCCATCATTCTTTGTATGATTATGACCACGCTGTTATTGAATTACTACTTAATTATGAAAAGAGTAAAATGGTTCTTCTTCGTACCATTAATCAGTATTTATTTAGTAATTGAATTTAGTTTCCTTGCAGCCAATATTACTAAATTTGCTGAGGGCGGCTATGTGACACTTTTTATAGCTATGCTACTGATTTCTATTATGACAATTTGGTATTTAGCGAAGAAAATTAACAAAGCATATACTAAAATTGTTAAGATTGAAGATTACAAAAAAGTATTGGGTGAATTAAGTGCCGATTTGTCCATCCCAAAATATGCTACCCATTTAGTATACATGACCAATGCTGGTAGAGTGGATGAAATTGAAGAAAAAGTAATGTATTCTATTCTTCAAAAAAGACCCAAAAGAGCTGATATCTATTGGTTTGTTCACGTAAATATCTTAACCGAACCTTACAAAACAGAATACAAAGTAACGGAGATATTAAAAGACGACTTGTATCGTGTTGATTTCAACTTAGGATTTAGAGAACCAACTAAAATCAATTTGATGTTCCGCGAAGTATTGAAAGATATGGTAAAAAAAGGCGAGGTAGATATCACCAGCCGTTACGAATCATTGAACAAAAACAATATTCTTGGAGACTTCAAATTTGTACTATCTGAAAAATTCTTATCTAACGATAGCGATTTATTGTGGCATGAAAAATTAGTTATGAATTCGTATTTCTTCATTAAAAAACTAAGTTTGTCTGAAGAAAGAGCCTTTGGATTAGACAGTAGCTCTGTGAAGATCGAAAAATTCCCAATGGTACTCCATGCACCAGAAAACATAGGATTAACAAGAGTAAAATAAAATACTCTTATCTCAAATACTAAAGGCACTGTTTCTCGACAGTGTCTTTTTATTTAGAACATTAAAATTTAGCTTTCCAATCAATAAATAGTACCTTTGCAATTCAATTATTTACAATGAGATTACACAGAAATTTAGTTTATACTACCATTGACGCTTTAAACGCTATTTTCAACGAAGGAGAATATGCAGACAAGGTGGTAGCACGTTCCTTAAAAAAAGACAAACGTTGGGGAAGTTCCGACAGAAAGTTTGTAGCCGAAACGATATATGAAATAGTACGTTGGAAACGTTTATACTCTGAAATTTCCGAAGTTAAAGAACCTTTTGACAGAGATAATTTATGGAGAATTTTTGCGGTTTGGGCTGTTTTGAGAGGGTATCCAATTCCAGATTGGCGTCAATTAGACGGTACTCCTGAACGAAAAATTAAAGGTCGTTTTGATGAATTGTCTAAAATCAGAACCTTCAAAGAATCTATCCCAGATTGGATGGACGAATTAGGAGTAAAAGAGTTAGGTGAAAAAGTTTGGTCAAAAGAAATTACGGCTCAAAACCAACCTGCTAAAGTAATTCTTCGTGTCAATACGCTAAAAACAACTAAAGAAAAACTCAAAGCTATCTTGATGGATTTGAATATCGAAACCGAATATTTGAAAGACCAACCTGATGCTTTAGTTTTAAAAGAAAGAGCCAATGTGTTTTTAACTGATGCTTTCAAACAAGGTTTCTTTGAAGTTCAGGATGCTAATTCACAATTAGTCGCTGCTTTCCTTGATGTAAAACCAGGAATGCGTGTGGTTGATACTTGTGCTGGTGCGGGCGGAAAAACGTTACACATTGCCTCTTTAATGGAGAATAAAGGACAATTGATTGCCATGGATTTATACGAAAGTAAATTAAAGCAATTGAAATTGAGAGCCAAAAGAAACAGTGCTTTTAACATTGAATACCGAATTATTGACTCTACCAAGGTTATTAAAAAATTACATGAAAAAGCCGATCGTGTTTTGATTGATGCACCTTGTAGTGGTTTAGGAGTTCTAAAAAGAAACCCTGACGCTAAATGGAAATTACAACCTGAATTCATCGATAATATCCGTAAAGTTCAAGCTGAAGTATTGGAAAATTATTCCAAAATTGTAAAACCTGGCGGTAAATTAGTATATGCTACTTGCTCAATTTTGCCTTCGGAAAACCAAGAACAAGTACAACGTTTTCTTACCACCGAAATTGGAAAACAATTTCAGTTTGTTGAAGACCGAAAAATATTGGCTTCAGAGTCAGGATTTGACGGTTTTTACATGGCTTTATTGGAACGTAAAAACGCTTAAGTATAAAACACTAAACATAAAAAAAGTCCCAATTTGGGACTTTTTTTATACAATTATATTTCAGAATTAATCATTCATTGAAATCAAAAACTCTTCGTTATTTCTAGTCTTTTTGAATCGGTCATTGATAAAATCCATTGCTTCCACAGGATTCATATCTGAAAGGTATTTACGCATAATCCACATACGTTGTAAAGTTTGTGGGTCTAACAATAAATCATCTCTACGCGTACTTGAAGACGTTAAATCAATGGCTGGGAAAATACGTTTGTTCGCAATTTTTCTATCCAACTGCAATTCCATATTACCGGTTCCTTTGAATTCTTCAAAAATCACCTCATCCATTTTAGAACCTGTTTCGGTCAAAGCAGTAGCGATGATACTTAACGAACCACCGTTTTCTACATTACGAGCCGCTCCAAAGAAACGTTTTGGTTTTTGCAATGCATTGGCATCTACCCCACCACTCAATACTTTTCCAGAAGCGGGTTGCACGGTATTGTAAGCACGTGCTAAACGAGTAATCGAATCCAAAAGAATAACTACATCATGCCCGCACTCCACTAAACGTTTGGCTTTTTCTAAAACAATATTAGCAATTTTAACGTGTTCTTGTGGTTCTCTATCAAAAGTAGAAGCAATCACCTCACCACGAACACTACGTTGCATATCGGTCACCTCTTCTGGACGCTCGTCAATCAAAAGAACAATCAAATATACTTCCGGATGATTGGCTGCAATAGCATTGGCAATGTCTTTTAACAACATTGTTTTACCTGTTTTGGGTTGCGCTACAATCATACCACGTTGTCCTTTCCCTATTGGAGAAAATAAATCAATAATTCGGGTAGAAATAGTACTTTGCTTTTCAGCCAATTTGAATTTTTCTTTTGGAAAAACAGGTGTTAAATGCTCAAATGAAACTCGGTCGCGAACCACTTGCGGATCATGTCCGTTAATTTTTAATACGCGAACCAATGGAAAGAATTTTTCTCCTTCTTTTGGAGGACGCACTACTCCTTTTACAGTATCTCCTGTTTTTAAACCAAACAATCGAATCTGAGAAGTAGACAAATAAATATCATCTGGCGAAGCCAAATAATTATAATCAGAAGAACGTAAGAAACCATATCCATCAGGCATCATTTCTAAGACTCCTTCACTTTCTATGATTCCGTCAAATTCATAATCAGAGTGTCCAAAATTATTTTTCTTATTCTTTTGGTTGGGATTCTGATTTTGATTGCCGTTTTGATTTGGGTTTTGGTTTTGTTTATTTAACTGATTCGGATTTGATTTTTTAGTAGCCACTGGTGCAGCTGTAACTTCGCTTGTAGATGGTTCCAAAGGCAATTCAAGCTCTCCTTCATTTCCTTTAGGAGCCTCCCCTTTTTTAGCTATTTTTTGTTCGTAAGCCGACTTGCTAAATTTAACTACTTTAGGCCTTGTATTATCTGATCCCTCATTCGGAATTTCAGCTTTCTCTTCTTTTGGTTTTGAATTTGAAATCACTTCCGTATCAACAATACTTTCTGAAGAAGGATTTGAAGCTGTTCCTTTTTTGGCAGGAATGATTCGGGTTCTTTTAGGTTTTTCAGTGCTTACTTCTTCTGAAGAATTGTCAGCAACTGAAGTTTTAGCTTGTTGCTCTACAATTTGAGCAATCAAGTCATCTTTTTTAACACCGTTATACTTTATGGTTTTAGCCAATTTAGCTATTTCTTGAAGCTCAGAAAGCTTCATTTCTTTTAATGCAGAAATATCAAACATGAATGTTCTATGGGTTTAATTTATTTTCTTTAGGAAACTTAAATGTGAAAGATAAGTAGTAAATTTTTATGGATTGTCCGTAGGATGAAGTGCTTACGGATTTGTCTTGCAATAATACGAATATTTTTTTATCATACAATAGTATTTATAAAAAAGAAACTATATTTTTGTGGGAGAATTAAAAACAATGATACAAAGAATTCAAACTTTATATTTACTTCTTGTTTTTGTAATTACGGGAGTTTTACCATTTGTTTTTCCTTTGTGGACAACAGCTGATGGTAAAGATTTTCTATTTATGCAAAATCAATTGTACGTAATTCTTTTTGGACTGAGTACTACACTCACTCTTTTAAGTATCATTTCATACAAGAAGAGACAAAATCAATTTGTTATTGGCAGATTGAACATCATATTAAATTTAATTTTATTAGGATTATTTGTTTATCATTCACTAAACTTATCCGGAGAAACTCCTGCAGTTTCTGAGAAGGGTATTGGGATGTTTCTACCTATCTTGGCTATCGTATTATTAGGTTTTGCTAATAAGGCCATCAAGAAGGATGAAGATCTTGTAAAATCTGTGGATCGATTGAGGTAAACCTATAAACTTAGTTTATTAGTGCGACGAAAACCCGAATGTAACCATTCGGGTTTTTCATTTTCAAACAATTTTGAATTAAAAAAGAAGAACGCCGCGTGAAATTTTCTTACATTTGAAAACAGATACCCAACCCCATGAGCAACAAAATAAAAATCTACCTAGCCGATGATCATCAAGTACTTCTTGATGGTATTCAATTTTTATTAAACACTATTACTGATTTTGAAGTAGTAGGATTTTCTTTAAACGGAAAAAACTTATACGAAGAAGTAATTGCTACAAAAGCAGCTGTTCTTATTTTAGATTTGAATATGCCTGAGAAAGACGGAGTCGAAGTGATTAAAGAATTCGCACAAAAAGGAATTCCGTGTAAAGTGATTATCTTATCGAGTTATGATGATTTAAAATTAATTAAAGAAATAATGCGCTTAGGTGCCAATGGTTATCTCACCAAAAAATGCGCAGGAGAGAATATTGTAGAAGCAATCTACGCGGTTAATAATGGTGAAGATTATTTCTGCAAATCAGTTAGAGAGAAAATCTTTAATTTGGTGACCAAAGACAACCAAAAAGTAAATCCCAATTTTTCTTTAGCGAACACCATTTTAACTGAAAGAGAATTAGAAATCATCACTTTAATTTCTTTAGAGTTAAGCGGAAAAGAAATTAGCGACAAATTATTTATTAGCACCAATACTGTAGAAACACACCGTAAAAATATTATGAAAAAAATTGGTGCTAAAAATACGATTGGTTTAGTAAAATATGCTATTAACAATAACCTAATTAAGTCTTAATTTTTGTTACAATCCTTACTTTATGTTATCAAAACGACTTTCACTTTTTATTGCTATATTTTCATTCCTAAACGGATGGATGGCTTTTTCACAAGAAAAAACACCTTCTAAAGAGGAGATAGCCAAAGAGCTGAAAAGTGCAATTCATTTAATGCGTGAGGGAAGTTATGATAAATCTCTAATTAAATGCAGAAGAATTTTACGGAACGCTATTCTTATCAAAGACAATAATTTAATCGCTTCCACTTACAACACCATAGGCGGTAACTTTGATTTATTCTCTAATCCAGAAAAATCTTTCTTCTACTATAAAAAAGGTTTGATCTATGCTGATAAAACTAACAACTCAAAATTAAAGAACCTACTCCATAATAATTTAGGTAACATCTATTGTTTTGATAAAAAAGATTACCTAAAAGGAATTGCACATTATAAAAAATCATTAGTATATAGTACTAAAGCACAAGATACTTCTCAATTAGTACTTACCAATCTCAATATTGCTTGGGCTTTTTTTGATGTCAAAAAATTTGAGCAAGGCTTTCCTTATCTAAAATTTGTTAATACCTATCATCAAAAATATGGTGGTGAATTAACTGAAGTGGCTTTAAATATGCTCAATGCTGTCTACTTCGGAAATAAAAAAGACCATTTAAAAGCCAAATATTATTTTGAAAAAGCCATTGCTTTAGGAAATTCTGGAAATGAAAAGTTTGATCTTGCACTTACTCATCAAGAATATGCTAACTATTTGAAATCAATTGGGCAATATAAAGAAGCGTATAAAAATCTATCATTATACACTACTATTACTGACCAAATTAATAATGAAGAAAAACTAAACAACGCAAAAACTGAAGGTCTAAACCTTGAAATAGAAGAATACAAAAGGGAAGTACAAAAAATAGAAGCCGAATATAAAACACAACAAAAAGTGTTAGCACAAGAAAAAACTACGGCTCAACGAAAATTAATTGCCGTGATTTCCATTTTCCTGATCAGTATGGTACTTTTATATTTTTACGTCCAGAATTCTAGATTAATTCAGAAGAATCGATTAAACGGGCTTCGAAATAAAATCCAACAAAACATTATTAATGCCTCATTATCTGGTCAAGAAATGGAACGAAAAAAAATAGCTTCTTTTTTACATGACAACATCAGTGCCTTACTTTCCTCTGCAGGTTTACATTTAAGTGTTTATAAGTCAAAAAGTAAAAACTCCAGCAACGAAATTGAAAAAACATTAGCCCTTTTAGGAGAGGCTCACGATAAAGTTCGTGATTTATCACACGAATTAATCCCTGCACTTTTAGTGCGATTTGGATTACTCTATGCTCTAGCCGATTTGTGTGAGAAAAATTCCAATTCTATTATTATTTTCGAATATGAAACTGATATTGACAATCAAAGAAGGTTCCCAGAAGACTTTGAAATCAAAATATACTTCATTATTTCAGAGCTATTAAATAATGTAATGAAACATAGTAATGCCACTATTGGGAAAGTTGTTCTTCAAGAAAATGGAACTATCTTAAAAATTCAGGTTTTTGATAATGGGAAGGGATTTGATACGAATCAATTTCAAATTTTAGAAGGTTTTGGAATCAATCAAATTAGAGCGAGAATCAACGCTATGAAAGGAAACCTAATTATTGACTCCAAAATAGATATGGGCACAATTATCACCATTGATGTTCCGATCAGTAAAGACTAATTACACCATTTTCTCGATTTCAATTATTTCTAAATCTTTGATTGCTTCTCCGTCAATTACGAATCGTAACATCGTTCGTACCTGATGAAAACCGCTTTTACCAGCTGCGCCTGGATTCATGTGTAACAAATTATGCTTTTTATCAAATTGTACTTTTAAAATATGGGAGTGTCCACAAATCAATAATTTAGGAGGATTTTGTGCCAATTCGGCGCGAATAGCCGGGTTGTATTTTCCTGGATAACCGCCAATATGAGTAATCCAAACCGAAACTCCTTCGCACAGAAACCGATTGTGTAACGGAAATTCTAAGCGGGCTTGAGCATCATCAATATTACCATAGACTGCTCGTAATGGTTTCATTTTTTTGATTGTATCAGTCACTACTAGGTCGCCAATATCTCCTGCATGCCAAACTTCATCTGCTTGAGCGACATATTTTAAAATCATGTCGTCAATATGGCTGTGCGTATCGGAAAGTAAGAGAATTTTTTTCATGCAACCCAACTAATTCCGCCAAAGTTAACACTTAAAACGCGATAAAAAAAGCCTTGAAGAACTTCCTATTTTAGGCTTTGCCCAACCTAAAAACTTTGTACCTTTGGAACTTCAACTTTGTGACGATTCAACTTGAGATATTTTATACATTTAGCTTATAACGGGACACCTTACCATGGCTGGCAAATACAGCCTAACGCTGCTTCTGTTCAAGAAACCTTGAACAAAGCATTTTCTGTCTTGTTACAGTCTGAAATCAATTTAATGGGAGCCGGACGCACAGACACGGGGGTTCATGCCAAAGAAATGTATGCTCATTTTGATTTCGAGCCTTCTTTTGATATTCCGAACTTAGTCCATAAACTCAATTCCTTTTTACCAAAAGACATTGTGATTTACGATATTATTCCCGTTCACGATGAAGCACATACTCGATTTGATGCCACCAAAAGAACCTACGAATACCACATTCATCAATTCAAAAATCCGTTTTTACACGAATTAAGTTGGTATTTTCATCAACCTTTAGATGTTGACTTGATGAACCAAGCAGCACAATTATTATTTAACTATACTGATTTTGAGTGTTTTTCTAAAGTCAATACCGATGTAAATACGTTTGATTGTACTATTTTTGAAGCGTATTGGACTCGAGGTGTAGCCAATCAAGAAAACAATCAACTTGTATTTACAATTTCAGCCAATCGTTTCTTAAGAAACATGGTACGTTCTATTGTAGGAACCTTAGTCAATGTAGGTTTACATAAAATCACACTAGACGATTTTACAAAAATTATAGAAAGCAAAAGCAGGGAAAAAGCAGGATTCTCGGTTCCGGCACACGGACTGTATTTAACTAAAATAGAATACGATTACATTAGTCAATAGCTTAAACAAATATGAAAGCAAAAGCATTCGATACTCGATTATTCAAACGAATTTTAAAATACACTAAACCGTACCAATTGCGTTTTAGAGGAGTTATTGTATATGCTATTTCACTATCCATTTTTGCGGCTTTACGTCCGTATTTATTGAAGCAAACGGTAGATGGCTACATCAAAACACACGATCAACAAGGACTTTTATTGTACATCGCCTTTATGGGAATTGTGCTTTTAGCCGAGGTTTTTTCGCAATACTATTTTGTGTATTGGGCGAATTGGTTAGGACAAGATATTGTGAAAGACATTAGAACCAAACTCTTCAAACACTTGCTAAGTTTCAGGATGAAGTATTTTGACCATGTACCTGTGGGGCAACTAGTGACTCGTTCTGTATCCGATATCGAAGCTATTGCCCGCATCTTTAGTCAAGGACTTTTTATGATTATTAGTGATTTGATGAAGATGGTGGTCGTATTAGTTTTCATGTTCTATATGAACTGGAAATTAACATGGATTGTGATAGTCGCTATGCCAATTTTGGTTTTCTTTACCCGAATATTCCAACGCAAAATGCAGGTAGCTTTTGAAGAAGTACGAACCGAAATTGCCAACATGAATTCCTTTGTGCAAGAACGTGTTACGGGAATGAAAATTGTACAATTATTCAACCGAGAAGATATTGAATTTGACAAGTTCAAAAACATCAACGACAAGCACCGAAAAGCGTGGATTAAAACAATTCTATATAACTCCATCTTCTTCCCTATTGCCGACATTATTTCGTCATTAACCTTAGGTTTTATTGTCTTATATGGCGGTTTCAAAATTTTAAATGGTGATGCTTTTACCACTTTTGGAGATCTATTTTCATACACAATGTTCATCGGAATGTTATTCAATCCGTTGCGTCAAATTGCAGATAAATTCAACGAAATGCAATTGGGAATGATTGCTGCCAATCGTGTTTTTGACATTTTGGACACCCAAGACCAAATTCAGGATACAGGAACTATTGAAGCACCTATTTTTGATGGAACGATTGAATTTAAAGACGTTCGTTTTGGCTACATTCCAAACGAAGAGGTAATTAAAGGAATTGATTTAGAAGTCAAAGCAGGTCAAACTATCGCCATTGTAGGCTCTACGGGAGCCGGAAAATCAACCATTATCAATTTATTGAATCGTTTTTACGAAATCAACAGTGGAACAATTTGTATAGACCACCATAACATCGAAAATTATACTTTGGATTCCCTGCGCAAGCAAATTGCAGTAGTTTTACAAGACGTTTTCTTGTTTGCAGATACCATTTACAATAACATTACGCTCAACAATCCAGCGATTTCTCGCGAAGAAGTTTTGGCTGCAGCCAAAAAAATTGGGGTACATGATTTCATCATGAGTTTGCCTGACAATTATGATTTTGATGTAAAAGAACGAGGTGTAATGCTGTCTTCCGGACAACGCCAATTGATTGCTTTTTTACGCGCTTTTGTGAGTAATCCAAGTATTTTGATTTTGGACGAAGCCACCTCTTCTATCGACACCTATTCAGAAGAATTGATACAGCGCGCTACCGAAACTATTACCGAAGGCCGAACTTCTATTGTAATTGCTCACCGATTAGCCACCATTGTCAATGCCGACAAAATTGTGGTGATGGACAAAGGATTAATTGTAGAAGAAGGTACGCATCAAGAACTAATTAACAGAGAAACTGGTTACTACAAAAACTTGTACGACTCGCAATTTTCAGTAGCTAATTAAGACCAAATAGGGTTTACATTCTGTTGCTTTTTTTTAAATTTTGTTAGTTTTTGACTTTCTGGGTTTGAAAATTTCACAAAACAGAATAATTCCTTAAATTCGCAGCATCAATTAATATAGATAAACTTATACACATGAAATACGATATTATAGTTTTAGGAAGTGGACCTGGGGGATATGTTACTGCCATCAGAGCCTCACAATTAGGCTTTAAAGTAGCTGTAATCGAAAAAGAAAATCTAGGTGGAGTTTGCTTGAACTGGGGATGTATCCCAACGAAAGCGTTACTTAAATCAGCTCAAGTTTTTGATTATTTAAAACACGCTTCTGACTACGGATTGACTGTTTCATCTTTTGATAAAGATTTCTCTGCGGTAGTAAACCGTTCTAGAGGAGTGGCTGAAGGAATGAGCAAAGGAGTACAATTCTTGATGAAAAAAAATAAAATCGACGTTATTGATGGTTTTGGTAAAATCAAACCAGGCAAAAAAGTGGATGTAACAGATAAAGACGGTAAAGTAACTGAATACAGCGCAGACCACATCATTTTGGCTACTGGAGCACGTTCTCGCGAATTACCAAACTTACCTCAAGATGGTGTAAAAGTAATTGGATACCGTCAAGCAATGACCTTACCAAAACAACCAAAATCCATGATTATCGTAGGTTCTGGAGCGATTGGAATTGAATTTGCGCATTTTTACAACTCTATGGGAACGGAAGTGACTATTGTAGAATTCATGCCCAACATTGTTCCTGTTGAAGACGAAGACATTTCAAAACAAATGGAACGTTCGATGAAAAAAGCGGGAGTTAATATTATGACTAACGCTTCTGTAGAAAAAATTGATACTTCTGGAAAAGGAGTAAAAGCATTTGTTAAAACAGCTAAAGGAGAAGAAGTTCTAGAGGCTGATATTTTACTTTCTGCTGTAGGTATTAAAACTAATATTGAAAATATCGGTCTAGAAGAAGTAGGTATTGCTACTGATAGAGATAAAATCTTAGTTAACGCTTACAATCAAACGAATATTCCTGGTTATTATGCCATTGGAGATATTACTCCTGGGCAAGCTTTGGCTCACGTAGCTTCTGCTGAAGGTATTAATTGTGTGGAAAAAATTGCGGGATTGCACGTAGAACCAATTGATTACGGAAACGTTCCAGGTTGTACCTATGCTACTCCAGAAATTGCTTCTGTTGGTTTGACTGAAAAAGCGGCTAAAGAAAAAGGATACGAATTGAAAATTGGTAAATTTCCATTTTCAGCTTCAGGAAAAGCAAAAGCAGCAGGAGCCGCAGATGGTTTTGTAAAAGTAATTTTCGACGCCAAATACGGAGAATGGTTAGGATGTCACATGATTGGAGCTGGTGTTACAGATATGATTGCTGAGGCAGTTGTAGCTCGTAAATTGGAAACAACAGGACACGAAATCTTAAAAGCAATTCACCCACACCCTACAATGAGTGAGGCGGTAATGGAAGCTGTAGCAGATGCATACGGGGAAGTGATTCACTTGTAATCAATACTTTTGTTTATTATAAACCCCGATGGAATTATTTCTTTCGGGGTTATTTTTTTACTTATCTTTATATACAACGAATAAAAAAACTACCATGCAATACAACAACATATTAGAAACTATTGGCAACACGCCACACATCAAAGTAAATCGCCTTTTTGGTGAGAACAAAAACGTTTGGATTAAACTCGAACGTGCTAATCCAGGAGCAAGTATCAAAGACAGAATTGCATTGGCTATGATTGAAGATGCTGAAGCAAAAGGATTATTGCAAAAAGACAGCACCATTATTGAAGCCACTTCTGGCAATACTGGAATTGGTTTAGCCATGGTAGCAGCCGTAAAAGGGTATCGATTGATTTTGGTAATGCCCGAATCGATGTCGGTAGAACGAAGACGATTAATGAGCATTTACGGCGCTGAATTTGTGCTTACACCTCGTGAAAAAGGCATGAAAGGGGCTATTGAAAAAGCACAAGAATTGACTGCTGAAATTCCTCACGCTTGGTCTCCACTTCAATTTGAAAATCCTGCTAATATTGAGGTACATAAAAAAACTACCGCGCAAGAAATCATCAAGGCTTTTCCTAACGGTCTAGACTATTTGATTACAGGAGTTGGAACAGGCGGACACATAACAGGTTGTGCTGAAATTTTAAAAGCACATTATCCTAACTTACACGTTTTTGCTGTAGAACCTGAAGCCTCACCTGTAATTAGTGGCGGCTCACCAGCTCCCCACCCTATTCAAGGTATTGGCGCTGGATTTATTCCAACTAATTTACATACCGAAGTATTGGACGGAACCATTCAAGTGAGCAAAGACGAGGCTTTTAACTTTGCTCAAAGAGCAGCCAAAGAAGAAGGAATTTTATTAGGTATTTCATCGGGAGCCTCTTTAGCAGCTGTAGCCAAAAAAATAAGTGAGATTCCAGCAGATGCAACCGTGCTTACTTTTTGCTATGACACGGGAGAGCGTTACTTAAGTATTGAAGGATTATTTGAATAAATCTATCCATTCTATAAAACATAAAAACCGATTGTTTAAAAACAGTCGGTTTTTTTATGCAACAAGTTTAACATTATCCTAGAATTTGCAAAACGTTATAAAAGTTCCGTATCTTTCGTAGATACGAATTAACCACTAATCTATCTTATTATGAAATGGAAAGCCGCATTGAGTTTAATCATTAGCATCACCTCTTTTGCTTATTCTCAAAAAATAGACGAAGAAGCTGCTATCAAAAAATTATTAGAAAAAGAATCATCAACTTGGCGTGCCAAAGACGTAAAAGGACATACTGATTGTTGGCACGTTCAACCTTATAGCCGAATCTTAGTTTCTTTGCCTAATGGACAAACTATAGACGTTCCTCCTACGGCCATGCAAAATGAAAAACCAGAAAGTATGGGAAATGGCGGATTTGCAGTAAACTCTAATTACAAAATGAGCATCCACAAAAATAATGCTTGGGTAAGCCATGACGAATTATCCACCGATGCAGAAGGAAAACGCACTTGGTCTTATGAAATTCGACTATTAGAAAAAATCAAAGGACAATGGAAACTAGTAGGACAATCACTTCATATTTATAAAAAAGAATAAAATAGTATCCAATTTATTCCTATTTTTATACCAATTAGTACCAATTAACTCCAAAATATAGTCATGAAAATAGCTCTTTTTTCAAACGAATTTCCACCTCATATTTATGGTGGAGCCGGTGTACACATTGATTTTTTAAGTCAAGAATTGTCCAAATTAGGCGAAGTAGAAGTGCGTTGTTTTGGAGAACAATCGGAGAATAATGCGAATATGCACGTACAAGGCATTAGCGCTTGTTTGAACAAAATGGAAGAACCTTCCAATTCGCATATCAAAATGTTTCATAATTTGAGTCGAAATGTGGAAATGTCACAAGCTACTCCTCAGGCTGATATTATTCATTGCCACACTTGGTACACGCATTTGGCAGGCGTTTTCACTCGCGAATTAGTACAAGTTCCATTGATTTTGACTACACACAGTTTGGAAACACATCGTCCTTGGAAAGTGGAGCAATTAGGCAACGGTTATTTTCTGTCCCGTTGGATTGAAGATACTGCTTACAAAACTGCCGACGGTGTCATAGCGGTGAGCGAACAAATGAAACAGGATGTTATCGAAGCCTATAATGTAGCTCCCGAAAAAGTGACCGTAATTCATAACGGCATTGATCCTGAGTTTTACCAACCTACATTTGACCAAAGCCTTTTGTTAGAATACGGCATCAATCCCGATATTCCTTTTGTTTTATTTGTGGGACGAATAACTCGTCAAAAAGGAATTTCTCAACTCATCAATGCTGCAAAGTATTTCACTCCAAATTGCCAAGTCGTACTTTGTGCTGGAGCGCCAGACACCCCCGAAATTGCAGCTGAAACAGAAGCTTTAATAAGTGAATTACAATCGCAACGAGAAGGTGTTATCTTAATTTCAGAAATGCTACCTCGCGAAAAAATAAAAGTACTTTACAGTCATGCTCGAGTGTTTGCATGCCCTTCTTTATACGAACCTTTTGGTATCATCAATTTAGAAGCAATGTCTTGCGAAACTCCCGTTGTTGGAAGTGCTGTTGGTGGTATTCCTGAAATCATTGTGGAAGGCGAAACAGGTCATTTAATTCCGCTAGAAAGTGTTTCGAGAACCGATTTCAATCCGGCGCGCCCTGAAGAATTCCAAAAACAATTCGCGGCAAAAATTAATATTTTACTAGAAGATGAGACTTTGGCTATCCAAATGGGAAAAGCAGGTCGCAAAAGAGTTTTAGAAAAATTCAGCTGGGAATCTATTGCTAAAACTACTTTTGATTACTATCAAGAAGTGATCAATCGTTTTGAAAAAGAAAAAGCATAATATTCTTCTTTGAGATTGTCTCAATCTATCCAACTACATTAAAAAAATCTGCGGCAAAATAGTACCTTTGCCTCAAAATAATATTGCCATGCAACACATCATAGATCGATTCATCAGTTATGTTACTATTGACACCGAATCTGACCCTAATTCAACAACTACTCCTAGTTCCCAAAAACAATGGGATTTGGCCAATAAACTAGTAGAAGAATTAAAAACAATTGGACTTCAAGACGTAAGTATTGATGACAAAGCCTATATCATGGCAACACTTCCTAGCAATGTAGAACATGAAGTACCTACTATTGGATTTATTTCCCATTTTGATACTTCTCCTGATTTTTCGGGCGCCAATGTTAAACCTCAAGTGATATCGAATTACGATGGTGGAGATATTGTGTTAAATGCAGATAAAAACATTGTTTTATCGCCAAAATATTTCAAAGATTTATTGCAATACAAAGGACAAACCTTAATCACTACAGACGGGACAACATTACTAGGTGCGGATGACAAAGCGGGAATTACTGAAATCGTATCGGCTATGGAATACCTTATTCAGCACCCAGAAATCAAACACGGAAAGATCCGAATTGGTTTCACCCCGGATGAAGAAATTGGACGTGGAGCGCATCATTTTGATGTAGAAAAGTTTGGCGCTGATTGGGCCTACACTATGGACGGAAGTCAAGTGGGCGAATTAGAATATGAAAATTTTAATGCAGCTGGAGCCAAAATTACGTTCAAAGGAAAGAGTGTACATCCGGGCTACGCCAAAGGAAAAATGATTAACTCCATGTTGATTGCTAATGAATTTATCAATGCGTTACCTAAAGGTGAAACTCCCGAAGAAACGAGAGGTTATGAAGGTTTTTTTCACGTACATCATCTCAACGGAAGTATTGAAGAAACCGTAGTAGAATTAATTATTCGTGATCATAACAAAAAGAAGTTTGAAAAACGCAAAGCTTTAATTACGAAAATCACACAGAAAATCAATAAGAAGTTTGCCAAACAATATGGAGAAGATATCGCCATTGCTGAAGTAAATGACCAATACTACAATATGAAAGAAAAAGTGTTACCCGTAAAACACATTGTAGATATTGCAGAGAAAGCAATGAAAGAATTAGGAATTAAACCCCTTATCAAACCCATCCGTGGCGGAACTGATGGTTCTCAACTGTCCTACAAAGGATTGCCATGCCCTAATATTTTTGCTGGCGGACATAACTTTCATGGAAAATATGAATATGTTCCTGTAGAAAGCATTCAAAAAGCAATTGATGTCATTGTCAAAATTGCTGAACTAACTGCAATTCAATAATAACCCATAAAAAAAGCTCCCAATTGGGAGCTTTTTTTATTTTCTCTTTGAGATTATTTCTTATTCAAAGCAGCACTCATTTCCATTGAAATAGCTGAACGCTCCATTTTCAATTTTCCTGACATTGTTTCTACAACAACAGTAGTTTCTGCCAATTCAGCAATTTTACCGTGAAGACCACTTTTAGTAATGATTTTATCGCCTACTTTCAAGCTACTTTCAAATTCTTTCTCCGCTTTTGCTCTTTTTTGTTGTGGTCTAATCATGAAAAAATAGATTACTACAAACATTAATAAGAACGGCGCAAATTGACTTAATTGTCCCATAATTTTATTTTATTTTTTGTTACACGTATTACATCAAGCCTCTTCCGGCTTTGATCATTTTTTTATTCGTTTGAAATTCTTTTACTAAATTATCTAAAATTCCATTGATAAAAATACTACTTTTTGGAGTAGAATATTCTTTTGCCAATTCCAAATATTCATTCAAAGTTACTTTCACCGGAATTGATGGAAATTTCAACAATTCGCAAATCGCCATTTTAAGAATAATCGTATCAATTTCAGCAATACGATCCATATCCCAATTAGGTGTTTTAGAATCAAATTCTTTAGCCAATTCTTTTTCGTTCAAAACCGTTTTTCTAAACAAGTCTTTAGCAAAATCTTTGTCATCAGCGTCTTTAAACAATTTTGGCACTCTAAAACTATCATCTTCTGCTGATTTTATCGCTTTTAATTGTTTAACAATGTGCGTATTTACCACCGGAATATCATCAATCCAAGTTAATTTATCATCCTCTAAATACTCGTATAACTTTTCGTTTGGCACAATAATTTCTGAAAAAAGATCCACAACAAACTGCTTGTCCTCTTCAAATGTATTGACAGTATTGCTCATGTATTTCACATACAATTTACTTTCTTTCAACGAAGTTAAAAGTAAATTAATATAATCATCATGAATATTCCAATTGGTAATTTTTCTGTTTTCCAAAGCAATACTCAACGAATTATTTTCTTCCAATAATTGAAAAATAGTATTGTTAATGAATTTATTGTTTGGATTGCGTTCTTCTGGAGTAGCCAAATGTTTTTGACTAGATAAGTGTAAAAAGACTTTTTCCTTTTTTGCCATTTCAATTAAAGAAGAAAGCATAATCAGGTATAAATCTTGAATAGCATCGATGCTGTAAAATAGAAATTTTTCTTGACCTTCTAAATTATCCGAACCGTTTTGGTGCATGGCATAAATGGATTGCATAACCTTAACGCGAATGTGTCTTCTATTTACCACTTTGTAAGAACTTTTAATGAATTAGACTGCAAAAGTAGGCATTTCATCCCTTAAAATAAAATTTAAATCCCTTTTTTAAACTAAAAAAAAGTGCACTGTGAATCAATAATTTAATTCAACTCTCCCATTTTAACATTCAATTATTCTTTTTATTCCTGTATATTTGCGGAGCAAAAGAGCAGCAATACAATGAAAGAATTAGGTTATTTAAATAAGTACTTCGTCAAATACAAGTTCAGTTTTTTACTAGGTATTGCAATTACCATCATTGCGCAATTCTTTTCGCTATACACTCCAAAACTTATAAGCAAGTCACTTGGTGCAATTGAGGAATTCGACAAACTTTCAGATGCCCAAAAAACTTCTGCGACAATACTATCGCATTTCAAAGGCGAATTGGTTACCAATATTGTATTGATAATAGGCACCACTATTATTGCGGGTTTTTTGACCTTTTTAATGCGTCAAACTTTAATTGTAATGTCGCGACATATTGAATTTGATTTAAAAAATGAAGTCTTCAGACAATACGAAAATCTCTCTCAACAGTTCTACAAACAAAACAGAACCGGAGATTTAATGAACCGAATTAGTGAGGATGTTTCCAAAGTGAGAATGTATGTGGGACCCGCCGTGATGTATACCATCAATACTTTTATCCGCTTTGCCATTGTAATTGCGTACATGTATAATGTGTCGCCACGATTGACTTTATACACCCTATTACCCTTACCTATTTTATCGTACACGATTTTCAAACTCAGCTCTGAAATCAACAAACGAAGTACTATTTTTCAACAATACCTATCGAAAGTGTCTAGTTTTTCGCAAGAAATTTTCTCCGGAATCCGAGTAATAAAAGCATATTCATTAGAGAATCAACACCAAAACAATATGATTGATTTGGCTAATGAAAGTAAAAGCAAGAGTTTGGATTTAGCTCGAGTACAATCCCTATTTGGCCCATTAATGATGGCGTTGATTGGAATTAGCAACTTAGTGGTAATCTATTTTGGAGGGCTGATGTACATGGAAGGTACTATCAAAAGCATTGGTACCATTGCCGAATTCATCTTGTATGTTAACATGTTGACTTGGCCGGTAGCCTCATTAGGATGGGTTTCGTCTATGGTACAAGAGGCCGAAGCTTCGCAAAAACGTTTAAATGAGTTCCTGAAAATTGAACCTGAAATCAAAAACGCTAACCCAAATCATTCAACTATCGAAGGAAGTATTACTTTCAACAACGTAAGTTACACCTACGAAGACACTAATATCAAGGCTATTCAAAATATTTCGTTTTCAGTAAAGAAAGGACAAACCTTGGCTATTTTGGGCAAAACAGGTGCTGGAAAATCGACTATTCTTTCTTTAATTTCTAGATTGCACGATGTAACTGAAGGTCAAATCAAGATTGATGAAACCGAAATTAGTCAGCTTAATTTATACGATTTAAGAAACAGTATCGGAATTGTTCCTCAAGATGCCTTTTTATTTTCAGACAGTATTAAGAACAACATCAAGTTTGGTAAAGAAGATGCTACAGCTATTGAAATCGAATCCGCAGCAAAAAGCGCGGTAGTCCATGATAACATAATAGGTTTCAATAACCAATACGATACTATTCTAGGCGAAAGAGGAATAACGCTTTCTGGTGGTCAAAAACAACGCGTATCGATTGCAAGAGCTATTATTAAAAATCCTCCTATTCTACTTTTTGACGATTGCTTGTCTGCTGTCGATACCGAAACCGAAGAAGCAATTTTAAACAACTTGTACGAAATTTGTAAGGACAAAACGACAATTATTGTCAGCCATAGAGTTTCTTCTGCTAAAAATGCCGACCAAATTATCATTATTGACGAGGGCAAAATCATCCAACAAGGTTCTCATAATCAATTAATAAATGAAGAAGGTTACTACGCCGACTTGTATTTGAAACAACTTTCAGAAAAAGAATTACTATAATTTTTTGTTTTATCAATTTATTTTTATCATTTTTGGGTACCATTAAACCACTAAAATGACGAAAGGATTATGAGAGAAAATGACTTATTAGAAAAAGAAGAAATATTTTCTAAAGTTTTAAGAGCAGGGAGAAGAACTTATTTCTTTGATGTAAGAGCAACTAAAGCGGATGATTACTACATAACGATTACCGAAAGTAAAAAATTCACGGAAGAAGATGGATCATTCCATTTCAAAAAACATAAAATCTATTTGTACAAAGAAGATTTTGCTGCCTTTACAGAAATTTTAGGCGATATGACTTCGTATGTATTGAACCACAAAGGAGAAGAAGTAATTTCGGAAAGACACCAAAAAGATTTCAAAAAAGAATATGCTTCTGAAAATTCAGATGACGAAATAACACCTCAAGTATCTAATTTTACGGATATTGACTTTGATGATATTTAATCGAAATTAACAAAAACAAAAAAGCCCAAATTCAAATGATTTTGGGCTTTTTATTTATAACCTATTTTTTTTTCTTACTTCACATCAATCAACTCCACATCGAAGATTAAAGTAGCATTGGGTGGAATTACACCTCCAGCACCACGAGAACCATATCCTAAATGAGATGGAATTACAAAACGTGCTTTATCACCTACTTGCAACAAGGCAATTCCTTCATCCCAACCTTCAATCACATTGCCTCTTCCTAATGGAAATTCGATTGGTTTTTTACGTGCATACGAACTATCAAAAACTTTTCCGTCTGGCAATTGCCCTGAATAGTGAACAGAAACCGTTTTACCATCTTCTGCTTTTTTTCCAGAACCTCTTTGAATAAATTGGTAACGCAAACCACTTTCAGTTTTTTCAAAACCAGCCGCTAATTTTTCCATTTCAGCTTCGGCAGCAGCGCGTTCAGCTTCAATACGCTTTGCGCGAGAACCCTCAAAAGTTCTAAAAGCTTCCACAGCATTCCATTGCTCTGCTTCTGCCCCAACTCTAATAATTTCCAAAGTTTCCAAAACATCGCCTTGCGCCACAGCATCTACTACTTCCTGTCCTTCTACTACATGACCAAAAACAGTATGTTTCCCGTCTAACCAAGATGTTGGAACGTGAGTGATATAAAACTGAGAACCATTGGTACCAGGACCTGCATTGGCCATAGCCAAAACTCCCGGACGATCGTGTTTCAAATTTGGATGAAATTCATCATCAAATTTATACCCTGCATCTCCAGTTCCTGTTCCTTGAGGACAACCTCCTTGAATCATAAAATCAGGAATTACACGGTGAAATGTTAATCCGTCATAATATTTTGTCCCTTGTGGTTTCACTTTGTTTTCCAAGTTACCTTCAGCCAAAGCCACAAAGTTCCCCACCGTTCCCGGCGTTAAATCGTGTGTTAATTTTACTAAAACCGAACCTTTAGCGGTGTTGAATTTAGCGTATATTCCGTTTTCCATTTTTGTTATTTTTTATTGAAGTGCAAAATTACAATAATAATATAGAAAAGGCAAAACTGAATTTATTTTATGGGCGTGACCTCCGCAAAAGCTCCGGTCGGGCTGTACGCTCTATCTTTTTAAGCAGCTCCGAAAATATTCGCTGCTTAAAAAGGATGCCGCTGCCATCCCTCACGCAAACTAACGCTTCGCAAAACAAATTCGTTATTAAAAATACTTTAAACTTTGTACCTTTGCCTCTTTCCAACTTTGTATCCATTAAAATGCGCATAGACATTATCACCGTTCTTCCCGAATTATTACGAAGTCCTTTTGAAGCTTCTATTATGAAACGTGCTATCGACAAAGGTTTGGTCGAAGTACACATTCATAATTTACGCGATTATACGACTAACAAGCAAAAAAGTGTCGATGATTACCCTTTTGGAGGCGGAGCGGGAATGGTAATGACGGTACAACCCATTGATTCTTGTATTACGCATTTGAAAAGTCAGCGAGAATATGACGAAATCATTTATATGTCGCCCGATGGAGAAACACTCAACCAAAAAATGGCCAATACTATGTCGATGTATGATAATGTCATCATTTTATGTGGACACTATAAAGGAGTCGATCAACGCGTTCGTGATCATTTTATCACCAAAGAAATTTCTATAGGCGATTATGTTTTAAGTGGCGGTGAATTAGGAGCCTTGGTACTTTCAGATGCTTTAATCCGATTAATTCCAGGTGTTTTGAGTGACGAAACTTCGGCCCTAACCGACAGTTTCCAAGATGGCTTATTGTCGGGACCTATTTATACTCGACCAGCAGATTACAAAGGATGGAAAGTCCCTGAAGTCCTAACCAGTGGTAATTTTGCCAAAATTGACAAATGGCGAGAAGACATGGCGTACGAACACACTAAAAATCGTCGTCCCGACTTGCTAGAAGAGTAATATTTTATTTTTTTTCAATTTTTAATTCAAAATTCAAAATTTATAATTAATTTCGCACCCGCATTAGACCAACCTCTGGCGAGAACCGTGAATGTTGCTCTATATTAAACCATAATTAAAAATATCATGGCAGATTTAATGAAATTCGTTAAAGACGAATTTGTAACAAGAAAAGATTTCCCTGAATTTGGAGCTGGAGATACTATCACAGTTTACTACGAAATTAAAGAGGGTGAAAAAACAAGAACTCAGTTCTTTAAAGGAGTGGTAATTCAAAGAAGAGGTTCTGGTAACACAGAAACTTTTACCATCCGTAAAATGTCTGGAGCTATTGGAGTAGAGCGAATCTTCCCAGTAAACTTACCAGCTTTGCAAAAAATTGAAATCAATAAGAAAGGTGCTGTACGTAGAGCTAGAATCTTCTACTTCAGAGAACTTACTGGTAAAAAAGCAAAAATTAAAGATAAAAGAAGATAATTTACTATCTCTTAATCCTATAAGTCCCAACAATGTTGGGACTTTTTTTTGTTATATATTGCCCTTAAAATTCTCAAATTATGAATTTTACCCCTATAAAAATAACAATTTACAAATAAGGTGTTTAATCCCTGGAAATATTCGTTTTTATCCAATAGTACGAAGCGTTTTTACATCTGATTTTCATATATTTGCCCCGCTCAAAAAACGAACTCAAACGTTTGAGTAGCAAAACCATAAATAGATTCGATTTTAAAAATAAAACAATGGCACAGAAATCCAAAATTTTTTACACGCTTACAGACGAAGCCCCTTTGTTAGCAACTTATTCTTTTTTACCTATCGTTCAGGCTTTTACTGGAACATCTGATATTGAAATTGAAACAAGAGACATTTCCTTAGCAGGACGAATTTTAGCTAATTTCCCAGAGTATTTGGCAGACAATCAAAAAACGGGAGATGCTTTAGCTGAATTAGGTCAATTGGCTACAACGCCTGAAGCGAATATCATTAAATTACCTAACGTTTCTGCTTCAGTTCCTCAATTGAAAGCAGCCATTGCTGAATTACAATCTCATGGTTATGCATTACCAAATTTCCCTGAAGACCCACAAAATGACGAAGAGAAAAATGTAAAGGCAAAATACGCTAAAATATTAGGTTCAGCTGTAAATCCAGTGTTACGTGAAGGAAATTCAGATCGTAGAGCACCAAAAGCAGTAAAAAATTACGCCAAAGCAAATCCACATTCCATGGGAGCTTGGTCGGCAACATCAAAAACACATGTAGCCTCAATGGAAACTGGTGATTTTTACGGAAGTGAAAAATCAGTAACTGTTGCCGATGCTACAGATGTAAAAATAGAATTCGTTGGAAAAGACGGAAGTACTTCAGTTTTAAAAGCAAGTACCCCATTAAAAGCAGGAGAAATCATTGACAGTTCAGTAATGAACTTGAACGCTTTAAAATCTTTTGTAGCTAAAACAATCAAAGAAGCTAAAGAACAAGGTATTTTACTTTCTGTTCACTTGAAAGCTACTATGATGAAAGTATCAGATCCAATTATCTTTGGTGCCATCGTCGAAGTATATTTCAAAGACATTTTTGAAAAATATGCTGCTTTATTTGCTGAATTAAACATTGATACTCGAAATGGTTTAGGTGATGTGTATGCAAAAATTGCAGGACATGCACAACAAGCTGAAGTAGAAGCTGCCATCAATCAAGCTATTGAAAATGGTCCAGCTTTGGCAATGGTAAATTCTGAAAAAGGAATTACCAACCTTCATGTTCCTTCTGATGTAATTGTAGATGCTTCTATGCCGGCTATGATTCGTACTTCGGGACAAATGTGGAACAAAGAAGGAAAACAACAAGATACAGTAGCCATTATTCCAGACCGTTGTTATGCGGGTGTTTATACTGCAACTATCGATTTTTGTAAACAAAATGGTGCTTTTGACCCAACTACAATGGGAAGTGTTCCTAACGTAGGTTTGATGGCTCAAAAAGCAGAAGAATATGGTTCTCATGATAAAACGTTTCAAATCCAAGCAGATGGAGTGGTTCGTGTGGTAGATACAAACGGAAACGTACTAATGGAGCAAGTAGTTGAAGCTAAAGACATTTTTAGAATGTGTCAAGCTAAAGACGCTCCAATCCAAGACTGGGTTAAACTAGCCGTAAACAGAGCCCGTTTATCAAACACACCAGCTATTTTTTGGTTAGACGAAAACAGAGCACACGATAGAGAATTAATCGTAAAAGTTCAAAAATACTTGAAAGACCATGATACAACTGGTTTAGATATTCAAATTTTATCTCCTGTCGCTGCTACTAAAGCAACTTTGGAGCGAATTGTAAAAGGATTAGACACTATCTCAGTTACAGGAAACGTATTACGTGATTATTTAACCGATTTATTTCCAATTTTAGAAGTGGGTACTTCAGCTAAAATGTTATCTATCGTTCCTTTGATGAATGGTGGAGGTTTGTTTGAAACAGGTGCAGGTGGATCAGCTCCAAAACACGTAGAGCAATTCGTTGAAGAAGGCTATTTACGTTGGGATTCTCTAGGAGAATTTTTAGCTTTAGGTGCTTCTTTAGAACACTTAAGCCAAACACTTAATAATCCAAAAGCATTAGTATTAGCTGAAACTTTGGACGTAGCTACTGAAAAATTCTTGGCTAATGATAAATCACCGGCACGTAAAGTAGGGCAAATTGATAACCGTGGTTCTCATTTCTACCTTACTATGTACTGGGCAGAAGCTTTAGCAGCACAAGATAAAGATGCTTCTTTGAAAGCTACTTTCTCTCCTATTGCAAAAGCTTTCATCGAAAATGAAGCTACAATCAATTCAGAATTAATTGGCGCACAAGGAAAACCTCAAACTATTGGTGGTTATTACCAACCAAATCCTGAATTAACGAGTAAAGCAATGAGACCAAGCGAAACATTCAACGCTATCTTAGCAAAAATCGCTTAATACAATCTCATTCCTAATAATTTAAAAAGGCAACTATTTCAGTTGCCTTTTTTATTTTAACGTTTGTTTGAAAAATTTCTCACAACTTTTACTGAAATTTGCATCGCCTTTATAAGTAATAATCAAACTATGATTTCAAAAAAAATTAGCCTATTCTGTTTGCTGTTGTTGAGTTGCTTATTGGCAACAGCTCAAGAAAAATTCACCCTAAGCGGAACTATTAGTGATAGTAATAGCAACGAAACATTAATTGGAGTCAACCTCTTTATTCCTGAATTAAAAACAGGAGTAACCACAAACGAATATGGTTTTTATTCGATAACTATTCCTAAAGGCAACTATAACATTCGAATTAGCTATATGGGTTATCAAACCCTTGAAGAATCCATACAATTAAACCAAAACACCAAAACTAATTTCAAATTGTTGACTAATGAAAATACGTTAAAAGAAGTCATCATAACGGATACTAAAACAAAAACGGATATTCGGAAACCTGAAATGAGTGTCAATAAACTTTCAATTTCAGCTATCAAAAGAATGCCTGTAGTTTTAGGAGAGGTTGATGTTTTAAAATCCATTTTGTTACTTCCTGGTGTAACGAACGCTGGCGAAGGAGCCTCTGGATTCAATGTTCGTGGTGGTGGAGCCGACCAAAACCTAATTCTGTTAGATGAGGCCACTATATTTAATTCATCTCACGTATTTGGTTTTTTCTCTGTTTTTAATCCAGATGCCATCAAAGATTTAAAATTGTACAAAGGAGGTATTCCAGCTCGTTTTGGAGGCAGAGCATCTTCTGTTTTAGATATTTATCAAAAAGACGGAAGTAGTAAAGAATTTCATGCTAATGGAGGTATCGGTTTAATCTCAAGTCGCCTTTTAATTGAAGGTCCTTTGGTAAAAGATCGAGGTTCTTTCCTAATTGGAGGCCGAAGTTCGTATGCGCATCTATTCATGAAATTATCAAAAGACCAAAAAAATAATGCCGCTTATTTTTATGATTTGAATACTAAAATGAGCTACAAACTTAACCCGAACAACAACTTGTATTTATCTGGTTATTTTGGCCGCGATGTGTTTAGTTTAGCCAATAGTTTCACTAATATTTACGGAAATTCTACGCTTAACTTGCGTTGGAATCATTTATTTTCTGACAAACTATTCTCCAATTTGTCTTTAATCTATTCGGATTACTATTATGGTTTAGATTTGGATTTTGTAGGATTTCAATGGGATTCTGGAATCAAAAATTACAACATCAAATACGATTTCAAAAACTATATTTCGGACCGATTCAAATTGAATTACGGACTCAATGCAATCTATTATGATTTCAATCCTGGCATCATCAAACCGTCAAGTACTACTTCAGGAATTAACTATTCGCAATTGGATAAAAAATATGCTTTCGAACCTGCATTGTATATCAATGCTGACCAAGAACTGTCTACGAAATTCTCAGTTTCTTATGGATTGCGATACAGTTTGTTTTACCGTTTAGGACAATCCAATTTGAATGTATATGCTAATAACAATCCGGTAACTTTTAATACCAATATGCAGATTTATGAAAAAGCAACTCCTATTGGTACACAAACCTTTCAAAAAAATGATGTATTAAAAAGCTACAGTTATGTAGAACCTCGTTTTTCTTTGGCTTACCAATTCAATGAAAAGCAATCGGTAAAAACCAGTTACAATCGTATGGTACAGTACCTTCAATTAATTTCTAACACTTCTTCTCCTACACCATTGGATGTTTGGACACCAAGTGATACTTTTATCAAGCCTCAAATTGCCGACCAAGTAGCTTTGGGTTATTTCAAAAACTTTACCAATGAAAGTTACTCTTTGGAAGTTGAAGCTTATTTCAAAAAAGTACAAAACCGAATTGACTATATCGACGGAGCTGATTTGATTGCCAATAATGCTTTGGAACAGGTTATTCTTAATGGACAAATGCGATCGTACGGACTAGAAGTAATGCTAAAGAAAAGCGAAGGTCGTTTGAATGGTTGGGTTTCTTATACTTTATCTAAATCGCAACAACAAACTCCTGGCAGAACTACTTTAGAATCAGGGATAAACAACGGACAATGGTACAATTCAGCTTATGATAAAACACACAATTTAGCCATAACAAGTTCGTACCTTTTAAATGAAAAATGGTCTTTTGGAGCTAATTTCGCTTTACAATCTGGACAACCTATTACCTACCCTAACGGTCAGTACCAATACTTAGGTATCACGATTCCTAGTTACGGACTTCGAAATGAGAATCGCCTACCTGCCTACCATCATTTAGACATTTCGGCTACATTAACCCCTCGTAAGAACAACAATCGCAATTGGAAGGGCGAATGGGTTTTTAGCATTTATAATTTGTACAATAGAAAGAATGCTGCGGCGATTAATTTCAGACAAAATAGACAAACCGGAACTAATGAGGCGGTCAAAACTTCTATTTTCGGGATGGTTCCAGCTGTAAGTTATAATTTCAAATTTTAAGCATCATGAAAAAAATATATTTCTTTTCGGTTTTTATATTGAGCTTGTTGATTAGTAGTTGCGAAGAAGTTATCCCTTTAGACCTAGATACTGCTCCACCAAAATTAGTAGTTGAGGCTGCAATTGTATGGAAAAAAGGAACAACAGGAAGCACTCAAAAAATCAAATTAAGCACTACTACTAGTTACTATAGTGGGACTACAAGCAAGGTTTCAGGAGCGACTGTGTTCATAAAAAATAGTTCTAATACTACCTTTACTTTTACTGAAGTACCCAATACAGGAGAATACAAATGCTTAAATTTTGTACCCGTAATTGGCGAAAATTACACCTTAACAATAATCAGCAACGGAAATACCTATACTGCTAATGAAACATTGCAATCGGTAGCGCCCATAACTAATGTAGAACAAAACAATCAAGGTGGATTTTCAGGAAAGAATATTGAACTAAAAGCATATTACATTGATCCTATTAACATTACTAATTATTATTTATATAAATACACCTATTCAAGTCAGGTAACTTCAAATTTTTATGCCGATGAAGATGTGTTTTTTAATGGAAATCCATTTTTTAGCATTTCTCAAAACGACAAATTGAAAGCAGGAGACAAAGTGGAAATCAATCATTATGGTATTTCTAAGACCTATTTTAATTACATGTCGGTTTTAGTTAGCATTGCAGGTAACAGCGGTGGCGGGCCTTTCCAATCACCACCAGCTACCGTAAGAGGAAACATAATCAACACGACACAGCCAGATAATTTCCCTTTAGGTTACTTCTCTCTGAGTGAATATGACACTGTGAATTACGTGGTACAATAAATACAAAAATATCCAATAATGTAACCCCCAAATTTTATCCCCATGATACCCTCTAAATCTTTATTAATTGTTCTTTTTATTTTGGTAATTTCCACATCTTGTAAATCCAGTTTCATTAATACAACTGAAACAAAAAAAACTATTGTTCCAACTACAATACCTTTTGACATTACTAACAAAACTTGGAAAATAACTATAATGAATTTTGAAACTATCCAAGGAGAATCATCTGATTACTATTTAACATTGAACAAATCAACAGAAAGATTTCAGTCAAAGGCAGGTTGCAATCAAATTACAGGAGAATTCAAAATAAGTAATCAATTGATTTCATTTTCAAAAATAGCTTCGACAAAAATGTATTGTATGGAAACGATGAAAACTGAAGAAGCTTTTCTGTCAATTTTGTCGAATCCAAGTAAGTTTGCAGTTATTGATTCTTCAAGATTTGTGTTATTTAGCGATGATATGGTTATTGCTCAATTTGATTTAGTACAATAATCTCATCAGATTAATTTTCCGATATAAATAAAACTAATAATTTAAATATCTTTACAGCACAAAAAAATCAAAATGTCTTCACACCATATCGTCAGAGATGACCAAGAACCTGCTTTAATTATTGCCAATGGTGCGGCTTGCCAACCCGAGTTATTAGGACAATTATTAGAATGGTCTCCACTTGTCGTTGTACTCGACTCTGCTATGGAACGCGTGATGGAACTGGATATCAAAGTAGATGTTTTATTGGGAGATTTTGACCGTGATTTCAACCCTAAAAAATACCAAACAGAACAATTTCCAATTGAAATTATTCATACTCCCGATCAAAACAAAACGGATTTAGAAAAGGCTTTTGATTATTTAATCAAGAGAAATATTCCTGCTGTAAATGTGGTTTGGGCAACGGGACGAAGAGCTGATCATACCATAACTAATATTACTAATATCAGTCGGTATCGTGATGCATTGAAAATTGTAATCTTAGACGACCATTCTAAAGTATTTTTATTACCTAAAAAATTCGAAAAATGGTACCCTGCCAATACCCCAATTTCTTTAATTCCAATAGGACATGTAACCGGAATTCATTCTTCCAATTTATTTTACCCACTTCAAGATGATACGCTTACTATAGGTTATCGCACTGGAAGTAGCAATCATGTAGCTCAAGATGGTATTGTCACAATTGAACACGAAGAAGGCGATTTGCTAATGATGGAATGTTTTGATTAATCCATTCCAAAATTAGATTGATTATCTTTGTCTCGAAATGGAAAAACAACAAGAAAAAACAAGCACTCAAAAACCGAATTTACACCCTCGAAACCTTGATAATTCGGGCTATCATTTTGGCCAATTAATTGATTGTTGTTCTGAACTTAGGCCTTTTGTTTTTACTAATGTGCATGGCATTCAAACTATTGATTTCGCCAATCCCGAAGCAGTAAAAACGCTAAACAAGGCATTATTAACTTTTCATTTCGGAATTCAAAATTGGGATATCCCTAAAAATTACCTCTGCCCTCCTATTCCGGGTCGTGCTGATTATATTCACTATCTAGCTGACTTGTTAGCTTCAAGCAACAACGGAATTATTCCAAAAGGTGAAACTGTACAAGGTTTAGACATCGGAATTGGAGCCAATTGCATCTATCCGATAATAGGAAATGGTGCCTACGGCTGGAGTTTTGTGGGAACTGATATCGATGAAAATGCGATTCAAAATTGCAAAAAAATCATTCAAAATAATCCCCAACTAATCGACGTAATTAGTTTACAACTACAAACCGAATCGCGTTTTATTTTTAAAAATATCATTACTCCTGAAGACAAATTTGCTTTTACTATTTGTAATCCTCCCTTCCATAAATCACAAGAAGAGGCCAACAAAGGGACGCTCCGAAAAATATCCAATTTAAAACAGCAAAAAAGCAAAGAAGCGGTACTTAACTTTGGGGGTCAAAATGGCGAATTATGGTGCGATGGTGGCGAACTGCGTTTTATTACTCAAATGATTTACGAAAGTGTAAAGTACCCTTTAAATTGCATGTGGTTCACCACTTTGGTTTCAAAAAAAGAAAACCTTTCTACGATTTACAAAACTTTAAACAAAGTAAATGCTGTCGAAATAAAAACGGTTGATATGGCTCAAGGCCAAAAAATAAGTCGTTTTGTAGCTTGGACTTTTATGACTTTGGAACAACGAAAAAACTGGCAATTCTAGATTAAAACAAACTCTAATTTCACAAATTACACTAGTAATCTGCGATAGAAAATGGAATGAATTGTAATTACAAATTGGGTGCTTAGACCTCTTTTGTGTCTTGATTTGAATTAAGTATCTTTACCAAATGAATTTCCAAGTAGTATCTGATTACCAACCCAAAGGCGACCAACCACAAGCGATTGAAAAATTAGCGCGTGGAATTAATGACGGTGAACAATTCCAAACTTTATTAGGAGTAACGGGATCTGGAAAAACATTTACGGTGGCGAATGTCATTCAGGAGGTACAACGACCTACTTTGGTTTTGGCACACAATAAAACCTTGGCCGCTCAATTGTATTCGGAATTCAAACAATTTTTTCCAAACAATGCGGTAGAGTATTTTGTTTCCTACTACGATTACTACCAACCCGAAGCCTTTATGCCGGTTACAGGAGTCTTTATTGAGAAGGATTTATCCATTAATGAAGAGTTGGAAAAGATGCGTTTAAGCACGACTTCTTCTCTCCTTTCAGGCCGAAGAGATATTCTTGTGGTCGCTTCTGTTTCCTGTTTGTATGGTATCGGAAATCCCGTAGAATTTCAAAAAAATGTGATTACTTTAGAACGCGATCAAGTCATCTCAAGAACCAAATTACTACATAGTTTAGTACAAAGTTTATACGCTCGTACCGAGGCGGATTTTACTCCAGGAACTTTCCGAATTAAAGGTGATACAGTCGAAGTTTTTCCAAGTTATGCCGATGAAGCATTTCGCATTCACTTCTTTGGTGACGAAATCGAAGAAATTGAAAGTTTTGATGTCAAAAACGCACAGGTGTTAGAGAAGTTTGAAAAACTAACAATCTACCCTGCCAATATGTTTGTGACTTCGCCCGATGTTTTGCAAAATGCCATTTGGGAAATCCAACAAGATTTAGTCAAACAAGTCGATTATTTTAAAGAAATTGGAAAGCATTTGGAAGCCAAGCGTCTCGAAGAACGTACTAATTTCGATTTAGAAATGATTCGGGAATTAGGATACTGTTCAGGTATCGAGAATTATTCCCGTTACCTTGACGGACGAGAAGCTGGAACACGACCGTTTTGTTTATTGGATTATTTTCCAAAAGATTACCTTATGGTGGTAGACGAAAGTCACGTAACCTTATCGCAAGTTCATGCTATGTATGGCGGTGACCGAAGTCGAAAAGAAAACTTAGTCGAATACGGATTTCGATTGCCTGCCGCTATGGACAACCGTCCGTTGAAATTTGAGGAGTTTGAAGCGATGCAAAATCAAGTCATTTATGTCTCTGCAACGCCTGCCGATTATGAATTACAAAAAACAGATGGCGTTGTGGTAGAACAAGTCATTCGTCCAACAGGTCTTTTGGATCCTATCATTGAAGTACGACCAAGTTTGAATCAAATTGACGATTTGATTGAAGAAATCCAGCAACGCTGCGAATTAGACGAACGTGTTTTGGTGACCACTTTAACCAAAAGAATGGCGGAGGAATTAGCTAAATATTTGACCAAAGTAGCTATTCGTTGCCGCTATATTCATTCTGATGTCGATACTTTGGAGCGTATTGAAATCATGCAAGATTTGCGAAAAGGTCTATTTGATGTGTTGATTGGTGTCAACTTATTACGTGAAGGTTTGGACTTGCCTGAAGTGTCTTTAGTTGCTATTTTGGATGCCGACAAAGAAGGCTTTCTGAGAAGCCATCGTTCATTAACACAAACCATTGGACGTGCTGCCCGAAACTTGAATGGAAAAGCCATTATGTATGCTGACAAAATTACCGACAGCATGCAAAAAACGATTGATGAAACCAATTACCGAAGAACAAAACAGATTAATTTCAACGTGGAAAACAATCAAGTTCCTCAAGCCTTAAATAAAAAAATAGATTCTGCTTTTACCAAAAATCCTTTGGTCGAATACGAATTGGAACATACTTTAAACGTAGCCGCGGAACCCGAAACAGCTTATTTATCTAAATCAGAAATTGATAAATTAATTCGAGAAAAACGCAAATTAATGGAAAAAGCGGCCAAAGAATTGGACTTTATGCAAGCCGCAAAATTGCGTGACGAAATCAAAAAATTACAAGAACAAGCCGACTAATTACATTGCCGATGGAACTGATTTTAAAAGCTTACGACCTCAAATTAAAACACACTTTTACCATTTCCAGAAAATCAATTGATGTGCAGCCTTGCGTAATTGTAATTTTAAAAGATGGTGAATTAACCGGTTTTGGCGAAGCTTCTTCCAATCCTTATTACAATATTACGGTACCTATGATGATGGCTGATTTAGAAAAAATTAGATCCATCATCGAATCCTCAGGAACTGAAACACCCGAGGCTTTTTGGTCTAAAATGCATCCCTATTTGAAAGACAACTTATTTGCTTTGTGCGCTTTAGACAATGCATACAATGATTTGTACGCGCGTAAAAAAGGAAAGAAGTTATATGAATTATGGGGCTATACCATTGAAAAAAATCCATTGACTGATTACACCATCGGAATAGCTCCTATCGAAAAAATGGTAGCCAAAATGGAAGAATTACCTTGGCCTATTTATAAAATTAAATTAGGAACACAAGAAGACATTGCCATTGTGAAAGCGCTTCGACAACACAGCAACGCTATTTTTAGAATTGATGCCAATTGCGGTTGGGAAGTCGATGAAACGATTCGAAATTCAATTGAGTTGAAAAAACTTGGCGTAGAATTTTTAGAACAACCTTTACCAGCAGACGATTGGGAAGGACATAAAGAAGTGTACAACCATTCTGCCTTGCCCGTAATCGCAGACGAAAGTTGTATCAAAGAAGAAGACGTAGCGAAATGTTTTCATCATTTTCACGGAGTCAATATCAAATTAGCCAAATGTGGCGGACTTACTCCTGGAAGACGAATGATTCAAGAAGCCAAACACTTGGGTTTACGAACCATGGCAGGTTGTATGACCGAATCTACCGTGGGTATTTCTGCCATTGCCCACCTATTACCTGAATTGGATTATGTCGATATGGATGGTCCTTTATTACTAAGTGAAGATATTGCTAGTGGTGTTACCATGGAGTTCGGAAAAATTAGTTATGCTGAAGGCAACGGAACCGGAGTGCATTTATTCTAAATTAAATACTTTTTAAATGTACCTTTGTAAAAAATAAAACCATGACCAATAACGATATCTTTAAAAAATTACGTGTAGCATTGATGTTACGTGATGACCAAATAGTTGAAATTTTAGAATTAGTGGATTTTAGAATTTCAAAATCAGAATTAGGTGCGTTCTTCCGTGATGAAAAGCACGAAAACTATATGGAATGTGGCGACCAAGTGTTACGCAATTTCTTGAATGGTTTGGTGATTCATTTGAGAGGCACTAAAGAAAATCCTAAAAATCCCAATGAGGTTTTAGCCAAACACAAAGCTGAAATTCCGAAAAAAGAAAACACAAAAGATAGACCTGAATTTAAATCTAGTCCAAAAGATCCAGAAAAATCAAGAGGAGATCAGAAACCTAAATCATTTACTGGAGCAAAAAAACCGTTTAAGAAAAACAACGCTAAAGCGACTCCAAAAGTACAAGTAGTAGAAAAAGTACAATTCAAAAACGGTAAGAATAAAAAATGAGAAAACTAATTTTAAGTATAGCTGTTGTATTTTCTTTAAGTTCTTACGGTCAGACTAATTCAGCTGAAAAAACAAAAGAAATACTCCCGGAAGATATTGCAGTATTTATTGATTCTAATTTGGCAAAATCTGAAGTAGTAAAATCACTAAATCCTAATGATATTGAATCGATGAATGTGATTAAACGAGACACTATTATAGATTCTAAAAAATACAAAGGTCAAATTTTCATCAAACTGAAAAAGAAATAATCCTTCTATAAAAAAACAAAAAAATCCTGAGCTTTCACTCAGGATTTTTTATATCAATATGTTTTTCTAATTAAGAAAGTGCCGCTTGAACTTGGTCAGCTGCTTCTTGGAATTCAACAGCAGATAAGATTGGCATTCCTGAATTATCAATTAATTCTTTTGCAATGGCAGCATTAGTACCTTGTAAACGAACAATGATTGGCACTTTAATAGCGTCACCCATATTTTTGTACGCATCAACTACCCCTTGTGCCACACGGTCACAACGAACAATTCCACCAAAAATATTAATTAAGATAGCTTTTACGTTAGGATCTTTTAAGATAATACGGAAAGCAGTCTCAACACGTTTAGCATCAGCAGTACCACCTACGTCAAGGAAGTTGGCTGGTTCAAAACCTGCATATTTAATTAAATCCATAGTAGCCATCGCTAATCCAGCTCCGTTTACCATACATCCTACAGTTCCATCAAGATCCACATAATTTAAGCCTACTTCTTTAGCTTCTACTTCAATTGGATTTTCCTCACGAATATCACGCATATCAGCATATACTTTTTGTCTGTATAAAGCGTTATCATCGATATTTACTTTAGCATCAACTGCTAAAATTTTATCGTCAGATGTTTTTAATACTGGGTTAATTTCAAACATAGAGGCATCAGATCCAATATATGCATTGTATAAAGCAGTAATGAATTGTACCATTTCTTTGAAAGCGTTTCCAGAAACACCTAAATTAAAAGCAACTCTTCTTGCTTGGAATCCTTGTAATCCAACAGCAGGATCAATTTCCTCTGTAAAAATTAAGTGTGGAGTATGTTCAGCCACTTCTTCGATATCCATTCCACCTTCAGTAGAATACATAATCATGTTGCGACCTGTAGCTCTGTTCAACAAAACAGATACATAAAATTCAGACGTTTCACTTTCACCTGGATAATACACATCCTCAGCGATTAAAACTTTGTGTACTTTTTTTCCTTCTGCAGAAGTTTGAGGTGTTACCAATTGCATTCCGATGATTTGCTCAGAAATCTCTTCTACTTGTTGCAAGTTTTTAGCCAACTTAACACCACCACCTTTTCCTCGTCCACCTGCGTGAACTTGTGCTTTAACTACGTACCAACCTGTTCCGGTTTCTGCAGTTAATTGTTTCGCTGCAGCAACAGCTTCTACTGGACTATTAGCTACAATTCCGCGTTGAATGCGAACTCCATAACTAGCTAGAATTTCTTTTCCTTGATATTCGTGTATGTTCATAATTAAGAATTTGTCTGCTTCTCTGAAATTATTTCAGAATAAAAGTGCCACAAAAATAACAAAATAATATACATACAATATATTTTTTTCATTAAAAACGAATAGGACTCAAATTATATTCGAAGCTTTCTCGAAAACAATACTTTTTTAATAAAATTTAAATAAAACAAACTAATTTGTTACAAAAAATAACATTCTGTTATATTTCTGTTTTTAGCCTAAAAATCGGCATTTTTAAGGCGATTTTAGCTTGCCATATTGTCAATACCTCAATTCATTCACATTTTAATAACAATATCTTCATTTATACAAGCGTTTTCTATTATTTTGGTAAAAATCAGCAGAAAAGAGGTTTTGAATTCGGTAAATAGTACGAAATATTTAATTTTGTAAAAAAATTATCAAGCATGAAAGTTAAAGAACAAGGCCTTTATTTACCAGAATTTGAGCACGACAATTGTGGTGCAGGATTTATCTGTAATTTGAATGGAATCAAGTCGAATGATATTATTCACAAAGCACTTGACATCCTAATAAAGTTAGAGCATCGTGGTGCAGTAAGTGCCGATGGAAGAACGGGAGATGGAGCTGGAATTTTATTTGATATTCCGGACGCTTTCTTCAAAAAAGTATGTAATTTCGAGTTGCCTGAAGTTCGTGAATATGCTGTAGGTATGCTTTTTTTACCAAAAAGTCAAAATCAAGTTGATTTTTGTATCACTACTTTTGAAAAGTGTGTTCAAGATCAAAATTTACAAATATTAGGTTGGAGAGACGTACCAGTTGATGTGTCTAATTTAGGACAAGTAGCTGCGGAAAAAGAACCAACTATTAAACAAGTATTCGTTGGTAAAAACGGATTCAATCTTACAGAACAAGAATTCAATGCTAAATTATTTGCTGCAAGAAAGATTTCGGAGCATGCTATCCGTAATTCTAAAACTTCAGAAAGTCACAAATACTACTTCACTAGTTTATCAACCACTACTATTATATATAAAGGTTTATTGATGCCAGAAGACATCAGTAGATATTATACTGATTTAACAGATACGGATTTGGTAACTCGATTGGCTTTAGTTCACCAACGTTTCTCTACCAATACCTTCCCTTCTTGGGATTTGGCTCAACCATTTAGATACATGTGTCATAATGGAGAGATCAATACCTTGAGAGGAAATGTGAGCCGTATGCGTTCTCGTGAAGAATTGATGGAAAGTCCAATTTTTGGAGAAGACATCAAAAAATTATTCCCAATTATATTAGAAGGAAAATCCGATTCAGCTTCTATGGATATGGTAGTTGAGTTATTATTGATGACTGGACGTTCTTTACCAGAAGCAATGATGATGGTTGTTCCTGAAGCTTGGGAAAAACACCAAACCATGTCGAAAGAGAAAAAAGCGTTCTACGAATACAACTCTTGTATCATGGAGCCTTGGGATGGCCCTGCTTCTATTCCGTTTACTGATGGAAATGTAATTGGAGCTTTATTGGATAGAAATGGACTACGTCCTTCTCGTTATACTTTGACAAAAAGTGGATTCGTAATCATGTCTTCTGAAATTGGTGTATTGGATATCGATCCTGAAGATGTAATTCAGCACGGCCGTTTAGAACCAGGAAAAATGTTCTTGGTAGACATGAACGAAGGTAGAATTATTGAAGATGAAGAAGTTAAAAATGCTGTTGTTACCAAACGTCCTTACCAAAAATGGTTGGATGGAAATTTAGTTCAATTGGCTCAAATTCCTTACACAAACAACCCTATCCCAACAGAAAGTGTTGATTTCCACACAAGACAACGTTTATTTGGTTATACTATTGAGGATTTAAAAACTATCATTAACCCAATGGGAGCAAAAGGTGCTGAAGCCATAAGTTCTATGGGTAATGATACTCCACTGGCTGTTTTGTCTGAACAACCGCAACTATTATACAACTATTTCAAACAATTATTTGCTCAGGTAACGAATCCACCTTTGGATGGTATCCGTGAGGAAATCATTACTGATATTAGTTTAGCTGTGGGTGGGGATTTCAATATTTTTGATATTGATGAAAAACACAGTAAAAAAATCAAAATTCAAAATCCAGTTATCTCTAACGAGGATTTAGATAAAATAAGAAACATTGATCACGCCGATTTCAAATCAGTTACTATTTCTACTTTATACAAAATAGAAAAAGGAGTTAACGGTTTAGAGCGTTCATTAGAAAAATGTATTCAAGCTACTTACAAAGCGGTTTCTGAAGGATGTAACATTGTTATCCTTTCAGATAGAGGGGTTACTGAGAAATTAGCTCCAATCCCAATGTTATTAGCCTGTTCTTACATTCACCATACCTTAAATAAATTAGGAGTTCGTTCTAAATTCGGTATTATCATCGAATCGGCTGAGCCACGTGAACCACACCACTTTGCTTTATTATTTGGATATGGTGCAAGTGCTATCAACCCATATATGGTAAATGAAATTATTCATGACCAAGTAAATGAAGGACACATCACTGGAGTAAAAGCAGATTACGCTATTACTAACTACAATAAAGCGATTGCAAAAGGTATCGTTAAGATTATGAATAAAATTGGTATCTCTACCTTACATTCATATAAAGCGGCTCAAATTTTTGAAATTCTAGGTCTGAACAAATCGTTTAGCACTAAATATTTCCCTTTCACTCCTTCTCGAATTGAAGGTATTGGATTAATGGAAGTAGAAAAAGAAATTAAGAAAAGACACCAAAAAGCGTTCCCTAATTCTAAAA
Source organism: Flavobacterium sp. (assembly GCF_024642105.1). Classification (GTDB taxonomy): domain Bacteria; phylum Bacteroidota; class Bacteroidia; order Flavobacteriales; family Flavobacteriaceae; genus Flavobacterium. The sequence continues at coordinate 102,838 of NZ_JAHEBT010000053.1, forward strand.
TAGCTAATTTATTGCCTTTAGAAATTGGTGGTATCTACAGATGGAGAAGATCAGGTGAGAAACACATGTTCAACCCTACTACTATTGCTAAATTGCAACAAGCAGTTCGTTTAAACAGCCCAGAAGCCTACCAACAATACTCTGATATGGTCAACAATCAAAGTAAAAACTTGATGACGATTAGAGGTTTATTTGAATTCAACAATTTAGATCCGATTTCTATTGACGAAGTAGAACCTTGGACAGAAATCGTTAAAAAATTCAAAACTGGAGCTATGTCTTATGGATCTATCAGTGCTGAAGCTCACGAGAATTTAGCGATTGCCATGAACAGAATTGGTGGTAAGAGTAACTCTGGAGAAGGTGGTGAAAATCCAAAACGTTTCCAAAAAGAATTAAACGGTGACTCAAAAAATAGTGCTATCAAACAAGTAGCATCAGGACGTTTTGGTGTGTCAATTAACTATTTGACTAACGCTAAAGAAATCCAAATTAAAATGGCTCAAGGAGCAAAACCTGGTGAAGGTGGTCAGCTTCCTGGAGAGAAAGTAGTGCCTTGGATTGCAGAAACAAGAAATTCAACACCTTATGTTGGATTAATTTCTCCTCCTCCACACCACGACATTTATTCTATTGAAGATTTATCACAATTAATCTTTGACTTGAAAAATGCCAACCGTGAAGCACGTGTAAACGTAAAATTAGTTTCTGAAGTGGGTGTTGGAACTATTGCTGCGGGTGTTGCCAAAGCAAAAGCCGACGTAATCTTAATTTCTGGATACGATGGAGGTACTGGTGCTGCACCATTAACTTCCTTACAACATACAGGTATTCCATGGGAATTGGGATTAGCCGAAGCACAACAAACTTTGATTCTAAATGACTTAAGAAGTCGTGTGGTTTTAGAGTGTGATGGACAATTAAAAACAGGTCGTGACGTAGCTATTGCTGCTTTATTAGGAGCAGAAGAATTCGGATTTGCAACCGCTCCATTAGTAGCTTCAGGTTGTATTATGATGAGAGCTTGTCACTTGAATACTTGTCCAGTAGGTATCGCTACACAAGACCCTGAATTGAGAAAGAATTTCAAAGGAACTCCTGAGCATGTAATTAACTTCATGTATTTTATTGCTGAAGAGTTACGACAAATCATGGCTCAATTAGGATTCAGAACGTTGAAAGAAATGGTAGGTCAATCACAAAAATTAAATGTGAACAAAGCGATCGATCATTACAAAGCAAATGGCTTGGATTTATCAACTATCCTTTACAAACCAGAAAAAGCAAACGTAGTTCCAAATCACAATACTACAACTCAAGATCACGCTTTAGAAAACGTATTGGATTTTGATATTATCAAAGCAGCTATTCCTTCTATTTATAGAAAAGAGAAAACAAGAGTTACTTTCAATATCAAAAACACAGACCGTTCAGTTGGTGCAATTTTAAGTAACGAGATTTCTAAAATATACGGAGCACAAGGACTTCCAGACGACACCATCTTAGTAGACTTTACAGGTTCTGCTGGACAAAGTTTTGGAGCTTTTGCTACGAATGGATTGTCATTCAAAATCCACGGTAACTGTAACGATTACTTAGGAAAAGGGCTTTCTGGTGGTAAATTAATCATCAAAGTACCACCTACGGCAACTTTCAAACCAGAAGAGAACATCATCATTGGTAACGTTGCTCTTTACGGAGCGATTACTGGTGAAGCCTATATCAATGGTATGGCTGGAGAGCGTTTTGCAGTACGAAATTCTGGTGCAACAGCAGTTGTAGAAGGAATTGGAGATCACGGTTGTGAATACATGACGGGTGGTAACGTAGTGATTTTAGGTAAAACAGGTAGAAACTTTGCTGCTGGTATGAGTGGTGGTATTGCTTATGTATATGACCCTGAGAAAAAATTCGATGCCACTGTTTGTAATATGGAAATGGTCGCTTTCGAAGAAAACGAAGCAGAAGACATTACTAAATTGAGACGTTTGATTAAAAATCATTCTATGTATACTAATAGCCCATTAGCAAAACGAATTTTAGCGGATTGGGAGAATCAACAAAAACACTTTATCAAAGTGATGCCAACAGATTACAAAAAAGCATTACAAAGATTGGCAGAAGAAAATAAAGTTGAAGAATTAATAGCACAATAGTCATGGGAAAGATAGGTGGATTTAAAGAATATAGTAGAGCGGATGAAAGTAATATCGCTGTAGCAGAACGTGTTTCTAATTACAATGAATTTACAGTTTCGTTATCGAAAGAAAAAATAAAAGAACAAGGTTCAAGATGTATGGATTGCGGTATTCCGTTCTGTCATAGTTCCTGTCCGTTAGGAAATTTAATTCCTGATTTTAACGACATGGTACACCAAGAAGAATGGGAAAGCGCTTTAGCTATCTTGCAATCAACCAACAACTTCCCTGAATTTACTGGAAGATTATGCCCTGCTCCATGCGAAAAATCATGTGTATTAGGTATCATCAAGGAACCAGTTGCTATTGAAAATATTGAAAAAAATATTATCGAAAGAGGTTTTGCTGAAGGTTGGATCAAACCACAAGTTCCTGCACAAAGAACAGGTAAAACGGTAGCTGTTGTAGGTTCTGGACCTGCTGGATTAGCTGCCGCACAACAATTGAACCGTGCCGGTCATACCGTAACCGTTTTTGAAAGAGACAATGCTATTGGAGGTTTATTGCGTTACGGAATTCCAAACTTCAAATTAGAAAAAGGAATCATCGACAGACGTGTTGCTATCTTAGAAGCAGAAGGAATCACTTTTAAAACCAACGTTCACGTTGGTGTCAACTTCAGTGTAGATGAATTAAATGCTTTTGATTCTGTTGTGCTTTGTGGTGGTGCTACCGAAAGAAGAGGCTTACCTACTAAAGGTGCTGATGCTAAAGGTGTAGTGCAAGCGATGACATTCTTAACACAGCAAACTAAAGTAGTTTGGGGAGAATCTGTTCCTGACCAAATTTTAGCTACTGGTAAAGATGTAATCGTTATTGGTGGTGGAGATACTGGTTCTGACTGTGTGGGTACTTCTAACAGACAAGGAGCAAAATCAGTAACTAACTTTGAGATTATGCCAAAACCACCAGTTGGAAGAAGCGAATCGACTCCTTGGCCTTACTGGCCGTTACAATTGAAAACTTCGTCTTCGCACGAAGAAGGTTGTAATAGAAACTGGTTGATTAACACCAAAGAGTTCATCACTAATGATAAAGGCGAATTAACGGCTTTAAAAACAGTGGAGGTAGAATGGAAAATCGTTCCAGGACAACGCCCTGAATTAATTGAAAAGGAGGGTTCAGAAAAAATATGGCCTTGTGACTTAGCGTTATTAGCACTTGGATTTACAGGTCCTGAGAAAACGTTAAGTGAGCAATTAGGCATTGAGACTGATTTCAGAACTAATTATAAAGCAACTAACTACCAAACCAATGTACCTCACATTTTCACTGCTGGTGATATGAGAAGAGGACAATCATTAATTGTTTGGGCTATCTCTGAAGGTCGTGAAGCGGCTAGAGAAGTAGATTTGTTCTTAATGGGATCAACTAACTTACCTACAAAAGGTAACGGAGACTTACCTAGTTTGTAAAAACAACACAACACACTTAACATCCCTTGGTATTGTATATCAAGGGATGTTTATTTTTATAAAATACACAAAATCACATTTAATGTTTAAAAACAAACATTTTGTTATATTTTGTTAAAGAATTCCATTTTATTTGTTTGTGAGAAGAAAGAATAATAAATTTGCTCAAAATTAGAATCCAATGCAAGGAAAAGACTTATTACAATTAGCAGAACAATTTGGTAGCCCCTTATATGTTTATGATGCCGAAAAAATACAATCTCAATACAACCGATTAACCAAAGCGTTTTCTAAAGTAGATACCCTTCGCATTAATTATGCTATGAAAGCATTATCTAATGTAGCCATTCTTCAATTATTGAGAGATATGGGTTCTGGTTTAGATACAGTTTCTATTCAAGAGGTTTTACTAGGATTACACGCAGGCTATGCTCCTGAAAAAATATTCTTTACTCCTAACGGTGTTTCTTTAGAAGAAATCGAAGAAGTTGCTGCTATGGGAGTGCAGATCAATATTGACAACTTGTCTATTTTAGAGCAATTTGGAACTAAATATCCAGAGACACCAGTTTGTATTCGTATCAATCCACACGTAATGGCGGGAGGAAATACCAATATTTCTGTAGGTCATATTGATAGTAAATTTGGTATTTCAATTCATCAATTGCCACACTTAATTCGTATTGTAGAAAATACAAAAATGAATATTGTGGGGATTCACATGCACACAGGATCGGATATTTTAGATATTGAAGTATTCTTGTATGCTGCTGAAATCTTATTTGATGTGGCTAAAAACTTCAAAAACTTAGAATTCTTAGATTTTGGAAGCGGTTTCAAAGTACCGTACAAAAAAGACGATATTGAAACGGATATTGAAGAGTTGGGTAAAAAATTATCAAAACGTTTCAATGATTTCTGTACGGAGTATGGTAAAGATTTGACATTAATCTTTGAACCTGGAAAATTCTTAGTGAGTGAGGCAGGATTCTTCTTGGCAAAAGTAAATGTGGTAAAACAAACTACTTCTACTGTTTTTGCAGGAGTGGATAGTGGTTTCAACCATTTGATTCGTCCAATGTTGTACGGATCACAACACCATATCGAAAACATTTCTAATCCTGAAGGAAAAGAGCGTTTCTATTCTGTTGTGGGTTATATCTGCGAAACGGATACTTTTGCAAACAACAGACGAATAGCTGAAATTAATGAAGGTGATATCCTTTGTTTCAGAAATGCAGGAGCTTATTGTTTCTCTATGTCATCGAATTACAATTCAAGATACAAACCAGCCGAAGTATTATGGCTGAATGGTCAAGGTCATTTAATTCGTGCCAAAGAATCGTTTGAAGATTTATTACGCAATCAAATTCCGTTGCCAGTTGCAGCAACTGTTTAATACACAAAAAAATCCCGCTCTAATGAACGGGATTTTTTTATAAAAACATTTCGTCCCTACGGGACTTTTTATTTGAACACAGGTTTTTTTTACCAATATACTGTCCCGATGGGACAATATGAACAAGTAAATTGAAGTAAAAACTTTTTTATTTACTCATTATCTACACAAAAATCCCATAGGGATTAAATTTAGGTAATTAACAGTAAACACCTCACTGCAAAGTCCCGTAGGGACTACATTTATTCTGGTAAAATCTTAATTAAATAATCCTTTTTAAATTTATTTTTTCTCTAACAACTCCTCCAAAACTTCTGCTTCTGTTCCATTGGTAAAAGGAATTTTCAACAATTGTGAAAGCGTAGGCGCAATTTGAGTAATGTGTTTTTTAGTATGAGAGTTGCCTTTTGGCACATGCCAACCATAAAATAACATCGGTACGTGCGTGTCATAACTATTTGGAGAACCGTGAGTAGTTCCCGTCTCAATGTATTCCATATAACCTGCTTTGTCCAAAATAAAAATATCTCCATTTTGCTTTGGGTCATATCCTTTAGCAATAAAACTTAAAAAATAATCGTCTCCTGTCGAAGTTAGAATTTCTTCTTCGGTATAGACACGTTTCACTTGGTCTTGCGTCATTAAAAAGTCTTTGAAACTTTGTTTCACTTTGGCCAATTCCAAACCTTTTTCTTTCAATACTGATTTATTAAAGAACAAATTGAAATTTGAATAATTCAATACTACATCAACTCCAAAAGTGTCTACAGAAAATTTTCTCAAAGCAGCATCAACATTTTTAACCGGTACATTTTTCACATTGTATTTGTTGTCTTTCAAATAATTTGGATTCTCAGCTCCAGCGTGATCTGCAGTTAAAAACAATACATAATTGTCTTTTCCAACCGTTTGGTCTAAATACGTCAAGAACTTAGCTAATGTCAAATCCAAACGCAAATACGTATCTTGTAATTCCATAGAACGAGGCCCAAAAGTATGTCCCACATAATCTGTTGAAGAGAAACTTACTGTCAAGAAATCAGTAATCGCGTCTTTACCTAATTGTTCTTTATCAATAGCTCTTATGGCTAAATCAGCCAAAATATCATTCCCAAAAGGAGTAGTTCGCAATACATCAGCTCCTTTTTCGTCGTATATTTTTTTCAAATTATACGGAAAAACGGGTCCTGTGGTTTTATCTATTTTACCTTCATACGGGTTATCATCTACTAAACTTTCATCATAAGTAGCAACTGGTTTTAACAAATCCCAACCACCGTTGATGTAATTCATATAACGCTTTTCGTTATTAAATTCCGTTACCCATTCCGGCAAACTAGCCCCATAAAATGTACTCGAAATAAACGCTCCGGTTTTACTGTACCAATACGCACCATTAGCAAAATGCCCTGCCGGTAAAATAGCGCCACGGTCTTTAATACTCATGCCTATGACTTTTCCTCTAAAGTTAGTAGCCATTCGCAATTCGTCAGTAATAGTAGTGCTTAACAAGTTCTTAGGCGACATAGCGCCTTCTTTATCTGTTCCGTCGCCAAGCGTTTTCACACTAGCATCATCCGTACAATACATCTCTTTTCCAGTAGCACGATTGAACCATTCGTTACCTACAATTCCGTGTGTAGCAGGTGTTGTTCCGGTGTAAATAGAAGCATGTCCTGGAGCCGTATAAGTAGGTACATAATTGTAATGCATGTTATGAAAAGTATATCCTCCGTTCATAATACGCTTAAAACCGTTAGCAGAAAAATCATCTGAAAAACGATACAAATATTCCATTTTCATTTGGTCCACCACAATTCCAACTACCAATTTTGGACGTTGTTGCGCTTGAACAGTCAAAACAAGACTAAAAGTCAAAAACAATACTAATTTCTTCATATTAGGTAAATTTTATTATACTACTTTATACTATCCAAAAATACTGATTAAATTGGATAATTATTTTCAAAAAAGGCTTTTTGAATAAATTTAATTTAAAAATAACATAGAAGGAGGATTCTATTTTGGATTTTCTTCAAAATAGCGTTTTTCAATGCGTTTGATGTCTTTGATGGAATTTTTGGCCCAGGCCAATCTCTTCTCCAAAATTTCTTCTTCAGATAATTGCCAATTGATATCCGAATTACGAAGTCTGTTGGTCAAATTCTGAATGATAATCGCTGCCGATACCGAAATATTCAAACTCTCTGTAAATCCTACCATTGGAATTTTCAAAAATCCATCGGCTTCTTTCATAATTTCTTCTGACAAACCGTCTATTTCTGTTCCAAAAAACAAAGCGCTGGGTTTAGAAATATCGAAATTTTCCAATAAGCAGTCATTCTCGTGTGGCGTAGTGGCAATAATTTGATAGCCTTTATTTCGTAACGTTTGCACGCAAGCAGAAGGCGTTTCGTAGGTAGTAATATCCACCCATTTTTGAGCACCCATCGCAATTTGTTTGTCGATACTTTTCCCGTAACGTTGTTCAATTACATTCAATTCTTGGATTCCAAAAACTTCGCAACTGCGCATTACTGCACTCGTATTGTGCATTTGAAAAACATCTTCTACTGCTATTGTAAAATGATTGGTTCTATTTTTCAGGACATTCAAAAAGCGTTCTTTTCGATTGTCTGTCAAAATATTTTCAAGAAAATTAAGGTAATCAATATCAATCATTGTCTCTTTTTTGGAGGCAAAAATAGTAAAAAGGTTTATATTTGCACTTTCGAAAAAACAACACAAAAATGACTACTCTAAACGAATTGAATGCCATCTCTCCTATCGACGGAAGATACAGAAATAAAACCCTTTCTTTAGCTCCTTTTTTCTCGGAAGAAGCTTTAATCAAATACCGCGTTTTAATTGAGATTGAATACTTCATTGCTTTGTGTGAAGTGCCTTTACCTCAACTTAAAAATGTAAATTCCAATTTATTCGATAGTTTGCGTGCTATCTACAAAAATTTTTCTACCGAAGATGCGCTTTGGATTAAAGAAACCGAGAAAGTAACCAATCACGATGTGAAAGCGGTAGAATATTTCATCAAGGATGCTTTCGAAAAATTAGGTTTATCAGAATACAAAGAATTCATTCACTTCGGATTAACTTCTCAAGATATTAATAATACAGCGATTCCGCTTTCGACAAAAGAAGCGTTTGAAAAAGTATACATGCCCTCTTTAATTGGTTTGATTTCAAAACTAAAAGAATTAAGCACCGAATGGCGTGACATCCCAATGCTAGCACGTACTCACGGACAACCCGCTTCTCCTACTCGTTTAGGAAAAGAAATTGGTGTTTTTGTAGAGCGTTTAGAAGAGCAAATGCGTTTGTTGTTCAATATTCCGTTTGCAGCTAAATTCGGTGGTGCCACTGGAAATTACAATGCCCACCACGTGGCGTATCCACAAATTGATTGGAAACAATTTGGCGATACCTTTGTAGAGAACAATTTAGGTTTACACCACTCCTTCCCTACTACACAAATTGAACATTACGATCACTTTGCTGCTTTTTTTGATGCCTTAAAAAGGATCAACACCATTATCATTGACTTGGATCGAGACATTTGGACGTATGTGTCAATGGAGTATTTCAAACAAAAAATCAAAGCAGGAGAAATTGGTTCTTCGGCTATGCCCCATAAAGTAAACCCTATTGACTTTGAAAATTCAGAAGGTAACTTAGGAATTGCCAATGCTATTTTTGAACATTTATCGGCTAAATTGCCTATTTCAAGATTGCAACGTGATTTAACTGACAGTACTGTTCTACGAAATATTGGTGTACCCATGGGACACACTATTATTGCTTTTGAGGCGACCTTAAAAGGATTGAACAAATTGTTGTTAAACGAACCAAAATTCCACGAGGATTTAGAAAGAAACTGGGCGGTAGTCGCCGAAGCTATCCAAACCATTCTACGTCGTGAGGCGTATCCAAATCCTTATGAAGCATTAAAAGGTTTAACCAGAACGAACGAAGCGATTACCAAAGAATCGATTCATAGTTTCATTGCAACTTTAGAGGTTAGCGATGCTATTAAAACGGAATTAATGCAAATTACACCAAGTAATTTCGTGGGGATTTAAATTAAGTAATCAGTTCTCAGCATATCAGTAAACAGATGATCCTACTAATTTATTTTAGTAGGATTTTTTTATTTAGTATAATTGATTACAAGTTATACAACTTAATAAATTGATTCTCTACTAAAAACATCCGCCAAACTTTGACTTTGAGCAATAACTCTGTCGGCTTCCATTTTAGCAACATCTGGAGGATAACCGTAACGCATTAATATTTTCTTTACTGTTAATCTTAATTGAGCTCTGACATCATCACGTTTACTCCAATCTACTGTTGCATTTTTCCGGATTACATCAACTATCGTATGAATCAAATCTTTCATTTTATCATCATCTAAAAATGATGTAGAATCATTCTCTTTTAGTACACTATAAAAAGCAAACTCTTCTGGTGTTAATCCTAAATCTTTTGATTTTTTATCTTCTAATTGCAATTCTTTTGCAATCTCGGATAGCTCTGCTAACACCTGTGCAGAATCGATTTGATTGTTATGATAACGCTTCACAACTGACTCTAACATTTCGGAGAATTTCTTGCCTTGAACTAGATTTTTTGTTTTACGAACTTTCACTTCGTCACTCAATAATTTTTTTAGTAATTCAAATGCAAGGTTTTTTTGTTGCATATTTTTTACTTCCAACAAAAACTCGTCTGACAAAATACCAACCGATGGTGCTTTTATTCCTGCTGCTTCAAATATGTCAATTACACCATCGCTTGATAATGCTTCATCCACAATTTGTTTTATAGCAGTTTCTACCTCGTAATCTGATTTAACACCATTACTATTGAATTTATTTATTCTTGATTTTACAGCTTGAAAAAATGCCACGCCATCTTTTATTCTATCAGCATCTGCACTTGGAATTGACATTGCAAATAATCTAGAGAGCAAAGTAACTTCTTTTAAAAAACGGTCTTTTAAAGTGTCACTCGATAAAATAAAGTTTTGTGCACCCAATAAAACTTGTAATTTTTGTGACGTTTCTGAACTAAAATAGGCTTTGAAATTATAGCCATTAAACATTTGCTCTATTACTTCAAACTTCTCTTTCATTCCTGCAATAGCTTCTTTTATATCAAATATTGGTGTTCCTTCACCGCCACTTTGCAAATAGATTGTCATTGCGTTTCTTAAATCTTGTCCAATTCCAATGTAGTCAACAATTAATCCTCCTGGTTTGTCTTTATAAACTCGATTTACTCTTGCAATGGCTTGCATCAAATTAGCTCCCTGCATTTTTTTATCAATGTACATCGTATTCAAACTTGGAGCATCAAATCCAGTAAGCCACATATCCCTAACAATAACTAATTTTAGTTCATCATTAGGATCTTTCATTCTTGTTGCTAAATCTTTACGCTGTTTTTTGGTAGTATGATGTGGTTGTAACAAAGCAATATCATCTGACGAGCTCGTCATGATAACCTTTATTTTTCCTTTATCTATATCAGTATTATGCCATTCGGGTTTTAAAGCAATTATTTCTTGATATAATTTAGCACATATCGTTCTAGTCATACACACAATCATTGCCTTACCTTCGAACACTTCTTGACGATTTACGAAATGGCTTACAATGTCTTTAGCAATATCTTTCAATCGGTCAGGATGTCCTACAACCGCATCAATAGTGGCTACTTTCTGTTTGGCTTTTTCTAATTGTTCTTCGGTAGCATCAGATATGGCGTTGATTTCAGCATCGATTGTGGCTGTTGTGACATCGTCTAATTTAATTTTTATTAACCGTGATTCATAACTAATAGGCACAGTTGCACCATCGTCAACTGATTGTTTGATGTCGTAAACATCTATATAATCGCCAAAAACGGCTGGTGTAGATTTGTCTTCTTTTTCTATCGGTGTCCCTGTAAATCCTATGTAAGAAGCATTAGGCAAAGCATCACGCAAATATTTGGCATTACCATAGCGTGTTTCCATACCATCTTTAGTTTCGAACTCTTTACCTGCAAAACCATATTGACTTCGGTGTGCTTCATCGGCAACCACAACTATATTGGTACGTTCGGATAACGTGTCGTAAACATTGCCTGTTTCAGGTGAAAACTTTTGAATGGTAGTAAAGATTACACCACCACCTGAAACTTTTAATAGTTCTTTAATGTGTTCTCGGTTTTCGGCTTGAATGGGTTTTTGACGTAATAAACCAACACAGTTTCCAAAAGTTCCAAATAATTGGTCGTCTAGATCATTACGGTCGGTTAACATTACAATGGTTGGGTTTTCCATTAGCGGATGCGTTATGATTTCACCACAATAAAAAACCATTGTCAACGATTTACCACTTCCTTGCGTGTGCCAAACTACTCCAGCTTTTCTGTCGCCATCAGTATTGTTTGTGGCTCTTATGGTTTGCGCCACTGCCTTTTGTACGGCATAATATTGATGATAAGCTGCTACTTTTTTAACCTTTGTTTGAAAAATTAATCCTGTTTTTTGGTCTTTCTTTTCTTCTGATTCAAAAACAGTACAATAGCGAATTAATTCTACCAATGTTTTTCTATCTAACATATATTCTGTTAGAATTTGTAATTCGGTTTTAATTTCTGCCTTTTCTTGTTTTGGGGCTTTCCAAGGTAAATATCTCGAAAAAGGTGCAGAGACACTCGATGCCTTGGCATCAATACCATCAGAAATAACACAAAGTGCATTGTAATAAAAAATACTTGGAACTGTACATTTATAGGTTTGTATTTGTTGAAAGGCTTTTAGTACTGTTGCTTTTTCATCGGCAGCATTTTTTAATTCGATAAAAACTAATGGTAAACCATTAATGTAAATTACTACATCAAAACGTTTTTCATTGTTATTTTCTTTGACTACTAATTGATTGACAACCCAAAAACTATTATTCTCAAAGTTTTCTGTATCAAGCAAAGTAACCGGAATACCAATAGTGTTTTCGCCTTTGGTGTATTCAACTGTTACACCATTGGTAAGATGGTTATGGAAACGCTCGTTGTTTTCCATTATATCTTCTGTACCCAAATTGATTATTTTTTGAAATGCTTCAACTCGTGCTGATTCAGGAAGCGTAGGATTCAATTTTTTTAAACACTCTTTAAAATGATTTTCTAAAATAACCGAAGCAAAGTTTTCTCTTTGGGCATTATCACTATATGGCGCAATATCTGGACCATAAAAATAAATATAGCCTTGCTCTTGTAATTGAGCAATTAGTGATTGTTCTATGTGGTTTTCATTAATCATTTTAAACTATTTAAAAATGTATTTAATTGTATTTTACATTGTTATTATTAAAAATGTTGCAGTTTGTTTGTTTATATTAAAACATAATGTATCTTTGCACCATCTCAATGACCAAGTGTTAAAGGAGAAAAGAAGCCGCCTTAATCAGCGGTTTCGGCATTTATATACTCCTCGTATTCTTTTAAATATTTCTGTAATCTGTGCTTATATTCTATAAAATAGGCAGTCCAAGGCAAAATAAAATCTATTCTATCATCTAAAATTACTAGATATTGTGCTTCTTCGTGAAGAATTAATATTCTGTTATTTCTTCCTCTTTTATTTCTCCATACTTTTAAACTAATACATTTCGATTTGTCTATTATTGGTTTGGGATAACCCATTCTTTCCATTCTTCTAAAATCGGGAATTCTTTCGTTTTCAATATCTCCTGAATGTGTAAAATGATAATAAGTATATTCTTTACCATCTACTATTGGGTGTGCTTTAAGTCCCAACCTTTTACCTTCAAAAATAGGTTTGTTAATTACAAAATCATTTCTGAAAATAGCATAAACTGCTTCATTGAAAGAGTGATAATCACCTCCAAATTCATTTATCTCTATTATTTCGGGTAATGTAACTAACTTCATACTTCCGAATTTTTAGGTTTCCAAATGAAAATATTGGTTTTCATTTCCTTATATAACGTTGAGTTTAATAAGCTATAACCTGACCTTTCTTGAATTCTTTTTATGACGGCTACTTTGGCGTTATTTGTATTTAAACCTCTATGTAAATATCCAATTGCTCCAATAAGTAAATCGGCTAGAGGCAATAATTCTACTTCGTGCGATTTAATTTGTTGCAGGTTTTTTATAATTTTTTTATCATAATCATAATGGCTGCTTCGCAAGACTTGTTTTAGTTTATCGACTTTTGCTTGCCCTTGTGTATCTTTTATATCTATGTAAATGTTGTACGAATTACTAGGTTCTAAAATTACTTTTATCAAATCAAAGTACATTTTATAATAGAAATCGTCGTGGGTTTGATTGAATTTTTCGTGGTCTAAGACTTCTTTATTTACCACTAAAGCTCTAAAATGCAAATCGTCATCATCAAAAAAATAATCAATTAAACTCATATAAAAATCTTGTTTGGCTGGTGAAATTTTATTCCATTTTACCTCAAAATTTTCAGATAAGCCGTGCTTAGTTTTTATTTCTCGTAACCGTTTGAAAATTTCTTTTTTCTTATCTTTTAAGCACCAAATACCACCCAAAACCATAAAACTACTGGAGTCGTTGGGTAAGTGGCAACTTTCATCACAATATATGTTATATTCCATTACTAGTTATTTTTGGTTTATTCAAATTTTTCTTTTAAAAAACTTGCTACTTCTTCATCATCAATAATCTCTTTTCTACTTTCGAATAATGGACCAAGTAATTCTTTAATTTGCGGTTTTTCAATAATCCATCTAATTTGGTTGTTCTTCCAAGATGCATTTAATATTTTTAAAATTTCCTGATTATTGAAAAACGCTGTGTATGACAATAATTTATCAACCAGATCATCGGTTTGATTGAAACTAGCAGTTATAACTAATTCATCTATCAATGAACTATATTCATTCCTAATACAAGAACTGACAATTTCGCCTGTATCGGTTTCAATTACATATTCTTGCCCTTCAAATTCAATTAATACTACTATATTGTCACTAATGTTATACCAATATTCTTTAATATTTTCTTTTGTAATAGTAAGTTCTAGTTCGGTATTAATCTTTTCAATAAAATAATCATCATAAAATTGAGATATACCGTGCTTTTTGAAATCCTCATAGGAATCAATTATAATAATATTTGGATGATTTGTTAATGCCTCTTTAAACCTAGCATCTTTTGCAAAAACAAACACATACTTATTTGGTATTTCTTGCAAATACTCCAGAATTGTGAAATAAATTAATGCGTCTTTAAAACCTTTATCTGTATTGTCTCCAGCTTCAAAAGGAGCTTTTTTAAGAATTGCTAACTCTTTTATTTGAGGTAGAACATTATGGTTTTTTAAGTCAATTGTTTCAAATGGAATTGTTTCTTCTTCAAGCAGTTTTTGAATATAATCTTCAACATCAAAAGATTTTGTATTTGCTTCATCAACACCAATTAATTTGTGAAACGGATTGGTTAAAAATTTGGTTTTATTACTTACTAAATTGCTTCTTTTTTGTCTTTTGATTTCTTGAATAACAGTGTCAGGAATAACAATGTCAGCATCTTGTGTAAAACGTTCTAATATTTCACGACCACCCAAAAAATTATTGATTTCAGGATTTCTTACTACGTTAGTATCAAAAATAACTTTATCTCTCATATCCTAAACTTTAAATTCATTTACACGGATTTCCCCAGTCATTAATCTTGGTAATAATTCATCTCTTGTTTGGGTTAGTGATTTTATAGTTATTTTATTTAATGAAATTTTGGTTGTTGTGCTATTTGCTATTTCTGAAAACTTTTTGATTAAGTTAAAGTCAGTTGGCAATAATAACTGATATTCAGGAATTGCTCTTTTTGACAAATGCAAAACTGTGGTTCCATTTGAGTATCCAACACAATGCCCTTTGAAAGCTTTATCTTTCATTAAATAATATAAAAAAGAGGAGCTTATGTCTTTGTGTAATGATATAATTTTTACCAAATCCATCGTTATGTACATTTTTATAAATCCACCGTCATCAAATATGAAAGCAGGATTACCCAAAACTTCGGCGTCTTGTGTCAAATCAGTGTGAGCGACTACAAGGTCTCCAATTTTAACTTCTTGATTATCTTTTGGGTTTCCTCTAAATGGTTTAAATCCTCTTGTTTGAAATCCACCATTTCTATCAAAACTCTTCAAGGTAACTAGTGCTTCATCACTGTACTCAACTAATTCGTTTCCTTTATATGAATATCCATTTACAGTAGCTACTAACTCATTTAATTGAAATATTCTCCAACCATCAGGCAATTCATCTCCAATTTGATATTTTCCAAACCATTCAGTAAAAATAGTTTGTGCTGTTTCTTCAAGTGTCTTGTTTTGGTCTTGTAGTAATTCTATTTTATTATCAAATGATTCAATAATTTGGGTAATTGCATTTTGTTCAACTAAAGGAGGAAGTATTATTTTTAAATTTTTAACAGCTTCTTTTGTTATTGTATTTGTCACAGAACCTAATGCAAAACTTTTTACATACTTTTCATTAACCTTTAGATAGTAATATATAAATTTTGGATTTGCTTTTTCTTTATTAATTCTGATAAGGAATAAATTCATAGCTAATGAAATAGGTCTATTTAATTTTGGCGCATAATAAATTGAACCTGCATTTGCTATTTTATTCATTATCAAATCATCATCAAAAACTTTTGATTTTGAAAGAAAGTTGTATGCTTTTTCTGTAATATATTTGTTGTTTTTTGTGAAATCATTTTGCTCGAAATTGGTAGTTCTTATCATTAAGGCAAAATCTTCCTTATCCAAAAGTTCAACATTTTCTTTGAGCTTTTTATATGCTCCGTTTGAATGGTAATCAGTAAGTAACATTATTACTTCCGATAAATCTACTGTATCCCATATTTCACTTTTCATAACGAAAAACCAATTTTAGCTAATTGAGTAGCAATTTCATTATTAAGTTCGGCTTCTTGGTCTATTTGTATTTTTAAAGTGGTGGTTAAGGCAGCCATTTTGGTTTCAAAAGAAATGCCGTCGTCTACTACCGCTTCAATACCTACATATCGACCAGGAGTTAAAACGTGGTTGTGTTTTTCTATTTCTTCTATTGTTGCACTTTTGCAAAAACCTTTTAAGTTGTGATAATTTTCGCTTTTACGCCAGTTGTGGTAGGTATCTGTTATTTTATCTATATCGTCATCGGTAAAATCTCGGTGTATACGGTCTTTCATATACCCCATTTCGCTAGCGTCTATAAATAAAACTTCTTTGCTATGGTTGGCTTTTTCTCTTCGTAAAATCCAAATACAAGCAGGTATTCCTGTATTATAAAACAATTGTTTCGGTAAGGCTACAATACATTCTACCAAATCGTTTTCTATTAAATTTTTTCGTATTTCGCCTTCGCCACTAGTATTAGAACTTAACGAACCGTTAGATAAAATAGTTGCCATAACGCCTCGTGGTGCTAAATGGTATAACATATGCATCATCCAACCGTAATTCGCGTTTCCACTTGGTGGTGTGCCGTATTTCCATCGACCGTCATCCTGCAAAATATCAACACCCCATTCACTTTGATTAAAAGGTGGGTTGGCTAGTATAAAATCTGCTTTTAAGTCTGGGTGTGCATCTTTTAAGAAAGTACCTTCGGTATTCCAAGCTACAAACTTGGAGTTGATATTGCGAATGGCAAGATTCATTTTAGACAATTTCCAAGTGGTTTGGTTGCTTTCTTGTCCGTAAACGGTAATATCTTGAATATTTCCTTGGTGTTCGGTTACAAACTTTTCACTCATCACAAACATACCACCACTACCACAAGCTGGGTCATATACTCGACCTTTGTAGGGTTCAATCATTTCTACCATCAATTTAACGATAGATTTTGGAGTGTAAAATTGTCCGCCTTTTTTGCCTTCTGCATTGGCAAACTCACCTAAAAAGTATTCATATACTCTACCAAAAAGGTCTTTGGATTTGGTGTTTTCTGCTTGTAATTCAGTGTTGGAAATTAAATCAATTAATTCTCCTAACGAGGTTTTGTCGAGATTGGCTCTACCATATACTTGTGGCAAAACATTTTTTAGTTCTTTGTTTTCCTTTTCGATGGCTTCCATAGCTTCGTCAATGGTTTGCCCAATAGTAGGCAATTTGGCATTGGCGTGAATATGACCCCAACGTGATTCTTTGGGTACAAAGAATGTATTAGCCGCCAAATATTCGTCTCTATCTTCAGGATCCGAATATTCGTCAGCTTTTAGTTTATCATACAATTCGTCAAATGATTCGGATATGTATTTTAAAAAGATTAATCCTAATACTACGTGTTTGTATTCGGCGGCATCTATATTTTTACGCAGTTTATCTGCTGATTTAAAGAGTTTTTGTTCAAAAGTTGAAGTATCGGTTTTTGCCATATTCAATTAATAGTTGTATGTATTTAAAATGCTAATATATCGAAAAAAAGTCTAAAAAAGTAAGAATTAAGTATTGAAAATTTAGTTTGATTTTTTTAACAAAACACTATACCTAAAGGCAATTTTAAACTTTAAAACAGAATTAATGCAAATTACACCAAGTAATTTCGTGGGCATTTAATTTCCAAAATAAAGAACATAAAAAAGGCTTAAGAAAATATCTTAAGCCTTTTTTATTTGAAAAACTACTTTAATTATCTTGAATAATTCGGAGCTTCTTTAGTAATCGTCACATTGTGTGGATGACTTTCTGTGATTCCACTTGAAGTGATACGAACGAAACGTCCATTTTCTTGTAAAGTTGGAATGTCTTTAGCACCACAGTATCCCATTCCGGCACGAAGACCACCAATGAATTGTAACATACTTTCGTTCAATTCTCCTTTGTAAGGCACACGACCTACAATTCCTTCTGGAACTAATTTCTTCACGTCGTCTTCCACATCTTGAAAATAACGGTCTTTTGACCCTCCTTGCATCGCTTCAACAGAACCCATTCCTCGATAGGATTTGAATTTTCTTCCTTCAAAAATGATAGTTTCTCCTGGAGACTCTTTTGTACCTGCTAAAAGTGACCCTAACATCACACAGTCAGCACCTGCAGCAATTGCTTTAGGAATATCTCCTGTGTAACGAATACCACCATCAGCAATAACTGGCACACCAGTTCCTTTGATAGCCGCAGCTACTTCTAAAACCGCTGAGAATTGAGGAAATCCAACACCTGCCACGATACGAGTAGTACAAATCGACCCCGGTCCGATACCCACTTTTACTCCATCAGCACCATTTTTAACTAAATATTGAGCTGCTTCTGGTGTAGCAATGTTTCCAACAATAACATCAATTTGAGGGAATTTAGCTTTTACTTCTTTCAACACATTCACCACGCCTTGCGTATGCCCGTGAGCCGTATCAATAATAATAGCATCTACTCCCGCTTTCACTAAAGCTTCTGCTCTTTGAACTGCATCTCCCGTAACGCCAATTGCAGCAGCAACGCGCAAACGTCCGTAAACGTCTTTATTAGCAATAGGTTTTTGAGTTAATTTAGTAATATCTCTAAAAGTGATTAATCCTACTAATTCATTTTTAGTGTTAACCACTGGTAATTTTTCAATTTTGTTTCCTTGCAAAACTACTTCTGCTTGTTCTAACGAAGTACCTTCAGCAACTGTAATTAAGTTTAGAGAAGTCATTACCTCAACAATAGGACGCGCTCCATTTTTTTCAAAACGCAAGTCACGATTAGTAACAATTCCTTTTAAGATTTTATGTTCGTCTACAATTGGGATTCCCCCAATTCCGAATTCTTTCATTGCATTTTTAGCATCCACTACAGTAGAAGTCAACGGCAAAGTAACTGGATCAATAATCATCCCAGACTCCGCACGTTTTACTTTGCGCACTTTAGCCGCTTGTTGCTCAATAGTCATATTCTTATGAAGCACTCCAATTCCGCCTTCTTGAGCCATAGCAATAGCCATTGCGCTTTCAGTAACCGTATCCATAGCAGCAGCTACGATAGGAACGTTTAATGTAATGTTTCTTGAAAATTTAGATTGAATACTTACTTCGCGGGGAAGCACATTAGAATAGTTTGGAACTAATAGAACGTCATCGTAAGTTAATCCTTCACCGATAATCTTAGAATTGTGTGCGATCATTGCAATTTGAAGTTGTGGTTAAATTGCGTGCAAATATAGATAATCTTAAGCAAAAAACCATCGTTATCTTATAATTTATGATTAAATTGCGGTAGATAGCTTATTTCAATCGATATCAGCCCACCGTCAGTTATTTAAAATGGAGTTTATTTTTTGGTAAATGGGAATACAAACAGAAATAAAAGGACTAACCAAAGCTGAAGTAGCCGAGTCAAGAATCAAAAACGGCACTAATTCGCTCGACCATCAGCATAAAAATAGCTTTTGGACTTCTGTGGTGGAAATTTGTAAAGAACCCATGTTTTTACTTCTTGCTACAGCAACTAGTATTTATTTCATTACTGGCGAACACAGCAACGGAATTTTTATGTCCATTGCCATTGTCCTTATCGCTAGTATTTCGCTTTACCAAGAATCCAAAAGCAAAAATGCGATTCAAGCCTTAGAAAAACTCACACAACCTAAAAGTAAGGTAATCCGAGAAGGCGTTTTAATTGAAATTCCAAGTGAAGAAATAGTTTTAGGCGATTATATCCAAATTGAAGAAGGTACTTTTATTCCTGCTGACGGACTTATTATCCAATCGAATGATTTCTCTGTAAACGAATCTATTTTGACTGGTGAATCTTTTTCGGTGGCCAAAAATGAAAAATCAGAAAACAAAGAAGTATACCAAGGTACTATTGTAGCAAGTGGATTAGCTATTTGTGTCGTTACAGCCATTGGCAATAAAACCCAATTAGGGAAAATCGGAAAAAGTTTAAGTACTATTGTAGAAGAGAAAACACCTTTGCAAAAACAAATTGAAAATTTTGCAAAGAAAATGTCACTAATTGGACTGGTTATTTTTGTGATCGTTTGGGGTATTAATTTTTACCATTCCCCCATATTTTTAGATAGTTTGATTAAAGCGTTGACTATTGCCATGAGTATTATTCCCGAAGAAATTCCGGTGGCATTTACCACTTTTATGGCACTTGGCGCTTGGCGCTTAATGAAAATGGGGATTATTGTAAAACATACTAAAACCGTAGAAACACTTGGAAGTGCTACCGTTATTTGCACTGACAAAACCGGAACCATTACCGAAAACAAAATGAGTTTAGCACAATGGTACACGTTTGCTTCCAACCAAATTTCAGGAATACATTCTGAAATGACTCCAGATGAAAACGAACTGCTAACCTTGGCAATGTGGGCTAGCGAACCTATTCCTTTTGATGCTATGGAAATAGCACTCCACGATGCCTACAGTAATTTAGATTTAGCAGACGAACGTGCTGATTTTAAATTGGCTTACGAATATCCTTTGAGTGGCAAGCCGCCCATGATGACTCATATTTTCGAAAATGAGAAAGGAATTCGAGTGATTGCTGCCAAAGGCGCTCCCGAAGCGATAATGGCTTATTCTAATTTATCAAATGACGAAAGCCAATACATTCAACAAGCCTTAAAAACAATGACGCAAGAAGGCTTTCGCGTTTTGGCTGTTGCCGAAGCTAAATTTTATGGAGAAGACTTTCCTGAAAAGCAACAAGATTTTTCCTTTCAATTCAAAGGTTTAGTCGCTTTTTACGACCCACCAAAAAGTAATATCAAAGCTGTTTTTGAAACTTTTTACAAAGCAGGAATTGACATTAAAATCATAACCGGCGACAATGCCGAAACCAGTACAACGATCGCCAAACAAGTAGGATTTAAAAATCATGACAAAACCTTGAGCGGAGACGAATTGATGGCAATGAATGAGGATGAACTGAAACAAAAAGTAATGGAAACTCATCTATTTACACGAATGTTTCCCGAAGCCAAACTTAAGATCATCAAAGCTTTAAAAGAAAACAACCAAATTGTAGCCATGACTGGTGACGGTGTCAATGATGGTCCAGCTTTAAAATCAGCACACATCGGAATTGCAATGGGTAAACGAGGTACTGAAATAGCCAAACAAGCTGCAAACCTTATTTTAATCGATGATGATTTTGCTAAAATGACCGAAGCCATTGCCATGGGTAGAAAAATCTATATCAATTTAAAAAAAGCGATTCAGTACATTATTTCAATTCATATTCCAATCATCTTGATTGTGTTTATTCCACTGTCTTTGGGCTGGATATATCCTAATATTTTCTCCCCTGTTCATGTCATCTTTTTAGAGCTTATTATGGGGCCAACCTGCTCTATAATTTATGAAAATGAACCTATGGAACGCAATCTTATGGAATTAAAACCACGTCCGTTATCCAATACATTTTTTAACTTCAAGGAAATTGCTATAAGTATTATACAAGGACTTGCCATTACTTTAGGATTGCTTTTGATATACCAATATAGCGTAAGAAACGGAAATTCAGAAAGCGTGACCAGAACTCTAGTTTTCATAAGTTTAATAAGTTCTAATATTTTTATGACACTTGTAAACCGCTCTTTTTATTATTCCATTTTTACTACTTTGAGATACAAAAATAACTTAGTACCACTTATTATAGGCACTACTATCCTAACCACTTCATTATTACTATTTATACCAACACTGGCAAAATTCTTTCAATTTGAAGCGGTAACTATGGTACAATTTGTTTACAGTGTCTTAGTCGCAGTTATTGCGGTGTTTTGGATTGAAGTGTACAAACTAATCCGCCGATTGCACTAAAATTATTCTTTAAAAATCACATTCAACCCCAACTGAAACGAAAGACTATTGGCTTTAGAAACATCAGTATAAGACAATAGATTATCTGCTAGTACATAAAAGTTTACAGGCCCTACTTTTGTTGACATTCCTAAACCTAGATTGGTAAAGGAAAAAGAATCTGCAGTATAGGTAGCTTTCATTTGGAATGATCTTGAAAAGTTTCTTTTGTAAAATGCCGTTAATGCATACAATGGGGATTTTGGTGTGGTCATGGCAAATAATTGTGCACCAACGGTACTTTTGTAAAAAATACTCGGATCAGTTCCTTCACAATTACAACTACCATCAACCACTCTTTCTTCTTCGAAAGAATATTGAGCAGAAGCATTGAATTTAGTAGGTCGCCAAGTAGTGTATTTTGTATGTAAAGTATCTAATACAATAGCATTTTTAAAATCTTGATAATTAGCTTGTGCTGCATTTTCATTATTAAAATGAGGAACTAAACCTTTATAATTATAAAACCCTTTATAACTATAACTTTCAACCTCTTTAGTATGACTAATATACCCTAAATCAATAACACTGGCTGTAAATTGGACATTGGACTGCGGATAATAAGTCAATCCTAAATCCAGTCCCAATCCCAAATTTCCTCCAAGTAATATTCCTTTCTTAATATCCGCTCCCGCATTGCTAGTATTATTCGCATCATTATATTGAGCAAATCCAGAAGTATTCAATTGTAAATTAGAATACACTATTTGTTCATAATACGAATCTGTAGAAGTATTGGTATAAATATACCCCGCGTTATCAACTGAACTCGCATTGAAAATGCTAGAATATATTTTGGCTCTGGCACCAACTATTAAATTATCTTGAATTTTTTTATGAATTCCTATGTGAAATACTGACAACAAATCAGCTTTCGCACTTAAGTCAGCCAAATTAAAGCGTTTCCCCATATAATTTTTATTTCCATCTATGGCTAAAGTGGCTATATCCTGAGGAACATAACTTAAAAAATCAAATTCTTGGTACAAACCAAAAGACAAATACGACCTATTATCCTCTGTTCCAATTCTAAAACCTCCACTAAACAATTCTAATTGTTGATTCAAACTCAACACATCATTATGAGTAGTTTTAGAAAGTACGCTTCTTAATTTCGTATTGAAATCGACACCATCATTGGCAAACAAATCATACGCTGAAAATCCTGTAGAACCCACATTCATAGAAATTCCTGACAAAAACGGAACACCCACATACCATTTGTATTTTACATCTGCTCCTGGATTAGTCATCAAAGATTGAGGAATGTCAGTAAAATTATACAGCAACTGTTTGTTTTGAGCAGTCAAATTGGTCACGACAAAAAGACAAAAAAGGAATACTACTTTTCTCATTGTATTACAAAATAAGCGGTTACACCTGAACGCATTTTTATGGTTCCTGTACTCGATTCTGTCAAAGCTGTTCCTGAAGCCATTCGTAGCGCCATTTCTATTCTAGCAGTATTTTTTAATGTAGTCAATCGGGTGCCTTGAAACACCTCTTTTTGAGTAATAACATTCGCTGCACCATAGTAAGCAGGTACAGCAATCGAAATAATATCTATCTGAATTCCGCTAGCATTAAATAATTTTACATCCAAAGTATAGGCTCGAGCGATAGTGTTATTGATTTCAAAATCCAAATCTACTTTAACCAAATCATTAACAAAAAACGTATTGTTAAAAATATCTACGGTAGAACGATCGATAAACTGAGGCGTTTCAACCCCATTAGTAACAAACTCATTAGCTGGAATATCAAAATACACCAAATTAGCCACATAAGCAGGTTCTAATCGTAAATTTTTAGTTTGGTTGAAGTCCAAATCGCTGGAGCAAGAAAATAAGAATAGTACACTAAAAAGTAGTACTATGAATTGGGATTTAAAAAAAAGTTTCATTTTAATGAAATTGAATTTATGTAGAATAAAACGTTGCTATAATATATTTATTGTTTTTAATGGAATTGACCGAATACTTTTGATGCTTCATTATACGCACTCTCAAAACTCATCGGACTCAAATTAGTATTGGCTTTTTGAGCGGTAAAATAAGAGAGTAATTTTTCTGTAGGCATATTTCCCGTCAAATGATTAGTGGCCATTGGGCATCCGCCAAAACCTTGAATAGCCCCGTCAAATCGGCGACAACCTGCTTGATAGGCAGCATCAATTTTTTCAAACCAAGTATCAGGAGTCGTGTGCAAATGCGCTCCAAATTCTATTGCAGGATACGTTGGAATTAAATTGGAAAACAAATACGAAATCATTTCTGGTGTCGAACTCCCAATAGTATCTGAAAGAGAAACAATTTTCACACCCATAGTAGCTAATTTCTCCGTCCACTCCCCTACAATTTCAGTATTCCAAGGATCTCCATACGGATTTCCAAACCCCATAGAAAGGTAAGCGACTACTTGTTTGTTTTTGGCATCAGCCAAATTCAAAATTTCTTGTAAACTCTCCAAAGATTGAGCAATCGTCTTGTGCGTATTTCGCATTTGAAAATTCTCCGAAATAGAAAATGGAAAACCTAAATATTGAATTTCAGGAAAATTACACGCCGATTCTGCACCTTGAGTATTCGCAATAATAGCCAGTAACTTACTTTGAGTTTGCGATAAATCCAATTGGGCTAAAACTTCGGCAGTATCTTGCATTTGGGGAATTGTTTTTGGCGAAACAAAACTCCCAAAATCTATGGTATCAAAGCCCACACGCAACAATGACTGAATATAAGTCACTTTGTTTGCAGTAGGAATAAAAGTCTTTATTCCTTGCATGGCATCACGTGGACATTCAATGATTTTTACTGTTTCCATAGAGAACCAAAGGTAGTAAAAATCAATAGTTAGAATGTAAATAAAAAATTATTTATTTCGCAAAATCGCTTTGTTAATCGCTTTGACCAAAGCTGGACCTTCATAAATAAATCCTGTATAAAGTTGAACCAAACTCGCTCCAGCTTCTAACTTTTCAATAGCATCTTCGGCAGAATGGATTCCACCCACACCAATAATCGGAAAGGATTTATTACTTTTTTCAGATAAAAATCGGATGACCTCAGTGGATCGTTTTGCCAAAGGTTTACCAGACAAACCACCTGTTTCTATTTTATTTTCAGACGCCAAACCTTCTCGAGACAGAGTGGTATTGGTCGCAATAACTCCAGCAATTTTGGTTTCATTTACAATATCGATAATGTCTAGTAATTGTTCGTCCGTTAAATCGGGTGCAATTTTCAACAAAATTGGTTTCTGCTTTGGCTTAGCTAAATTCTTATTTTGCAAGGTTTGCAACAACTCGGTTAGCGGTTCTTTATCTTGTAAAGCGCGTAAATTGGGCGTGTTTGGCGAACTCACATTCACCACAAAATAATCGACATAATCAAACAACGTCTCAAAACAAATTTCATAATCTGAAGTCGCTTCTTCATTTGGAGTTACTTTATTTTTTCCAATATTTCCTCCAATAAGTACTCCGTCATTTTTCTTCAATCGCAAGACAGCTTCTTCCACTCCTCCATTATTAAAACCCATTCGGTTAATAATCGCGCTATCTTCTCTTAAACGAAACAAGCGTTTTTTAGGATTCCCATCTTGTGCTTTTGGCGTAAGCGTACCAATTTCAATGAACCCGAAACCGAAATTAGACAACTCTTTATACAAAACAGCATTTTTGTCAAAACCAGCAGCTAAACCTACTGGATTTTTAAATTTCAATCCAAAAACTTCTGTTTCTAAACGACTATCTTTAACTTCATATAAAGCACGAAAAAGACCTGAAAAACCAGGAATTTTTGATAGTAATTTAATAATTGAAAAGGTAAAATAATGTACTTTTTCAGGGTCAAAACAGAAAAGTATCGGACGAATTAATTGCTTGTACATAGTTGTGATTTTGTGTGTTGCAAAAGTAAAGAATAGTTTTTAGTAACGAAACTTCTCGAGCCAATTTTAAAACAAGCTCCTATTTTTAAAATTATTTGCCAAAAACCGAGAAAAACCACTCACAAACCTTGCTTATATTTTGTATGTGTTTTTTCAATACCCTATATTTGCAATCCTAAAAATAATTTAAAATGATTAAGATTACTTTACCCGATGGGTCTGTGAAAGAATTTGCGGCAGGGATTACCCCAATGGACGTTGCAAAAAGCATTAGCGAAGGATTGGCTAGAAATGTAATTTCTGCCTCATTCAATGGTACTACCGTTGAAACCGTTACGCCTTTGACCACAGATGGTAGTCTTGTTCTTTTTACTTGGAATGACGAAGGAGGAAAAAAAGCCTTTTGGCACTCTACTTCACACGTCATGGCACAAGTTTTAGAGGAAATGTACCCAGGTATCAAATTGACGCTTGGACCTGCAATCTCCAATGGATTTTATTACGATGTTGATTTTGAAGATCATAAAATTACCGATGCCGATTTCAAAAAAATTGAAGACCGCGTATTGGAAATTTCAAGAGACAAACACGAATTCAAATTGCGTCCTGTTTCTAAAGCAGAAGCGCTAGAAGTATACAAAGACAATGTCTACAAAACCGAATTAATTTCCAATTTAGAAGACGGAACCATTACGTTCTGTGACCACGCTACTTTCACTGATTTATGTCGTGGTGGTCATATTCCAAATACTGGAATTATCAAGGCCATGAAAGTAATGAGTGTTGCTGGTGCGTATTGGAGAGGAGACGAAAAAAACAAACAGTTAACTCGTGTGTACGGAATCTCATTCCCAAAACAAAAAGATTTAACCGAATACCTAGAATTGTTAGAAGAGGCAAAACGTCGCGACCACAGAAAGCTAGGAAAAGAATTAGAATTATTTGCTTTTTCATCAAAAGTAGGTCAAGGTTTGCCTTTATGGTTGCCAAAAGGAGCTGCTTTGCGTGATCGTTTAGAGCAATTTTTGAAAAGAGCACAGAAAAAAGCAGGATACGAACAAGTAGTTACACCACACATTGGTCAAAAAGAATTGTACGTGACTTCTGGACATTATGCTAAATACGGTGCAGATAGTTTCCAACCCATCAATACACCAGCTGAAGGTGAAGAGTTCTTGTTAAAACCAATGAACTGTCCTCACCACTGTGAGATTTATAATGTTCGTCCTTGGTCATACAAAGATTTACCAAAACGTTATGCTGAGTTTGGAACCGTATATCGTTACGAACAAAGTGGTGAATTACACGGATTGACTCGTGTACGAGGATTTACTCAAGATGACGCCCACATTTTCTGTACACCAGAACAATTGGACGAAGAATTCAAAAAGGTAATTGATTTGGTATTGTATGTTTTTGGTTCGTTAGGATTTGAAAATTTTACAGCTCAAATTTCATTGCGTGACCAAGAAAACAGAGACAAATACATTGGTACCGATGAAAATTGGGAAAAAGCAGAAAGTGCCATTATCAATGCTGCTAGAGATAAAGGTTTAAATACCGTTGTGGAATATGGCGAAGCCGCTTTCTATGGTCCTAAACTGGATTTCATGGTAAAAGATGCTTTGGGAAGACAATGGCAATTAGGAACTATTCAAGTAGATTACAACTTGCCAGAACGTTTCGATTTGACTTACAAAGGGTCTGACGACCAATTGCATAGACCGGTTATGATTCACCGTGCGCCGTTTGGTTCAATGGAGCGTTTCATAGCCATTTTATTAGAACATACTGCGGGTAATTTCCCATTGTGGTTAATACCAGAACAAGCTATTATCTTGTCATTGAGCGAGAAATACGAAATATATGCCAAAAAAGTTTTAGATTTGCTAGAAAATCACGAAATTCGCGCCCTAATTGACAACCGAAACGAGACAATCGGAAAGAAAATTAGAGATGCAGAAATGCAAAAGACCCCTTTCATGCTGATTGTAGGTGAAGAAGAAGAAAAAAACGGTACAATTTCTATTCGACGTCACGGTCAAGAAGGAAAAGGAAATATAACGGTTACTATAGAGGAATTTGCCGCTATTGTTACTGAAGAGATCAACAAAACATTAAAAGTATTTACAGTTTAACTTAAATTTTAAAGCCATAGCAATAAGAAGCAACAGAGGTTACCAACCTCGAGTAGAAAAGAAAGATGCACACCGAATTAATAATTTTATTCGTGTACCAGAAGTACGTCTTGTAGGTGAAAATATTGAGCCTGGAGTTTTTAAAACTGCAGATGCTTTGAAATTAGCTGACGAATTTGAACTGGATTTAGTTGAAATTTCGCCAAATGCAGAACCACCCGTTTGTAAAATCATGGACTACAAAAAGTTTGTCTATGAACAAAAGAAACGTGAAAAGGTTTTAAAAGCTAAATCAACACAAGTGGTGATTAAAGAAATTCGTTTTGGTCCTCAAACTGATGAGCATGATTACGAATTCAAAAGAAAGAATGCTGAAAAATTCTTGAAAGAAGGCTCTAAATTGAAAGCTTTTGTTTTCTTTAAAGGACGTTCAATCATTTATAAAGATCAAGGTCAAATCTTATTATTACGTTTGGCTACTGACTTAGAAGAATTTGGTAAAGTAGAAGCGATGCCAGTTCTTGAAGGAAAGAGAATGATTATGTTCATTGCTCCTAAGAAAAAGAAATAGTAACTAGGCAATAGCCAATAGGCAAAAGTTCTACAACTAATGGCTAGTGGCTAGTGGCTAATCACTCAAAAATAAGTAAGTAAGATAAATTAAAAACACTAGGAAAAAATGCCTAAAATGAAAACCAAATCTAGCGCCAAGAAACGTTTTAAAGTTACTGGTTCTGGAAAGATTAAAAGAAAGCATGCTTTTAAAAGTCACATCTTGACTAAAAAATCTAAAAAACGTAAATTAGCTTTGACTCACTCAGCGTTAGTTCACCCAACAGATGAAAAAAGCATCAAACAACAATTAAGAATTATCTAATTAAGCCAATAGTAAAAAGCAAATAGCCAATAGTTTTAAAACTTTTGCCTTTTGTCTAATCACTTTTGCCTAGATTTCTTTAGGTTACAAACAATTTAATAACCTTGGAGTATGGCCTTAAGTTCTCTTGATTAAATTCGGGACGCCTGCTACAAAAAAAACAGTAAAATTATGCCAAGATCGGTAAATTCAGTTGCTAAAAGAGCAAGAAGAAAAAAAATAATGAAGCAAGCCAAAGGTTTCTTTGGTAGACGTAAAAACGTTTGGACAGTTGCTAAGAACGCGGTAGAGAAAGCAATGTGCTACGCTTACCGTGACAGAAAAGTGAATAAAAGAAATTTCCGTGCTTTATGGATTCAACGTATCAACGCTGGAGCTCGTTTAGAAGGAATGTCTTATTCTCAATTCATGGGAAAAGTTAAAGCTAACAATATCGAATTGAACCGTAAAGTTCTTGCTGATTTAGCTATGAACCACCCAGAAGCTTTCAAAGCAATACTTAATAAAGTAAAATAAACGTTTTATCAACTCAATTTAGATTACTTACTTATAGAGAAACCTCAATCGAAAGATTGGGGTTTTTTTGTTAAAAATCCATATAAAACAAATGACCGCAGATTCGTAGATTTATAAAAAATATTTAAAAATCCTTTTAATCTGTAGCAAAACAACATTTAAATTTCATCCCTACTGGACTACAAATTCTTAAACACCCTATCACCAATATTTAGCTCCTAAAGGAGCTTAGTTAGTTCCAAAATAAATTCACATAGTAACACTTTTGTGTTTTACAGCAAAAAAACTATTTTTGAAGTAACCCAAATTCTATCGTATGAAAAAACTATTTGTTCTACTATTCCTCATACTATACTCATTTGGCTTTAGCCAAGTCAAACTACTTTCATGGAATGTAGAAAATTTTGGTAAATCCAAATCCAATGCCGAAATAGCTTACATAGCAACTCTTTTAAATAAATATGATTTGGTTGCTTTGCAAGAAGTCGTAGCCGGTTATGGAGGTGCTCAAGCTGTGGCCCGTCTCGCTGACGAACTCAACAGAAAAGGGAATAAATGGGAGTATACTATAAGTGACCCTACTACAAGTACTCCTAGCAAAACTGAACGTTATGCCTTTCTTTGGAAAACGGCACAATTGAAGAAAATAGGAAAAGCTTGGCTCGAAAAAAATTACGCTTCGGTTATAGAACGTGAACCTTATTTATGCACTTTTGAATACCACAAGAAACAATTTACCGCAGTTTCCTTTCACGCCATTACTAAAAGCAAACAGCCTGAAAAAGAAATTAAATACTTTAAATTTTTCCCTTCAGCATATCCAAAATCAAATTTGATATTTATGGGCGATTTCAATTGTCCTCAATCGCATTCCGTATTTGATCCTTTACGAAAAATAGGATTTGCTTCGGCATTGGTAAACCAAAAAACTTCATTGAAACGTAGTTGCAAAAATGGTGAATGTCTTGCTTCTGAATTTGACAATATGTATTTTTCAAAATCAAAAATCAAAAAGTTGAACGCTGGAGTGGTTCTTTTTTATGAAAAATTTTCAACGCTTAAAGAGGCTCATACTATATCAGACCACTGCCCTATTTGGATGGAGTTTAGTTTGAATTGATTATGTCTTTTGCTTTTTCTTCTTGGCCGCAGGGAATAGCACATTGTTCAAAATCAATCGATAGCCTGGCGAATTGGGATGTAAATCTAAAACAGTTGGTGAATCTCCCACTTGATGTTGAAAATCCTCAGGGTCGTGACCTGAATAAAAACTGAACATACCTTTTCCTTTTTGCCCATGAAGGTAGCGTACTTCTCCGTTCAGCTCACAACTTCCTAAAACCAATATATTAGACTTGATTAGATTCGCATCAAAAGCGGTCGTTTGTCCCATAAACCCTTTCACTAATTGGGTGTGGTTTTGACACAACATACTAGGAATTGGATCCCATTTGGCCGAAAATTCCATTAACGTAAAGTAATCCTTGTCTGGTGGAATTTGTCTCTTTAAAGTCATATCAATGTCCGAAAACTCATATTGTTCTGGTCTGCGTTCCAAAGTGAAATTTTTAAATGCAAACGATTTATCGTATTTTAATTTTGATTGATAACTGGCTTCACTAGGATCTCCATCAAACATGGCTTCGCAAATATCTACTCCGTCAGCTGCCAAAGCAATATCAAAACTATCCGTGGCGGAACACATCGCAAACATAAAGCCACCACCAATAACAAAATCACGAATTTTTTTAGCTACTGCCCCTTTTTCTTGAGCTACTTTGGAAAAGCCTAATTGTTGTGCCAAGGCTTCCGCGGCTGTCTTTTGTTCTATGTACCAAGGCGCATTGCGATACGCTCCGTAAAATTTTCCGTATTGTCCTGTAAAATCTTCGTGGTGCAAATGCAACCAATCGTACAATAGCAATTGGTCTGACAGCACTTCTTGATCATAAATCGGCGTAAACGGAATCTCGGCATACGTCAATACTAAAGTTACTGCGTCGTCCCAAGGTTGTTTGCCTTTGGGAGTATAAACGGCAATTTTAGGTGCTTTTTCTAATAATACCGATTCCATATTTTGTGATGGACTCGAAATTTCATTCAAAATCGATTCTTGTTCTCCATCTGAAAGGATTTCAAAACTAACACCACGAATCTGACATTCTTTTCGAATTTCGTCAGCATCGGGCAATAAAAAAGAACCTCCTCGATAATTCAATAACCAATGCGCTTTGTAACTTTTATCCAAACACCAATATGTAATACCATACGCCTTCAAATGATTTTGCTGACTAGTTTCGTCCATTGGCAACAAAATATAAGATGCCTTTCCTGAAAAAGAAATCAGGAACAAGAATAGCGCAACTATTTTTTTGAAGGACATGGTGTTTTTATTTCAAAGATAATTGGTTTCATAAAAAAATCCGCTTAGCAGCGGATTTTAATTTACTCTCTAAAACGGAACATCACTGTCCTCGTCGTCGTCATTTAGATTACTTCCAAAAGCTTCATTAGCCGATGGCAAGTTTTTAGTAATAAACGGATTATCATCACTATTCATGCTGGATGGCAAATCGTCAAAACTACCCGAATAATCATCTAAATTGTCGAATTTACCCAAGTGACCAATGAATTTTAAACGAACATTTTCGATACTACCATTACGGTGCTTGGCAATCATTATCTCTGCTTGACCCGCAGTTGGCGAGGCTTCATCATCGTCCCATTCGTCAATTTTATAATATTCTGGACGGTATAAGAACGAAACAATATCAGCATCTTGCTCAATTGCTCCCGATTCACGTAAATCAGATAACAAAGGTCTCTTACTTGAACCACGAGTTTCCACCGCACGTGATAATTGCGAAAGTGCAATAACGGGAACATTCAATTCTTTGGCTAAAGCCTTTAAATTTCGAGAAATAGTCGAAATTTCTTGCTCTCTATTCCCGCCGCCTTTTCCGTTTCCACCAGCAGTCATCAACTGTAAATAATCTACAATGATGATTCTAATTCCGTGTTGAGAAACCAAACGTCTTGCTTTAGCTCTTAAATCGAAAATAGAAAGCGATGGTGTATCGTCAATATATAAAGGTGCTTTTTCTAGGTTTTTCACTTTGGTACTCAATTGTTCCCATTCGTGCTTTTCTAATTTTCCGGTACGCAATTTTTCCGAAGACAAACCCGTTTCCGAAGAAATCAAACGCGTAATCAATTGTACAGACGCCATCTCCAAAGAGAATAACGCAACAGGCATTCCAAAATCAATAGCCATATTACGCGCCATAGACAATACAAATGCTGTTTTCCCCATCGCGGGCCTAGCCGCAATAATAATCAAATCACTTGGTTGCCAGCCCGAAGTAATCTTATCTAATTTTTCAAAACCAGTCGCCACACCACTTAATCCTTCTTGACCGGCTATTTCTTCGATTCTTTTTTTGGCTTGTAACACTAAACTTTGAGCTGTTTCAGAACTACGTTTAATATTTCCTTGAGTTACTTCATATAATTTAGATTCAGCTCTATCTAACAAATCGAAAACATCTGTAGTTTCGTCATACGAATCTTCGATAATTTCAGATGAAATGCGGATCAAACTACGTTGAATAAATTTTTGCAAAATAATTCTAGAGTGAAACTCAATGTGTGCCGAAGAGGAAATTTTTTGCGTAAGCTGAATCAAATAGAAATCACCTCCTGCTAAGTCTAATTTTCCATTTTTCTTTAATTGAGCAGAAACCGTTAATAAGTCAATAGGTTGTGTTTCAGTAAAAAGCTGAACAATCGCTTCAAAAATATATTTGTGTGCGTCTTTATAAAAGGCATCGGCTTGTAAGATATCAATAACCTCATCTACTCCTTTTTTATCAATCATCATGGCTCCCAACACGGCTTCTTCTAAATCCAAAACCTGCGGAGGTAACTTTCCTTTTTCGAGATTAATGATAGTCGCTTTATCTACTTTAACTGGCGCTATATTTCTAAAATTTTCCATGTAGCGAAAATAAGAAAAATTAAAAAAAAGTACGCAACGACTTATTACAAAAAAATGTTGATAACTAACTATTTTTTGTTTATAAGTCAAAAAAAATCCGAAACTACAAGGCTTCGGATTTAGTACTGATTTGTAAGATAATTAGTCTTTAAAATGCCCCATAGCAAGGTATTTCTCGTATCGTTGGGCTAACAATTCTTCTGTTGATAAGTCTTTCAACTCATTGTATCCTTTCATAATGTATTGTTCCACCGTTTTAAAAGTACTTTCGCGATCGAAATGCGCACCTCCTAATGGTTCAGGAATAATATCATCAATTAATTTTTGCTTTTTCATGTCAGAAGAAGTCAGTTTCAAAGCTTCAGCAGCTTGTTCTTTGTATTCCCAACTTTTCCAAAGGATAGACGAACATGACTCTGGTGAGATAACAGAATACCAAGTATTCTCTAACATATACACTCTGTCTCCAACACCAATTCCTAAAGCGCCACCTGAAGCTCCTTCTCCTACAATAATAGTAATTACAGGAACTTTCAAACGAACCATTTCGAAGATATTCCTAGCAATGGCTTCTCCTTGTCCGCGTTCTTCGGCTTCTAAACCTGGGTAAGCTCCAGGAGTATCCACTAAAGTTACCACAGGAATACCAAACTTCTCTGCCATTTTCATTAAGCGCAAAGCTTTTCTATACCCTTCTGGATTTGCCATACCGAAGTTTCGGTATTGACGGGTTTTAGTATTGTATCCTTTTTGTTGGCCAATAATCATAAACGATTGACCCGCAATTTTTCCTAAACCACCCACCATCGCTTTATCGTCTTTAAAACCACGATCTCCATGTAATTCTAAAAAAGTATCACCACAAAGTGCGTTGATATGGTCTAACGTATACGGTCTATTAGGATGTCTTGACAATTGAACACGTTGCCAAGCCGTTAGGTTTTTGTATATATTGCGTTTAGTTTCTTCTAACTTTTTATTGATTTGTTTGCACGTATTGGTTACATCAACATCTGATTCTTTACCAATAACAACACATTTTTCTAACTGATCTTCTAATTCTTTGATAGGAAGTTCAAAATCTAAATATTCCATAGGAGTTAGTGTTATTTATTTTTCTGAATAGAACTGCAAATATAAAATTTAAAATCGTTTGACAGTCTTTATTTTCTATTTAAGTGTAAAAAAACACCTTGTTTTTAGTTATTCTTTGCCTTTATAATAGTGTTTTATTACCCCATTCAAAATTACCGTAATTACAATAATTAAAGCACCTATATAAAATTCAGTACTCATTTTTTCTTTTCCACCAATGATAAAATAAGCCAAAATAATTCCATAAACAGGCTCTAAATTAGTCGTTAACATGACTGTATAAGGGGTTAATTTTCGCATTACTCGAACCGAAGACGTAAAGGCATAAGCCGTACAAATGGATGCCAAAATAAATAATAGAACCCAGTTATTAAGAGTAAGGACGAAAAAGTCTATGCTGAATTTACCTTGAAAGATAAAGTAAATAGAGATAAAGAAGAAACCCGAAAGGAATTCATAAAACGTAATTACAGACGGATCGTGTTTTGCTATTAATTTTCCGTTCAACAAGGTAAATATAACTCCCAAAATTATAGAAGCTAACGCAAAAAATACTCCGTTGATATACCCCCTTTCTACTTGTAGTATCAAAGACAAACCTGCAATAATAATCAACCCAAAAAACACTTCGTACCACAGTACTTTTCGTCCGTAAAAAATAGGTTCCAATAAAGAGGCAAAAAAAGCGCCTAATGAAAATACGGAAAGGGTAATGGAAACGTTGGAAATGTGAATGGCTTGAAAAAAGAAAATCCAGTGCAAGGCAATCAACAATCCAACAAATACCAATTGAAGCAATCCGCGCATTGGAATGTGGAATGATTTTTTCTTGGCCACTAAAAACAACCCTAAAAAACCACTTGCAAACAGCATTCGATACCAAACTAAATCATCCGCAGGTAATGTAATTAAAGCTCCTAAAATGGCTGTAAATCCCCAAATAAAAACAATTAAATGAAGATTAAGGTAGCTTTTTAAATTATCGTTTTGCATTTCGTAATAAGTAATAAGCTAAAATTCCGAAAAGTACGTTAGGTAACCAAACCGCAACTAAAGGAGACATACTTGATTTTTCGGCTAAGACACCAAAAATTTTATCAAAAAATACAAATGAAAACGCCACTGCAATTCCGATAGCTAAATTCATTCCCATTCCGCCTCTACGCTTCATTGCTGAGACAGAAACAGCTATAATGGTAAGAATAAAGGCCGAAATTGGAATACTAAACTTTTTATAGAAAACTACTAAATAGACATTGATATTGGAAGACCCCCTTTTCTTCTCTTTGTTTATAAAATCATTCAACTTACCTAAAGAAAGTGTTTCGGCAATATAAACCACAGGAGCCAAATCTTCCAAATCAAAAGCAAACTTCATTTTCTTCTCTGTTGCTTTTTCGATTTTATCACCTAAAGGTCCAACTGTTCTTTTAGTATAATCAAATAAAGTATAATTTTTCTCTTTTGGATTCCACTGAATTCTAGAAGCCGTAATTTTATAGTCTAACTTCTCATAGTTACATTTTTCCAGAGAAAAATTATAAGCCATTTTGGTTTCGGTATTGAAACTGTTAACATAGATGAATTCAGTATCACTAATTTGTCGATACACATCTGTATTATCCCCTTGCATGAGTTGTTGTCCTCCTGTTCTCAGATAGGTATATCTAAAATTATTAAATCCTTCACTAGCTACTGGAACCAAGTAAAATCCCATCAATAGTACTACCACCGAAATAATGGAAGCACCAATCAAATAAGGCCTCATGAATCTAGTAAATGAAATTCCCGAACTCAGGATAGCAATAATTTCTGTGTTGTTAGCCAACTTTGAGGTAAACCAAATCACCGATAAAAACAAAAATATCGGAAACAGCATATTGGCAAAATAGATCGTAAAATGAAAATAATACAATAAGATCTTATCTAATGGAACCTGATTTTTAATCATCATATTCACTTTCTCCGATACGTCAACAATAATTCCAATAGGAACAAACAACAATAGCATCACCGAAAAAGTGGCTAAATATCGCTTTAAGATGTATTTATCTATTATTGTTAATTTGTTCATGACAAAAGATTATAATCGTTGGCTCATGTTTTTGACCATCATTTCTTTCCAAGGTCTGAAATCTCCTGCTAAGATATGTTTTCTGGCTTCACGAACCAACCACATATAAAAACCAAGATTATGAATGGTGGCAATTTGTTTTCCAAGGTATTCATTGGCAGCAAAAAGGTGACGTAAATACGATTTCGAATATTCAGTATCTACAAACGTAATTCCCATTTCGTCTATTGGAGAAAAGTCAGCTTCCCATTTTTTATTTTTGATATTGATGGTTCCATTGGCTGTAAACAACATTCCGTTTCTTGCGTTACGGGTTGGCATTACACAATCAAACATATCAATTCCCAAAGCAATATTTTCTAAAATATTAATAGGCGTTCCCACTCCCATCAAATAACGCGGTTTGTCTTCGGGCAAAATTTCGCAAACTACATCGGTCATTGCATACATTTCTTCGGCTGGTTCTCCAACAGAAAGTCCGCCAATGGCATTTCCTTGCTGACCCGAATTAGCAATATATTCGGCTGATTGTCTTCTTAAATCTTTATACGTACTTCCTTGAACTATTGGGAAAAAAGTTTGTTCATAGCCGTATTTGAAAGGCAATTTATCCAAATGATTGATACAACGATCTAACCAACGGTGCGTCATGTGCATCGAACGTTTAGCATAGTTATAATCACAAGGATAAGGCGTACATTCGTCAAAAGCCATAATAATATCGGCACCAATGGTACGCTGAATCTCCATTACATTTTCAGGTGTAAAAAAGTGGTACGAACCGTCAATATGCGATTTGAACTTTACTCCTTCTTCTTTAATTTTCCGGTTAGAAGAAAGAGAATACACCTGATAACCTCCAGAATCAGTTAAAATATTACGATCCCAATTCATGAATTGGTGCAATCCTCCCGCTTTTTCTAAAATTTCGGTCTGCGGACGCAAATACAAATGATAGGTATTCCCCAAAATAATATCCGGATTGATATCATCTTTCAATTCTCTTTGGTGTACTCCTTTTACAGAAGCCACTGTCCCAACAGGCATAAAAATAGGGGTTTCAATCACACCGTGATCAGTAGTAATACTTCCAGCTCTCGCTTTCGATTGTGGATCTTTTTGTAATAAATCAAACTTCATATAGGCATTTTTCAGTCGGCAAAGATAGGCTAATTTGAATCCTTTTTAAAAAATTTTCCCAAATTGAATTTATAAAACCATTCAAACACTTATTTTTGCGCTATGGCAAGAAAAAATACAGACAAAGTTGTCTTTCATCAAATAAAAGTCCTTGATGCTGGTGCAAAAGGCGTATCGGTAGCAAAAGCGCCCGACGGAAAAGTAATTTTTATCCCTAATGTAGTTCCTGGAGACGTCGTGGATGTGCAAACATTCAAGAAACGCAAGGCGTTTTATGAAGGAAAAGCAGTCAAGTTTCACGAACTTTCGGAACATCGAATTGAACCTATTTGCGAACATTTTGGTGTTTGTGGCGGTTGTAAATGGCAAAATATGAAATACAGCCAACAATTGTTTTACAAACAAAATGAGGTAAAAAACCATTTGCAACGCATTGGAAAAATTGAACTTCCTGAATTTGAACCGATTTTAGGTTCAGAAAAACAATTCTTTTACAGAAACAAAATGGAATTTTCGTTCTCCAATAGCCGTTGGTTAACCGAAAAAGAAATCGAAAGTACTGAAGATTTAGGCAATAGAAATGCATTAGGATTTCATATCCCGAAAATGTGGGACAAAATCTTGGACATTAATAAATGTCATTTGCAAGAAGATCCATCTAATGCTATTCGTAATGAAATTAGGGCTTTCGCCAATGAAAATGGATTGACTTTTTTCAATCCGAGAGCGCACGAAGGCTTGCTACGTACGTTAATGTTGCGAACTGCTTCGACTGGAGAAATTATGGTATTGATTCAGTTTTTTGAAGATGACAAAGCCAATAGAGAATTGATTTTAGATCACATCTACGAAAAATTCCCTCAAATTACTTCACTTCAATTTGTCGTAAATAACAAGGCAAACGATACTTTATACGATACCAACATTCAACTATACAAAGGCCGAGATTACATTTTAGAAGAAATGGAAGGTTTGAAATTTAGCATTAATGCCAAATCTTTTTATCAAACTAATTCCGATCAAGCCTACGAATTATACAAAATAACCCGAGATTTTGCAGGACTTACAGGAAATGAAACGGTATATGATTTATATACTGGAACAGGAACTATAGCGCAATTTGTGTCTAAAAGAGCTAAAAAAGTAATTGGTGTAGAAAGCGTTCCTGAAGCGATTAGCGATGCTAAAGCCAATGCCAAACGCAATGAAATTACCAATTGTGAATTCTTTGTGGGAGACATGAAAGTAGTCTTCAACGAAAGTTTTATCGCGCAACACGGTAAACCAGATGTAATTATCACTGACCCTCCAAGAGACGGAATGCACAAAGATGTAATTGAACAAATTCTGAAAATTGAGCCTCAAAAAGTGGTGTATGTAAGTTGTAACT
Organism: Flavobacterium sp.; assembly: GCF_024642105.1. Classification (GTDB taxonomy): domain Bacteria; phylum Bacteroidota; class Bacteroidia; order Flavobacteriales; family Flavobacteriaceae; genus Flavobacterium. The sequence continues at coordinate 141,843 of NZ_JAHEBT010000053.1, forward strand.
CGGCTACACAAGCACGTGACTTGGCGCTAATGGATGAAAAATACAAAGTAACTCGTGTGCGACCTGTAGATATGTTTCCGCAAACGCATCATGTTGAAAATGTTGTACTTTTGGAGAAACGATAATCAAATGAAAAAAGGAATCCTTCTATTAGTTGTCTTCGTATCTGTCTTTTTCTCTAGTTGTGAAAAAGACGATATTTGCGATGCGAATACTGCCACTACTCCGCGACTAGTACTTACCTTTTATGACATCAATAACCCTAGTGTTGTAAAGACGGTAACCAAGTTAAAAGTTATAGGAGAAGGAATGACAGAAGGAATTGTTTTTAGTCCTACAGCAACAGGCGATTTAAAATATGTAACTAGTGGAAGTACCATTTCTATCCCTTTAAAAGTGGATCAAGATGTAACTACTTACAATCTAGTTTTCAATTCGGGCAATACTAATCCTGCTTTGGTTTTTACCGATAAAATCCAAATTAATTATACTCGAACCAATGTGTTTGTTTCAAGAGCCTGCGGTTATAAAACTATTTTTAAATTACAAGCTACAAATCCGATTGTGCACTCGGCAGTTCCAGCAACCACTGACAAATGGATGCAATACATTTCAGTAGAAAAATCAAACATAGAAAATGAAAATGAAACACATCTTAAAATATTTTTCTAGTCTTTGTTTTTTGCTGATGCTAAGCTTGACACAAGCACAGGAAAAAGCCACTGTAAAATCAAATCTGGAGACAGTAGCTCAAGAACAAGCTGAAGATAGTATTCCGGTAAAAAAAGACCGTTACGGACTTCGCGTAGGCGTAGATTTGTTCAAATTAACTCGTGGTTTTTATGATAAAAATTACCAAGGAATTGAACTTACGGGTGATTTTAGATGGAATAAAAAATACTTTTTAGCCGCCGAACTCGGAAACGAAAACAAAACCACCGAAGACGACCGATTAACCACAAATAGTAAAGGTTCGTACTTGAAAGCTGGATTTGACTACAATATGTATGAAAATTGGCTGGACATGGAAAATATTATATCGGTAGGTTTGCGCTATGGTTTCAGCACCTTCAGTGAAGAATTGAATAGCTACAAAATCTACAATGCCCATCCGTATTGGGGAGAACTACCCGCCATTCCTGCTAGTGAAAAATTCAACGGACTAAGCGCAAGTTGGCTAGAAGTTGTCACTGGAATGAAAGCCAAAATGTTCAACAATGTTTTTGTTGGATTTAGCGTGCAATTAAAAACTTTGATTACCAACAAGAAACCTGACGGGTTTGATAATCTTTATATTCCTGGATTCAACAGAACGTACAATGGTAGTTTTGGAATTGGGTTTAACTACAGCGTTACTTATTTTATTCCGTTGTATAAAAAGAAAGTGATTGTCAAATAAACTAAATTATACTCCGTTAGGAGTTAAATCGCGGTAGTTCAAATACGAGATCAAAAAAAGTCCCGTAGGGACGAAATCAGTTTTTGATTTGATTTAATATAAATAACATCCCTAAAGGGATTTTTTTCATTTTGCTTTTAATTTTACCTAAATTAAATCCCTAACGGACAAATAAAAAACACAAAACACGGAGGAAATCCAAAAACAATCTGTAATAAACCTTTGGTGGAAACCAAAGATTACAATTCTTTAATCCCTTTAATAAAAAGCCAAGACATGAATAATTTTTCACCTTCTCTGGTTTTCACTGCTTGGAATTTTGGCGAAAGAATGGTGCCTACTACAAAAGCTGTAAACGGAATAAACAAACCTGTCAAGTTTGTGTAAGTAAAAATCAAATAGCGAAAAGAAATAAACAAGATAGCAAAACTACCCAACTGATATAAAAAGGCTCTTAATTGTAATTTAGTCATCGTTTTAATTTTTATCTGTTACTTGAAATTTAGTTCGTTTGCTTCCTTCGTACATTTCGTATTTTACTATTCGGGCTTCCAAACTCGCATTAAACAATTTAATTTTGCGAGAGGGTTTCAATCCTACAAACTTCAAGGCTTCTAAATTGGCAGTAATAAACCAAGCGTTGGTTCCAGGATAGCTCTTTTTCAACGTATCTCCAATATTTTTATAAAACTCTTCCATATGAATGTCCAATCGTTCATCATACGGCGGATTGAAAACTAGATGTAATTTTCCTTGCGAGTTCTTTTCAGTATCAAAAAAGTTCTCTTCGGCGATACTCACATAATCTTCCAAGTTGGCATTTCGAATATTGTCTTTGGCTTTACTCACCGCACTTGGCGCCTTATCGTATCCTTTTATGGTGTAATGAAATTCTTTTACTTTTTTCATTAAACTGTTCACAATTTGGTCAAACAAATCATTGTCCCAGTCGTTCCATTTTTCGAATGCAAATTCTTTACGGTTGATATTGGCTGGAATATTACACGCAATCATAGCGGCTTCTGCCAAAAAAGTTCCGGATCCACACATGGGGTCTAAGAAATCGCTTTGTCCTTCCCAACCCGAAAGCAATAAAATTCCTGCTGCCAAAACCTCGTTAATAGGTGCAATATTCGTTGCCGTTCTATAACCACGTTGGTGCAATGAATTCCCAGAAGTATCTAAAGCTACTGACACTTGGTCTTTGCCAATGTGAATGTTGATTCGCAAATCAGGGAAAACTTTATCGATACTTGGACGTTGTCCCGTTCTTTCTCTGAATTGATCTACAATCGCATCCTTACATTTTTGAGAAACAAATTCAGAATGGTTAAAATGATCTGAATGTACCGTAGCATCAATCACAAAAGTCTGATTGGCATTCAAATACTTCGACCAATTAATTCCCGAAATTCCTTTGTACAGGGCATTTTCATTATTGGCTCTAAAAGTATAAATCGGTTTTAAAATTTTCAAAGCCGTTCGTAATGATAAATTGGCTTTGTACATAAACCCTTTATCGCCTTTAAAACTGACCATTCGAACTCCTTGCTCTACATTTTGTGCTCCTAAAGCTTGTAATTCTTTGGCTAATATCTCTTCAAAACCAAAAAAGGTTTTGGCAATCATTTTAAAATTTTCTTCCATTTTTTCTATTCTATTCCACTGCTTTCGTTTTGTTTTTGTTGCAGCAGTACGTAAAAACACCATTTATTGAATTTTGAATCCAAATAATAGGGTTATTTTGTGCAAAAATACACTAAATTTGTGGACTTGAATTAATTGAAAAAGAATAAATGTCTGAAGATGCTAAACCAGCTGTAATAGCTACTCAAAAGCCCACTAAAAACTGGTTTGCTTCCTGGTTTGATACGCCGTATTACCATATTTTATACAAGGAACGCAATTACCGTGAAGCACAAATTTTCATGGACAATTTGACCCATTATCTTAATCTTCCCGAAAAAGCCAAAGTATTGGACTTAGCCTGTGGAAAAGGGCGTCATGCTATTTATTTAAACCAATTGGGTTTTGACGTTATTGGTGCTGATTTGTCAGAAAACAGTATTGCCGAAGCCAGTAAAAACAGTAATAGCAGTTTGCACTTTCAAGTGCATGATATGCGTGAAAAAATGGAAGATCAATTTGATGCCATTTTTAATTTATTCACCAGTTTTGGCTACTTTGAAAATGATGCCGACAACTTGAAAACGCTTATTGCAATCAAAGAAAGCTTGACCGAACATGGTTTTGCTGTTATTGATTTCATGAACGTGAATCAAGTAATCGCTAATTTAGTTCCAGAAGAAACCAAAACTGTAGAAGGTATTGATTTCCATATCCAACGCTATGTGAAAGACGGTCATATTTACAAAGAAATTGACTTTGAAGATCAAGGTGAATCTTTTCACTTTACCGAAAAAGTACAAGCGTTGACTTTGCAAGATTTTCAAGCTATGATGGAAGAAGCAGGTATCTATTTATTGGATATCTTTGGGGATTATAAATTGAAGAAATTCCATAAAACCGAAAGCGAACGATTAATCATGATTTTTAAATAATGAATTATCTTTTACCCTTACTTTCTGTATTGATAGGTTACATTTTTGCTTTGGTTTTCCAACCAAAAGACAAAGCGAAACTCAAATTGCTTTTGGCATTCAGCGGTTCTTTTTTGTTATCGTTGACCGTGATTCATTTATTGCCAGAAATTTACGAAAGTAAGAACGGCCGTATCGGATTATTCATTATGGTGGGGATTTTGTTCCAAATTATCTTAGAATATTTTTCGCAAGGCGCCGAACACGGTCACGTACACGGTCATTCAAAAATGAATCATATTCCATGGTTATTGTTTATCAGTCTTTGTATTCACGCCCTAGCCGAAGGATTTCCTGTGGGACATCATCACGATTTGGCTTTGGGAATTGCCATTCACCACTTACCTATTGCGATCATTTTAACGACTTTCTTTATCAATGCTAATTTGGATAAAAAAGCCATTTTTCTATTCATGATTACCTTTGCAATCATGACGCCATTAGGAACTATTCTTTCCGATTATTTGCCATTATTGAATGCCTACTATACCGAAATCACCGCCATCGTTATTGGGATTTTATTTCATATTTCATCCACGATCATTTTTGAAAGTAGCGAAGGCCACAAGTTCAATATCGCCAAAATATCGATGATTGTATTGGGATTTGCATTAGCCTATTTTATCTAATTTTTATATTTTAAAGTAAATAGCCCCACATAAAAACAAAAGAAATGACTTTTACTAAAACTACAGAACAATCTTCAAAATACGAACATTTAGAAAAAATGTCGGTACAAGAATTATTGTTCAACATCAATCAAGAAGACCAAACGGTACCATTGGCTGTAGCCAAAGCATTGCCTTCTATTGAAGCATTAGTAGCTCAAATTGTGGCTAAAATGAAATTAGGAGGCCGATTGTTTTATATTGGTGCCGGTACTTCGGGACGTTTGGGAATTGTAGATGCCTCTGAATGTCCGCCTACGTTTGGCGTTCCTTTTGATTTAGTTAACGGAATCATAGCCGGTGGCGATAAAGCCATTCGTCGTGCAGTTGAAAATGCCGAAGACAATGCCACACAAGCTTGGATTGATTTACAAGAATTCGACATCAACTCGAATGATGTAGTAGTCGGAATTGCAGCTTCGGGAACAACTCCTTATGTTATTGGCGGTTTACAAGCCTGCAACGAAAACAACATCATCACAGGAAGTATTTCTTGCAATGCTGGAAGTCCGCTGTCGCAAACGGCTCAATATCCAATTGAAGTAATTGTTGGGCCAGAATTTGTTACTGGAAGTTCCCGTATGAAAGCAGGAACAGCACAAAAATTAGTATTGAATATGATTTCTACAGCTACTATGATTCAGCTAGGGAAAGTCAAAGGAAATAAAATGGTCGACATGCAATTGAGCAATGCTAAATTAGTGGATCGTGGTGTGAAGATGATTATGAGCGAAATTCCTGTTTCGTATGAAGAAGGAAGTCAACTATTGAATCAACTAGGTAGCGTGCGAAAAGCGGTTGATTTTTATAATTCGCAAAAACACTAAATCATGGCCACCAACAAAGACCTTTTGGCGAAAGCCCTTAAATATGTATCAGGTGCTTTGCCTTTGCTTTTTATAGGTCCTGCTGTCATTCATAATGCGTTTATGAATCAAAAAAATAATTGGCATTATTTGGTTTTAGCCATTGGAATTGGCTTATGTATTTTTGGGGTATATTGTCTATATGTCGGATTAAAAACGATTATGAAAAGTTTATTCAACGACTAATGGAAAACCTCATCAACATCCAAAAAACCTTTGAAAAAGTAGTTGTTCTCAACGGCCGAATCAATCATCGAGAATTTGAAGATTGTATTTTCAAAAACTGTGATTTTTCCAATTCCGATTTAAGTAACAATACCTTTATGGATTGCGAATTCATTGACTGTAATCTATCAATGGTTCATTTTACAGGAACTAGTTTAAAAACGGTTCACTTCAAAAATTGCAAATTATTAGGCATCCATTTTAATACCTGTACTGATTTTTTATTTCAAGTGAGTTTTCAAGATTGTGTTTTGGATTATGCTTCGTTTGCCAATAAAAAAATGCCTAAAACGAATTTCTCGACTTGTTCTATGAAAGAAACGACCTTTATAGGTACTCAGTTAAACAATGCCATTTTTGACAATTGTAATCTAGACAATGCTATTTTTAATGATAGTCAGTTAGCGGGTGCTGATTTCAGAACTGCTTATAATTACAAAATTGATCCCGAATTCAACCCGATGAAAAAAGCTAAATTTTCAGCTCAAGGCATTGTAGGACTTTTGGATAAATACGATATAAAAATAGATTAAATGAAAAACACAATTGCTTTACTTTGTTTGCTATCTCTAGCCTCTTGCTACAATACCGAACACAATTGCAAAGATTTTAAAACGGGAAAATTCAAATTTGAACACGAAATAGAGGGTGTCAAAAAAACTACTTTTTTTGAACGCAATGATAGTATTGAAGTTGAAACTTTTGAAGGTAAAACAGATACTGCAACCGTGCGTTGGATTAGCGACTGCGAATATGTATTGCGCAAAAAACATCCCAAAAACAATCAAGAAAAAAATGCTATTAGCATGAAGATTTTGACCACCTCAAAAAATTCCTATACCTTTGAATTCGGAATGGTTGGAATTGAAACCAAACAACGTGGTACCGTTACTAAAATTGGAGAAATCAACACTAAATAAATATCAACACTTAACTCAATAAAATGGAAGTATTTTTAAATCCAGACGCTTGGATTGCGCTTTTAACCTTAACGTTTTTAGAAATTGTATTAGGAATCGACAACATCATTTTTATTTCTATTGCAACAGGTAAATTACCTGCCGAAAAACGCAAAAGAGCTACTAAAATAGGAATGTTTTTAGCCATGTTCATGCGTATTGCCCTTTTGTTTGGAATCAATTTATTAATCCAAATGAAAGAACCATGGTTCCATATCGATTTCAGTTGGTTCTCTGCAGGAATAACGGGTCAAAGTGTTATTTTACTATTGGGTGGTTTATTTTTAATTTACAAAAGCACCAATGAAATCCGTGAAAAAGTAGATGAAAGAGGCGAAGAAGAAAAAGAAATTAAAGAGGCAGCTACTAAATCCTTTCAAAATGTGATTCTACAAATTATTATGATTGATTTGGTGTTCTCATTTGATAGTATATTAACTGCAGTGGGTATGACCAATGGTGTCGAAGGTGCTTTGTATATAATGATTACTGCCGTAGTCATATCTGTATTCATTATGATGCAATTTGCAGTACCTGTAGGGACTTTTGTAAACAAACATCCTTCTATTCAAATTTTAGGTTTAGCGTTCTTAATCCTAATTGGAATGATGCTTCTTACAGAAAGTGCGCACTTATCTGACGCTTTAATCTTCGGGAATCATGTAACACCACTTCCTAAAGGCTATTTGTATTTCGCCATTACTTTTTCTTTGGTAGTAGAGATGATCAATATGAAAATCAAGAAAAAATAATTTTCCCATTAGCTGTCAAACTGAACTTGTTTCAGTTTCTCTTACGCAAGTAAGATTTTGAAACAAGTTCAAAATGACAAGTTAGAAGTTTATTCTAAACTTAAAGTAATTTGTCCGTCATCATCGGTATCAGTCGGAATGTCCTCCAACTCCCCTTCTTCAGTAGCGGTTTCTTCAATTTCTTCTTCTGGTTCTTCGTAAGGCAATGACTCTAATAGATTCACTTGTTTCAGTTTATCAGTAGTCAATTGATTTCCAATTGCCTTAATTCCTTTTACCGCTATGAATTGTTCCAAATCAATCGTCTGATTCTCCTTTTGGACACCTTTCACTTTGGTAAAAACAATTTCTGCCATTGGACGCCAATCGGTTGAAACAATTTCTAATTGTGATTTCTCATGTTCTGTAATAAAAAGTTCTTCTTTATTCTCATTTTCCACCAAGAAACGTTTTACAAAATAGCGTTCTTTTTCTCCGTCATAATAAATGGTAGAAATAGGTTTCTTCGGATTCCATTTTTCTAATACAATCATGTCTTCGTCAAAATGGGTCGTCAATTCTGGAATTATCGTTTTCAGCTTACCAGTTTGATTGATAATCAACAAACGATCATTTGGTTTGAATTCGCCTAACAATTCGCCACGACCATCTACATTCAATCGTTGCACCGTATCGTCAAACCACACTTTTCTTGGACGCAAAGTGGAAATTCCTTTTTCTTTCAACTCAATTTTCTTGATTGGGTATTTAGAAACGGTATTTCCTCTCGAGGCTCTTCCTTTGATGGCAATATCAGAAAAATCGACATCCCATTTCAACTTTTTAACACTACCTACTTGGCGTAATAAAATGGTCACTACTTCTGCTTCCCCATTTGGATTAGCTGAAAAATACAAGACCATGGAACCTGGTTTTTCTTGTGTTAAATCATAAAATTTATCACGAGTAACTCCCGAAACATTAAAACGCTTGATAAAAGTAGAGCCGTTTTTCCCATCTCGATACATCATATTGTAAATGGTACGTTTGTCGTTTTTGTCAAACACCGCAATATGAATAATATCTTTGCCAATGAATTTCTTTTCGTCGACTTTAGTAATCATCATTTTTCCATCTCGAAGGAAAACAATTACATCATCAATATCCGAGCAATCGGCAACATATTCGTCTTTCTTAAGTCCAGTTCCTAAGAACCCTTCTTCTCTATTGACATATAATTTTGTGTTACGTAAAACCACTTTAGTCGCTTCAATCGTATCAAAACTACGCAACTCGGTTTGACGTTCACGTCCTTTACCGTATTTGTCTTTTAATTTTTGGAAAAAGTCAATCGTAAAATCGATAATGTTATCCAGATGGTGTTTTACTTCTTCCATTTCGGCTTCCAACTTCGCAATAGCATCATCGGCTTTATCCGAGTCAAAACGCGTAATACGAATCATTGGAATTTGCGTTAATTTTTGCAAATCATCATCATTAATTTCGCGAACCAATGATTTGGTAAACGGTTTGAATCTGTCGTACATATAAGTATACAATGATTCTTTATCCGAATACAACTTGAAATCAATGTACATTTCTTCTCGAATGAAGATTTTTTCCAAAGTAGAAAAATGCCATTTGTTTTCCAATTCGTCCAATTGGATTTCCAATTCACGTTTCAACAAATCCACCGTGCGATGGGTGGAAATTTTCAACATTTCGGAAACACCAATGAATAATGGTTTATTGTCTTCGATAACACAACCTAAAGGCGCTACCGAAGTTTCACAAGCAGTAAATGCGTATAATGCATCTATCATTTTATCTGGCGAAACTCCTGGCGGTAGATGAATCAAAATTTCTACCTCAGCAGCTGTGTTGTCTTCAATTTTCTTGATTTTGATTTTCCCTTTTTCATTAGCTTTCAAAATACTATCAATCAAAGTTGATGTATTGGTTGAAAACGGAATTTGAGTAATCACTAACGTTTGTTTGTCCAATTGAGCAATTTTGGCACGAACACGAACACGTCCGCCGCGTAAACCATCATTGTAATTAGAAACATCGGCAATTCCCGCCGTTGGAAAATCAGGATATAAGGTAAATGATTTGCCCTTCAATACTTTGATAGAGCAATCGATTAATTCATTGAAATTATGAGGTAAAATTTTGGTCGAAAGACCCACCGCAATTCCCTCAGCACCTTGTGCTAACAATAAAGGAAACTTAACCGGAAGATTGATAGGCTCGGCTCTACGACCATCATACGACATTCCCCATTGCGTAATTTTAGGCGAATATAAAATATCGTGTCCTAACTTACTGATTCGGGCTTCGATATAACGAGAAGCTGCGGCACTATCTCCCGTGAGAATGTTACCCCAGTTTCCTTGCATATCGATAATCAAATCTTTTTGACCAATTTGCACCATGGCATCTCCGATACTCGCATCTCCGTGTGGGTGATACTGCATCGTGTGTCCTACGATATTCGCTACTTTATTGTAACGACCATCATCCAACTCTTTCATAGAGTGCATGATACGACGTTGCACGGGCTTAAAACCATCTTCAATAGCCGGTACAGCTCGCTCCAAAATTACATACGAAGCATAGTCCAAAAACCAATCTTTGTACATTCCGGTTACTTTCGTAATCGTGTCTTCGGGGTTTTCATTATTTTCATAAAAATGATTCCCACCAAAAGCAACGATGTCGTCAAAGCCTTCTTCGTTTTCGTTTGCCGTTACATCCAAAGAATCGTTATTCTCGTCTTCGTTTGGAATGATGTTATCTTCTTCTTCGTCTTTCATTTATGCTGAATTATTTTTCAGTTTTCTCGTAAAATAGTTTTCCTACTCGATTAATATGCTCTTTTAAACTTTCAGATTGCAAGTCATTATATATGGATATATCAAACAAATAAGGAATATAACTTTCTTCAAATTCGTTTTTTAATTGAATCAATTCATCGTATTGAATAGTTCCTAAAAGAGTAAAATCAATATCCGAACCTTCCCGATAATTCCCTTTGGCTCTTGAACCATAGATAATTACCTTTTCAATACTTTCATGTTTTTGAAGTATTGAAATAATTTCTTTATATGAATTGGGATACAATCCGAACATTATAAAAAGGTTTTCATTTTAGTTTCAAATTCTACAAAAATGGGTAAATATTGATTAAAAACGATTTCAAGTATTAGTAAAATTTCTTTTTCATCATATATGTGAGAAGTTTTATTTCTGCTTTCAATAGTTCTTAACCATTCTTCGCCATTTAAAATTAAACCCACATTAAGAGCTTCCCGCACAACCGTTTTACTTCCAAAAAGGTCTGTTTTTCCTTGAGACTCTAAAAAATCTTTCATTACTTTCCACGACAATTCTTGAGTAACCTCAAAAGCCTGAACAGCACCTTGAAGTTCTAGTTCAGTAAAACTTCTTTCTTTTCGTAACTCATTAGCATTTTTCAATTGCCTCAAAGCTCCTATAAAATGTTCAAACCGTTGCTTCCAGCGAATATCTTGATCTTCCATATATCTGATTTTATTTCTCCACCACGTCTAATTCCACCTTCAAATTATTGATGATGAACGTTTGACGGTCGGGTGTGTTTTTACCCATATAAAACTCCAATAATGTTTCTATTGAGGTGGCTTTATCCAACATTACAGGATCCAAACGAATATCGGCACCAATAAAATGCTTGAACTCGTCTGGCGAAATCTCCCCTAATCCTTTGAATCGGGTAATTTCTGGTTTTGGTTTTAATTTTTCAATAGCGTTTACACGCTCTTCTTCGCTGTAACAATAAATGGTTTCTTTCTTGTTTCGCACACGGAATAAAGGCGTTTGCAAAATATACAAATGACCGTCTTTGATTAACTCTGGGAAAAATTGCAAGAAAAACGTAATCAACAACAAGCGAATGTGCATTCCATCGACATCGGCATCAGTAGCGATTACAATGTTGTTGTAACGCAGGTCTTCCATGGATTCTTCAATATCCAAAGCCGCTTGAAGCAAATTAAATTCTTCGTTTTCGTACACGATTTTCTTGGTCATTCCGTACGAATTCAAAGGCTTACCACGCAAACTAAAAACTGCTTGCGTATTCACATCACGCGATTTGGTAATGGAACCCGAAGCCGAATCCCCCTCCGTAATAAACAAGGTACTTTCTAAATAACGTGGGTTTTTAATGTCGGGCAAATGCACACGACAATCACGTAGTTTTTTATTGTGTAAACTCGATTTTTTAGCACGGTCTTTGGCTAATTTTCGAATACCAGATAGCTCTTTACGCTCTCTTTCGGCTTGTAGAATCTTACGCAACAACAAATCGGCAACTTCTGGATTTTTGTGTAAGAAGTTGTCTAATTTGGTCGTAATAAAATCGTGGACAAAAGTTCGCACGGTTGGCCCATTCGGACCAATATCTGTAGACCCTAATTTAGTTTTCGTTTGACTTTCAAAAACAGGCTCTTCCACTTTGATGGACACTGCCGAAACAATAGATTTTCGGATATCAGAAGCCTCAAAACCTTTGTTGTAATATTCACGAATGGTTTTTACGACTGCTTCTCTAAAGGCATTCAAATGCGTACCTCCTTGAGTGGTATTTTGTCCGTTGACAAACGAGTGGTACTCTTCTGAATACTGCGATTTACTGTGCGTTAACGCAATGTCAATATCTTCTCCAATCAAATGAATAATAGGATATACTGAATCTTCTTCGGTAATGGTTTCTTCTAACAAATCTTTCAATCCGTTATCCGAATAGTATTTTTCGCCGTTATAGTAAATGGTCAATCCGGTGTTGAGGTAACAATAGTTCTTCAACATTTTTACCACATACTCGTTACGGTATTTGTAATTTTTAAAAATCTGCTCGTCGGCAATGAAGGCCACTTTCGTTCCTTTACGTTTGGTAGATTCTTGTACTTCTTCTTCCAAAACCAAATTACCTGCCGAGAATTCAGCCGCTTTTTGTTGGTTATCACGAACGGATTCGACACGGAAATAATTCGACAAGGCATTCACCGCTTTGGTACCTACCCCGTTCAAACCTACTGATTTCTTAAAGGCTTTGGAATCGTACTTTCCTCCTGTGTTCATTTTGGAAACTACATCTACCACTTTACCCAACGGGATTCCACGACCGTAATCGCGTACGGTTACCATTTTGTCTTTGATAGTTACCTCAATAGTTTTTCCAGCACCCATAACAAACTCATCGATGCAGTTGTCAAGTACTTCCTTGAGTAAGATGTAAATACCATCGTCTGGCGAAGAACCGTCACCCAGTTTTCCAATGTACATACCAGGACGCATACGAATGTGTTCCTTCCAGTCGAGCGAACGAATATTGTCTTCGTTGTATTGATTTTGTTCGGACATTTTAAAAAGTATCGATTTGGTGCTAATGTAAGCTAATTTGGCACAATTTAAAACAAGCCCAAGTCAAAGTTATTAAGAATGATATTGACAATAAAAGTACGATTGACGAGCTGCGATTTACGAAGTGGAGCAATGGAAAAATTAAAAGTAATTCTATATATTTGAATCTACCTATTTTTACTATTATTAAATTTTATAATTCCGAAATAGAATAGATAAATAAAACTATTATCTAAGTAATGAAAAAATTACAAATTACAATAGCCTTGATAAGCATTATCGGATTAATAAGTATTATTCCAATAACAATTACAATTTTTACTTATGGGTACTAATCTAGTTTACCTATGGTTATATCCGATTTTTTTACTATCTACGCTTTTAATTTTAGGAAAAGTAAAAGCGGGATATTTATTAACATTTATAACATCTTTAACTTATTCTACTTTATTAACCAATGAAGTAGGAAAATATTTGATATTTAATTTTCGTGAAAATATTTTATTTTGGATTTTACTTTTCCCATTCTTGACATTCTTGACCTTAACTCCTTTGACAATTATTTTTTTGACAATTAATTCAAAATACGGAAAGTTAATTAAACTTATCTCAATTTTATTAGCTATTAGTTTTTTTATATTCCCAATTGCTGAAAGGTTTAACAAAGACTATTCAGATGATATTTTCATCAATGCCAAAATTGATAAACTAGGAAAAATCATATTTTATTGTAATCCACATTTTGGAGATTCAAGAACATTTATTGTTACAACCCGTTCAAAAAAAATTGAAAAACAGATAAAGCAATATGGTGAATATTATCAAGGTAGTTACTTTTTACATAACACATCAATTATTAAAAACTTTCACTTTAGTGAATTGCAGAGCATTACATTAACAAAAATAGGCGTTCACGAAATTTCACCACAACTAACTTGGACAACTAAGGAAATAGAAGGCAATATTAAATTTTTACAACCATAAAAATGCTAAACTCAAATCAGATCTATTTCTAAACAATTAGTTATAAAAATAAAAAAAACCGCTAAATTACTTTAGCGGTTTTGATTGCTTCGTTCCTCGCAATAACTTTATTCGTAATAACTACACGTTAAATCTAAAGTGCATTACGTCTCCATCTTTGACTACGTATTCTTTTCCTTCCACCTTGAATTTACCTGCTTCCTTACATTTTGCTTCAGAACCATAGTGGATAAAATCTTCGTATGAAATTACTTCGGCGCGAATGAATCCTTTTTCAAAATCAGTATGGATAACTCCCGCTGCTTGTGGCGCAGTAGCTCCAATATTAATGGTCCAAGCACGAACTTCTTTCACACCTGCTGTAAAATACGTTTGTTGTTTTAATAATTTGTAAGCCGCACGAATCAAAACAGAAGCGCCTGGCTCAGTCAATCCCATATCTTCTAAGAATACTTGACGCTCTTCGTAACTTTCTAATTCATTAATATCAGCCTCGGCACCTACCGAAAGAATAATCACTTCGGCATCTTCGTCTTTTACCAATTCACGAACTTGATCTACATATTTATTTCCGTTTACCGCTGAATTTTCATCCACATTACAAACATACAATACGGGTTTATTGGTAATCAATTGGAAACTTTCCATCAATTCTTCCTCATCCTGATTGGCAGGCACGACAGTACGTGCTGATTTAGCTTGTAATAACGCTTCGCGAATTCTGTTTAACAACGACTGCTCTGCTTGTGCTTCTTTATTTCCTGTTTTAGCGGCACGATTTACTTTTTCCAAACGTTTTTCAACTGTTTCTAAATCTTTCAACTGCAACTCGATATCAATCGTTTCTTTGTCACGAATAGGATTTACATTCCCATCTACATGAACAATATTATCATTATCAAAACAACGCAACACGTGAATAATCGCATTACATTCTCTAATATTTCCTAAGAACTGATTTCCTAAACCTTCTCCTTTACTTGCTCCTTTTACCAATCCCGCAATATCTACGATATCAACCGTTGCCATTTGCACACGTTCTGGTTTCACTAGCTCTTCTAGCTTTGCCATTCTTGAATCGGGTACATTTACTACCCCAATATTAGGCTCAATAGTACAAAACGGAAAGTTAGCACTTTGCGCTTTGGCATTAGACAAACAATTAAACAACGTTGATTTCCCTACATTTGGTAATCCTACAATTCCTGCTTTCATGATAATTTTATTTTCGAATAGTGGCCAATAACCACAAAATTTTGCAATTACTTTAATAAAGTGTGCAAATATAGAATTAAAAAAAGGTTCGTTAAACAAAAACATCAAATTCTTGCATTCTTTGTAAAATTCGCATCAAAAAAGGAATTTCACTTACTATTTTTCAAAAAATTAGTATCTTGCACCCGATTTAAACCAAATAAAAACCAAACCAAATTAGTTATGAAAAAGTACAGCTTACTTTTATTGTTATTCAATTTGACTTGTCTTTTTGCTCAAGAAAACACCAATTCTAAAGCACAAGAATTAAAAGAAGTTCAAATTGTAGGTTCTAGAAATACGAAACGAACAGTAGTGAATTCTGCTGTACCCATTGACGTTATTAACGTTAAAGATGTAACCACACAAAGTGGTAAATTAGAAATCAACGAATTATTACAATACGTTGCGCCTTCATTTAATGCCAAT
The DNA here is from genome assembly GCF_024642105.1 of Flavobacterium sp. Classification (GTDB taxonomy): domain Bacteria; phylum Bacteroidota; class Bacteroidia; order Flavobacteriales; family Flavobacteriaceae; genus Flavobacterium. Next base: position 157,364 of record NZ_JAHEBT010000053.1, read on the forward strand.
AAACAATCGGGATCTGATGGAGCCGATCACGTTGATCCAGCTTCTTTAAGAGGAATGGGGCCTGACCAAACTTTAGTTTTAATTAACGGTAAAAGAAGACACCAATCGTCTTTAATCAATTTATTTGGAACAAAAGGTCGTGGAAACACTGGAACCGATTTGAACTCTATTCCTGCATCTGCCATCAAAAGAATTGAAATTTTGAGAGATGGAGCAGCAGCACAATACGGTTCGGATGCTATTGCAGGTGTTATTAATATTGTATTAAATGACAATATTAACCAAGTAACTGGAGCTGTAACTTACGGAGCTTACAATACAAACGCTCAAGGTGAGTTTGATCCAGGAACTGCAAACATTAAAAACAACTTTTTAGACGAAAAAAGCTTCGGAAACACATTAGGTCAAAAAAGAAATTTTGACGGTCAATCCATCAAAGTTGCTGCTAACTACGGAGTAGCAGTGGGTAAAAAAGGAGGAATTGCTAACTTCACTGCTGAATACTTAAACAAAGAGAAGACATTACGTCCAGGATTTGACTTCAGAAAAGGTTTTGGTGAAGCTGCTATTCAAGGACTTAATCTCTTTGGTAATTTAGTGGTACCTATTTCCGACAAAACAGAATTCTATGCATTTGGAGGAAGAAACTTCAGAGATACTGACGCTTATGCTTTTACAAGAAATGGAGGAGAAAGAGTCGTGGAGTCTATTTATCCAGGAGGATTTACTCCACGAATTACTTCGGAGATTGTGGATAATTCTATCGCAGCTGGTATTAGAACTAAATATGCATCTGGATGGAAAATGGATTTAAGCAATACCTTTGGGAAAAACCTTTTTCATTATTACATTAAAGGAACTATTAACGCTTCTTTGGTTGGAAACTCGCCAACTGAATTTAATGCGGGTGGACATAGTTTAAGCCAAAACACCACCAACTTGGATTTTTCTAAAAACTATGATTCAGTTTTAAACGGAATGAACTTAGCCTTTGGAGCTGAATTCAGAACCGAACAATTTAGCATTTTTGCTGGAGAAGAAGGATCTTATGCTACTTACGATACTACAGGAAGACCAATCACTAATCCTGCTACACAATCAGCACCTATAGATCCTATTTCAGGAGAGTTCCGTCCAGGAGGCTCTCAAGGATTCCCTGGATATAGCCCTGCCAACGAAGTAAAGAAAAATCGCAACAATGTATCATTCTATACTGATGCTGAGTTCGATGTAACTAAAAATTTATTAGTAAGCACTGCGGTTCGTTTTGAAAATTACAGCGACTTTGGCAGTACACTAAATGGTAAACTTGCCGCTCGTTTGAAAGCGACAGACAATATCAATTTTAGAGGTTCATTAAGTACTGGATTTAGAGCACCTTCATTAGCTCAGGTATACTATAATTTACGTTTTACCAATTTTAGTTCAGGAGGAGCAACTGAAGTTATTTTATCTTCAAACGATAGTCCTGTAACTCAAGCTTTTGGAATTAACAAATTAAACGAAGAAAAAGCTGTTAATGGATCTTTGGGAGTGACTGCTAGTTTTGGCGCATTTACAGCAACTGTTGACGGCTATTTTATTAACGTAAAAGACCGTATCGTTTTAACAGGATACTTTGATGCTTCTGCATTGAATCTTGGTGTTTCTGCCGCACAATTCTTTACAAATGGAGTGAATACAAAAACAGCTGGAGTAGATGTTGTATTGGCTTGGAAAAAGAAATTCGGAGACAATAGTTTCGGAGCAACATTAGTAGGAAACATTAATCATATGACTATTGGAGATGTAAAAAACGGAACTTTAGATAAAGAAACATTCTTTGGAGAGAGAGAAAAAGCATTTTTATTAGCATCGGCACCTGCCAATAAATTCGGACTTAATATTAATTACGATAGAAAATGGTTTAATGCAGGTTTAGCTTTTACTCGTTTTAGCAAAGTGGAACTATTAGACTACCAAATGTATGAAGACGTAGCTGATTATGGAAGTTTTGCCAATCAAATTAAAGCTGCAACGGATACCTATAATGCGAAAATTGTAACTGATTTAACTTTAGGTTTTAAATTGAACAAATCATCTAAATTAAGTATTGGAGCTAACAATTTATTCAATATTTATCCTGACCAACAAGATGACTGGGTTGAAGCAGGTGGATACTGGGATGCTGTTCAAATGGGATTCAGCGGAGCGTATTACTATGCTAGATTAGGATTTACATTCTAAATTTAACTCCTTAGAAACAAAAAAATCCTGAGCAATTGCTCAGGATTTTTTTTATAATAAAGTTTTAAAAAAATTATTCGTTGTGTAAGAACGCTTGTCTGTTCAACAAGGTTTCTTCAGACTCTACGTGATTCTCATCAGGAATACAACAATCTACAGGACAAACAGCCGCACATTGTGGTTCATCATGAAAACCTTTACATTCCGTACATTTCCCAGGAACAATGTAATATACATCATCCGAAATTGGCGTTTGAGCCGCATCTGAATCTACCTCGGTACCATCAGGCAAAATTACCTTACCTGTTAGTTTTGTCCCGTCTTTATATCTCCAGTCATCAGCTCCTTCGTAAATTGCAGTATTTGGACATTCTGGTTCACAAGCCCCACAATTGATACATTCATCTGTAATTATAATTGCCATAATTTCTAGTCTTAAAGTTTGAAAGTCTAAAGTCTTGAGTTACCTTTTTGACTTTCGGCTTATTTATGCTTATTTTTGTGCAAAATTACAATCAAAACCATTCATAAACAAACATTATGGACTTAGAAACAAAAAAAAATGTTTTTGTTACATTAGGACGCTTTTTAAATCAGTTCGCAGAAGACAATTCTACTAAAGATTCTAGCGTTCCTCAAAATGATTTGTTTTTTGATAATTTTAAACAATTAATTCAATTATCTCAATCCCATAACGGCTGGTACACTCCAGAGCAAGTCTATTTCTCGATACAATCTTGGGCAAAAGCCTTAACGTCAGCAAATTTAAATCAATGGACATCGTCTTATGATTTCACAACAACCGAGCCTAAAACCATTGCGTTAATTTTGGCCGGAAATATTCCGCTAGTTGGATTTCATGATTTTATTTCTGTTTTAATGGCTGGACATAATGTAGTAGTAAAGACATCATCAAACGACCAACACTTATTGCCTTTTTTGGCAAAATACCTTATCGCTATTGAACCTGATTTGGCCAACAAAATCACTTTTGTTGAGGGGAAATTAGAAACCTTTGATGCCGTTATTGCCACAGGAAGCAACAACACAGCGCGTTATTTCGAATATTATTTTAAAGATAAGCCTTCTATCATTCGAAAAAACAGAAATTCAGTTGCCGTTTTAAATGGAGAAGAAACCAAAGAACAACTCATCGCTTTAGGCGAGGATATTTTCCGTTATTTTGGACTAGGTTGTCGTAATGTTTCCAAACTTTTTGTTCCAAAAGGCTATTCATTTGACGCGTTTTTTGAAGCTATTTTTGAATACCAAGATGTGATTCATTATGAAAAATATGCTAATAATTACGACTATAATAAAGCGGTTTTTTTAATGAGCAATTACAAGTTATTAGACAACGGATTTTTAACTTTAAAAGAAGATTCAAGCCACGCCTCTCCTATTTCTAGCGTGTTTTATGAATACTACGACACCCTTGCGGAGGTAGAGAAAAGATTCGAAACAGAAGCCGATACCATTCAGTGTATTGTGAGTGACAATTTAGTCAAAAACAGCATCCCTTTCGGACAGACACAACGCCCTCAATTATGGGATTACGCAGATAATGTCGATACTATTTCGTTTTCGTTAACAATAAAGTAAAAAATTGTTTAAATATTTCTGATTATTTAACGGTTTTTAAAGTATGATTACCGAAATTTGCATTTTTAAATTTTGGAACAAACTACTACTAATGAAAAAACACAACTACAGCGCAGGACCTTGTATCTTACCACAAGAAGTTTTTGAAAAATCAGCACAAGCCATTTTGGATTTCAATAATTCAGGTTTATCTATTTTGGAAATATCGCACAGAAGCAAAGATTTCGTTGCGGTAATGGATGAAGCTAGAGCATTAGTTCTTGAATTATTAGGTTTAGAAGGTAAAGGATACCAAGCACTTTTCCTTGCCGGAGGAGCTAGTTTAGAGTTCTTAATGGTTCCGTATAACTTGATGAAAGAAAACGGAAAAGCAGCGTATTTGGATTCTGGAACTTGGGCATCTGCCGCAATTAAAGAAGCAAAATATTTTGGAGAAACTGTTGTTGTAGCTTCATCAAAAGAACAAAATTACAATAATGTACCTAAAGGATATACCATTCCTGCTGACGCAGATTATTTCCACTGTACAAGTAACAATACTATTTTTGGAACTCAAATGAAAGAAATTCCAACTACTAACATTCCTGTAGTTTGCGATATGAGTTCTGATATTTTTTCACGTCAATTGGACTTTTCTAAATTTGACATTATCTACGCTGGAGCTCAAAAAAATATGGGACCTGCCGGAACAACTTTAGTAGTTATCAAAGAAGAAATCTTAGGTAAAAACGGAAGAGAAATTCCAAGTATGTTAGATTATGCAAAACACATTAAAGCAGAAAGTATGTACAATACACCACCTGTTTTCCCAGTGTATGCTTCTTTACTAACCTTACAATGGTTGAAAAAACTAGGCGGAATTGCTGCAATAGAAAAAATCAACAATGCTAAAGCGGAATTGCTTTACAACGAAATTGATAGAAACCCATTATTCAAAGGAGCAGCAGTGGTAGAAGATCGTTCTAACATGAATGCTACTTTCTTATTGAACAACCCAGAACACGCACCAATTTTTGATGCTATGTGGAAAGAAGCTGGAATCTCTGGATTGCCAGGTCACCGTTCAGTAGGAGGTTACAGAGCGTCTATGTACAATGCTATGCCAATTGAAAGCGTACAAGTATTGGTTGACGTAATGCAAGCTTTGGAAAAAGCAGTTTAAAAATTAAATAAATTAATATGAGGATGAGATTGTTCCGTTCCTCGCAATGACATAAAAAAAATGAAAGTATTAGCAAATGACGGAATTTCTAAAAGTGGAATTCAAGCATTAGAAAAAGGTGGATTTGAAGTGATTACTACTAAAGTAGCACAAGAACAAGTAGCTAACTTTATTAACGAAAATAATGTAAGCGTTATTTTAGTTCGTAGTGCAACTAAAGTTCGTAAAGACATTATCGATGCTTGTCCTGGTATCAAAATCATCGGTCGTGGTGGTGTTGGAATGGATAACATTGATGTTGAATATGCTAAAAGCAAAGGAATCAATGTAATCAATACACCTGCTTCTTCTTCAGAATCAGTTGCTGAGTTGGTTTTTGGTCACTTATTTAATGGGGTTCGTTTTTTACACGACTCCAACAGAAATATGCCTTTAGAAGGTGATGCTAACTTTGAAGGATTGAAAAAAGCATACGCTAACGGAACTGAATTAAGAGGTAAAACTTTAGGAATTGTAGGAATTGGACGTATTGGTCAAGCTACTGCAAAAATGGCGCTTGGTTTAGGGATGAAAGTAATTGCTGCGGATAGTTTTATTGATAAAGTAGATGTAAAAGTAGAATTCTTTGACGGACAATCAGTAACTACAACTATTGTATCACAATCATTAGAATCGTTATTCAAAGAAGCTGACTTCATTTCGTTACACGTTCCTGCTCAAAACGGATACATCATCTCAAAAGCGGAATTGGCTATTATGAAAGATGGTGTAGGTATTGTAAACTGTGCTCGTGGTGGGGTAATTGACGAAATTGCTTTAATCGAAGCATTAGACAGCGGAAAAGTTGGTTTTGCTGGATTAGACGTTTTTGAAAGCGAACCAAAACCAGAAATCAAAATCCTTATGCACCCAAAAATCTCTTTGACTCCTCACATTGGAGCTGCTACAGGAGAAGCACAAGATAGAATTGGAACAGAATTAGCGCAACAAATCATCAGTATTTTAGGTTAATTTTTTCAAATAATACACAAAAAGGATGTCTCAAAAAGACATCCTTTTTTTATACTTTACTTTATGCAAAAATCATAACTTTGTAACGCTTTAGATAATCCTAATGGAAAAATTAAAACAGCGTTGGGGTATTCAATCCAATTTCCAACTGACTATTATTTTTATCGTTTTTGCAATCACGGGTTCAGCCTCAGCAATGGCTTCGAAACCTGTATGTGTGTGGCTAGGAATTACTAAAGATGATTTCGGATTTTTCTTCACTCCTATTCGACTACTTTTGATATTCCCATTGTACCAAGTACTTTTAGTTAGCATTGGCTTTCTTTTTGGTCAATTTACCTTTTTCTGGCAATTTGAAAAGAAACTCTTGCGCCAAATTGGTTTGGGATTCTTGTTCAAAGAAAAATAAATCGAACCTAAATTCTTTACCCAAATTTTTCATTTGGATAACCAAAAATCTTTGTTTCTTTGTAAAAACAAGTTCCAAATGATACAAGCGAAAAACCTACATAAATTTTACGACCAATTAGAAGTGCTAAAAGGAGTGGATTTGCACATTCAAAAAGGAGAAATCGTTGCTGTTGTAGGAGCTTCTGGAGCAGGAAAAACAACTTTGTTACAACTACTCGGCACATTAGACAAACCTTCAATACAAGAGGGAACAGAATTATTCATCAATGGCGAAAATGTGTTGACAATGAATGATAAAACCTTATCCCAATTCAGAAACTTAAATCTGGGGTTTATCTTTCAATTTCACCAATTACTTCCTGAATTTACGGCTTTAGAAAATGTATGCATTCCGGCTTTTATTGCCAATAAAAACAAACAAGAAACTGAAAAAGAAGCGAAACGCCTCTTAGAGTATTTAGGTCTTTCAGAACGAATGGATCACAAACCCAATGCCCTTTCGGGAGGTGAACAACAACGTGTAGCAGTAGCTCGTGCTTTAATCAATAAACCAGACGTTATTTTTGCCGATGAGCCTTCTGGAAACCTCGATACCCATTCAGCAGAGAATTTACACCAATTGTTTTTTCAATTGCGTGACGAATTCGGGCAAACTTTTGTGATTGTAACGCACAACGAAGAACTAGCTAATATGGCGGACAGAAAATTAATCATGGTAGACGGACAAATTAGCAATCCCTAATTGCGAAACACAATTTAATGTCTTTCCACTATGACTCATTCTGAACTACAATCTTTTCTAGACGAAAAAGTTATCCAATACAATACCCGAGATTTTATCGATAGCGACCCTGTTCAAATTCCGCATTTATTTTCTCAAAAAGAAGATATTGAAATAGCTGGATTTTTAGCAGCAACCATTGCTTGGGGCAATCGAAAGATGATTATCAAAAATGCACATCGGATGATGGAATTGATGGGTAACGCCCCTTATGACTTTGTTCTTTCACATCAAGAAAAAGATTTAAAAGACTTAGCATCGTTTGTACACCGCACGTTCAATGGGCAGGATTTTATTGTTTTTGTCAAAGGTTTACAACACATTTATAAAAACCACAACGGACTCGAAGCTGTTTTTGCTCAAAACCAAGAACCGTTGTCTATGCAAAAAAGCATTCATGAATTCAAGAAACTCTTTTTTGACACGAGCGACAGCGAACTGGCGAAGCAAATTCCACATGCAACACGAGCACAAAAACACATTTCAGATCCATTGAATAATTCGGCAGCCAAACGAATCAATATGTATTTACGCTGGATGGTGCGCCAAGACAACAAAGGAGTCGATTTAGGTATTTGGAAAAGCATCTCAGCTGCAGCACTCTCTTGTCCACTCGATGTACATTCGGGTAATGTGGCACGAAAATTAGGCTTACTTCACCGCAAACAAAACGATGCTAAAGCATTAGCCGAACTCGATACTCAATTGCGAATTCTAGACCCGAATGACCCTGTCAAATATGATTTTGCACTATTTGGTTTGGGTGTGTTTGAAGGGTTTTGAATACAAATAATAAAACAAATGAATTGTTAACAATATTTTTAATGACTATCTAAATTTAGTAAGTTTGAGAAATTAAATCATATCCTTATATGCAAGCCAAACCTTTCTTAAAATGGGCGGGTGGTAAAACCCAGTTGATTACAGACATACAAAAAGCATTACCTAAAGAGTTTATTTCTCAAAAATTTACTTATGTAGAACCGTTTGTAGGAAGTGGTGCGGTTTTATTTTGGATATTGAATAATTTTCCAAATGTAGAAAAAGCCGTAATAAATGACATTAATTCCGACTTAACAAATACTTACAAAGTAATTGCCTCAAAAACCAAAAACTTGATTTCTGTATTAGAACAATTTCAAAGGGAATTTCATTCACTAGATTTATTAGAAGAAAAAAAGAAAGAATATTTTTACGCCAAACGTGAGTTGTTTAACACCCGAAGTACAGATAAAGTAACACAAGCGGCTTTATTCATATTCTTAAATCGTACCTGTTTCAATGGTTTATTTCGTGTGAATAAAAATAATGGTTTTAATGTGCCAATGGGAAGTTATAAAAAACCGACTATTTGTGATAAAGAAAATCTTTTAGCCGTTAGTGAGGCATTGCAACGAGTTGAAATACTGACTGGCGATTACCAAGAAACTCTAAAACATGCAGAAAGACCTGCTTTGTTTTATTTTGATCCTCCTTATAAACCTTTAAGCAATACCTCTAGTTTTAACTCCTATGCTAAAGATGAGTTTAACGATGAAGAGCAAATACGTTTGCGTGATTTTTGCAAAACATTAGATACTTTAGACCATAAATGGATACTGAGTAATTCTGATGTAAAAGGAAAAGACACAAACGATAATTTCTTTGACGATTTGTATAATGAATTTAATAAAGGCGTTACCCTATCAGGTCGGGCTTTACGTTTCAATCTTTTGTTTTTTAAAGAAAAAAACAAAAGGATTTACACTGCAATCCCTAACGCTAAATTAGCTGCATAGTATGAATTTAAATTTCAATATAGACCTTGCCGAAGGCTATAAAAGTAATTCTCAAATTGCAAGAATACTAACAGAAAATTGGGTTAAGGAGAATTCATATTGCCCTTGTTGTGGTGAAAATCCTTTAAATGAATTTGAGAACAATAGGCCTGTTGCTGACTTTTATTGCAAAAAGTGTAATGAAGAATTTGAATTAAAAAGTAAAAGCGGCAAATTTTCAAATACAATTAATGACGGAGCCTATTCAACAATGATAGAAAGAATAAATTCTAACCAAAACCCTAACTTTTTCTTTTTAACATATTCTAAGAAAATGTCAGTTGAGAACTTCTTAATTATACCTAAGCAGTTTTTTACAACTGAAATAATAATTAAAAGAAAACCTCTTTCAGATACTGCTAAAAGAGCTGGATGGATAGGATGTAATATTGACTTGTCTAATGTTGCTGAAGCAGGAAAAGTTTTTTTGATTAAAGATTCAAAATTAATTGATAAAGAAATTGTAGAAAACTCATTCAAAAAGACTTTATTTTTAAGACAAAAGAGCAATGAGAGTAAGGGATGGATATTAGATATAATGAATTGCATAGATTCAATTAATAATGAAAAGTTCACATTAGATGATGTTTATAAATTTGAAGAAAAACTAAAGTTAAAATATCCCAATAATAATTTCATTAAGGATAAAATAAGACAGCAATTACAGTTTTTAAGAGATAAAGGAATTATTGAATTTTCAGGTCGAGGTAATTATAAAAAAATATCTTATGGGAACATTTAAAATAGAAGTTCAAGAATTCTTGGCAAGAGTTATTGAAATTGATGCAAAAAACGTTCAAGATGCTTTTGCAAAAGTTCAAAAGCAATATAAAAATGAGAAAATCGTATTAGATTATAATGATTTTGTTGATGTTAATTTTATTGATATCAATGGTCAAAGTAAAGAAGACGAAAAAAATATGTTAATAAAAGATATTATTGAATATATATATGTTGATGAGCAAAAACATTTTGAAGAATCAAATAATCCTGAAAATCATATTTTTAATAAACTTAAAAAACTAAAATTGCTAATTGATTAAATTGTTTCTGTTAATAAAGGTACATGGGACAAATCAGAAGGATTTGATTTTATCAATGACTTTAATCGTACTTGGCTAAAATTAGTTAGGGATAAATTAAAAGATAATGGTACTATCTGGATAAGTGGTACCTATCATAACATTTTCTCAATCGGTCAATTATTACAAGAATTGGATTTTAAAATCTTGAATGTCATCACTTGGGAAAAGAACAATCCACCACCTAATTTTTCTTGTCGCTTCTTTACGCATTCTGCCGAGTTAATTATTTGGGCAAGAAAAAAAGAAAAGGTGCCGCATTATTACAACTATGAGTTAATGAAACAACTCAACAGTAACAAACAAATGAAAGACGTTTGGAAATTACCTGCTATTGCTAAATGGGAAAAGTCGTGTGGCAAACACCCCACGCAAAAACCTTTGTCTATTTTGACACGTATTATTTTAGCATCAACAAAACCAGGAGCATGGATATTAGACCCATTTGCAGGAAGTTCTACAACTAGTATTGCAGCTAATTTAACTAACAGAAGATTTTTGGGTATTGATATGGAAACCGAGTTTTTAGAAATCAGTAAAAAAAGAAAACTAGAAATTGAAAATGAAGCTACATCTAATCGCTACAAGCAAAAGATAAATGGTTTCAATGCTACAAATGAGCTAAAACTATTTTTAGAATCTGAATTTTTTGAATCGTATAGCAATGAACTCCCATTTTAAAACACTCTATAATAGTTAACTTCGTAAATCATCCTAAAACATAAAATATTAAAATCCCCCTTTTTAATGTACCTTTGCACAAAATAGCAATTTATGAGCACTTTTGAGCAATTCAATCTCCCTAAATCCGTACAAAAAGCCATTGACGAATTAGGCTTTACTACGCCTACTCCAATTCAGGAAAAATCGTTTTCTGTGATTATGTCAGGTCGTGATATGATGGGAATTGCACAAACGGGAACAGGTAAAACCTTTGCTTATCTATTGCCGTTGTTAAAACTATACAAGTTTACCAATACCAACACACCAAAAATTGTGATTTTGGTACCTACCCGAGAATTAGTCGTTCAAGTGGTGGAAGAAGTCGAGAAATTGACCAAATACATGTCGGTTAATACCCTCGGAATTTACGGAGGTGTCAACATCAATACTCAGAAAAAAGCCGTTTACGAAGGTGTTGATATTTTAGTAGGAACGCCTGGTAGAACTATGGATTTAGCATTGGATGCCGTAGTTCGTTTTGACGAAACTCAAAAATTAGTCATTGACGAATTTGACGAAATGCTCAATCTTGGTTTCAGACCTCAATTAACTGCCTTGCTAGCGATGATGAAAACCAAACGTCAAAACATCTTATTTTCAGCCACGATGACTGAGGAAGTAGATGCCGTTTTGAATGACTTTTTTGATTACCCAGAAGAAGTGACATTATCTGCCTCAGGAACACCTTTAGAAAAAATTACACAAATCACTTACCAAGTTCCAAATTTCAATACCAAAGTCAATTTGCTGAAACATTTATTGACTACAGATGAAACGATGAACCGTGTTTTGGTTTTTGTAAACAATAAAAAAATATCGGATCTACTTTTTGAAAGTATTGAAGAAGCGTTTGAAGGACAGTTTGGAGTAATTCACTCCAACAAGTCACAAAACTACCGTTTGAATACGATGGCAGAGTTTCAAGAAGGCAATTTACGCGGATTAATTACGACTGATATTATGGCGAGAGGTTTGGATATTTCCAATATTACGCACGTCATCAACTTCGAAATGCCAGAACTACCTGAATTGTACATGCACCGTATTGGACGTACCGGTCGCGCGGATTCCGAAGGAACTTCTATTAGTTTTGTAGCACCTCGCGAAGAGGAATCATTCATAGAAGTTGAAGTATTAATGAATACTGAACTGGAAATCACTCCTTTCCCGGAAGAAGTTGAAGTTTCAACCAAATTAATTGGCCCTGAAAAAGACCGCCAACCGGTGAAATTTTTAATGAAAAAAGTCAAATTAGAAGGAGAAGGTGCTTTTCATGAAAAAGCCAAAAAGAATACCAAAATCAACCTAGGTGGACCTTCTAAAACCAAGAAGAAAACACACGGTTCTGTCAATAGAAACATGCTCAAAACCAGAGCACAGAAAAAGAAGAAAAAATAATAGTATCTTATTTACTCTTTTCGTAAATCGTATCTACTATTATTTTCCAAATACCAAGCAGACTGGCGAGCATAATTCAAGTCTTTTTCCTGTATCGGTAATAGCTCCTGAAACGGCATCTCTTTTAAAAACAACAATATCATTTGAGTATTGATGGGCTACTAAAAGAAACTTCCCTGTTGGGTCAATAGCAAAATTACGAGGTCCTTTCCCTAAAGAAGAAACCACTGATTGTGGAACTAACTGACCGTTTTTTAAGATTTTGAAAACAGAAATGGTATTGGCTTCTCCTCTATTCGAAGCGTACAAAAATTTTCCATCAGGTGAAATATGAATATCGGCTCCTGTAAAATTACCTTTAAAGTCTTTCGCTAAAATAGTGGTCTCTTGGATTATATTCAATTTCCCATTGGCAAAATTAAAAACCGACAAAGCGCCATTTAATTCTTGCAGCACATACACCCTTTTTCCGTCTTTGCTAAAAGTCAAATGACGTGGCCCACTTCCTGCTTGTAATGAAATGGCACTTTTCAATTTCAAGACTTCAGTAGCTGCATAAGGATGGTATTCGTACAAATAAACCGTATCCGTTCCTAAATCAGTACTTAGCACGTATTTTTTATCTGGCGAAAAATACACTATGTGTACGTGTGCGCTTTCTTGGCGAGGGTGAATTCCTTTTCCTTTGTGCTGTACCACTTGTTTAATGGCAGACAAACTACCATTCGATTTTTTGCCAAAAACAGCAATATTTCCTCCCGAATAATTGGCTACAATCACATTCGTATCATCATTGATAATATAACATGGGTCAGCACCTTGTGCCTTTTGCTGATTCAAATTAGTTAATTTCCCACTAGCCGCATCAAATTGAAACGAGCTTATCGTACTTTCAACTCCATTTTCATTAACCGAATAAACTCTTTTTTGGTCTTTAGAAAGTGACAAATAGCTTGGATTAATCACTTTTTCAGTCGCATTTTTGAATACAAAATCACCCGTATTGGTATCAAAATCGTACACATAAATTCCTTTACTGTCACAACTTTTAGTATAAGTACCTATTAATAAAGGTAGTTTTTTGGTTTGGGCTTGTGCCAGAGAAATAAGAACTACTAAAAGAAGTGTGATACTGTTTTTCATTTTAAATACAATTGAAAAGCTAAAGTACACAATAATTGAAACTAATATAGATTAAATAGTAGTATTTCAAACGGCTAACTAATTTCAAATTTGTAATTTTGAATCCTACGCTATTTAAATCAAAAGCCGATGCAATTCAAACATCCCGAGATTCTGTACTTTCTTTTTCTTTTGGCAGTACCTATTTTGGTTCATTTGTTTCAATTGCGCCGTTTTAAAACAGCCTATTTTACCAATGTTCGCTTTCTAAAAGCACTCACCATTCAAAGCAGAAAAAGTTCACAAATCAAAAAATGGTTATTGCTAGCCACCCGATTATTGCTTCTAACCGCTTTGGTTTTGGCTTTTGCCCAACCTTTTTTAGCTACCAAAGAAAAGTCGAACTCGCAAAAGGAGTTGTATATCATCCTTGACAATTCGTACAGCATGCAGGCCAAAGGCAAGAAAGGCGAATTACTACAACGCGCTATTCAAGAACTATTAGAAACGACGCCCGAGACCATTCATTTTTCTTTGTTGACCAATACCGAAGCTTTTTGGAACACCGATATAAAGTCCATCCAAAAAGAACTTCAAAATCTACAATACAGCGCAACACCTTTCGAATTAGATCCAATTTTAAATCAAATACAAGCTCATCCGTCATTGTATCAAAAAGAAATTGTAGTCATCTCTGATGCTATCGGTTTAGAATCAAAACAGCTTACAACAATAGCTAAAACGGATGCTATTTCATTTATTATTCCAAAAGCAGAACAGCAAAACAATGTATCCATCGATAGCGTCTTCATTCGTCAGACATTAGACAATTTTTACGAAATTGGCATCCAAGTCAGCAATTATGGAGAAAATAACCAACCCATTTCAATGGGACTATACAACCAAAACAAGTTGGTTGCCAAGACAATGGTTTCCTTAAAAAAGCAAAAACAAGTCATTCCATTTACTATTCCTAAAAAAGCATTTCATGGCTCTGTTTCTCTTGTTGATAACGGATTGACTTTTGACAATACCTATTATTTTAGCATTGGCGAAAGCCAAAAAACCAAAGTAATAAGCATTGGAGAAGTTGCAAAAAGTTCGTTTTTATCCCGAATTTACACCAACGATGAATTTGAATACCAAAACAGCACGTTGGCGCAATTGGATTATAACCTTATAGAAAACCAAGACGCCATCGTTTTGAACGAAGTTGAAGAGATTCCACAAGCGCTACAAACCACTTTACACTCATTTGTTGAAAAAGGAGGCAATCTCATTCTGATTCCTTCGGCAAAGTCATCGATTTCTAACCTCAATTCTCTGGTTCAAAAGACAGGAAATACAGTATTTAAATCGGCCAATACTACCGAAAAATTGATTACCAAAATCCATTTCAATCATCCTATTTTCAGGAACGTTTTTGAAAATCAAATTTCGAATTTTCAGTACCCAAAAACCAAAACATCCTTTACTATTACAAGCACTAGTCCTGCTGTTTTATCGTATCAAGATGAAAGTCCATTTTTAGTTTCTTCCAATACAGGAGCGGGTAATGTGTCTATTTTTTCTGCTGCATTGAATATGGAAAATTCCAATTTCCAACAATCGCCTCTGATTGTACCAGTATTGTACCAATTGTCACAAAGCCAAGAAAAAAATGGTGTTACTGCACGAACAATTGGCAATACCGATTCGTATTTTGTCACAACCAATTTAGACAAAGAAGGGGTCTTAACCGTTAAAAACGAAACGGAACAATTCATTCCAATGCAACAAATTTTGAATGCCAAAGTCAAAATGGAGTTTGGAGAACATCCAAAACAAGCTGGAAATTTTGCAGTTTTCAATACCAAAAAATGGATTCAAAATATCAGTTTTAATTATAACCGAAGCGAAAGTGACTTATTTCAAAACAACGAAAAACTACTTTCTAACACGAATCAGATAGACTCTATGGCAACTGTCTTCGAACGCATTCAAAGCGAAAACAACGATAGCCAAATATGGAAATGGTTTCTTATATTTGCACTGTTATTACTGGTAACAGAAATGGCTATTATTCGATTCATGAAGTAAAATAGAATACAAATTATAATTTTTCAATCAAATAAAAATTAAAAATTTATACTAAATAATTACTTTCAATAAAATTCAGTAAAACACTGGTTTAGAATTTAATAAATACACGATTTTACACATTACAAAATCAAGAAAAAACATGAAAACAATCATCCGAAGCGCAAAAATTATCGACTCTAAAAGTCCTTTTCACAACAAGACCGTAGATATATTAATTGCTGATGGTTGGATCACCAAAATAGGAAATGCATTAGCTAATCCGGAAAATTACCAAGAAATACAATACGATAATTTACACGTTTCACCAGGTTGGTTCGACAGTAGTGTCTCGTTTGGTGAACCCGGTTTTGAAGATCGAGAAACTATCGAGAACGGATTACAAGTAGCTGCAAAAAGTGGGTTCACTGGAATTGCCTTACAACCCAACTCGTTCCCAATTATCGATAATCAATCCCAAGTGCATTTTGTAAAAAGTAAAGCCCAAGGTGCAGCAACCGAATTATTCCCTATTGGTGCCTTAACCAAAGGAAGCGAAGGAAAAGATATGGCCGAATTATTCGATATGAAAAATGCAGGAGCTATTGCTTTTGGAGATTACAATCGAAGTTTGGACAATGCCAATTTGTTAAAAATCGCATTACAATACACACAAGATTTTGACGGCTTAGTGATAGCCTTCTCGCAAGATGAAAAAATCAAAGGAAATGGAGTCGCTAACGAAGGAATCGTTTCAACACGATTAGGACTTAAAGGAATTCCTAATTTAGCCGAAGAATTACAAGTCGCTAGAAACTTATTTTTACTCGAATATACGGGAGGAAAATTACACATTCCAACTATCTCAACTGCAAAATCAGTTGCTTTAATCCAAGAAGCCAAAGCCAAAGGTTTACAAGTAAGTTGTAGCGTCGCGGTACATCATTTGGTTTTAACCGACAAAAAACTAGAAGAGTTTGACACTCGTTCCAAATTAAGTCCGCCATTGCGTACAGAAACCGATCGATTGGCTTTGATAGAAGGTGTTAAAAACGGTACTATTGATATCATTACTTCGGACCACAACCCTATTGATATTGAACATAAAAAAATGGATTTTGACACAGCTAAAGGCGGCACCATTGGTTTGGAAAGTGCTTTTGGAGCGTTAATGACTGTACTGCCTGTCGAAATTATAGTTGAAAAACTAACTTTTGGTAGAATTATTTTTGGGTTAGTAACTCCTTCCATAACTGAAGGTGCTAAAGCCAACTTAAGCTTATTCAACCCTGAAGGAAAAAGTACTTTTACTACCGAAGCCATCCGTTCAAAATCGAAAAACTCGGCCTTTATTGGTACCGAAATCAAAGGAAAAGTATATGGAATTGCGAATCAAGACCAACTGATTCTAAACCACTAAATCATGAACAAAGAAACGATTGAAGCCGGAAAAGCAACCGCCATCACCAGTTATATTTTAGGAATTGGCGTATTCATTGCAATGTCTATGAATGCTGAAAGTAAAAATCCGTTTGCCACTTTTCATATCCGTCAAGGATTAGGATTGACTTTGACTTTCATTTCTTTAGGCTTAATCATTAGCAATTTTGACAGTTTATTGATTTCATTTCCTATGTGGATTTTTATTTCCGTTTTATGGGGGTATGGTATTTTTACTGCCATTAAAGGCGAAATCAAACCCATGCCACTATTAGGAACCTATTTCCAGAAATGGTTATCCAATATTTCTTAACACCATGAATTTATCTTTAGAATACCTCATCAGAGAACCCAAAATAAAAATGGATTCGAATCCGCTGTTGCTTTTATTGCACGGATACGGTAGCAATGAAGCTGATTTATTTTCTTTTGCTTCTGAACTTCCTGAAAACTACTATGTTATTTCAGCACGTGCGCCTTACGATTTACAGTACGGAAGCTATGCATGGTATGCTATCAATTTTGATGCCGACGAAAATAAATTCTCTGACCACGAACAAGCTAAAGTTTCCAGAAATTTGATTAGTACATTTATCGATGAACTACTTGAGAATTATCCTATTGATGCTACAAACATTACGCTAATTGGTTTTAGCCAAGGAGCCATTTTAAGTTATGCAGTAGCGCTTTCTGACCCTCAAAAAATTAAAAATGTAATTGGGTTAAGCGGTTATGTAAGTGAGCCTATTCTAAAAGCAGGTTTCGAAAATAACGACTTTTCTACCTTGGGCATTTTTGCTTCCCACGGAACTGTAGACCAAGTTATTCCTGTGGAATGGGCAAGAAAATCAGATGCATTTTTAACTCAATTAGGCATTGCTCACACCTATAAAGAATACCCAATCGGGCATGGAATTTCGCCTCAAGTGTTTTTTGATTTTAAGAATTGGCTTCAAGCCCACTCGTAAAAAAACTCCTTTTATTTTTGGTATAAAAGCGACTGATTCACTTCAAAAGAGATGGTTTCATCCTCATTTACGAAGTATTTCAATAGTACTTCACCCCAAATTTCGCCATCACTAAAATCGGCGATAATCCATCGGTGATTCAGTATTTTTACTTTATTAATAATGAATTTATTTGCGCCTATTTGGTCTTGACCTGTATACGGATTCCCTTTTGGATTGGAATTATAATCCAATAATTTTTCAGTCACTACCGGAATCAATTTCTCATACTGAATCGTCTTTTGCGTACTTTGGTTATCAAAATAGTTCTGTGCATTTTCATTTTTGGCCAAAGAAAAATAATTGGCATCAGCCAATTGATTCGAAACCAAAGTCAAACTATCCCTCAATTTGGATATTTTCTTTTCGGAACGCTGTTGCTCAAATTTCACTTCACTGCTCAAAAACACATAGGTAAACAAGGTAGTCAAGGCAAAAAGTATCGTTAAATAAAGTAGTAAGGAACGTTTCATAAGGAAAATTAAATAGTGATTTCTAAATTATCATACGCAAGAAAAACATTTTCAGGAAGCTTTTTTTGTACTTCTTCATGAAAACCCAAATGGTGACTAATGTGCGTCAAATACGCTTTTTCAGGCTGTACCAAAGTTATAAAATCTAAAGCTTCTTGCAAATTGAAGTGGGTTTGGTGCGGTTCTTCGCGTAAAGCGTTTACCACCAAAACTTTAAGGCCTTTTAGTTTTTCAATTTCTGACTCTTCAACCGTTTTCACATCAGTTAAATACGCAAAATCATCGATGCGATAACCAAAAACTTGCAAATCGCCGTGCATCACATTAATAGGAATTGCCATTTTATTTCCAACTGCAAAAGGATTATTATTTTGCACTTCAAAAGTAACTACTGAAGGCGCTCCAGGATATTTATTTTCGGTTTCGAATACATATTCAAAACGTCGCTTCAAATTATCAATTACGCGTTGGTGCGCATAAATTGGCATTGCCCCTTGACGAAAGTTAAATGGCCGAATATCATCTATTCCCGCTGTATGATCCGCGTGTTCGTGAGTAAATAAAATTCCGTCTACTTTTTGACAATTGGAAACCAACATCTGTTGCCTGAAATCAGGACCACAATCGAACACAAATGAATGATTTTCCCATGACACCCAAGCCGAAACACGCAAACGCTTGTCTTTTGCATCAGCACTTTTACAAACAGGATGATCACTCCCAATAATAGGGATGCCTTGCGATGTACCAGTACCTAAAAAATATATTTTCAAAAGCGATGTATTTGTGATTGATCTTGAGAATAAAAACTCATTTTAACGCTATCAATAACGAAAAAATCGTGATTCAAAAATAGTAATTCTACATTTGAATGCGCTAAAAATACGATTCAAATAATAATCGCATCAAGATGTCATTTTTTTACAAAAATAAGGTTAAATATCTTTCAACAAACTCCTAATTTGTTAACTTTGTAACATAAAAGCACTTTTGATATAAATAATGCATACCAAAAAGATAAAACTCAAAGGAGATAAAGTAATGGAGCAAATTCCTTCTATCAAGGATAAGGCGCTCCGTATCAACCTTAACGAAAATATTTACGGAACTTTTGCCGAAATTGGTGCCGGACAAGAAACGGTTAGACACTTTTTTAGAGCGGGAGGGTCATCTGGAACTATTGCAAAAGCAATGTCTGCCTACGACAAGGACTTTAGTGACGCCGTTTACGGTATCGAAGAAGACGGTCGTTACGTAACCGAAAGCCGATTGAAAAAGATGCTTTCTCACGAAGTGAGCTTGATTGAAAAGCGTTTGAGTAGAGACAAGCACCCCAACAAAATGTTCTTTAGTTATGCCAATACCGTGGCAACTATCGATTTTGCAAAGCAATTCAAAGGGCATGGTTGGGTTGGAATTAGTTTTCAAATTGAACCTGACGAAGCCTACAACGAAATCATTCTACACATTCGTTTCAAAGAAACCGATTCAAGATTGCAACAAGAAACCTTAGGAATTCTTGGAGTAAACTTAATTTACGGTGCTTATTACAAATACAATGATCCTAAAAAATTGCTGCGTTATTTGTATGACCATTTGGACAAAGACCAACTAGAAATTGACACTATCAACTTCTCAGGGCCTCGTTTTGCGGATGTAGACAACCGTTTAATGAGTTTACAATTGGTAAAAAATGGAATGACAGATGCAGTAATGTTCAATCCTGAAGGAAAAAACATCTTACCAGCGGCGATTTTGTACAAGAAAAACTTATTGGCCTTTAGAGGAAGTTTCCGTCCTGTAACCAAGGTGAATATGGACATGTACGAGAAATCTTTGAAGATGTTCTTGAATGAAAATAAGGTAGAAAAAGAAAATACACTCGTAGTATTTGAAATTACATTGTCTAATTTACGTTCTGACGGAGAAATTGACGAAAGAGATTTCATGGATCGTGCTGAATTACTTTGTTCGTTAGGTCAAACGGTAATGATTTCGAATTTCCAAGAATACTATAAAGTAGTAGAGTATTTCGCTAATTATACCAAAGCCCGTATGGGATTAGCAATGGGGGTTAACAACCTAGTTGACATCTTTGACGAGAAATACTACCGCCACTTAAGTGGAGGAATCTTAGAAGCATTCGGTAAATTATTCTACCGAGACATGAAAGTATTTTTGTACCCAATGATAGGTGAAAATGGAGAAATCATTACTTCAGAAAACTTAAAAGTACATCCACGAATGAAAGAATTGTACAAGTTCTTTAAATTCAATGGAAAAGTGATTGATATCGAAGATTATAATCCTGAAATATTAGAAGTATTCTCTCGCGAAGTACTTAAAATGATTAGTCAAGGAAAAGAAGGATGGGAAGAAATGCTTCCATCTGGAGTAGCCGAAATTATAAAAGAACACCACTTATTTGGATACGAACCCAGTAAGTTCTTAAAAGAAGTTTAGTAAAATTGAAGCATAAAAAATCCCCAATTGAATCAGTTGGGGATTTTTTCATGAAATACTATTACTTTAAAATCTGAGCAGCATGCGCTTTGGTTTTTACATCAGAAATCACATCTGCTATAATTCCGTTTTCATCAATGACGAAAGTCGTTCTATGAATACCATCGTATTCTTTACCCATAAATTTCTTTGGTCCCCAAACTCCAAAAGCTTGAATCACTGATTTGTCCTCATCTGCTAAAAGCGGAAATGGAAAATCGTATTTTTCTTTGAATTTAGCCTGTGCTTTTTGCGCATCTGCACTTACTCCTAATAACGCATAATTATTCGCTTGAAAACGCTCAAAATTATCTCTTAAGTCGCAGGCTTCTGCTGTACAACCTGGCGTATTTGCTTTTGGATAAAAAAACACTACTAATTTTTTCCCTTTATAATCGGCTAATTGATGTGATTCCCCGTCTTGATCCACACCTGAAAATTGAGGTGCTTGATCTCCTATTTTTAATGTTGTCATAAATCTTAGTATTGGATTGTTGGAATTGTTTTATTTTTACAGGAATAAAAATACAAAAATGAACAAACAGGAACGGGTAACATTTGTTATAAATACGTTAAAAGAATTGTATCCCACAATTCCTATCCCTTTAGACCATAAAGATCCGTATACCTTACTAATAGCTGTATTACTATCGGCACAATGTACAGATGTTCGGGTGAATCAAATTACCCCTCTATTATTTGCGAAAGCAGATAATCCCTACGATATGATTAAATTATCCGTAGAAGAAATTAAAGAAATCATCCGTCCATGTGGATTATCACCTATGAAATCAAAAGGAATTTATGGCTTATCACAAATTCTAATTGAAAAGCACAACGGAAAAGTCCCTCAAAGTTTTGAAGCTCTAGAAGAACTACCAGCAGTGGGACATAAAACCGCTAGTGTAGTAATGTCTCAAGCTTTTGGTATTCCTGCTTTTCCGGTAGATACACACATCCATCGTTTAATGTACCGCTGGAACTTAACTAATGGAAAAAATGTGGTACAAACTGAAAAAGATGCCAAACGCATTTTCCCAGAGGAATTATGGAATGAATTGCACTTGCAAATCATTTGGTATGGACGCGAATATTCGCCTGCACGAGGATGGAATTTAGAGAAAGATATCATCACTAAAACGATAGGACGAAAATCCGTTTTAGACGATTACTTCAAAAAATAAATAGTTAGATCATAAAAAACCACCTTCATTAATACATTAACAAAGGTGGTTTAGCAACTAACAATGAATTTTTAATTAGCGATAAGTTCAAAAGTAGCTTGCTCAGTTTTGACTACTTTCAACGCTTTTGAATAGTTCAACAAGAAAGAAACAACTTCTTTCTTTGGTTTCATTTTTGGAGCAACAAATGATTTTTTAGAGTAGATTTTTGCCATAGTTTGCATTTACAATTTACACTACAACGACAAAAATCACAAAATATTGCTTAGTTAGTCAAAATAATTTGGTGTTTATCAATCACTTTTCTCAAATTAAGTAAAGCGTAACGCATTCGTCCTAAAGCAGTATTGATACTTACTCCCGTCGCTTCTGAAATTTCCTTAAAGCTCATATCTTGGTACAGGCGCATCATCAATACCTCTTTTTGATCTGCTGGGAGTTCTTCTACTAATTGACGTAAATCTTTGGCCACCTGATCTGAAATTAATTTATTTTCTATTGTCAACGCATCATCTGTCATAATGGAAAATATGGAGAACTCTTCGGTCTCTCTGTACAAAGGCATTTTTTTATTTCTGCGAAAATGGTCCACAATCAGATTATGAGCAATTCGCATTACCCAGGGAAGAAATTTTCCTTCTTCATTATAGGCATTGGATTTTAAAGTGCGAATTACTTTGATAAACGTATCTTGAAAAATATCGTCAGAAAGATCTCTATCGCCTACTTTGGAATAGATAAAACCAAAAATTTTGGATTGGTGTCTTTTGATAAGAGTTGCTAAAGCAGCTTCATTGCCCGCAATATAATCATTTACTAATGTAGCATCATCAATAGGAGGAATAGCCATAATATACCTTTTAGAGGGTTTGTAATTCTAAATAATGTTCTAAAAAGTAAAAATGTTAAATAGGCTTTTGTTTTTATTTGATGATTATACGTACAAATTTAACTTAATTTTATTGGATTATGCAAACAAAAAAGAAAGAATCTCAAAGTATCAGACTATTTTAGAGGTAAAAAGGAATGGATTGAAGTAGTAATTTGGATATCTTAGAGTAGTAATTCTGAGTCGAAAATTGATTACTTTTGCTCAAAATACACTTTTTATGTCAATTGACCTTTCTACATTAGACCCAAAGAAAAACATCATCATTAAAGGCGCTCAAGTACATAATTTAAAAAATGTAGACGTAGCCATTCCAAGGAACAAACTGGTAGTAATTACTGGTCTTTCAGGTTCTGGAAAATCGAGTTTGGCTTTTGACACTTTATATGCTGAAGGTCAACGTCGCTATGTAGAAAGCTTATCGTCTTATGCGCGCCAATTCTTAGGTCGTTTGGACAAACCCAAAGTAGAATACATCAAAGGAATTGCACCCGCTATTGCTATTGAACAGAAAGTCAATACGACCAATGCACGTTCGACCGTTGGAACCTCAACAGAAATTTACGATTATATCAAATTATTATATGCCCGTGTAGGACGTACTTTCTCACCTATTTCAGGCCAAGAAGTTAAAAAAAATACCGTAACCGATGTTGTGTCGGAGGTGAAAAAATTAGAGCTGGATAGCAAATGGCTCCTCCTCGCTCCTATTCATTTGGAAAAAGGGCGAAAACTAGAAGACAAACTGAACGTCTTGTTGCAACAAGGTTTTGCTCGAATTTTAGTGGATGGCGAAATGGTTCGATTAGACGATTTACCCAAAGGTTTGAGCAAAAAAGAAATCTTTCTGATTGTTGATCGAATTGTAGTCAAAGCCGAAGAAGAATTCTATAATCGCTTGGCCGATGCTGTTCAAACTGCATTTTTTGAAGGAAAAGGGATTTGCTATTTGCAAGAATTAAACTCAGAGAAACGTTTTTCGTATTCCAATAATTTTGAGCTAGACGGGATTTCTTTTTTGGAACCCAATGTGCATTTGTTCAGCTTCAACAATCCTTATGGGGCTTGTCCTGTTTGCGAAGGCTACGGCAATATCATTGGAATTGATGCTGAATTGGTGGTACCAAATACAAGCTTATCCATTTTTGAGAATGCTATTTTTCCTTGGCGAGGTGAAAGCATGAGTTGGTTCAGAGATGAATTGGTGAAAAATGCTTACAAATTTGACTTTCCAATTCACAAACCTTTTTTCGAATTGACCGAAGAACAAAAAGAAATAGTTTGGACAGGAAATGAATATTTTCAAGGGTTAAATGATTTTTTCAAAGAATTAGAAGAGAAAAATTATAAGATTCAAAACCGCGTGATGTTGTCTCGTTATCGAGGCAAAACTAAATGCAACTCCTGTAAAGGAAAACGTTTACGAATTGAAGCTTCTTATGTAAAAATAAACGGCAAAACCGTTTCCGATTTGGTAGATTTACCTATCCTTCACCTAGTTGAATTCTTCAAAAACATTGAACTCAACGAGTACGAAAAACAAATTGCCAAACGACTGCTCATTGAAATCAACAACCGTTTGTCCTTTTTAACCGAAGTAGGGTTGGATTACCTTACCCTAAATAGAAATTCGGCTACACTTTCCGGAGGCGAATCGCAACGTATCAACTTGGCGACATCTTTAGGAAGTAGCTTGGTGGGGTCTATGTATATTTTGGATGAACCAAGCATTGGTTTGCATCCTAAAGACACTGAACGCTTAATTAAAGTTTTGTTGTCTCTACGAGATTTGGGCAATACCGTAATTGTAGTAGAACATGACGAAGATATAATGAAAGCTGCCGATATGATTATCGATATTGGTCCTGAGGCCGGAACCCATGGAGGAAATTTAGTAGCGCAAGGAACGTATAATGAAATTCTACAATCGGATTCATTAACTTCTCAATATTTGAATGGTAATTTGGAAATTTCGGTTCCAAAAAAACGTAGACCTTTCAAAAATCAAATCGAAATCAAAGGCGCAAGAGAAAACAATTTGCAGAACATTGACGTTAGCTTTCCGCTTGACGTTCTAACTGTTATTACAGGAGTTTCTGGAAGTGGAAAAAGTACTTTGGTGAAAAAGATTTTATTTCCTGCTATGCAAAAAAAATTAGATAACGCAGGAGAAAAAGCAGGTCAGTTTACCGAAATGATCGGGTCATTTTCGCACATCAAACACATTGAATATGTAGACCAAAATCCTATTGGAAGAAGTTCGCGTTCTAATCCCGTTACCTATATCAAGGCGTATGATGATATTCGGGATTTGTATGCCAAAGAAAAGCTATCTAAAGTTAGAGGATATCAAGCCAAACAT
This sequence comes from Flavobacterium sp., assembly GCF_024642105.1. Lineage (GTDB taxonomy): Bacteria > Bacteroidota > Bacteroidia > Flavobacteriales > Flavobacteriaceae > Flavobacterium. Next base: position 182,614 of record NZ_JAHEBT010000053.1, read on the forward strand.
TTCTCTTTTAACGTCGATGGTGGACGTTGCGAAAGCTGTAAGGGAGAAGGAACTATCAATGTAGAAATGGTTTTTATGGCCGATGTACAACTGCATTGCGAAACCTGTAATGGAAAACGTTTCAAAAAGGAAGTTTTAGAAGTTAGTTTTGAAGGTAAAAACATCAATGACATATTAACGATGACTATTGATGATGCTATTGCTTTTTTTGCTGAACATAAACAAACTAAAATAACTCAAAAATTACAACCCCTTCAGGATGTGGGATTGGGTTATGTACAATTAGGACAATCATCTTCTACTCTTTCTGGTGGAGAGGCACAACGCATCAAGTTAGCTTCATTTTTAGTTAAGGGAGCTACCAAAGACAAGGCGCTTTTTGTTTTTGACGAACCTACAACCGGATTGCATTTTCACGACATCAAGAAGTTACTAGCTTCCTTCGATGCGTTAATTGAAAAAGGCCATTCCATCATTGTCATAGAACACAATTTGGACCTTATCAAATGTGCCGATTGGATTATTGATCTAGGACCAGAAGGAGGCGAAAATGGAGGAAAGTTATTAGGCGCAGGAACTCCCGAAGATGTAGTGAAAATGAAAAAATCTATTACCGCTAGCTATTTAAAAGAAAAACTATAAATCGGATTATTAGTAGCATGGTTCCTCAAAGGTTTTACCGTCTTCATCAATTGCAATGAGAATTCTTTTTTCTTTACCATACACAAAAGTCATATACAGCCACCCTATAGACCATAATCCAAGCGTCAAACAAAATAGGGCGAAATTGAGTGTATGATTAATAGATCTTGGTTCTCTAGATAAAATAGCGAAAGGTAATTTATCATTTTTTTCTTTCACGATAAAACCTGCATGGATTCTAGCGCTAACTCTTTTGTAAAAATCTTGAAGACTTTTTTCAGAACTGATGGGATTGTTTTTCATTTGAATTGGGATTATGTTTTTTACAACTATTAGCAAAAATAATTCCATTACATAGTATGCACAATACCAACTTTTAGTGATATTAATAAAGTGTAGATTTCAAAGGATATTCTAAATTACGATTTTAATTTCAGTTTCTTAAAAATATCGTCCAAAAATCGATTTATTTCGACAGAAATAACAAATTTATAGTTCAAATACACATAAAGCACCGTTACTAAAATTGACTTTAAACCAATTCCTATGATAGGATGGAACGGAAATTGCCAAAAATAAAACAATACAAAAAGTACAACGGTAATACTGATTGAATACAATGTCTGTGTTGTAAAAGGATACAAATGCATCCGTTTTACCACAAACATTAGTTTAGCTACACTGTATAGTGTAATTGATAACAAAGTGGCAAATGCAGACCCTATGATACCATATAGTGGAATGAAAATTATATTTAAAACAAACGTAACTAATACCAACATCAATCCTAAAAATAATACCATACGATAGTATTTAGAATTAAAAATGATGGCATTATTATTACCGAGAATTAAATCAAAATATTTAGATAGACCAATCATAAATACAATCCATATTCCACCTGCATAATCTTTTGGTAGCATTTCATACAACTGGTCTATATTCACAAAAATACATAGCATCACAAATCCACCCACTAATTGCAAATTAATAGACGTCTTTTTATACAAATCGTTGAGTTCGTCGTGTTTGTTTTCGTGCATTAATTTGGCCGTAATAGGATACACAATCTGGTGCATCGCACGGCTTGGAACCGAAATCACTAAAGCGATATAAGTCGCCACAGAATAATACGCTATATTTCCAATATCCATGTATTGATTCAACATAATTTTATCGCCATCCAAAAGTAAGTTGGCCACACTACCCGACAGAATAATATAAAACGTGTATTCTAAAATAGCTTTAACATTGTGAGGAATCGAAAATTGGAAAACAGGTTTTTTGACTTTAAAAGCATACAACATCGTCACTAAAAAGGCTACGAAATAAATTACTGCCGTTAAATAAATAAAATCAATAGCCGTAATCCATTTAAAATAAATCCCTAAAAGTCCTACTACCGAAAACAAGCGTAGACCCACTTCTTTAATAAAGTTTCCAAATACAGAATGCATATGTACTCTAGCCCAAGCATAAAAAATCTCAAAGTAAGCCATACATAAACCCATAAATGGAATTAAGTAAATATACTCTTTTACAATTGGATTCTTTTTAGTCAAAAAAGAAACAATATCATCGTAAAAAAACAATCCAATAAAGATCAACGGAATACATAATACAAGAGGAAATAAAACAGTGAATGATAGGAATTGGTTTTCTTCCTTTTCCGTTTTGCATTGAGAATAAAACTTAACTAAGGTATTTTGCATTCCAATAGCAAACAAAGGCATGATCACATTGGCACAAGACAAAATATAATTAGACAAACCGTAATACGTTTTTCCTAAAATGGGAGGAAATAAAAACAACGTACTAACTCCTCCAACGGCAAAACCAATGTAGGTTATGATAGTGTTTTTTAAAGATTGATTTAAAACGATTCCCATAAGTTGGATGGTTATTTTGGATTATTGATGGAGTAATTCCACCAATTGTTTGGTTAGATTTTTTCGAGAATACTGTTGGAGTCCTACTCCATTCGATTGTAATTTACCTTCTAAAAATTGAGTATAATAATCTCGAATGGTTTGTTTTAGTTTCACTTTTTCAGAATACTCAAAAAACACTCCCGTATTGGTATTGGTAATAATTTCTGCAAAATCAGAGTCTTTGGGACCAATGGCTATAATAGGTCGTTCCGAAACCATATACTCAAACAATTTACCTGGCAGTATACTTTTAGTCTCTTCTGAATTGATTTCAATCAACAATAAAACTTGTGATTTACGTTGGTGAGCCACTGCATCTGCATGCGAAACATAACCTAAGTTATTCAAATACGGATTCAAGCCCAATTGCCCAATTGTTTCCAAAACTTCTTGACTTACTGCACCTATTAATTTGATTTCTAAATGGGATTTAAAACCTGGGATTTCCGCACAAAGCTCAATCAAACTTTCCCATAAAATCTTCGGATTTCTTTCCGATAGAAAAGAACCAATATGTGCCAAACTAAATTTAGTGTCCAAAGTTTGTTTTTCAACTTTTTCAACATCAAAACCATTCGTGATAACTTCGATTGGTTTAGTTGTTAAAACTTGAAACTCGGTTTTGGTTGTTTTACTTGTTACAATAATCGTATCTGCTGAATTCAGTACTTGACTTTCTAGTTGTTTGTGCTTCTTAGCTGCATATTGAGATAACCGCAACGATTTATGGTAACCAATAGTGGTCCAAGGGTCACGGAAATCAGCCAACCACTTTAGATTTAATTTTTGTTTTAATTCCAAACCGATTAAATGCAAACTATGGGGCGGACCAGAAGTAACTATCGTATCGATTTCGTTCTCCCGAATGTATTTCTCCAAATATGCAACAGAAGGTTTTACCCAAAAAACACGCGCATCTGGAATAAACAAATTGCCACGTACCCAAAGCATAACCTTCTCTAAAAAAGATTGTTTTTTCTGATTGGGAATAATTCCCGAACTGATTTTTTTGGTCTTATTTTTAGATAAAAAAGAAGCTAATTGATAGGGCTCAAAAATTGGATTTTTTAAAATAATCGCTTTATCCGAAACTTCACTTTCCAAATGGGAATCGACAATTGGATAGGTAGGATTCTCAGGTACATACACAATAGGTTGTACATCAAAATCCGGTAAATATTTAACAAACTTCAACCAACGTTGCACTCCTGGCCCTCCTGCTGGTGGCCAATAATACGTGATGATTAAAAGTTTTTTTTGATTTGGTTCCAAATTTATTGATTAGATTTATTATTGATTTTTTCTAATTCTTCAATATCTAAAATATCTTTTGGGCGATTTGAAGCTTTCTTAGCTTTGATTAAATTATTATAATCTAAAAAGTAAACTGGAGTTTCGCTAATCTCAACAATATAGGCTTGTTTTAAAAGTTGTTCAAAAGAACTATTTTCTAAACCTTTTACAGAGGTCATTATATCTAATCTTAAATTAAAATTCAAAGTAATATCTGTCCAACCTGGAATAAACTGCATCGTATTAATATTTTCAAAATCACCTATTCCAAGTTGTTTTAATGCTTCCCTTAAGTTTTTTCTATTTTCAATTGAGTCCTCAATAAATATATCAATATCACCTGTATTTCTCCCATAGCCATATATACTTACGGCAAGTCCTCCAATAGTCAAATATTTAACTTTATTCAAAGAGAAGTACTTCCAAATTTCAATTATCTGACTATCCATCGAATTACTTAACTATTTTTTTAGCTTTTTTCAACATATAGGAAAGCTCAATTATCGCCATAAACTTTTCAAAACGTTGTTGCGGCGTCATTTTTCTAACCTCATCAATATAACGGGCTTCCATTTTTGAGGGATGAGCATGATTTAATTTGGCTGCCTTCATTTTTATCGAAATTAATGATCAAATTTACAAATTAAACATCAACTATTCACTTCTCTTTTTTCTTTCAAAATAAATTCCACCCATCAAAAGCAATAGTATTCCAATAGAACTTACCAAAGTAATTGTACTTCCTGTTTGCACTACTTGAGGCTCAAACTTGAATTCAACACTATGTTTCCCCGCTGGAATTGGCAAAGCTCTCAAAACATAATCAGCTTGAAGATATTCCACTTTCTTGCCGTCAATATAAGCGTTCCAACCGTTTTTATAATACATTTCAGAAAAAACTGCCAAACCTTCATTAGGATTAATCGAAGTATATTTCAAATCATTGGGTTGATACGAATCCAATGTGATAGTAGCCGAACTGTCTTTGGCGAAAGCCGTCTTTTTGACTTCAAATTCTTTGGCACTAATTACCGCTATATTTTTAGAATCGAATTGATCTAAAACTTTCATCTCTTCGTCAGCAGAATGAACTAATTTCACCTGACTCACAAACCACGCATTTCCATTCGCCTCTGGATTGGCAATCGGAAATTCTTTTCCGTCTTTATCGGTTTGAATCAAATATTTTACATTCAAAAAGTTTAAGGTTTCCAAATTATTTTTAGCAATTTGGTAGTCAAACAATTGTTGCATTCTTCTCGGCTTGGCCGCATGGTAACCACCAATCGATTTATGGAAAAACGAAGCTCTTGCACTCGATAAATTACCATTAATTTCAAAAACTCGGTAATTGCTACTGTCTTTTAAAATTTGCAAATCCACTGGAGTCGCTTGAAAAGGTACTTCTACTTCTCTTTTGCTCACAAAATCTTTATCTGAAACGTATTTTTTATCGACCAAGAACAAGTCAAAAATCATCACTAAACCAATAACAATAATGGTTGTTTGTTGTGCCAATTTATTTTTGATAAACAACCATAAGGCTCCCGCTACAAGTAGAATAAAGAAAGTAGAACGCAATAAATCAGCGCTATACATGGTTTTTCTATCTGCTTTTAAAGCATCGACAAAAGCAGGTCCGTAACTCTTCAAGAAATACTCATCTCCACTTCCCGAAAAGTTAAACATTCCTTTGACTAAAAACAGAATCGCCATAACTCCTACTCCAAAAATAGTCGTTTGCAACAATCCTTTCTTTTGTTGGTCTTGATCCAATTGGAAAAAAGATTGCAATCCCATCACCGCCAATACAGGAAAACACAATTCCAGAATAACTTGGATAGAAGAAACGGCTCTAAACTTGTCATACAATGGGATAAAATCTATGAAAAAATTAGTTACAGTAGGGAAATTTTTACCCCAAGAAAGCACCAAAGCAATCATCGCGCCTCCAAAGAAAACATATTTGATTTTTCGATTGTCTATAAACAACGCTAAAAAAGCTAAAAAGAAAACTACTGCTCCAATATAAGCTGGTGCGGCCACAATCGGCTGGTCTCCCCAATACGTCGGCATTCCTTTTACATAATCTTGTGCTTGAACAGCAGGAACACCTTGACTAATCATAAACTGATACATACTACTATCGGTTCCTAAAGCTTCATTATTAGAACCTCCAAAAAGTCGTGGCGCCACCAAATTGAAACTTTCGGCAATTCCGTAACTGTACTCGGTAATGTAATCGCGAGACAAAGCACTATTTTCGGTTACCTTAGAACCATCGGCATTGAAAGTCAATTCGCTTTTTCCTCTTGTACTGAATTTGGTATATTCAGTAGTGGCTAACAAGTTGGTTGCATTGGCACCAATAGCAAAAATCCCAGCAATGGCAAGCACTCCAAAAGCGCGTCCTAAACCTTTAAAATCTTTTTCTTTAATGAATTGATATGTAAAATAACCTACTAAAACCAATAAGAAAATCAACAAATAATAGGTCATTTGAAAGTGATTGGCATTGATTTCTAATGCCGTAGCAAACAAAGTCAGCAAACCTCCCCAAACATATTTTTTTTGGAACACCAATAAAAAACCAGCAATTACGAGTGGCATATAGGCAATAGCGTGGGCTTTAGCATTGTGTCCCACTCCAAGAATTATTATTAAATAGGTGGAGAATCCAAACGCAATGGCACCAAAGAAAGCCTTCAGAGGATCCATTTTTAGTACCAATAATAAACCATAAAAACCTAAGAAATACAAAAACAAATAATCGGCTGGGCGAGGTAAAAAACGTAACACATCATCCAAAGTACCGATGTAATCGTGAGGGTATTTAGCTCCTAATTGATAGGTTGGCATTCCGCCAAAAGCAGCATTCGTCCAATACGGCTCAATATGAGTAGCAGCTCTAAAATCATTTTGCTCTTTTGCCATTCCGGTATATTGTACAATATCCGATTGGAAGATTTGTTTTCTTTGTAAAACAGGATAAAAGTAAATCAGCGAAATCAGAACAAAACCAATAATGGCAAGCAAATGAGGATAGAACGTATGTAGTTTTTTCAAAGTTGAAATAGTTTGGTTAGAATATGAAAAAGTGGGTTGGAGGCAAATTTAATCTATTTCTTCGTAATCCACATAATCCCCTACTTTTTTGGTTTCACGAGGATTTTTAGAATCTGTTTCTTTGTAAATTATCTCGTCATTATTAGATGCTTTTTTCCAAGCCGCTTCTTGAGTATATTGCTGTTGCTTTTGAAAATTTTCACCTGCTTTTTCTACTGCTTTTTTGACCAAAATTGGCAAAAATATACGCGCTAAAAATTTAAATAAATAATAGAACATCAATATATAGAATACTGTTCTTATAAAATTAGAAAAAGAAGCTTCTTGCATAATCAAATATTTTTTTCAAAAATAATAAATCAAACGCTCAAAATAAAAATATCATTCTTAAATAAATAATAAAATATAGTACATTTGGGAAGCGTTATTACTTTTTAATCCAATAAAGATAACTATGTTTAAAATCAACCATTCTTTGTTATTGGCTCTTTTGCTAATTCCGCTACTGAATTTTGCGCAATACACTGACCAAATTAATTCCAATAGACCTGGCGAAACGATGTCGGCTTTTGCGGTAGGAAAATCAGTAATTCAATTAGAAACAGGCACTTATGGCATTTCTCAAAAACACCATTTACTCAATTATACGACTAATGGATACGGAGTTGACGCTACTTTGCGCTATGGAATGTTTATGGAAAAATTGGAAGTAATTGCCGATATTCAATACCAAAGCCAAGTGTATGAAGCCTTGTACACAAAAACAAATCAAAAAGCGTTAAAACAAACTATATTAGGTGCCAAATATTTGCTTTACGATCCATTTAAAAATCACGAAAAGAAAATCAATGTGTACAGTTGGAATGCGAATCGTAAATTCAGCTGGCGCCAATTAATTCCTGCTGTTTCTGTTTTTGCAGGTGCCAATTTCACTTCTGCTAACAATCCGTATCATTTTTCTCCCAACGCGAGTATTTCGCCAAAAGTCATTTTGATTACTCAAAATCATTTGGGTGACGGTACATGGGTATTTGTCACCAATACTATTGCCGATTATATTGGCACAGAATATCCAAGTTATGGCTACGCACTTACTTTGACCAAAGGATTTAACGACAAATGGTCTGGTTTTGTAGAAAACCAAGGCTATAAAAGTGATTTCTATAGTGATGCTATTGTTAGAGCTGGAGCCGCTTATTTACTTACAGACGACCTTCAAATTGACGCTTCAGCAAGTGCTAGTCTAAAAAACACGCCTTCTATTTTCTATGGAGGACTTGGTTTTTCTTGGCGTTATGATGCTAATTATAACGAAGTACGAATGCCTATTGAAGATCCCAATGTTTTAAAAGCACAAAAAAGAGCCAAGAAAGGCAACAAGAAAAAGAAATTCCTGATTTTTTAGATTATATACGATGATTCAAATTAAAGAAGCGGTTAGCAAAAGTGAATTGACCGACTATATTAAATTCCCTTTTTCCTTATACAAAAACAACCTATATTGGGTGCCACCCATTATTGCTGACGAATTAGAAACCTTTGACAAGACTAAAAATCCAGCTTTTGAAAACGCAGAAGCCTATTTTTATTTGGCCTATCGCAACAATCAAATTGTAGGTCGAATTGCCGCCATTATTAACTGGGAAGAAGTCAACAATCAACAAAAGAAGAAAGTCCGTTTTGGTTGGTTTGATGTAATTGACGATATTGAAGTAACCAAAGCCTTGTTAGAAAAAGTCTATGAATTAGGTCGAAAAAACAATTTAGACTATGTGGAAGGCCCAATGGGATTCTCTAATTTAGACAAAGTGGGGGTGCTTACTGAAGGGTTTGAAGAAATCGGCACGATGATTACTTGGTACAATCATCCGTATTATGCTAATCATTTTGAACAATTAGGCTATGTAACCGAAAAGGAATATTTGGAAAACAAATTCCCTTTTGAAAACGTAAAATTAGACTATTTTGACAAAGCGCAAGAGTTAATCAAAAGGCGTTACCAACTCCGACCTGTCAATTTTAAAAAAACAAAAGACGTGCTTCCTTATGTAGATAAAATGTTTGATTTGTTCAATGCCTCTTATGCTAGTTTATCTTCATTTGTTGCCATTTCTGATGTTCAAAAAGAATATTTTAAGAAAAAATACATCAGTTTTATCAATCCGGAATACATCAAATTTGTAGAAGATAAAGACGGCAATTTAGTTGCTTTTGCCATCGTGATGCCTAGTTTTTCCAAAGCATTGCAAAAAGCAAATGGTAAATTGTTTCCTTTTGGATTCTTACACTTGCTAAACGCGAGAAACAAAAGCAAAGACGTTACTTTTTATCTTATTGGAGTACATCCTGAGTACCAAAACAAAGGAGTTCACGCTATTATTTTCAAAGAATACCACACCACTTTTACCGAAAAAGGAATTGAAAACTGCATTCGAACTCCTGAATTAGCCGACAATCATGCGATTCATTTACTTTGGAAAAACTTTGACCCCAAAATTATTTGTCGCAGAAAAACATTTCGAAAAGAATTGTAAAAAACACAACCATAAAAAAATCCATTCAATTGAATGGATTTTTTTTAATTCAGTTTCTTAATTACGAAACGTCAACTGTCGTTTGCTCAGCAATTTGTTTGTAGGTTCCGTTTACTAATTTTTCACGAATCGCTTCAAAAGCCGCTAATGTTTCGTCGATATCTGCCAAAGTATGCGAAGCAGTTGGAATCATACGCAATAAAATAATTCCTTTAGGAATTACAGGATACACCACAATCGACAAGAAAATTCCGTAATTTTCTCTCAAATCGTTCACCATAATCATCGCTTCCGGAATAGAACCTTCAAGATACACTGGGGTAATACAAGTATTAGTATCGCCAATATTGAATCCTCTTTCTTTTAAACCGTTTTGTAACGCATTCACGTTTACCCACAATTTATCTTTAATCTCAGACGATTGGCGCAATAATTCCAAACGTTTCAATGATCCAATAGTTTGAATCATTGGTAACGCTTTAGCAAACATTTGCGAACGTAAATTGTATTTCAAATAATCAATAATATCTTTATCTGCTGCTACGAAAGCACCAATGTTAGCCATTGATTTGGCAAAAGTCGAAAAATACACATCAATATCGTCTTGAACGCCTTGTTCCTCACCTGCTCCAGCTCCTGTTTTTCCAAGTGTTCCAAAACCATGTGCATCGTCAACTAACAAACGGAAATTGTATTTCTTCTTCATTTCCACCACTTCCTTCAACTTTCCTTGTTGACCACGCATTCCAAAAACACCTTCGGTTATAAATAAAATTCCTCCTCCAGTTTCTTCAGCTAATTTTGTGGCACGTTGTAAGTTTTTCTCCATACTCTCCACATCATTATGACGGTAAGTAAAACGTTTCCCCATGTGTAAACGTACCCCATCAATAATACAAGCATGTGCGTCAACATCATAAACAATCACGTCATTTTTAGTCACCAAAGCATCAATAATAGACACCATTCCTTGGTAACCAAAATTCAATAAATAAGCTGATTCTTTCATTACAAAAGCAGCCAATTCTTGCTCTAATTGTTCGTGGTATTTAGTATGACCACTCATCATACGCGCTCCCATTGGGTAAGCAGCTCCGTATTCAATAGCAGCTTCAGTATCCGCTTTACGTACTTCTGGATGATTGGCAAGACCTAAATAATCATTCAAACTCCAATTCAAAATATCTTTTCCTTGAAATTTCATTCTAGGTCCTAATTCGCCTTCCAATTTTGGAAACACAAAATAACCTTCTGCTTGTGAAGCCCATTTTCCCAATGGTCCTTTATTAGTCTGAATTCTTTCGAATAAATCTTTTACCATGATATATATTGAAATTGTTTATTTTTTTTAACAAGCAGCAAAAATAATTATTTAAAATTTATAAAAGAATTGAAAGACTATTTATTTTGAATGCCTCAGTTTTTGAAGTACTACTTTTTAATTAAACACCGCTTTTTTATAAAAACGATTCCCATTCCAATCTATGCTTAGTATATAAATAGCATCCTGAACAAATCCAGAATAATCCAATCTCAATTCTCTTTGATTTAATTTGAAAATCTCACTCTTAACTAACTGACCGTTGATTGACAATAAGGAAATACTAACATAGTCTTTTACAATATCTGGGAAACGTAAATTTACTATCCCATCAACACTTGGATTAGGATAAAGTAAAATACTTTCATTATCAAAATCGGCAGTACTCAATAATGTCGAACCAAAAATCGGCAACTTAACAAAATTAGTTCCTAAAACCTGTGTTGCTTCTGTTTCTGTCATGCAAAGCCAATCCTGCATTACAGTTGTGTACAATTGTCGGTAATCAAACTGCATTTCGACTTGATCGCTAACTGTTGCATTAGTAGGTAAGTTAGGCGATTTCCCTATCATACCAGGCACAGGATACGTTGTCTTTGTTACTTGAGAAGATGTATTTAACATTGCGCCAAAAAAGAGCACTGGAGCCGCAGCACCGTGATCTGTTCCTTGACTAGCATTACTTTTAATTCTTCTACCAAACTCACTAAATGTCATTCCTGAAACTTGCTCTGATTTTCCCATAAACTCTATTTCCTTTTGAAAGGCTCCAATAGCTTGAGATAGCAAGGTTAAATTAGTTGCTTGAGCTCCTTGAGTTTTATCATTTGCATTGACCTGAGCACTATGGGTATCATGTGAGTTGGGATGATTTACAATATAAACGGGCGTTTTCAAACCACCATTAATCAATTTAGCGACAATTTTTAATTGATCGGCTAATTTATTATTGGAAGGATAGGTTACCGAAGAATTCAGAGTTGCATTATAGGCTTTTTGAATTACTTTAATGTATTCATTGCTTTGATCTTTCATGAGTCTTAAAAAAGTTAATTCATGTCCATAGTCTGAATCTGGCGCTGGGTCAGCAACTCCATTAATTACATTCAACAAAGCATTTGGGTCGGGAGCACTATACCCCATATTGATATGTGGGCCTTGTAAAGAAAATGGTAAGGTTGAACCAATTTGTATCGCCAATGGATCAGGCATATCGGTAGTTGGATACCCATTAGGAAAATTAGGATATTTAATATCCAAAGCTCTGCCTAACCATCCTGTGTCTAAATCGGTGTTACTTCCTGAACCAGTAAACCAAATATCAGTCGCTTTAAAATGACTATATATAGGATTGGGATAAGAAACCCCTTGTACAATGATCATTTTACCATTATCATACAAGTCTTTCATTTCGGTCATAGCAGGATGCAATCCTGTGGTAAGGTTCCCTGAAAGTGGAAGCACTTGACTTTGATTCATCAAAATATTAGCGCGTGCATTGACTAAATTACTCCATTTGTCCAAAGGAAAAACCGTATTCAACCCATCATTACCCCCATTTTGCTGAATAATTACTAATATCCTATCACAATTTAACGCTGCTAATGCCATTTTTTCCAGCGATTGACTTAACAAATCAGAGGAGGCAACTACTGGAATTCCCTTTAATAATAAAGGAATTGATGTAAATGTGGTTTTTTTTATAAAACTTCTTCTTTTCATCTTAATTACATTAGTTGATACTCGGCTAATTGTGCAATTGACACTAACAATCCTTTTAATCTAGTCTTTACAACTGCCGTATATGTTGCATTGGTGGGCGAATTACTATAATTCAACCAAGCTGTTGTCCAATACGAATTAGTTGTTTGATTTGATAACAAATTCTGAACTTTCAAACTATCTTTTACTGATGTACTTATATCAATTGGCAATAAATACTTCACACATTCATTCACTAATTCATCTGGGTCTTGTATAATCGATGATGAAAATTGCATAACCCAAGCAATAACATCTACTTCTATCTTAACTTTTAACCCATTGTATGTAGGATAATACCCATTAAAAATAGTATTGATAAAAGAATATCTTCTTTGAACTGTATTGGAATTAATCCAATACTCATGAAATGAAGGCGCTTGATAAAAAGCATTCCAACCAGAAACATTAGGGACTTCTCCCATTGTTTGTTCCATTGGTTTCATAACGGAGCTATTAAAATAGCGCCATACAGAATATTGTGCATCAAAATTAAATGCATCGGATACATTGTAGTTAATATTAAAAGTACGCAAACTACCTAAAACTAAGTCAAATGGAGATTTTATATAGACTCCTCGATTAGCCATATCAAAAAAATGTTCGCTCTTAAACAATGTATCCAAAACAGGTTTTATCTCCCAATTAGACGCAACAAAAACCCTAGCTAATGGTTGAATTACATTCAATTCTACAGAAGCGTCTATATCATAATATACAAAATACCGATACAGTCTTCTACAAATATATTCAGACACAACCTGTTCTTTACTAAATATCATAGCGATAAAAGTATCTAATTCAGCCGCACCATTTGAATTTATCACTGTATTGTTAAAAAAGGAAGAAAAAGTTTTATTGGAAGTATCATGAAGCGAACTCACAAAAGTAGTTGTCGTTGGAGATTGTGTCAAATTTTGAACTCTCCATCCCGTCAAAACTTTTGCCGCCTGAACTACATCTGATTCTGTATATTGGCTTAATGGATCTTTTCCAAGTGTAAATAATTCCATTATTTCTCGAGCAAAATTTTCATCAGGAGCTGTTTTTGTATTGGCTTGATTGTTCAAATAATACATCATGGCAGGTTGAGTAGCCATATTTCTTATAATTGCTTTAAAGTTTCCTGTAGCATTTATTCTCAAAAATTTGAAATAATCATAGCATATCCTTGCCGAATTCGAACCTGATGCTACCCTAACTGTTTCTAAGTCTATTGGGATAAAGTGATACCAAAACCATAACATCTTTTCCCGTATAGTATTTTCTTGATTTAATGCCTGACCTGTACTCCAATTAGCCAAACTTATATTTCTATAAACATTAGTAGTCCCTCCTACGGCATTACTACTAAAGGCATGTGTTGTCCAATCTGTGCCATACCCTATACCTCCTTCATCATTAAAACCATTCTGATAATTATTTACCGGTGGAGATGGAACTACATTGGTAAAATTCAAAAGTTGATTGACCGCATTATTCATTCCTAATGAAACAAATGCATTTACGTCTCTAATTTTAAATCCAAAAAGTGTTCTTTTTAATAAATGGATAACCTCTTTTTCTGTCCAAACACCTGTATAAGGTGCAATTCCTGAAGTAATATTTATCTTTCTATTGGAGATATCAGAAGTAGAAGTTGGGTCAAGATAACGTCGACCATTATATATTTTCCTTCTATATTTTTCTAATAAAGGATCTAAACCATTCGAACATTTACTTACAAATTTCCTAAATAATTGTCTTCTAGATAGTTTATAACTCATTTGCAAAGAATTAAAAAAATAAAGATACTTTTTTTTCCGATTGATTAAAATTTTAAACAAAATATTTACAGTACCATCCTATTTAATAGAAATTGTATTTTTTCAAACAAAAAAGGAGGACCTTTAGAGTCCTCCAGTTGTTGATTTTGATATACCGTTATCTTACCGATACTTTTTACTCGTAGGGTAGATTATTGAACTGCCAAATCTTCCTAAGGTAAGGAATTCTGACACATCCAAGCACAATCAAAAACACACTTAAAGGTAATTATAATTTAATTTAAAAAATTGAAAATCAATATTTTAACACCAAAATAACATTTGCCGTTTTATCAAAAACAAATGCTAAAATTTCAATATCTTTGAAAAATAAACCAAACCTAAATTATGCAACTCGTTTTCGCTTCCAACAATAAAAATAAAATCAAAGAAATTCAATTACTTGTTCCTTCCACAATCCAAATTTTAAGCTTAGACGATATCGGTTGTACCGAAGATATTGCTGAAACAGCAGATACTATTGAAGGAAATGCGATGCTAAAAGCCAATTATGTAACCGAAAAATACGGCTACGATTGCTTTGCAGACGATTCCGGTCTTGAAGTGCAGGCTCTAAATGGTGAACCTGGAGTTTTTTCAGCGCGATATGCCGGCGAACCTAAAAACGATGAAAACAATATTGACAAATTATTAGCTAATTTAAAGGATTTGGAAAATAAAAAAGCCAATTTCAAAACCGTAATTTGTTTGAACAGTAAAGGAAAACAGCATTTATTTACAGGTATTATAAACGGTAAAATTATTGAAGAACGAATCGGAAACAACGGATTTGGATACGATCCTATTTTTGTAGCTGATGGATACCAAAAAACCTTTGCAGAGCTAACGTTAGAAGAAAAATCAAACATTAGCCACCGTGGAATTGCTGTAAAAGAATTAATTACTTTTTTGCAAAAACAGCACCAATAGGCAGACTCCAATTGTTTTTAAAAGCAATTAAACGAATACTGATGATGAAAATAGCAACAGTTAATGAAATCGCATTCGGTTCCACTTGTAAATCTTGAAGTATAAAAAACAAGACTCCACCCAAAATGCATAGGGTGGCATAAATTTCTTTTCGAAACAAAACTGGAATTTCAGCACACAATATGTCACGAATAACACCTCCAAAAGTAGCTGTTATAGTTCCTAAAATTATACAAACAATCTTATCTAAATGATACTCCTGTCCTATTGCTATACCAATTAAAGTAAAAACACCTAATCCAATAGTATCAAACAAAAGCATAGATGTTCTTAATTGTTCTAAAAAACGGTTAAATACAATGGAGAGTATAAAACCCAAAGTAATAACATACACATATTCAATATGTAACATCCAACCCACTGGAGTCCTACCTATTAATACATCCCGTAAAGTTCCACCGCCTAAAGCCGTAACAAAGGCAATGCAATACACGCCAAACAAATCTAATTTTTTGTATATAGCAGTCAAGGCTCCCGACATAGCAAATACTAATGTTCCAATAGTATCTAAAGCTTCAAACATATCTCTCTTTTTCAGTAAAAGTAGTTTTACTTTTTCACATTTTTAATTTTTGTTTTACTAAAATCCATCTTTTATAAAATACATCAAAATTCAACAAAACGTAATTAACTGAAAATCAATAAATAACAAATTAGCTTATATGGTTTTTTAAACCTACCTTTGCAGACAATTTAAAATAATATATGAACAAATTTGAACAATTAGGTCTGAATGAGTCGCTACTGCTTGCGATCAAAGATCTAGGATTTGAGAATCCATCAGAAGTGCAAGAAAAAGCGATTCCAGTACTATTGGAACAAAACACAGACTTAGTAGCTTTAGCACAAACAGGTACAGGGAAAACAGCAGCTTTTGGTTTTCCACTTATTCAAAAAATTGATGCTGAAGACAGAAGTACACAAGCGTTAATTTTATCACCAACGCGTGAGCTATGCTTACAAATCACCAACGAGATTAAACAATACTCAAAATACGTAAAAGGTTTACATACAGTGGCAGTTTATGGTGGTGCAAGCATTACAGAACAAGCCCGAGAAATTAAACGTGGAGCACAAATTATTGTGGCTACTCCAGGTAGAATGCAAGACATGATCAACAGAGGTCTTGTGAACATTAAAAACATCAATTTCTGTATTCTTGACGAAGCAGATGAGATGTTGAATATGGGCTTTTATGAAGACATCGTATCGATTTTATCCGATACTCCAGACGAGAAAAACACTTGGTTATTCTCTGCAACAATGCCTGCTGAAGTAGCACGTATTGCTAAAAAATTCATGTCAAACCCAGCTGAAGTAACTGTAGGTTCAAAAAACTCAGGTTCAGCTACTGTTTCTCACGAGTACTATTTAGTAAATGCGCGTGATCGTTACGAAGCTTTGAAACGTTTAGCGGATGCTAATCCTGATATTTTTTCAGTAGTTTTTTGTAGAACAAAACGTGATACTCAAGCCGTTGCCGAAAAATTAATTGAAGATGGATACAGCGCTGCCGCTTTGCACGGAGATTTATCTCAAGCACAACGTGATGGTGTTATGAAATCATTTAGAGGTCGTCAAATTCAAATGTTGGTTGCAACTGATGTAGCTGCTCGTGGAATTGACGTAGATAATATTACTCACGTAGTCAATTATCAATTACCTGACGAAATCGAAACCTACAACCACCGTTCAGGACGTACTGGACGTGCAGGTAAGTTAGGAACTTCTATCGTTATTGTAACTAAAAGTGAAATTCGTAAGATTTCTTCAATCGAAAGAATTATCCAACAAAAATTTCAAGAAAAAACAATTCCTTCTGGAATTGAAATTTGCGAAATCCAATTGTTACATTTGGCTAACAAAATCAAAGATACTGAAGTAGATCACGAAATTGACAACTACCTTCCAGCTATCAACGAAGTATTAGAAGGATTATCTAAAGAAGAATTAATCAAGAAAATGGTATCGGTTGAATTCAACCGTTTCATCAACTATTACAAGAAAAACAGAGACCTTTCATCTCAATCTTCAGGTTCAGACCGAAGAGAAAGAGACGGAGCGCCAAGAGAAAACAACAATGGTGGAGCTACTCGTTATTTTGTAAACATAGGTTCAAGAGACGATTTCGATTGGATGCAATTGAAAGATTTCTTAAAAGAAACTTTGGAATTAGGTCGTGACGACGTTTTCAAAGTAGATGTAAAAGAAGGTTTCTCTTTCTTTAATACCGATGCTGAACATACTGACAAAGTAATGGAAGTACTTAACGGATATGACTTAAACGGAAGACGAATCAACGTAGAAATTTCTAAAAATGATGGTGGCGGAAGACGTGACCATAATGGTAGAAATTCTGGTGGATTTGGCGGAAGAAGTTCTGCTCCAAGAAGAGAAGGAAGTTTTGCGCCAAGACGTGAAGGCGGATTTAGAAGCGACAGAAATTCAGCTCCAAGAGAAGGTGGTTTCAGAAGCGACAGAGGTTCGGCTCCAAGAAGAGGTGAAGGAAGAGAAGGCGGAGTTTCTGAAAGAGCGCCAAGACGTTCTGAAAGCTTTGGTGATTCATCAAGACCAAGAAGACCAAGAAGAGACTAACACCTTTTGTTAATTTTCTTATAATTATAGTTAAACTACAAAATATTCCCGACTGATTTATTACTTTTAAAGTCTTAAACCAGTTTATGAAATATTTTGTAGTTTTCTTTTTTATACTACTTTCAGTACATCTTACTGCGCAAGAAGTAGAACCCTCCCAAAGAGTTTCGGGAATTGTTGTCAATGATAATACAAATCAACCCTTATCTAACGTGAACATCATTAACTTGAATAAAGTGCGTGGTGCTACTACAGATGCTAATGGCCGATTTGAAATCAACGTTCAAGTAAACGATACGTTACATTTTACCATTTTAGGATTCCAACCCCTAAGAGTAAGAGTAACCAATGACTGGATCAAAAATAAAAGTACCCGAATTCAATTAACTGAGAAAGCCATTGCTTTGGAAGAAGTGATCATTCGCCCATTTAACTTAACTGGTTATTTGGAAGTCGATTCAAAATTGATTCCTACCAAAGAAAATTTCCGATATAGCATTTCTGGGTTAACTCAAGGTTACGAAGCTGGGGAATATTCGCCAAATGCCTTTGGAAGAGTAATGGGATCTATTTTTAACCCTGCTGATATGTTGTATAATTTCTTCGGGAAAAAGCCTAAAGAGCTCAAAAAACTGAAAGAAATGAAGAAAGATGAAACTGTTCGCAAGCTCTTGGAATCCAAATACGATAGAGAAACCGTTACTGCACTATTGGGTATTGACACCAAAGAAATTTCGGAAATTTTACAACGTTGCAATTACTCGGAATCTTTTATCCAAACGGCAAACGATTTACAAATCCTAGACGCCATTAGCGGTTGTTATGAGGAATATAAAGTTTTAAAAAAGAAATAAGATTTGAAAATTGACCAGAAATTAGAACTCATATTTGAATTTTTAAAATCAAATAGAAAATACAACCATAAACTTCAAGAAAAATTTTATAATTCTGTTGTAAAATCATTTGATAATAATTCTGATAAGATTATTTCGTTGCTTTATCATATAGCTAACACTCAAAGCCAACCGAAAATTGATTCTTTATCAGTCTTCTACAAAAAGATTCACGCTAACTCTAATTGCCTAAATTCTTTTAAAGACTTTGTCGAATTTATAAAGACTGAAAATAAAGTCTCAATAAACTTCAAAGGACTATATTTAGGGATGATGAATCAAAGTGGATGGGGCAAAAAAACTTCCGCATTATTTTCTAAAATTATATTTCATTTACACAACGGAGATTATTCCAATAATTTGAAGATTTGGAATGACGTACCGAAAACAATTGAAGATACAGATGATTTTTTTCTACCTGTAGATTCTGTAATAATTTCTATTTTCAAAAAATTAGATACTGATTCAGTTTGGAATTTTGATAACATAAACAAATTATTAAAGAAAAATTATAATAATTCAGATATTGAAGTTTGGGATGATTTATGGTTTTGGGGATTTATTACACAAAACGGATCTGGAGATAATAGAATATTTGAGTGGAATGAAAACAAATATTGGAATTTAAAAGATACTGACAAAAATGAATTTGCAATCAATGAAATAAAATTAAAAGCTAAAAATTTCTTAAAATTATTATAATATTTTTTTAGTTAATTTAAATTTAAAAAAGCCTCGTTAAACGAGGCTTTTTTATTGGTTATCAATTACTTCACTGGAATAGAAGCTAAAATCTCTACTAAAAATTTCCAAAATTTCTGAGCCGAAGAAATACTTGCTCTTTCATCTGGCGAGTGCGCACCGTGAATGGTTGGTCCAAAAGAAATCATATCCATTTCAGGATAGTTAGCACCTAAAATACCACACTCTAAACCAGCGTGACAAGCTACTACTTTGGCCTTTTCATTATTTTGTTTTTCATAAATCGAAGTCAGCACGTCTAATATTTCTGATTTAGAATTTGGAGTCCAACCCGGATACGAACCTGAAAATTCCACTTCGCAGCCCATCAATTCAAAAGCTGAACGCAACGCATTAGCCAAATCCATTTTAGCTGATTCCACAGAAGAACGCGTTAGGCATTGTACCGAAAGTTGGCCGTTACCTAGCTCTACTTTCGCAATATTATTTGACGTTTCTACCAAATTATCAAAATCAGCACTCATGCGATATACACCGTTAAGAGCGGTGTACATGGCACGTACAAAATAAAATTGAGCTATAGAAGGCATCACTTTTGTAGGGGTTGATTCCATTTTTTCAAAACCAATTTCTAAATTGGGCTCCGTACTTTGCAATTCTGATTTGATTTCATTCACGATTTGTTGCATGTCAAACACAAAAGCTTCGTCATACACCTCTGCAATAATTACTTTTGCGACACTTTCACGCGGAATAGCATTACGCAAACTTCCGCCTTGAATAGACGCAATTTGCAATCCAAAATTATCAAAGCCATCAAACAACAAGCGATTCATAATTTTATTAGCATTCCCTAATCCTTTATGAATATCCATTCCTGAATGCCCCCCATTCAAGCCTTTAACGGTAATGGTATACCCAACAGATCCTTCTGGTGTTGGCTCCTCATCATATTCAGCAGTCGCTGTTACATCAATTCCTCCTGCACAACCAATATCAATTTCATCATCTTCTTCGGTATCCAAATTCAAAAGGATTTGCCCTTGCAAAATACCTCCTTTTAGGTTCAAAGCACCCGTCATTCCTGTTTCTTCGTCGATAGTAAATAAGGCTTCAATAGCGGGATGTGGAATGTCTTTACTTTCCAAAATTGCCATAATAGCAGCTACTCCTAATCCATTATCTGCACCCAAGGTAGTTCCATGCGCGCGAACCCAGTCGCCATCCACATACATATCAATTCCTTGAGTATCAAAATCAAAAACAGTATCCGCATTTTTCTGGTGTACCATATCCAAATGCCCTTGTAGCACAACAGGTTTTCTATTTTCCATTCCTGGAGTCGCAGGCTTTCTTATGATTACATTGCGAATGTCATCTTCAAAAGTTTCTAATCCTAATTGGTTTCCAAAGTCTTTCATAAAGGCAATAACACGTTCTTCTTTCTTAGAAGGGCGCGGTACCGCATTCAAATTGGCAAATTGATTCCAAAGTACTTTAGGTTCTAAATTGCGTATTTCTTGGCTCATATAGTGTATTCGTTTTTAAGTATCAAACGAGCAAAGTTACAAAGTTTAAATTCGTTATGAATTGATATTGTGATTATATTTACATCTTAAAATGCATTTTGTGAAACGCCAAAATCTACTTCCCTATTTTCTTTTGATTCAAATCATTTTGATTCCATTTCTTGGTTTTTTCCCCGAAGTTATGGAACGATGGTACAGTAACGGACTCTATCCAATTGTTTCCAAATCACTTCGAATGCTATTTGGGAATATTCCCTTTTCAGTTGGAGATCTGCTGTATTTTGTATTAATTGTATTCGGAATGAAATGGATTTGGACCAATCGAAAATCATGGAAAACGCACTGGAAAAAAAATATCAATTTACTATTAAGTGGTATAGCTGTATTGTATTTTGCCTTTCATTTACTTTGGGGATTCAATTATTACAGGCAACCTCTTTTTGAGAAAATGAAAATTGAACGAGACTACACTGATGCCGATTTATTGCTTTTTACCAAAAAATTAATTGCTAAAACGAATACTACTCAGTTTCAAATTGCACAAAATAAGAATGCTAAAATTGTATTCCCCTATTCGCAAGAACACGTTTTTCAAATGAATTTGAATGGCTACCGAACGCTTGCAAGCGAATATCCTTTTTTCAATTATTCTGAATTAAGCGCTAAAAAATCACTCTTTAGTTTACCTTTAACTTATATGGGTTTTGGCGGCTATTTGAATCCGTTTACCAATGAAGCCCAAGTCAATTATTTAATGCCAATGTATAATTCGCCCACCACGAGTTGTCACGAAATGGCACATCAAATGGGCTATGCTAGCGAAAGTGAATGCAATTTTATCGGATTTATGGCTTCGGTAAAAAACAACGACTTGTATTTTAAATACTCTGGTTACAGTTTTGCTTTGCGGTATTGCTTAGCGAATTGGCAGATACGAAATAAAGTTGTTTACAAACAATTACTCTTAACTGTTCATCCCGGTATTTTGAAAAATTACGACGAAAGTGATGCTTTTTGGAAAACCTATGAAACTCCTATTGAAACAGGATTCCATCTTTTTTATGATAGTTTCTTAAAATGGAACCAACAAAAAGACGGAATGGAAGGTTACAGCAAATTTGTCAACTTGATGGTGAATTATTATAAAAACAAACCTTTATGAGAATGACAATGTCAAAAATCAAATTCAATATCAAAAATCAAATAATAAAAATCTGCGAATCAGCGGTAAAGAATAAAAAATTGCGTCTTTTTGCCTTTGCGGCAAAATAATGTAACAAAACAAGACAAAACCCTACTAACCCCAATATGAAATCGGACTTAGAACACTCTTTTGTAAAGCGACTTCAAGAGAATCAGAATATAATCCACAAAATTTGTAGATTGTATACTGAGGATGAAGACGCGCACAAAGATTTGTTCCAAGAAATTACAATTCAGCTTTGGAAAGCCTATCCTAAGTTTAGAGGCGATAGTAAATTCTCTACTTGGGCGTATCGTGTCGCTTTGAATACTGCCATTACATTATACCGAAAGACAAAGCGATCGATAAACACAGTAGGCTACGAAGGCAATTCTCACTTTGTCCCCGAAGTCCAATACAATTACGAAGAAGAAGAACAACTCAAATTATTATACCAAGCCGTTTACCAATTGAATGACATAGAAAAAGCCCTCATTTTTATGTATTTGGAAGACAAAGATTACACTGAAATTGCCGAAACCTTAGGAATTAGCGAAGTGAATGCAAGAGTAAAAATGAACAGAATTAAAGGAAAATTAAAAAAACTATTAAATCCTAAAGGAATATGAAAGAGCTGGATTTACTAAAGAAAGACTGGCAAAAGAGTGAGGCCTCTTTTGAACAATTGAGCGAAAAAGACATTTATGCTATGATTCACAAAAAATCATCTTCAGTAGTGAAGTGGATTTTAATTGTGAGTGTTTTAGAATTTGTAATTTTGAATGGAATCGGATTATTATTAAGTGACGATAGAATGAAAGCTATCAGTATTAATCATCCTTACTTGCATATCGTTGACATTACAAATTATATCGTAATAGCAAGTTTTATTTTTCTATTCTATAAGAACTATAAAACCATTTCTTCACTTGATTCATCCAAGAAACTAATTACCGGAATTTTGCGCACTAGAAGAATTGTAACCTATTATATTTTTTGGAATATTATTATTGGGGGAATTGTAGGCGTTTACACTGGGATTGCCTCATTTAATGACGGATACAATTCGGCTAACCCATCACAATACAAAAAAGTATTAGATGAAGATAACTTTTTAGCTATTGGATTTATAATGATTATTACTATGTTAGGAATCTGGTTATTCTACAAACTTCTTTACGGAAATTTTCTAAAAAAATTAAAAACCAATTACGAAGAACTTCAAAAAATAGAATCGTAGAAAAAGAGGCTTTCGCCTCTTTTTTTTATTCTAACATTCCCAATTTCGTAAGGAATTTAAACGTTCTTGTTCTTCAATTTCTTCAGCTGGAATTACTTTCAAGAAAGACGGATGTTGCTCTATCGCATATTCTACTTTTTCAACAATTTCGTCAATGGTATCATTTTCATAATCAATATCTAAAGGCTCTTTGATAATAAATGATTGTAAGATGCCTTTCTTTTTCATTCGCAATCCTTTTTTATCAAAAGAACGTCTGAATCCATCAATCACAATTGGTACCACAATAGGTCTGTGTTCTTTTATGATGTGTGCAGTCCCTTTTCGAACTGGCTTGAACGATTTAGTTGTTCCTTGCGGAAAAGTAATTACCCAACCATCTGCTAACGCTATTTTTATATTCTCCGTATCATTAGGATTGACTTCTCTTTTCTCTGTCACATCAACTCCTTTAGCACGCCAAGTGCGTTCAACTGTAATAGCGCCTACATAAGCGAAAATTCGTGGTAACAATCCCGCCTGCATCGTTTCCTTTGCGGCAACATAATAAATATTCATTTTAGGTTGCCACAAGTACCCTACATTTTTAATTGAATCGGTGCGCCCGCTCAAACTAGCGTTGAACACATGAAACATAGCAACCACATCAGCAAAATAGGTTTGATGATTGGAGATAAACAAAACATTAGTATCGGGTAAGTCCTTAATAATTTCAGAACCTTCAATTTGCAATTCGTTAAATCCTCTGTAGCGTCTGTGAGTCAAACATCCTAAAATTCGGATGAGCCACTTTTTAATAAATAGGATATGACCAAAAGGATTTCTCTTTAACAATCCCATAAATAAGGTGAATTTTAAAAATATTTATGAAACAAACATACAAAAATTATTTTTGGGTACAAATGCACTGCTAACCAGAAAAAATTATAAATTAAAAGTACTCACAAAGACTTCTTTCAACTCACTCAACATCATAGCAGTAGCTCCCCAAACAATATGACTTTCTATTTCAAAAGCAGGAATCACAATTGAATCAGCATACGAAGTCTGCATTTGGGTTTCTACAATTATGGTGTCACTCAAAAAAGTGGCTAACGGAAGTTCAATAATTCCTGCGACCTCCAAAGGATCTGGAGTGAATGTGATTTCTTCATTGCAAATTCCTAAATAAGGATATACCATAAAATTACTCGGCGGAATATACACTTCAGTAAATGATTTTACAATCGCTATTTTGTCGGGATGAATACCCACTTCTTCATAGGTTTCCCGAATCGCAGTGGCTGCAAAATCAGCATCCTCTCGTTCGTACTTGCCTCCTGGAAAAGCAATTTGTGCAGAATGCACGCCTTTATACGAGTTGCGAACAATCAAAACTAAATGGGTTACTCCATTTTTTGGATAACACAGCATCAATACCGCAGCAGTTCTTGGATTCTTGTTTGCAAAAGAAGGGTTTTCCAAATTAGCCAAACGTTCTAAAGGAGCCATTTTAGCATGGGCTGCCGTTGCAGGAAGATTGGCTGCAATTAATTTAGGAACAAACTGTAAAAATTCTTGAAAATCCATAATCAAAACCTATTTTTGCAGGAACAAACAACATATAAATATAGTTTAGAAAAAGCAAGTACGCAAACTTTCTGCTACCAAAACAAAAACCTATGTACAGTAAAGAGGAAGCTCAACGATTGAAACGCGAATTTTGGATTGCCTTCGCCGAAAAATATCCTAGAAAATGGCTGTTGTATGATACCAAAATCAAAGATTTTGCATTTAAATTTTATGTTGACAATAAAAAAGCACAAGTACTTATCGACATTGAGCCTCGCAACGACGAAAAACGTATCGCTTACTTTGAAAAATTGGAAGCCCTAAAAAACATTCTAGAAGAAGAGTTTGTATCTGATTTGGTTTTTGAAAAAAATTACTATTTGGAAAACGGTAAAACCATAAGCCGAATTTGGGTAGAACAAAACGGAGTAAGTGTTAGTAATCGTAATTATTGGGATACCATTTTTGACTTTTTCAACGAAAAAATGGCTGCTCTAGAATTGTTTTATGCCGAATACGATGAATTCATAAAAGATATTGAAATCGCTTAGCTAATTCATATTGAAAATATTGTAGACTATAATTTGGTCACCGTAATTGATATACAACTGTTTCCGGTTGTCTTGTTTTTTGCGGGTAATAATAGATAAGGTACAATCCACTCCATCATTATCTTTACAACTAAAACTGTACACAATATCCGTTTCATTTTCGGTAGCTGGCAGATATTCTACAATTTCAAACAATTGAATCACCTGAGAATAAATTATAATTCTATTCTTATTAGTATCCAAAGAAACCATCATTTTTGACAATTCTAAATCAGACCAATTACCCCATTTTCCTTTCTGATTTTTTTCTAACACACTGAATCCAGAAGTACTAAATTGGTACACCTGCCCATAGGATTGTTGCCATCCTAGACTTAGGAAAAGAAAAAATAGATATCCAATTATTTTATTCATTCGTTAGAATTAAAAAGTCCATTGTGTGCATTCTTTTTGTGCTAATTGAAATTCAGTAATGATGTTTTCAAAAATTTTACTGACAGGTTGTATCTCGTGAATCAACCCTGCAATTTGACCAATCTCTAGTTCGCCATCGTCCAAATTACCTTCAAACATACCTCTTTTTGCTCTAGCTCGACCTAACAATTGGATTAATTCTTCTTTGGTAGCGCCTTTAGCATACAATTCTTGTACTTCTTGGTAAAATTTATTCTTAATCAAACGAACAGGAGCCAATTCTTTGAGAGTCAATTGGGTGTCTCCTTCTTTGGCAGTAATAACCGTATTTTTAAAATTATCGTGAGCCGAAGACTCCACCGAAGCTACAAAACGACTACCCATTTGTACTCCATCAGCACCTAGCACCATAGCAGCAAGCATTCCTCTACCGGTAGCAATTCCTCCAGCAGCAATCAGTGGAATTGTAATTTTTTCCTTGATCATCGGGATCAAAGTAAGTGTAGTAGTTTCTTCTCTACCATTGTGTCCTCCCGCTTCAAATCCTTCTGCTACCACAGCATCTACACCCGCATCTTGAGCCTTTAGGGCAAAAGTAGAGCTACTCACTACATGCACAATCGTTATACCATTTTCTTTCAAATAAGGCGTCCACGTTTTGGGATTTCCTGCCGAAGTAAAAACAATTTTTACTCCTTCATCAACGATAATTTTAAAAATTTCTTCCACATTAGGATACAACATCGGTACATTTACCCCAAAAGGTTTTGAGGTAGCTTTTTGGCATTTCCGAATATGTTCTCTCAATACTTCAGGATACATAGAACCCGCACCAATTAATCCTAAACCACCCGCATTACTCACAGCACTGGCTAATTTATAACCACTATTCCAGATCATTCCACCTTGAATAATAGGGTATTTAATTTTAAAAAGACTTGTAATGCTATTCATAACGAACTATTTTTTAATGATTTTACCCGACTTAGAAAATCCTTCTGATTCGAATGTATAAAAATAAATTCCTTTTGGCAAATCGGCTACAGAAAGTGTAACAAATCGATTAGCCACTTCTTGTGATTTTATTTTTTGTCCCAAAATAGAGTAAATGCCTATGGTTCCAATAGTTTTATTTTCTGGCAAATTAAATTGGATCACATCTGCACTGGGGTTGGGATACACTACAAAATCGTCTTTGGTCAATTGTCCATTGGCTAAAGCCAAACTAAAATCGGGTATTCCATAGCCAAATTGAGTATTTGGGCTACCATATCGATCCGCTGAAGCTTGAACCAATTGTCTAATTTCTTGATTGGTTTTATTTGGAAAAGCTTGCCAAAAACTAGCTATCATTCCCGCCAAAATAGGTCCTGAAAACGAGGTTCCACTGGCCGTGACTATATTCCCATACTCATCTGAAAGCACTGCCGCTTGACCTTGCGCCATAACATTGGGCTTGACCCTACCATCATAAGAAGGTCCAATTGAACTAAAACTGGCCAATACTTTTGAAGCGGTAACTGCACCCACTGCAATTACATCCGTTGCTTCTGCGGGTGCACCTACATGTGGTTCTGAAGTACCACCTTCATTCCCTGCCGATGCCACTACAATCATCCCTCTTGAAAAAGCAATATTAGCACCTTTAGAAATGAAATTTGTATTTCCCGACATATCAGCATAAGTGTGACTATAATTCGGATTGTCATAACCAAAATAACCTAAAGAAGTATTGATTACATCCACACCTAAACTATCAGCTTTCTCAGCAGCTTCCACCCAAAGTGATTCCTCAATGGGATTTTCAGAAGCGGTGTCTTCTGTAATAAACAAATAATAAGACGCATCGGGAGCAGTTCCCACCAAAGCGTTCTCTTTGTAGCCACCCATACTGGAAAGTACCATAGTGCCATGATGATTTCCAGAATAATAATTAGCAGAACGATGTACAAAATCATAACCTCCTAGAATTTTATTATGATCTCGTAAGCGTTGAAAAGGTTGCGCAGTATTCACCCCTGGAAAACCCGCATCCATAATGGCAATAATTTTATCTGAAGCCGTATAATTTTGTTGATGTAAAACTTGCCCATTTAGCATCTGGATTTGATTAGCCGAAGAGCCATAAGCAAAATCGACTTGTGTTTCCAATTTATTGCTAACGGCCTTAAGTTTTGCAGTACTAATCAATTTAGCTGTTGGATTTAACGAACGATTCGCAAATACTACTTTTTCTACAATAGCAAGATTTTTTAAAGCATTGATTGCAGTAACTGTGCCTCGAACATGCAAGGCATTCAACCATTTGGACTGAGCTTTTACCGTAATTCCGTTAGCGGATTTAATTTGGTTGATGTATAATTTAGGAATAGGGACATCTTTAGAGTCCAAAGGAATGTTTTGTCTGACTCTTCTATCTAAAGCTCTTTGCGAAAGCATTTGCAAAGGCGCATCAAAATACGTTTGTGTATTGGGTTTGGCAGTAAAATAAACCCAAGCATCTTCTTGTGAAAATCCTACCGAAGTGGTTAGCAATAAAAGAAATAGATAGACGATTCTCATAGATGACTTCTTTAACCATTCTAACGCAATTATTTTAAATTCGGTATACTAAATCTAAAATTACTACGAAAATACTAAATTAAGAAATTACTCCCGAACCCACTAATTCCTCTCCTAAATGCCAAGCTACGAATTGTCCTTCGGTAATCGCTGATTGTGGTTCTTCAAAAGCGACATACATACCGGTTTCAAATTGGTACAAAGTGGCTTTTTGCAACGCTTGTCGGTAACGAATACGCGCCATTACTTCCATCGATTCGCCCTTGGCCAAAGCCAAATCGGTACGAACCCAATGCAATTCTGAATTAGCAATAAACAACGCTTTTCGGAATAACCCTGGATGTTGACTCGTCAAACCCGTATAAATCGTATTTGTTGCAACATCGGTTGCAATAATAAATAAAGGATCGGTTGTTCCTCCTACATTGAGTCCCTTGCGTTGCCCAATGGTGAAATAATGAGCGCCTTGGTGTTTGCCCACTACTTTTCCCATTTCAGGAGTATATTTGATTTTAGTGGCTTCAAACGCCAAACGTTCTTCTAACGAAAGTCCTTCAGGTTGAATGGACTGATACACGGGATGATTCTTGTCAATTTGAACAATCACACCTTCTTTGGGCTGTAATTTTTGTTGTAAAAATTCAGGTAAACGTACTTTTCCGATAAAACACAATCCTTGAGAGTCTTTCTTTTCGGCGGTAATTAAATCCATCTCCGCCGCGATTTCGCG
Source organism: Flavobacterium sp. (assembly GCF_024642105.1). Classification (GTDB taxonomy): domain Bacteria; phylum Bacteroidota; class Bacteroidia; order Flavobacteriales; family Flavobacteriaceae; genus Flavobacterium. The sequence goes on from NZ_JAHEBT010000053.1 coordinate 211,907, forward strand.
TACTTCAGGTTTAGTTAAATTCCCGATAGGAAATAAGGCTTTCGCCAATTGCTCTTGCGACAACTGACATAAAAAATAAGATTGGTCTTTATTAATATCGGCACCGGCTTTCAATTGATAAACTTTTTTACCGTCTACCTCTATTTCGCTTTTCTGGCAATAATGTCCAGTAGCCACATAATCAGCATCCAGACTCATCGCAATTTTCATAAAAACGTCAAACTTGATTTCGCGATTACACAACACATCGGGATTTGGAGTACGTCCTTTTTCGTATTCGTTGAACATATAGTCCACGATTTTTTCTTTGTATTGTTCGCTTAAATCGACCGTTTGAAAAGGAATTCCTAGTTTTTCAGCTACTAAAAGCGCATCGTTACTATCCTCTAACCACGGACATTCATTAGAAATAGTCACCGAGTCATCGTGCCAGTTTTTCATAAACAGACCAATCACTTCATAGCCTTGCTGCTGTAACAAATAAGCGGCAACACTCGAATCAACACCTCCTGAAAGACCAACAACTACACGTTTCATTTCTAATATATTAGGATTAAATGGGATGCAAAGTTACGAAACATTTGCTTGAATTGATTTTATTTAGTTGGGGAGATTTTGGATTTTTGAGACAAATCTGAACTGGATTTTTTTACTAATTTACCGTTTTCTAAAACGTCCCAAGTTCCTGTTTTTAAACCTTTGGCAAACATCCCTTTTGCAACAACAATTCCGCTATCATTTCTAAAAATAGCTAATCCGTCGTACTCGTTATTCTTAAAGAACGATTCCTCTAAAACAACCCCACTTTCGGTATACTTTTTATAAGCACCTTGCTTTAGGTTATTCACGTAATTAATTTGTTCGGCTACTTTTCCGTTAAGAAAATAAACCGTTCGTACACCTTCTAATTTTCCGTTTTTATAATTTTCGGTAGTCATTATAGCTGGTGAAGCATAATGATAGTATTTCCACTCTCCTTCAAAAAGTTTATTGACTACTTTTCCTTCGCTCACTTTGTTTTTATTTTGGTCATAAAAAACAGTATAAGCCGAATTGTCTTTGGGGTTAAATTCACGCGTGGCAATTACATCTCCTTTTTGAGTATCATCAAAAAATTGAAAAACACCCACTTCTTTTCCATGTTCAAAAGTCCCTTGGTAACGAGGTCGTTTTGATTCTTCATACACCCCTTTCCAAAGGCCGTGTTTCAATCCTTTAGCATCTAGTTTATTGGACTCAGTTTGAGCGTGTAAAACACTAAAAAGTAAGGAGATCAAAAATACTATTATACTTCTCATATTTTATTTTGTACTACGGAATTATTATACTTAAAATTAGTGTTGCAAAAAAAATCCCGAAATGAATCGAGATTTTTTTGAAATTATTTTTTGTTGCGTTGCGCTTTCTGAGCTTCGGCTTGTTCCATTGCTTCTTGCAATTTTTGTTGGAACTTACTCGGTTTCTTTGGCGCTTTCAATTTGTTCTCTTGAATTTGAGCATGAATTTTATCACTATCGATAAAATACTTTTTGATGACAATCATAATTCCTATGGTAATCAAGTTTGAGATAAAGTTATACAAACTCAATCCAGCTCCGTAACTATTGAAGAAGAACAACATCATCAATGGCGAAACATAAATCATAATTTTCATCATTTTAGCCATATCAGGCATTCCTTCCTGTTGTGGCGCTGCCATTTGTTGGTCACCCGAAGTCATTTTCATGTAGAAGAAAATCGCAATTGCTGCCATAATTGGAAACAAACTAATATGATCTCCATACAAAGGAATACGGAAAGGCAATTGGATTACTTCATCAAATGATGACAAATCATCTGCCCAAAGGAAGCTTTTTTGTCTCAACTCAAAAGCCGATGGAAAGAACTGAAATGAGGCATACATGAATGGCAATTGAATCAAAGCAGGAATACAACCAGCCATTGGATTTACACCTGCTTTGTTGTACAACTTCATCGTTTCTTGCTGTTTCTTCATTGGGTCTTTTTTGAATTTCTCACCCAATTCAGTAATCTCAGGACGCAATACTTTCATTTTCGCTTGAGACAAAAATGATTTAAACGTAATTGGCGACATCGCAATTTTAATCAAAATTGTAAATACAATAATGGCTATTCCATAAGCAATATAGGAACTCAAAAATCCAAATAATGGGATAAAAATAAATTTATTAATCCATCCAAAAATTCCCCAACCTAAAGAAATTATTTTCTCTAAATTCTTATCGTAACTGTGTAATGTTTTATAATCTGTAGGTCCTAAGTACCAATTCATTTTATAATCCAATTCACCATTGGTGAATGCCAAAGGAATTTCAGCTTTAAATTGTTTAGTATAAATGGTATCTACTGCTTCGTCGTGAACTAAATTATTTGATAGTAATTTAGATTTCTCAAAAGGGGTATTGGTTAACAAAATAGTTGAAAAGAAGTGTTGCTTGAAAGCAACATAAGTAGTTTTTTCAGCACTTTCTTCTTTATTTTCACCTTGACCTACATAATCAATTTTACCTTCTTCGTGCTCAAAATACACTTCTGTATATCTGTTTTCATACGAAATACTTTTTTCATTTCGATAGGTTTTCAAACTCCATTCTAAATCCAATGGTTTGGCAGTATTCAATACTTTGTTCAACCCTTGAGAACGAACATCAAAGCCAATCATATAATCGTTTGGTTTCAAAATGTATTTGTATTCCAAATATTCATTAGCTCCCGCTTTCAATTTCATAGAAAGAATTTGATCTTCTCCTACTTTTGATATGCTTGGTTCAAAATACAAATCTTTGGTATTCAAAGATCGGTTATCTGATGTTTGTAGAGTAATGTTCAAATTAGCATTATTATCTTTAATCAACTCTACTAACTGACCTGAGCCTTTTTTGAATTTTTCATATTTCTTCAAAACAGCTTCTACAATAAAACCTCCTTTGTTTGCAATTTTCAATTTTACAAGATCATTCTCGATGGTCGTAAAATCACCTTTAGCAGAAGGTAATGTTGCTGAATAAGCAAAGTTTCCTAATGTTTTTTGCAATTGAGCCAATTGAGTTGAATCGCCTGTAGTAGCAACAGCCACAGCAGCCTTCTCAATTGATTTTTGTGCCAATTCTTTTGCTTTAGCAGCTTGGGCAACCAATTCTTTTTTAGCTTTTTCAGCGGCAATAGCTTTAGGATCAGGTTGATTTTGATACATAATCCAAATCAAGATTCCGAAAATCAATACAAAACCAATGATTGAATTCAGGTCAATTTTTTTTTCTTCCATTTTACTTTTAAAATAGTTATTGTTTTTAGAAACGGGGTATTCTATTATTTTTTCTTTGCTTTTACTGCAGCTGCCACAAAATTCACAAAAATTGGGTGTGGATTGGCTACTGTACTTTTGTATTCTGGGTGGTATTGTACTCCAATGAAAAATGGATGGTCTTCAATTTCTACAATTTCTACCAATCCGGTTTGAGGATTCGTTCCAGAAGCTAGCAATCCAGCTTTTTGCAATTGGTCCAAATACGCACTATTGTATTCATAACGGTGACGGTGGCGTTCTGAAATAGAAGTTGTTCCGTAAATTTTATGAGCTAAAGTACCTGCTTTAATATCACAATTCCAAGCGCCTAAACGCATCGTTCCACCTTTATCTGTAACTGTTTTTTGCTCTTCCATCAAGTTGACTACTGGATTAGAAGTCTTATCATTCATTTCAGTTGAATTAGCATCTGAAAGACCTAACACATTTCTTGAATACTCGATTACTGACATTTGCATTCCCAAACAAATTCCGAAAAATGGAATTTTATTTTCACGCACATAACGAACCGTTTCAATTTTTCCTTCAATACCTCTTTCTCCAAAACCAGGCGCTACCAAAACAGCGTCTAATCCTGCTAATTTTTCTTTAACGTTCAATGCATCAATATATTCTGAATGAATTGAAATTACATTTACTTTGGTTTCATTGGCTGCACCTGCGTGAATAAAGGCTTCCAAAATAGATTTATAACAATCCTGCATTTCTACATATTTCCCAACCAAACCGATATTCACGGTATGTTTTGGATTTTTTAAACGCTTCAAAAACGTATTCCAGTTTTTCAAATCAGGAGCGGCTTTTTTAGGTAAATCTAATTTTTTCAACGCCACTACATCCAATCCTTCTTCTAACATTAAGTTAGGCACTTCATAGATTGTAGAAGCATCGATAGATTGAATAACAGCTTCTCTTTTTACGTTACAAAACAAAGCTAATTTATTGCGAATTTCGTCCGAAATCTCGTGTTCTGTTCTACACACCAAGATGTCCGCTTTGATTCCGCTTTCCATCAAGGTTTTTACTGAGTGCTGGGTTGGTTTTGTTTTCAATTCTCCGGCTGCAGCCAAATACGGCACCAACGTCAAATGAATTACAATTCCGTTATTTTCTCCCAATTCCCAAACCAATTGACGAACCGATTCGATGTAAGGCAATGATTCAATATCACCCACAGTACCCCCAATTTCAGTAATGACAATATCGTAATCACCTGACTTACCAAGCAATTGCATTCTGTCTTTAATTTCATTGGTAATATGAGGAACCACTTGAACGGTTTTACCTAAAAATTCTCCTCTACGTTCTTTTTCAATTACCGAAAGATAGATTCTACCCGTGGTTACATTATTCGCTTGAGAAGTGGGTACATTCAAGAAACGTTCGTAGTGTCCTAAATCCAAATCCGTTTCTGCACCATCATCCGTCACATAACACTCTCCATGTTCATACGGATTTAGCGTTCCTGGGTCCACATTGATATAAGGATCGAACTTTTGAATGGTAGTTCTATATCCTCTTGCTTGTAATAATTTCGCCAAAGATGCCGCTATAATCCCCTTCCCTAAAGAAGAAGTTACACCGCCAGTAACAAAAATATATTTCGTTTGATTCATTCTGTTTTAGTTTGTATTGTAGTTGTGTAAAAAACGTCGCAAAAATACAATTATAAATTGAGAAAATGCGAATTTAAAAATGTGAAAATGTAAAATTTTATACTATTATTTCTCTGCGCTATCAATCCAATAATTTTACTTTTTATTCATCAAATTAGTTTTGGATAACGCTTTTTTATGTTGCGAATTAAATCTTCTAATCCGTTTAATTTTAATTCATACACCAATTGCAATTGTTGTCCTAACTCCCCTTTTGGAAATCCCTTATTGTTGTACCAAACCACATAATATTCCGGCAAATCAATCAAATGCCAACCTTCGTATTTCCCAAAGGGCATTTTAGTATGCGCTAATTTAATGAGTTGTTTTTGGTCGTTTTCCATATCGGATTTACTTTGCTACTTTAACTGTCAAGTCAGCATCGTAATACAAAAGATACAATCCTTTGTTAGCAAAACCTCCCGTTTCATTTTTGAAATAATCAAACTTACTTTCTACTTGTTCCGTTACTTGGGTAGAGGCACTTTCAGAATAGTTATTCGATTGAGACAAACGCATCAACGCATCAAAAGTCACGTCAAAACCTCGAGTAGCAAACGCATTAGGAGTTACCTTATTTTTTAATTTGTAATTCTTTTCGAATATTACAGCTTCCGGACTGTTGTTTTCGCGTGTCATTGATGGATATAGTAATTTTAATTGCATCAAATTAGCAAACTCAATCTCATCGGTATCCAAAGTTTCATTGGGTTCCAGAATCACAAGTTGGATTGCACATTCTTTTAGTTTGGATAAAAGTAGTTTTAATGTTGCTTTAATTAAAACTGTGCTTTCCGTCTCTAGCACAACATAATTTATTCTGTCTTTTTGCAATTTACTCGACAAACTTTCAGGAATTAATGCTCCTATTTCCGTTAAACTTACTAATCGAACGTCTTTTTGATTTTCTACAATGTATTTTTTAACCGATACTTTCTTCTTATCCACCACCGCAATGATATTTCCATTTTTGGAGTGCATAAAATCAAAAATAGCGGAACGAAGTAACGAAGTCGATGTAATCGTTTGAAACAGATTTGGATACGATTTCCCCATTTCTTTTGATAACGGCGAAATAACCACTACTTGATTAGCGCTCAACAATTCGGCTGTTTTCTCTACATTTGTTTGATAAAAAGGCCCTATCACTGCTGAAAAATTCTCTAAATGGTGGTCGGCAATCAGTTTGGCTACATTCGAACTATTTTTGGTTTCTTCCGAATCGAAAACACTAACATCTACCGTAACGCCTAATTGCTTCGCTGAGTCAATCGCTACCAATGCCCCCGAATAAAAATCCAAAGTCATGTTCAAAAACTTGTCTTTTTTTAAGCGGTCTGCAATAGTATTCACAGTATCTCCTTGTACCTTAGCCAAGTTGAAAGGCAACAGCAGAGCCAGCTTCTTCGATTGATTTACCAAAGGTTTTTCTAACTGTAACCTACTATTTTGGATTGGAATTACATTAGTTTCTTGGGCGCTAATTACATTGGCAAACAAAAGTCCAACAATAAGTATTTTGAAAAAACAGTTCATATAAATAAAATATTATTTTTTAACCATTAAGAAATTAAGAAAATTAAGTTGCACTTAATAAAGACAAATCGTTCTAAAAATACACCTCCCTTTATAATCCGTGACAAACTAACTCCTCTAAAACAATCGAACGGTATCAAATTTATGACAAAATCTGATACCGTTTCAATTACAACTTTCAATTTAAGTGCTAATTATTCCCACTCAATTGTGGCAGGTGGTTTTGAACTAATATCATATACCACACGGTTCACTCCTTTTACTTTATTAATGATTTCATTCGAAATTTTCATCAAGAAATCATACGGTAAATGTACCCAATCCGCCGTCATACCATCAGTAGATTCTACGGCACGAAGCGCCACTACTTTTTCGTATGTACGCTCATCACCCATTACTCCGACACTATTTACTGGCAACAAGATAGCTCCCGCTTGCCAAACCTTATCGTACAATCCCCAAGATTTCAATCCTTCGATAAAAACTGAATCTACATCTTGTAAAATTTGTACTTTCTCTGGAGTAATATCCCCTAAGATTCGGATGGACAATCCTGGCCCTGGGAAAGGATGTCTTCCTAATAATTCTGGATCAATTCCTAAAGTAGCCCCTACTCTTCGTACCTCATCTTTGAAAAGCATACGCAAAGGTTCTACAATTTGTAATTTCATATAATCAGGTAATCCACCCACATTATGGTGTGATTTAATCGTAGCCGAAGGTCCTTTTACTGAAACTGACTCGATTACATCTGGATAAATTGTTCCTTGCGCTAACCATTTTACATCTTCAATCAAATGCGATTCATCATCAAAAACTTCAATGAATACACGTCCGATGATTTTACGTTTAGTTTCTGGATCACTCACTCCTGCCAATTCTGACAAGAAACGATCTCCAGCATCTACTCCTTTTACATTCAATCCCATTCCTTTGTACTGATTCAATACATTTTGGAATTCGTTTTTACGAAGTAAACCGTTATTAACAAAAATACAATACAAGTTTTTACCGATAGCTTGGTTCAATAAAACCGCAGCAACAGTTGAATCTACTCCACCAGAAAGACCTAAAACTACTTTGTCATCTTGTAGTTTTTCTTTCAGTTCGGCTACCATATCCGTAACAAAAGTGTTAGGAGTAAAGTTTTGAGGTACCTCAGCAATGTTAACCAAAAAGTTTTCTAACATTTTTGTTCCTTCTGTCGAATGGAATACTTCTGGGTGGTATTGAATGGCATAGGTAGTTTCACCTTCAATTCGATACGCCGCAAATTCTACATCGTGTGTACTAGCTAATTTAACTCCGTTAGTAGGCAAAGCTTTAATACTATCACTATGACTCATCCAAACTTGGCTGTTGGGAGAAATTCCTTGAAAGAAAACTTCATCTTCTTTGATAAAAGACAAATTCGCTCTTCCGTATTCTCTTGTATTAGAAGCAGCAACTTCTCCACCACTAAAGTGGGCTAAATATTGCGCTCCATAACACACCGCTAACATAGGTAATTTACCTCTGATTTGAGATAAATCAGGGTGTGGCGCATCTTCTGAACGAACAGAAAAAGGACTTCCACCTAAAATTACGGCTTTGTACGGTGATAAATCTGTTGGAAAATTGTTGTAAGGAAAAATTTCGCAGAATATATTTAATTCGCGAACTCTACGCGCAATAAGCTGTGTGTATTGCGACCCGAAATCTAAAATAAGTACGTTGTGTTGCATGCGCAAAAATACTTTTTAAATTCGGAATTGAAAAATGGATTTTGAAAAAAATATTTTTTTATTCTTTGACCAATAAAATCGTTGCTTTAAAGCCTGTCCCAAGGTTCCATTGGCTTGCCGAAATCAAACTTCCTTTATCATCATACACCCTAAATTCAGCTGTATTAGGACCTGAAGTTCCTTGATTTAATGCTTCGAAATCAATTTTATTAAATCCTTTTTCAAGCACAATTTCAAAACCTTTAAAAGCACCTTCTAATGTTACCTGACTCTCAATAACTTTATCATTCAAATAGACTCGAATTACATCACCATCTACATATTCGGCATCACGATACATCACACGTGCTTTATCGGCTTTGGTTTTAAAATCTCCTAAATTTTGATTTCTTCGGTACACAATAGCACCGGGATCTTCGTCTTTTTTATTCAAACGCGCTTCCACTTCTGCTCCAGGTCTAATAAACTCATTTTTTGGCACCATCGAAAAAGTATTCGACTGTCCTAATTGATAGGTTTTGGCAGGAGAAGGTTTATTCACCATCGCATCCGGACTATTGAAAACGTTCGGTGCTTTAATAGAAGGGATATCCGAATTAGGTGGTGCTACTTTTTTAGGTTCGGCTGTCTTTTTAGGGGTAATCGGAAACTTTCCTACAGGAATTGCTCTGAACTTAGCACTAAACTCAGCCTGAGCTTGTCCTTGCCATGCCCATCCCATAATTGCAATACATAATAGTAATTGTTTCATTATAAACCGAACTGATAAACTTGTGTCCACAAAAATAGTATAAATACCTTTTGTGACTCACGTATTAGAAATTTCTTAACAAAATCTAGGTTGAAATTTCTAACAAATGATTTAAAAACGTGACATTATATAACCTCTTTTGTCAAAAAATCGAATTCCTAATTCATCCTATTATCGTAAATTGCACCACATAAATTATGTATTAAAAACATTCAAAATGAAAAGAGAAAATATCTTGACAGGCTCACCATGGGAAGATAAAATGGGATATTGTCGTGCCGTTCGCATTGGAAATATCATTGAAGTATCTGGAACTGTCGCTATTGTAGATGGCGAAAAAGTAAAAGCTGACGACGCACATGCACAAACCTTAAATATTTTAGAACGTGTAGAAAAAGTATTGGAAGACCTAAACGTAAGTATGAAAGACGTCATTCGTACTCGCATCTTCACGACTGACATCAACACATTTGAAGCAGTTGCGACTGCACACGCTACTTTTTTCAAAGACATTAAACCTACTACTGGTTTTTATGAAATCAGTAAATTAGTTGCTCCAGAATATTTGGTAGAAATTGAATTTACAGCAGTCGTTGCTGAATAATATAAAACGTACTTGCTAAAAAATAAGAAGCCGTAACTAATTTGGTTACGGCTTTTTTTATGCCGTTTTTTCAATGATTACTGAATTTAAACTATTTTTGAACCACATTTAATTCACTAAGCCAGAATATGAACCTACAAAAAACACTTCGCCTTTCACTGCAATGGTTGGTCATTTGTGCTTTGATAGGACTTTTTTCAGGTTCGGCATCGGCTTTCTTTTTAGTGGCGTTAGAATGGGTCACTCAAATTAGAGAACATCACGCTTGGATCATTTGGTTATTGCCACTCGGAGGTTTAATCATTGGTTTGTTATACCATTATTATGGAACTTCGGTAGTCAAAGGCAACAATTTACTTTTAGAAGAATACGAAAATCCGCAGCAACCCATCCCTTTCAAAATGGCACCTTTGGTACTTATTGGCACTTTAATCACACATTTGGTTGGAGGTTCAGCGGGGCGAGAAGGTACCGCAGTACAAATGGGCGGCGCTATTGCCGACCAATTTTCAAGGTGGTTTCAATTGGATAAAAACGACCGAAAAACCATTCTTATTTTAGGGATTAGTGCGGGATTTGCTTCCGTTTTTGGAACGCCTTTAGCGGGGGCTTTGTTTGCTTTGGAGGTGGTCTACTTTAGTAAAATCAATTTCAAAAGTGTGATTTTGTCTTTTGCAGTAGCATATGCTGCTTATTTTACGGTGGAATTTTGGCAAGTAAAACATACGCATTACACTATTGCTACCCTTCCTGAAATGAATGGAATATATTTACTTTGGACCATCGGAGCAGGAATTCTTTTTGGCTTAGCCGCCTTGTTATTTTCCAGAACAGCCCATTTTTGGAACCGATTATTTTCAAAATACATTCCATACGCGCCGATTCGGCCCCTAATTGGCGGAACTGTTTTAGCGGTAATCCTTTTTTTCATCGGGACAACAAAATACATTGGACTAGGAGTTCCCGAAATCGTGAAAGCCTTTTCAACCCCGAACGAGTCGTATGATTTTCTCTTAAAAATACTCTTTACTGGTTTTACATTGGGCGCTGGTTTTAAAGGAGGCGAAGTAACGCCGCTTTTCTTTGTGGGAGCTACTTTAGGAAGTGCTTTGTCTGTTGTAATTCCTTTGCCAATTGCGCTATTAGCAGGCATGGGATTTGTTGCCGTTTTTTCTGGGGCTACCCACACCCCTATTGCTTGTACGGTTATGGGAATGGAATTGTTTGGAATTGAAGGTGGTATTTTTATAGGAATTGCTTGTGTCGTAGCTTATTTTGCTTCGGGGTCTATTGGAATATACCATTCGCAAATTGTGAAAGGACCTAAATACCATTTGTACCAAAAAATAAATCGCTTTCGATTGGATCTTTTCTAAACATGTGAAAATTAGGTTAATTATTTAAATGATTTTTCGTTTAAATTAAAAAAATGTAATTTCGCAATCTATGAAAACACAAGACATTCAAGCGATTCAGGAGTTATTATCCACTCCTAAAAAAATTGCGATAATTCCACACCGCGGACCCGATGGAGATGCCATGGGTTCTACCTTAGGTTTGTACCATTTTTTACTTAAAAACAACCACCAACCTACTGTGATTTCTCCTAACGAAATGCCTCATTTTTTAGAGTGGCTTCCGGGAGCTAACACCGTAAAAATATATGAAAAAGACAAAGCCTCTTGTACCCAAATTTTAGAAGAAGCCGAAGTCATTTTCACTTTAGATTTTAATGCTTTGCACCGTACCGGAGAAATGGAAACTGTGCTAAGCACACTTACAGCTCCGTACATCATGATTGATCACCATCAATTTCCTCATGATTATGCTACCTACACCTACTCTGATACTAATTTTGGTTCTACTTGCGAAATGCTGTACAACTTCATTTCTTTTTTAGGCAAAAAAGCAGACATTGACGAAAACATTGGTACTTGCATTTATACTGGAATTTTAACCGATTCAGGTTCGTTTCGTTTTCCAAAAACCACTGGAACTACCCACCGAATCATTGCTGACCTAATTGATTTAGGGGTAAAAAACACCGTGATTCCTACCTTGCTTTTTGACAATAGTTCGTTTGGACGTTTGCAAATTTTAGGTCGCGCCTTGCAAAATATGAAAGTGTATACCGAGCATAAAACAGCTTACACTTATTTGACACAAGACGAGTTGGATTCGTTTGACCACGTGAAAGGTGATACTGAAGGTATTGTCAATTACGGATTGAGCATTAAAGGAATTATTTTTACGGCGATTTTCATCGAAAATAAAGACGAAAAAATCATTAAAATATCCTTCCGTTCACAAGGTGATTTTGATGTGAATCAATTTGCCAGAGAAAACTTCAATGGAGGCGGACACATCAATGCTGCCGGAGGAAAATCAGAAAACTCCATGGAAGATACCATTCTAAAATTTGAAGATTTAGTCAAAAACTTACCCATCTAAATCATGAGAAACTTAAAAAAAACAGTAGCCATAGCAGTACTTCTATTGCTAACAGCAATCACAAGTTGTCAAAGCAAACAAGAAGCAAGAAAACCCATTTCTCACGCCTCAGGGACTTTTATGAAACAATCTGTGAATCGCAACAAAAAATTAATTGCGGGAGAAGAAGCTGAGATTGCACGGGTTATACGACAAAACAAAAAAATTAAATTCATTGCATCCTCAAAAGGTTTTTGGTATTCTTATGCAACTGTCAACGTTGAAGATACATTAACTCCTAAAAAAGGAGATGTAGCCTTATTTGACTACGAAGTGAAAGATTTAAAAGGACATGTAATCTATTCCAAAAGCGAATTAGGACCTCAAACCTATTTTGTTGACAAGCAAAATATTATGACTGGTTTGCGTGAAGGAATTAAATTAATGCACCGCAAGGAAAAAGTCAATTTCCTTTTTACCTCACACATGGGATACGGCTATCACGGTGACAATAAAAAAATTGGAACAAACAAACCGCTTTTGTGCATTGTTACCCTTCGTGATTTTATGTCGGAAGCCAATTACGATCAAAAAATGAAAGCCGATACTAATCCCGTTTCCCAAACTCAAAACGATTCTTTAAACTAAATACTAATTTGAAATGAAAAAAAGCTTTTTATTTGCCTTAGCCATTATTGCTTCTTTTTACTCTTGTAAGGAAGAAAACAACAATTTACCTGATGGTTTGTATGCCAAAATTGAAACCAACAAAGGAGAAATTATTGTTCAATTGGATTATGAAAAAGCGCCAATTACTGTAGCTAACTTTGTAACACTTGCAGAAGGTAAAAATGATTTTGTTACCAATGAAAACATCAAAAACCGACCTTTTTATGATGGTTTGAAATTCCATAGAGTTATAGAAAACTTTATGATTCAAGGTGGAGATCCTCTTGGAACAGGTTCTGGCGATGCGGGTTATCGTTTCAAAGATGAAATTACCGATTTGCGTTTTGACAAAGGTGGTGTTTTGGCCATGGCCAATAACGGTCCTGCAACGAATAGCAGTCAATTTTTTATCACCCATATCGAGACGCCTTGGCTAGATGGAAAACACACTATTTTTGGTCACGTAGTTGGCAACGGAATGGAAGCTGTAAACAAAATTCTTCAAGATGATTATATGAGTAAAGTAACCATCATTCGAAATGGAGATGCCGCTAAAAAGTTTGATGCAGTAAAAGTATTTCATGATTACTTTACCGCTGAAGCCGAAAATCAAAAGAAACAAGCCGCTATTGACGCAGAGAACAAACGCATTTTTAACGAAAAATACAAAACGGTTATCGATGCCAAAGTAAAATCCTTTGCTGCTTTAAAAGCCAAGGCTACCAAAACTAAGTCGGGCTTAAAATTTGTAATTACTAAAAAAAGTGGTGGTGCCAAACCTAAAGCTGGAACAGGAATCTTTATCCATTATGCAGGCTTCTTGGAAAACGGAACCCTATTTGACAGCAGCATTGAAAGTGTATGCAAAACTTTTGGAACATTTGATCCGAACAGAGCTGCACAAAACGGCTACCAACCTATCCCTTTTCAAGCAGGTAAAAAAGACGGCATGATTCCAGGATTTATCGAAGGAATTGAGCAACTTGCTTTTGGAGACAAAGCCGTAATTTTTATCCCATCGAAATTAGGATATGGAGAAGCGGGTGCCGGAGGTGTGATTCCGCCCAACGCCAATATCATTTTTGAAATTGAATTACTAAAAGCACAATAAATAGACTTAATACAATCAGACCAGATGAAATTTAAATTTTTAGCATTCTTATTTTTAGGAATTATAAGTGTACAAGCACAAAAATTAAAAAAAGGACTTCCAGCAAAAAAACCTGCTATTTCACAAATGGCGAGTCCAAAAACTATAGAGGGAATTTTTGCCAATATTGTAACCAATAAAGGAACTATTGTAGTACAATTGGAATACCAAAAAACGCCTATTACTGTAGCCAACTTCATCAGCTTAGTAGAAGGGAAAAACACTTTCGTAACCGATGAAAAATTAAAAGGAAAACCATTTTATGATGGTTTAAAATTTCACCGAGTAATTAAAGATTTCATGATTCAAGGAGGTGATCCTGTTGGAAATGGTTCAGGAGGTCCAGGTTATGCCTTTAAAGATGAAATCACTGATTTAAAACACAGTAAAGGAGGAATCCTTTCTATGGCTAATTCAGGCCCTGCTTCTAACGGAAGTCAGTTTTTTATAACTCATAAAGATACTCCCTGGTTAGACGGAATACATACTGTTTTTGGTCATGTTACTCAGGGAATGGATGTTGTCAATAAAATAGAGCAAAACGATGTTATCACTAAAGTGACTATTAGTAGAAAAGGCGCTTTAGCTGCTAAATTTAATGCGGTTAAAGTATTCACTGATTACTATGCAAACAAAGCAGATGATGCTAAAAAACAAACCGCTATTGACGCAGAAAACAGAGCCAAACAAGCGGCTATTCAGGCAGAAAATAGACGAATTTATTTAGAAAAATACGGCAATGTCATTAAAGAAAAAGCAGCTTATTTAGCAGCTACTAAAGCTACGGCTACTACCACTGCTTCAGGCCTGCAATATGCTCTTTTACAAAAAGGAACTGATATAAAACCAGTTGCGGGAAGCACTATTTATTTCAAATATGCTGGTTATTTTGAAGATGGAAACTTATTTGATAGTAACTTCGAAGACGTTGCTACAACTTTTGGACAATTCAACCAAGCACGTGCCAATCAAAATGGTTACCAAGCTTTTCCTTTTGAAGCAGGTAAAAAAGACGGTATGATTCCTGGATTTTTAGAAGGATTGAGTTTAATGAACATTGGCGATAGAATGTTATTGTTCCTTCCTGCTAAATTGGCTTACGGTGAAAGAGGTGCTGGTGGAGTAATTCCGCCCAATACTAATTTAGTTTTTGAATTGGAAATTTCAGATAAGGCTCCTACTCCTAAACAATAACCTTTTTACAGGGACAAAATAAAAAATCCTCAACAAATTGTTGAGGATTTTTTATTGCAATCAATTTGTACTATTATTTTCCAAATTTCCAATCAAACTCATCTTTCGCATTGATGATGGCTCCGATTTCAAACTTCACTACTTCTTCAAACTCAGTTTGAAAAATAATCCAATGCTCTTCGTTGAAATAGTTTTCAAACGTATCAAATTCTTCTTGAGTGAATTTGGTAATATTTTTTGCCGCCAAATCTTTTTTAACTTCCGTTATTTTTTTGCCAATAATGGTGTTTCCAAACAATTCCAAATCAGCTCCAGAAGCCACAATATATCCCAATCTAAAATCTTCTTCTTGATAAAAAGTCAAACGTGCTTTTAGTTTATTGTATACTAAAATCTGATTGTCGTCTTCGTCTTTATAATTGCGGTCTGGCTTTCCGTAAATGGCTTCCACATCTTTTTGTTTCATTCCAAAAAGTAGTTTATCAATGCCGTTTTTTAGATTTATTTTCATGTTTTGATATTTTGGTGCAAAGTTCGGGAAGTTTTATTCAAATTAATACAAATTGTCTCAATTAAAATAAATCAATTATAAAATACTGATTTCCAATTGTTAAATTAAAAAACAATTCTTATCTTAGTTGTTGTATTTGAATCTAAAAGGATCAAATTCACCCCAAATTTGTTCTCATTTATTTTCAGAAAACCCTACTAATTGGAGCATTGATACAACAATGTATTCAATACAACTTTTATTTAATTATTTAAGTCAATAAGTATGTGTTTTTCAGCCAATGCAAGTTTCGGAGCAGGTGTCGTTTTAGCAGCGATCGGGATAGCTTCTGTCAAAAAAGTACAACAAGCTCCACAAATTTATTTTGCTACTATTCCCCTTATATTTTCAATACAACAAATTAGTGAAGGGTTCGTTTGGCTTTCGCTAACCCATCCTGCATTTCAATTTATTCAAAAGCCATCTACCTATATATTTCTCTATTTTGCACAAGTTATCTGGCCTATTTGGGTACCACTTTCTATTATGAAATTAGAGCATTTTAAGAAAAAACAACGCTTGCATTATGCATTTGTAACTATCGGTTGTTTGATTGCTTTTTATTTAGGATTTTGTATGATTACTTATCCTGTTCAAGCTAAAATAATTGGATATCATATTACATATATCCAAGAATATCCTATTGCATTTAGAGGATACGGCGAATTCCTTTACGGTTTGGCTAGCATTGTACCTGCTTTTCTTTCTAATGTCAAACGAATGTGGATTATTGGAGTTACTATTATCACATCGTATCTAATCACAACCTTTTTCTACGAAGAATATATCATCTCTGTTTGGTGTTTTTTTGCAACAATAATAAGTGTTGTCGTATTTTTTATTTTGGAAAACATCAAAAAGAAGACAGAAGGATGGAATGGATATCTTAATCCTCAAGTTCAGATCACTCACCATTAACCTATAATTATTATATCATGAAAATTACTTTTGAAAACAAAATACTGTTCGGTTTTATAGTCAACTTACTAGTTGTAATTGCTTTAGTATGGTCTTATACTACTAGGATTAAAAATCAAGGCAATGATAATTTAAATCAGATGTTAGATTGGGCAATTGGATTCTTATTTCTTCTTTCAATAGTACTATTGAGTGTAGTATACATTATCATTCGAACTCAACTTAGAGTCAAAAATATTTCACAAAAATTACTATTTGAAAACCAACAATTGTTACAATCTATAATTGACAATGCTTCTAGTCTAATCTTTATAAAAAGAATCAATGGGGAATATCTTTTAATTAACAAACAATTCGCTTCTTTATATCAAGTAAATAGTAGTACTATCATTGGCAAAACAGATGCCGACTTTTTAGCACCCGAATTAGCCTATGCTAATCGAAATTCGGATATGGAAGTAGTTAAAGCTTTAAAAGAAATTAAAATCGAAGAAACCGTAGAACAGGAAGATGGAGAACATACTTATTTAGCTATAAAATTTCCTTTATACGATTCAACTGGAAGGATATACGCTATTGGAAGTATTGCTACAGATATTACTGAAAGAAAAAAATTAGAAGAATCATTAGCTTCTTCTGATAAACTCTTCAATATGTCAACTGAGATGATGCTAATTGCAACGTTGGAAAAATTTATAAAAGTCAACCCAGCCACTTCCAAAATATTAGGATATTCTGAAACAGAATTATTGAACCAACCTTTTCTCAATTTTGTACATCCGGAAGATAAAAACAACACCAAACAAGAAGTTACAAAATTGAAAGGAGGAGATATAACAACGCAATTCAAAAATCGATACATCTGCAAGGATGGATCTACAAAATGGCTTCAATGGTCTACTTCTCCCGATACTTCAACAGGATTATTATATGCGGTAGCCCAAGACATCACAGCTTTAATTGAATTGGAAAACGAACAAAAAAACACCATTAACCAACTATATGAGAATGAAGAAAAACTACGTATCATCCTTGAAAACATTAACGAAGGAATCTTAGTAGCTAATACTGATAAAAAAACCATTTTAGCTAATACAATGGCTAATGAGTTATTTGGGATTGAAGAAGATGAGAAGATATCCCCCAATTTAATCAACCATTTTGAATTGTATTATCCCGATGAAAGAACAATTTTCCCATCACAAAACTTACCGATGGAAAGAGCATTACTCGGAGAAGAAACAAATGACATTGATTTAGTGCTTTGGAATCCTAATACCCAAGAAAAAAGAAGACTCCTTATTAGTGGCAAACCACTAATTGATCAAGACAATAAGGTGGTCGCAGCAATTATTACCCTAAAAGATATTAGTCAATACAAACAACTAGAGGCTGAATTAAAAGAAACAGAATCAAAATACCGACAATTAATCGGGTTTAAAAAAGGAGAAGAAAAGGGAAAAGAAGAATAATAAAACTATCATTCGCATTTATTTCTTAACCTTATTCATTCATTTCGTCAAAACGAATAGGGACTTGAGGATCGTAACAAGGACATTTGAATTCTTCCAAAGTAGCAGCCAATAATTCCATTGTTTTTCCTTCGGTTCCATAACAGTCAATTTGAATGCTTTGTGAAGTAGTCTTCACTTGAAAAGCACCTTTTCCTTTGGAATTTTTCCAACTGTTATCGTCTACTTTTTCCCAACTAGAAAAAACACTGGCGATACGATTGAGTATCACAGTTACAGGTAATTCTTCCAAACCCTCAACCATTTCTTGTTCTATCAAAGATTCGTAAACCAATTGATGGTTCAAATAAATCCCTTCCTGATACTGCCAAAATACTAATTCGTACATTTAAATAGTTTAAAGTTTATGGTTTATTAGTTTAGAAATAATAAACTAATTTAGTACTCAAACGTACCGTATTCGCTAGAAATAGTTAATTTTTTAGTCTCTGAAGCTTCCACTCTACCTACAATTTGGGCATCAACATTAAACGATTTTGAAATGGCAATAATATCTTGGGCCACTGCTTCAGGAACATACAATTCCATTCGGTGACCACAATTGAATACTTGGTACATTTCTTTCCAGTCGGTTTTAGATTGCTCTTGAATCAATTGAAACAATGGCGGAACTGGAAACAAATTATCTTTTATAATGTGTAGATTATTTACAAAATGTAAAATTTTAGTTTGCGCTCCTCCACTGCAATGTACCATTCCGTGAATTTCTTTTGAAGAATAGTTGTCTAAAATTTTCTTGATAATCGGCGCATAGGTTCTGGTTGGCGAAAGCACTAATTGCCCTGCGTCGATAGGAGAATTTTCAACTGCATCTGTTAAGTTAACCTGACCCGAATAAATCAATTCTTCAGGCACAGCCGAATCAAAACTTTCTGGATATTTTTGTGCCAAATACTTCCCAAATACATCGTGACGTGCCGAAGTTAAACCATTACTTCCCATCCCTCCGTTGTAACTTTTTTCGTAAGTGGCTTGTCCAAAAGAGGCTAAACCTACAATTACATCTCCCGCTTGAATGTTGGCATTATCAATTACTTTAGTGCGTGGCATTCTTGCTGTAACCGTTGAATCAACAATAATAGTACGAACTAAATCGCCTACATCAGCCGTTTCCCCACCTGTAGAATGAATGGTTACTCCAAAAGAATCCAATTCTTTAATCAACTCCTCGGTTCCATTGATAATAGCCGAAATGACTTCTGCTGGAATTAGGTTTTTATTTCTTCCAATAGTAGAAGAAAGCAAAATATTATCCGTAGCTCCCACACACAACAAGTCATCAATATTCATAATCAACGCATCTTGCGCAATGCCTTTCCATACTGAAATATCGCCCGTTTCTTTCCAATACATATAGGCCAAAGACGATTTAGTACCTGCACCATCAGCATGCATAATCAAACAATACTTGGCGTCTTGGGTTAAATAATCGGGAACGATTTTACAAAAGGCTTGCGGAAACAATCCTTTGTCAATATTTTTAATAGCGTTATGCACATCTTCTTTAGATGCCGAAACACCGCGTTGTGCGTATCTTTTTGAAGTATCTGAACTCATGTAGTTAGTGGTGTAGTCTGCCTTTCGGCAAAATGTATTTTCGGCAAAGATAATTATTTTTTTGGCTTTTGCCTAAGTAGAATTTTCAAGTGATTCATCTATTTTTCCCTCCGCTCCCGATAGCTCGGATTTGCAAATCCGCGCCATCCGTTGCGGTAGGGAAACAAATTAAAAATATTTTTAGTATCTACAGAAAAATTAGTTTAAAAGCAATGGCACTTTATTTGATTTTAAACTTCCAGTAAAAATTTTATAGCCTTGATTTTCAATAGAATCGATTTTATGTTTAGAAACATACTTATTTATATAATTCTGTTTTATAAAATACTCTATTCGTCCTTTATATTTTTTAGATTTATCTATTTCATAATAACTATGAACATTATCTTTTAGATACTCAACAACTAAATGAAAAGGAATCTTTAATTTAAATGATTTACCTGCTCTAACTTTATAAAAAGTTAATGTATTATTAAATCGTCCTTTTTTATATAGTTTTGAATATAAATTAAATTCATTAACTATTAAAGTATCTGACCTCTTGCTTAAAAAATTATTTTTATTAAAATAAATAGTATCATTATGAAATCCAGAATCTTTAATTTCCCAAATTACACCAAAACTCCTATTTGAATCATCATATAATACAACTTTAGGATTTTGAAATTTATTTCTATTAAAATAAACATCTCTATTGTAGTAATTTGCATCAATTAAAAAACAATAATTATATTTAGTATTGTTTTTAAATTCAATTAATATTGTATCTCCATTTTTTAGATTTGAATTCAAAATCTTAATCTCCATATTTGGATTCTTATCTATCCCATTAATAAGAAAAAAAATGGTAATTAGATTAAAAAGTAAAATTTTCATAATAAGATTATATAAATTGAGAAAATTTATTCCATAAATATTGCTCCCGCTGCGCAAAACCTCCTAACTTTGGACTTAATCAAATATAATAAAAAACTTAAAAAAAGCCTCCCTAAAATAGAGAGGCTTTTTTTTTAAAATATATCCAATTATTATTTAGTAAACAATAATTCTCTGTATTTTGTCAGCGTCCATAATTCGTTATCGACTAACAATTCCAATTTGTCACAGTGATTTCTAATGATATCAAAGTACGGTTTTACTTTATTGCAATAGGCTTCGGCCATTGCTTGAGCATCTGTTAAACCATTTGCTTTTTTTCTTTCATCAGTCATTTCTTCCACCTTGGTATTGATGCCTTCAATATGAGCTGAAATTTGTTTGATAATCGCGATTTGCTCTTTAGAAACGCTTTCAAAATCTTTTCCAAAAATTTCTTTCAAACCACGAACGTTTTCAATCAAGGTATTTTGGTAACGAATTGCTGTTGGAATCACATGATTACGAGCTATATCTCCTAAAACACGACCTTCAATTTGGATTTTTTTAGTGTATTCTTCCAACTCGATTTCGTAACGTGCCTCTACCTCAACATGATTCATAATTCCTAGTTCAGAGAACAAATCCAAGGCTTGTTTAGACGCTCTAGCTTTTAAAGCTTCTGGAGTCGTTTTGTAATTACTCAACCCTCTTTTAGCCGCTTCTTGTTCCCAAGCATCGCTGTACCCATCACCTTCAAACAAGATTTTTTTAGATTGCTTGATGTATTCTCTTAAAACGTTGAAAATAGCATCATCTTTTTTCATGCTTTTTTCATCAATCAAAGTGTCTACTTCTACTTTAAAATCACGCAATTGTTTCGCCACAATAGCATTCAAAGTAGTCATAGCATTGGAACAATTGGCAGAAGAACCCACCGCTCTAAACTCAAATTTATTTCCGGTAAAGGCAAATGGAGACGTTCTATTTCTGTCGGTATTATCCAACATTAAATCTGGAATTTTACCTACCACATTCAATTTTAAATCTGTTTTTTCTTCAGGAGATAATTTTCCAGTTGTAACCCCTTCTAATTCAGCTAAAACTTTAGTCAATGAATCTCCAATAAATACTGAAATGATAGCTGGAGGTGCTTCATTAGCTCCCAATCGATGGTCATTACTTGCCGTCGCAATAGAAGCTCTTAGTAAGGATTCATTATCATTTACCGCCTTAATTGTATTGATAAAGAAAGTCAAAAACTGCAAATTACTCATTGGTGTTTTACTTGGACTCAACAAGTTCACGCCAGTATCAGTAGCCAATGACCAGTTGTTGTGTTTTCCTGAACCATTAACTCCTTTGAATGGTTTCTCGTGGAATAAAATTTTGAAATCATGACGCTCTGCCACTTTTTCCATCACATCCATTAACAAACAGTTGTGGTCTACCGCCAAATTCGTTTCTTCAAAAATAGGCGCCAACTCAAATTGGTTTGGTGCCACTTCGTTATGACGAGTTTTAACCGGAATTCCTAGTAACATACACTCTTGCTCTAAATCTCTCATGTACGTCAACGCACGCGTAGGAATAGAACCAAAATAATGATCATCCAATTGTTGTCCTTTTGCTGATGTATGTCCTAACAACGTTCTACCTGTCATCATTAAATCAGGGCGCGATTTTGCTAAAGAACGATCCACCAAGAAATATTCTTGTTCCCACCCTAAAGTAGCCGTTACTTTCTTAACATTTTTGTCAAAATATTTACAAACTTCGGTAGCCGCATCATCCATTACAGTCAACGCGCGCAACAAAGGTGTTTTATAATCTAAAGCTTCTCCTGTGTACGAAATGAAAACGGTTGGAATACATAAAGTAGTTCCAAAAATAAACGCTGGAGAAGTTGGATCCCAAGCGGTATATCCTCTTGCTTCGAAAGTATTTCTAATTCCGCCATTTGGAAAACTAGATGCATCTGGTTCTTGTTGTACCAATTGCGCTCCGCCAAATTTTTCTACAGGATCACTTCCATCATACGAAGTCTCAAAGAAAGCATCGTGCTTTTCAGCCGTAGTACCCGTTAATGGTTGAAACCAGTGCGTATAATGAGTTACTCCTTTAGAAAGTGCCCATTCTTTCATTCCCATTGCTACATAATCAGCAATCTTTCTATCAATTTTAGTTCCGTGTTGAATAGCACCTTGAACTGCTTTATAAGCCTCAGAAGTCAAATACTGCTTCATCGCTTTGGCATTAAAAACATTAGAACCGAAAATAATTGATTTTTTTTCAGTCTCTTCAAAGTGTAGTGGCTTTCTAGTAGAGGCTTCTCTCAAAGCTTGAAAACGTAATGTTGACATTTTGACAATTTTAAATTATTAAATACTCATTTTCACTAAGTAAAGCAAAGATAAACAATAATAAATAATATAAAATCAAGAGAGACCATTGCGAAATTATTTTTTATAAGTACAAAAAATTGATATTTTTTAAATATACCCCCAATAAAATGCAGTTCTGTGAAAAGTAACTTATTGCATTATAAAAAACACCCCCTTTTTTTTTAGCACTGAAAAAATATTTTAAATTTGTACCAGAATTTGAATCACAAAATAAATTTATATTATCATGGCTAAAATTAAATTAGAGTACCTTTGGTTAGATGGTTACGAACCAACTCAAAATCTTAGAAGTAAAACTAAAGTGGAAGAGCACGAAAACTTTCAAGGAACTTTAGCAGAAATTGGAAACTGGTCTTTTGACGGGTCTTCAACAAAACAAGCTGAAGGTGGATCTTCTGACTGTTTATTAGTACCAGTTGCAATCTATCCAGATCCAACTCGTATCAATGGATATTTAGTAATGTCAGAAGTTATGTATGCTGACGGAACTCCACACCCTTCTAATGGTAGAGCAACTATCGACGATGAGGATGATGATTTCTGGTTTGGTTTTGAGCAAGAATATTTCATCATGGATACTAAAACTTTATTGCCTTTAGGATTCCCTGTTGGAGGTTACCCTGCACCACAAGGTATGTACTACTGTTCAGTTGGTGGAAAAAATACTCACGGAAGAAAATTAGTTGAAGAGCATGCTGATTTATGTATTGCTGCTGGAATTAACTTCGAAGGAATTAACCAAGAAGTGGCTTGTGGACAATGGGAATTCCAATTGTTTGCTAAAGGAGCTAAAAAAGCAGGTGATGAAATCTGGGTTGCTAGATATTTATTAGACCGTTTGACTGAAAAATATGGTTACTATATTGAATACCACCCAAAACCACTTGGTGATACTGACTGGAATGGTTCTGGTATGCATGCTAACTTCTCTAACAATGTTTTAAGAACATGTGGAGATCAAGCTACTTACGAAAGAATTTGTGAAGCGTTCCGTCCTGTAACTAAAGAACACATTGCTGTTTATGGTGCATACAACGACCAACGTTTGACTGGTAAACATGAAACTGCATCTATCCACGATTTCTCTTACGGAGTATCTGATAGAGGAGCTTCAATCCGTATTCCATTAATCACTGTTCAAAAAGGATGGAAAGGATGGTTGGAAGACAGAAGACCAGCTTCAAATGGAGATCCATACAAAATTGCTGCTAGAATTATCAAAACTGTAAAATCAGCTTTGTAATCTAATTCCAATTATATCAAATGAGTGTCTTCCAAAAGAAGACACTTTTTTTTGCAATAAATTCACAACTCCTTTCATTTCAGATAGTAAAAAACCCTTATTTTTGTTTTTATGACAAATACACTAAAACTTTATATGGTCATGTTGGGTTGTACTCCCGAAGGCCGATATACCGAACAACACGATATTTTTTTCGGAATAGGAAATTCTTTAAAAGAATTAATTCCGCAAATGGATGCTTTTTGGCCTGAAGCCAAAGGAAAATTTCATATCGATGCTTGGCGCGAAGTAACAGCAGTTGACAACTTTTCCATTACAATCGAGCCTAAAAACATAATCGAAAACAACGAAAAATTATTCTTCATTAATTTAGGAGGCTATAAAGAAAATGAATTTGAAGAGTACCATTACAAAACATTGGCAGTAGCCGAAAGTTTAGGTTTAGCCGCTAAAGTAGCTAAAGCCACTACTTTCTATAAGCACTTTAGTTTTGAAGGAGCCGTCTCTCATATTGATGATAAATACGGCATCGATGTAGATGATATTTACAATGTTAATGATATTTTAGCTCCAATTTTTAAAGAGAACTATTCAATACAAATTACACCTTCTGAAGTTCCTTTAAAAGACGACCCATTTCATATTGGCTATTTAAAAATTGACAAAATTTAAACCCAATTTTCTAAAACAATTCCACTTCAGATTGTTTTAAAAATGAGGTGATTCAATTGAAAAATAAGTTTAGATTTGAAACCAGATTAACAATTAACAACGAGTTCCAAAATAAAATATATGCAACGAATTACGATACTTATTCACTGCGAAGACCAAAAATCGATTATTGCCACAGTTACCAATTATATTGCCTCGATTGACGGAAATATTACCTACTTAGACCAACACGTAGATGCAGATGAAAATGTATTTTTTATGCGTTTAGAATGTGAGTTTAGTGCTAAAGATTGGAATTTAGAATCGATTAAATCGCATTTTGAAACTCATTTAGCCAATCCATTCAACATGAATTGGGAAATTTATTCGCAGGATCAAAAGCCACGTATGGCATTATTTATTTCTAAATACGACCACTGTTTGTATGATATTTTAGGCCGTTATAGTGCTGGCGAATTGAATCTTGAAATTCCTTTAATTATAAGTAACCACGAAGATTTAAGATCAGTAGCAGAACGTTTTGAAATTCCGTTTGAATACGTTCCTTTCACTAAAGAAATTAAAGCTCAAGGAGAACAACAACAATTAGATTTATTAGCAAAGCATCAAATTGACTTTGTAGTACTAGCACGTTATATGCAAATTATTACACCGAATTTGATTGCCGCTTATAAAAATAAAATCATCAATATTCACCATTCATTTTTACCTGCATTTCCAGGAGCAAAACCGTATCATTCGGCTTTTAAACGTGGCGTAAAAATTATTGGAGCAACGAGCCATTATGTAACCGAAGAATTAGACGAAGGTCCAATTATTGAACAGGACATTACACGTGTTTCCCACAGTCATTCTATTGAGGACTTTATCATGAAAGGACGCGACTTGGAACGAATGGTTTTAGCTAGAGCCATAAAACTACATTCTGAACGTAAAACGATTGTGTACAACAACAAAACAGTAGTTTTTTCTTAGTTGTAAAAAACTTAACGAAGCTTCAACAAACTAATAACAAAACCTTAACACTACTACTATCAATCATTTATGATATTTGCAGTGATAATAAACTGGTTATTTATTATTTTGGTTTTGGTTAGTTATGAAAATGCCGATAGCTTTAAAAAGTTATCGGCATTTTTTAATGGTTTATCTTAATAAAGGAAAGCACCTCGGTATTAAACAAAATAGGCTGCTCTACATTGACCACATGTCCTGAATTTTGTATCACACACAGTTTAGAGCTTCGATAATGACTTTCAACTACTTTACGAACTGCGGGTAAAAACATATAATCTTCCTCTCCCATTACATACAAGGTAGGGATATTCAATTCTACTTGACGAAACCATCGCAACACTGGATTAATTTCGGCAGTCAATTTGAACCATTTAATGAATTCTTTTTGGTACAACTTCTTCGCTTCGTTGATAAAGAGGATTCGGGATTGCTTGTGATTTTTATTCGGCATAATAACAAAGGCAAAAAAGCGATACAATACCAAGTAAGGCAAAACATATTTGAATACATTCCCCACAAACATTAAGATTTGAGAGCGAAAATTCATTTTCAAAATAGCACCCCCCATAATCATACTTTGCACGCGTTCTGGGTACATTTCGGCCAACTGGCGAATTAAAATTGTACCTAACGAAATCCCTACAAAATGCGACTTCTGAATTTGCAAATAATCCAACACTTCTAAAATGTCATTGGCTAAAGCCGAAAAAGTATATTTTTGTTTGAAAGCCTTTTTTAAATTGGTTTTCGACTCTCCATGCCCTCGCAAATCCAATAATAATACGTTGTATTCTTTTTGAAAATCACGAATTTGCTTGAACCAAATAGACGAACTACCACCAGCCCCATGAACAAAAGTCACCCATTGGTCGCTGTCTTTGTTTTCGTAAATGGTATAATTAATCAAGGGGTCTTTTTTTTGTAAATATAGAAATTAAAACTACGTTAGCTCAAAATAGCCTGCATTTTTTGCTGCATTTGCAAAGCTTCAGCTCTTGCTTTTTCGGCAAAATCCGTCCCATTAGAAGCATAAATAATAGCTCTTGACGAATTAATCAACAAGCCTACATGGGCATTCATTCCGTATTTACAAACTTCGGATAAACTTCCTCCCTGCGCTCCTACTCCAGGAACTAATAGAAAACTATCAGGAACTATTTTCCGAATTTCCGTAAAATATTCTGCTTTGGTTGCACCCACAACATACATCAAGTTGTGACTGTTTTTCCAAGTTTTAGATGTTTCTAAAACTTGCTTGTACAATTCCGTTCCATTGACATTCAAAGTTTGAAAATCAAACGCACCTTCATTCGAAGTCAACGCCAGCATAATCGTGTGTTTGTCTTCAAAAGCTAAAAATGGCTCTACCGAATCTTTACCCATATACGGCGCTACGGTTACCGAATCAAAATTCAAATCCTCAAAGAATGCTTTGGCATACATCGAAGACGTATTCCCAATATCGCCTCTTTTAGCATCGGCAATGGTAAAAATAGCGGGGTAGTTTTCGTTAATATAACGAATTGTTTTTTCTAAAGACAACCAACCTTTAATTCCGTAAGCTTCATAAAAAGCCGTATTGGGTTTGTAGGCAACTGCTAAATCGTGCGTAGCATCAATAATGGCTTTGTTGAATTCAAAAATAGGATCTTCTGTTTCCAATAGATGTTTCGGAATCTTATTCAAATCCACATCCAAACCTACACATAGAAATGATTTTTTAAGTTGGATTTGGTCAATTAATTGTTGTGTTGTCATTGTTGTATATTTAACCGCAAAGTTCGCAAAGTTTTTCGCAAAGTTCGCAAAGTGTTAAAAAAAATGCCAAACTTAATTTAAGTATGGCATTTGATTTATTTTAAATTTAATGTTTTTTTGCCACTGATTGCACCGATTATAACATATTATTTTAAAATCATCCTAATCCTTTAATCTGTGGCAAACCAACTAGACTAAAAAACTTCGCTAGCT
The DNA here is from genome assembly GCF_024642105.1 of Flavobacterium sp. Taxonomy (GTDB): domain Bacteria; phylum Bacteroidota; class Bacteroidia; order Flavobacteriales; family Flavobacteriaceae; genus Flavobacterium. Next base: position 239,668 of record NZ_JAHEBT010000053.1, read on the forward strand.
TCTTTTAGTTTCTCCGTATTGTTAACCAATTGCAATTCGTCAACAATTTTCTGAATATCACCATTCATGATGTTACCCAAATCATATAATGTCAACCCAATGCGGTGATCTGTTACACGACCTTGCGCATAATTATAGGTACGGATTTTAGCAGAACGGTCACCTGAACTTACTTGAGAAGTACGCTTAGACGCATCTTCTTCTTGTTTCTTTGCCAATTCCATTTCGTACAAACGAGAACGTAAAACAGTTAACGCCTTATCTTTATTTTTATGTTGCGATTTCTGATCTTGACATTGTGCCACCAATCCAGTTGGAATGTGTGTCAAACGAACGGCTGATTTAGTTGTATTTACCGATTGACCACCAGGCCCTGACGAACAGAAGAAATCCACACGAACATCATTCATATCAATTTGCACATCAAATTCTTCTGCTTCTGGTAAAACCATTACTGTAGCGGCCGATGTGTGTACACGTCCTTGTGTTTCTGTTTGTGGTACACGTTGCACACGATGCACTCCTGCTTCAAACTTCAAAGTTCCGTATACATCTTCTCCGGTAACCTCAAAAATAACCTCTTTAAATCCTCCCGAAGTACCTTCGTTCATATCCACCACAGAGGTTCTCCACCCTCTTCCTTCACAATATTTCGTGTACATACGGAACAAATCACCAGCAAAAATACTCGCCTCATCTCCACCTGTTCCTGCACGAACCTCTACCATTACATTCTTAGCGTCTTCAGGATCTTTAGGAATCAACATGAATTTGATTTCTTCTTCTAGTTCTGGCAAGCGCTCTTTAGCTTCATCTAATTGCATTTTAGCCATTTCTACCATTTCAGCATCAGATCCATCTGTAATAATTTCGTTGGCTTCATCAATATTCGCCATTAACAAAACATACTCGTCGCGTTTTTCGGCCAAGGCTTTCAACCCTTTATATTCTTGATTCAATTGCACATAACGCTTCTGATCTGAAATCACATCGGGTTGAATAATCAAATCCGAAATCTCATCAAAACGTTGCTTTACTATTTGAAGTCTATCTAACATCTTATTTTTCCTTTATTTGGACGGCAAAAATACAAAAAAGATTGCAGAATTAATTTCCGAAGCTCAGATTTTTTGGAGCTAGTTCCAGCTGTACGCTATATCTTTTTATTTTTTTGCGCTTCGACAAGCTACGCTGCAAAAAAAATAAAAAGGATGCCGCTACCATCTGGGCTAAGAGTTTGGATTTTCAGTTGAAAATTTCTAATTATAAATAAATTCCTTATTCATACACTTTTAAAGGTTAATATAGAATTTTTGTATATTTGAAAAACTAGATATGAGTACATCTAAAACAAGCCCCTTATAAACTTAAGTAGAATTCTATGAAAAAATATTTGACCCTATTTTTAATTTCAATTACATCATATTCTTATTGTCAAGAAACTTTTAGTTTTACAAGTAAAATACATCCTAAAAAAACATATTCACTTCAAATGGATATTTCTTCAATTAACGAAACAACAATTAATAATAAAACCACAAAAAGTTCAAGTATATCGAGAATTACAAGAGTAACAAATACTGAGAATGCTAACAGTAATGGATTATTTCCAACAACAATGAATTTTGGTGAAGTAATAGTTTCTGGTGCTGGAAAAGAAGTATTGAGTCCAATATCTAAAACAATTATTAAAGGCTTATTATCTGAAGATAGTAAATTCAAAATAGACACTATTATAAATCCTAATCTTGACCCACAGATAAAAAATGCACTAAAATCCGTTTTTAAAGATTTAAAACCAGACATTGATTTCCCTAAAAACCCGCTACAAATTGGTGATAGTTTTGATTATAAAATTCCCATGAATATTCCAACAAATGGAGAACAAATTAAAGTCTTAATAACCAAAAAATTTACGTTGAAAAGTGTAACAAATAATCTTGCTAAATTTACAGTAGATGAAATTGTTTCTTTGAATATGGAGAGCCAAAATATAAAAGCAATTGGAGATGGAAATGGTTTTGTAGAATTTAACATTTTGGAAAATCAAATAGTAAAAGACAAATCTCATTTTACAATTGATATTACTATAAAAAAAGAAAAAAACAATATTAGAGGTGTAATAACTTCCGATTCTGAAAAAACATTAAAAATCCAATAAACAAAAAGCAAAAGCAGTTTTTACGTAGACTATACTTGAATAAAATTCAACAAAATCAATTTATAATTTGACATAAACTACAGCAGAAAAGCACATCATAGATATCTTAGTTTAATTACCAACTTTTTCCTAATATTGTATTCGTTTCAACAACACTTTAAATTCAACAAAATGCGTCAATTCATTCTTTTTTCATCACTAAGTTTGCTACTATTTTCTTGTACTACTACGTCTAAAAACGAAAAACTAAAAGCAAATGAATGGCTTATCGGTCAATGGGAGAATACATCAGAAGAAGGAATCCTAACTGAAAATTGGACCAAACCAAACGACAGCACTTTAGCGGCGGGTTCTTTTTTCATCAAAGAAAAAGACACCTTGCATTTTGAAGCTATTCGTTTAGTAGAAAAAGAGGGAGAGTTAGTGTATGAAACTACTATCAAAGGACAAAACAACGACAAACCTATTTTGTTTCCATTGATTTCAGAAACGGAAAATGAATTAGTTTTTGAGAACCTCCAAAACGACTATCCACAAAAAATCAAATACCAACGCAATTCAAAAACAGTTATTACCATTGCTATCTCAGGAACTCAAGCTAAAAAAGTAGTTTCGGAGCAATTCAAAATGACGAAAGTAAAATAAATCAACACCATTTTATACCAAACACATCAAACCTTGCTCCAAAAAGCAAGGTTTTTTATTTCCTAAAAAACTGATTTTCAACACCACAAAAAATCTTTTAAAAATATTATTAAGATTTAATCTAAATAAACTTTGATAATACAAATGTTGCTTTTATATTTGCATCGTTATTTTTAATTATTCCAAATAAACGATTATGAAAAAGCAAATTAACATTCTATTTATTGTATTAATTACAACTATTTTTTGCAACGCTCAAGAAACAGGTGTTATTGAAGGTAAGATTATTTCTAAAGATGGCTATCCTCTTTCGGGAGTTTCCATTAAATTAGGGAAGAAAACCTCAATCTCTAAAACCGATGATAAAGGTATGTTTCGATTTGACAACTTTCCTGTTGGTTTACACACTATTACCATTGAAGCGGATGGTTTAAAAAAACAAACACAAGACATAAAAGTAGTCGCCAATGAAATTAACAAAGTGACATTTACCTTAGAAGAGCAAATGGAAACACTCAAAGAAATCGTAATCGTAATAAAAGAAAGTCCGAACAAACGAAAAGTAAGTGCTGTCCGTTCTGGTTTGAAACCAATGGATATTCCGCAAAGTATACAAATCATTGATAATGAAATTATTGTACAACAACAAGCCATTCGCTTGAGCGAAGTAATTAAAAATGCGAATGGTGTCTATGTGGGTTCTGCTCGGGGTGGCGCACAAGAATCGTTTTGGTCAAGAGGTTATGATATGTCGGCCAATAATATGTTCAAAAACGGATTTCGATACAATTCAGGCTCCATTCCAGAAGTTTCTTCTCTTGAAAAAGTAGAATTCTTAAAAGGAGGTTCAGCATTATTGTACGGAAACGTAGCTCCTGGAGGAATCTTAAATTTGGTAACCAAAACCCCTTCATTCAGAAAAGGAGGAGAAATTGCTATGCAAATAGGAAGTTATTCGTTTTACAAACCTTCTATTGATTTTTACGGCCCCTTAAACAAATCTATTGCTTACCGATTTAATGCTTCTTATGAAAATTCTGAAAGTTTTAGAAATGTGGTCAAAAGAGAACGCTATTACATCAACCCTTCTTTCTTATTTAATTTGAATGCAAAAACACAGCTTACCGTACAAGGAGATTTGATGAACGATAATTGGACACCTGATTTTGGGACAATACTCATCGGAAAGCAAATTTTTGAAGTAACAAGAAGCAATTATTACGGAGCATTATGGTCCAACGGAAATACCAAGACTGCAAGTGCTTCTGTAGTATTGAATCATTCGTTTAATAAAAATTGGAAACTGAATTTCAATTCGTCATATCAAAATTATGACCGTGAATGGAAAGGGACAGAGCGTATTCAAATTACCAATACCAATGGAACTTGGAGCCGTCCACTAGGTCAAAATAAAAACGTAGAAGCTATTTTAGGGGAACAAATCAGTTTGCAAGGTTGTTTCAAAACCGGTACAATCAAACACCAAATCTTTTCTGGAATTGATTATGAAAATTCGGTTGCTACAGCTCACACTTTTGTATTCTCACCTGTAAATTACGACACCATTAATGTCTTTAGTTTTAATCCAGACAATCAAATAACTACAGAACCCAATGCTACGAATACCCAAAAAGTAGTTACTACTACCAACCGTTTTGGGATATATACCCAAGATTTAATTTCGTTTACGGAAAAATTTAAAATGTTAGCAGGAATTCGTTGGTCTTGGCAAGAAGCAGAAGCCGCAACTCATAAATTAACTGTCAATCCAGTTACTATTACAAAAGGCACAAAACTAAAAGACAAGGCTTTTTCTCCAAAAATTGGTTTCGTTTACCAACCTGATAAAAATTCGTCTGTTTTTGCCAGTTATTCTAATTCGTTTACGCCAAATACAGGAACAACAGCCGATTTAAAACCAATCGCCGCATCCATTATTGATCAATATGAAATAGGTGTTAAAAAAGATTTTTGGAACGGAATATGGAGTACCAATGTTACGGTGTATCAAATAACCAATAGTAATTTAGCACAAACCGCCGAATTCAAAGCCGATGGAATTACACCAAATACCGACACTACTATAAAAGTTTTAAACGGCGAAACCAAGAGTAAAGGAATCGAAATTGACATTGCCGCAAAACCAATAGAGGGATTAAATATTGCAGCTGGATACAGCTATAACGACAGTCGCTATTCTAAAACCAATAAAGTCAACGGTGGTTTTATAGAAGGCGACAGATTGGTAAGAACTCCAGCCAACACAGCCAATTTGAGTTTCTTTTATAACATTCCTACAGGAAAACTAAAAGGACTTTCTATTGGAGCTATTGGAAACTATATTGGAGATCGTTTTGGTGGTTGGAACGATCAATATGTGGTTAACGCTACAACGGGCGCAATAACCATCAACGACAGAGATATTCCGTTGCAAGGATATACCACCATCGATATATCTACAGGTTACGCTTGGAAAAAATGGAGTATTTTATGTAAACTTTCTAATATCACAAACGAACTAAATTACACTGTTCACGAAAATTATAGCGTTAATCCAATTGCTCCTCGCCAAATTATGACGAGCATAAAATACAAATTCTAATTAAACCTTTTCATATTAACCTAGTCTATATTAAAGTGATTAAAAAAATTAAAACCATAATACTATGAAAAAAATCAATTGGAGAAACTTACACCGTGACTTAGGCTATTTTTATATCGGACTAATTGTTTCCTTTGCCTTTTCTGGACTTCTAATGAATCACCGTGAAATGTGGCACCCTGAAAAATATACTATTGAAACTAAAGCCATTGAAGTTAAATTACCCGCAGAAAGTGATATCAACGAAAAATATGCCGAAGATTTAGGCAAACAACTAGGTATAGAGGGTAAAATGAGACGACATATGGTTAAAAAAGGAGAATTCAGAATGTCTTTCGAAAACCAAGATGTAGAAATTGACCTCAAAACAGGTAAGGGTGAAATTATCTCATTCTTCAAAACACCAATTATTAGTCAAACTATGCAATTGCATAAGAACACCTCAAATTTTTGGATTTACTATTCAGATATATTTGCAATAAGCCTAATCATTATTGCCTTAACTGGAACTATTATGATCAAAGCAGGTAAATTCAGCTGGAAACAGCGCGGTTGGAAACTAGCCGTTGCAGGAATTATTTTTCCTCTACTTTTCTTATTTTTATTAGGTTAATTTTTGCTATAATTCATAAAAAATCCCGTTCTGATTTAGAACGGGATTTTTTTATTCCAAAGACAGAACTTATTTCAATCCTGCTAGACTTTGTTCAATCGTTGCAATTTTTGCCAAAGCATCCGCTTCTTTCTTGCGTTCCATTTCGATTACTTTTTCTGGCGCACCTGCCACAAATTTTTCATTCGATAATTTTCCTTGTACGGATTTCAAGAATCCTTTGGTGTAATTCAGCTCCTCAGTCAATTTAGCAATTTCTTCTTCTACATTGATATTTCCAGTAATTGGAATAAAATATTCATTTGATTTCACACGGAAAGATAACGCTCCATCCACTTTATCCGACACATAGTCCAAAGCGGTGATGTTACCTAACTTACTTACTACTGCATCAAAATAAGTTGAAGCTTTATCGTTATTCACCACCTTCAATTCAATGGTATCTTTGAACGGAATGTTCTTGTCTTTACGAATCGTTCTAATGCCCGAAATCACTTCGATAGTGTTGTCAAAATCAGTAATCAAATTGGCATTAAATGGTTTCATTGTTGGCCAAGTCGAAACAATCAACGCTTCTTCTTTAGTTCTTTCAGCCAATAATTGCCAAATTTCTTCTGTCAAGAAAGGCATGAATGGGTGTAATAATTTCAAATTGTTTTCCAACATTTCAATGGCTTTCGCCAAAGTCAGACTATCAATTGGTTGTTGGTATCCTGGTTTGATCATTTCCAAAAACCAAGAACAGAAATCGTCCCAAACCAATTTATAAATACCCATTAAAGCGTCTGAAATTCTATATTTTTCAAAATTATCTTCAATCTCTAAAAGGGTTTGCTGCAATTTGGCTTCATACCATTCAATTGCTACTTTAGACGATTCCGGTTGCGGAATAGCATCTGATACTTCCCAACCATTAATCAGTTTGAATGCATTCCAAATTTTATTGGTAAACGCTTTTCCTTGGTTACACAATTCTTCATCAAACATAATGTCGTTTCCTGCCGAAGCGCTCAACAACAAGCCCACACGAACACCATCAGCACCAAATTTATCAATCAAATCCAAAGGATCTGGAGAGTTTCCTAATGATTTAGACATTTTACGTCTTTGTTTGTCACGTACTAAACCCGTTAAATACACATTCGTAAATGGTTTTTTACCCGTGTATTCGTAACCTGCAATAATCATTCGCGCTACCCAGAAAAACAAAATATCCGGTCCGGTTACCAAATCATTCGTTGGATAATAGTAGTTAAAATCTTCGTTTTCAGGATTCATAATACCTCCAAAAACCGCCATTGGCCACAGCCAAGAAGAAAACCAAGTATCTAAAGCATCGACATCTTGAGTCAAGTTGTCTGTTGTCAGTTGTGGGTTGTTGGTTCTTTGTTTTGCTAACTCAAGCGCTGCTTCAATGGTTTCGGCAACTACAAAATCTTCTTTTCCATCACCATAATAGTAGGCCGGAATTTGTTGTCCCCACCACAATTGACGTGAAATATTCCAATCGCGAATATTATTCAGCCAATGCGCATAGGTATTATCAAAACGTTTTGGATGCAATTTAATTTCGCCATCTTCTAAAACCGCTTTGATGGCTGGTTTTACCAAATCCTCCATTTTTAAGAACCATTGATCGGACAAACGGGGTTCAATTACCGCTTTGGTACGTTCCGAAGTGCCTACTTTATTCAAGTGGGTTTCGGTTTTAGCCAAAGCACCAACTGTTTCTAATTCTTTGGCAATAGCCTCACGAACTACAAAACGATCTTGTCCTTGGTAATGCAAACCAAAGCTATTTAAAGTCGCATCTTCATTGAAGATATCAATAATTTCTAAATGGTGTTTCTCTCCTAAGGTTTTGTCGTTCATGTCGTGTGCAGGTGTCACTTTCAAACAACCAGTACCAAATTCTACATCGACATACTCATCTTCAATGATGGGTACTACTCTACCGCAAATTGGCACAATAGCTTTTTTACCTTTCAAATGAGTAAAACGCTCATCGTTTGGATTAATACAAATGGCTGTATCTCCAAAAATAGTTTCCGGACGTGTTGTCGCCACCGTCAAGAAGTCGTTACTTCCTTCAATTGTATAGTTAAGAAAATACAATTTCCCTTGTTGTTCTTCATAAATCACTTCCTCGTCAGACAAGGTCGTTTTCGCTTCTGGATCCCAATTCACCATTCGGTAACCGCGATAAATCAAGCCTTTGTTGTACAAATCAACAAACGAGCGAATTACAGACGCCGACATGTCTGGATCCATCGTGAATTTAGTACGTTCCCAATCACAAGAAGCACCCAATTTTTTCAATTGGTCCAAAATTACTCCACCATATTTATCGGTCCATTCCCAAGCATGTGCTAAAAATTCCTCACGAGTCAAATCGTTTTTATTGATTCCTTCGGCTTTTAGTTTAGCCACCACTTTGGCTTCGGTAGCGATAGAAGCATGATCCGTTCCTGGCACCCAACACGCATTCAATCCTTTCAAACGCGCTCTACGAATCAGCACATCTTGAATCGTATTGTTCAACATATGCCCCATGTGCAACACTCCAGTTACATTAGGTGGTGGAATTACAATCGTATAAGGCGTTCTGTGGTCAGGTTCCGAATGAAAATAGTTGTTTTTCATCCAGTAGTCGTACCACTTTTGTTCAATTGTTTTGGCGTCGAATTGTGCAGGAATTGTCATTGTATAGTAAATTCGTTTAATCGTTATGTAGCGTTTATTTTCAGGTTTGAGACATTGTATGTCAAATTCAGAAATAACGCTTTATGATTTGGCCTACATTTTGTAAGCTAAATAAGCAACAAAAGTAAATAATTAAGTACACTATAAAAAGCGAAATAAAAATTTGTAGAGTAAATAAAAGAAACTAACTTTACTAAACATTTAAATCATTTTTGAAAATGCAAAAAATAATCGCCCTCCTTTTATTCACGTTGTTTAGCAACATCAGTTTTTCACAAAGTGCTAAAATTGAATTTTCTGCTAAAGAAAACACGATTGATTACGGAAAAGTGACCAAAGCCACTGATTCAGGTATTCGCGTTTTTGAGTTTACTAATACTGGGAACGCTCCTTTAATCATAACCAATGTACTTTCTACTTGTGGATGTACAGTCCCTACAAAACCTGACGCACCAATTCTACCTGGTAAAAAAGGAAAAATTGAAGTAAAATACAATATGGCCACTGGCCCCATTCGCAAAACGATTACTGTAGAATCAAATGCCGCCAATTATGAAGGCGGAAGGATTGCTCTAAAAATAAAAGGAGAAGTTGTTGAATAAATACGCTTCGACATCCATTAGAGAACGCCTTTTGAATTCAAAGGGCGTTTTTTTTATTTTTAAACGCTTTACAATTCACTTCAAAGATTCCATTTAACCTATAAATACCTAAAAAATATAACATTTTAAGGCGTTTTTATGAGCAAATACACTTATATATTCTAATAACTTAAGAAAAAAAATTGCAAATTTGCAATTCAAGATTGAAAACATGCCAAAACTATCCACCCGAGGACACTCCATGCCAGAATCGCCAATTAGAAAATTGGCTCCTTTTGCTGATATGGCAAAGAAAAAAGGACACAAAGTGTACCATTTAAATATTGGACAACCCGACATCAAAAGTCCTGAAATAGCTATTAACGCTATTAAAAATATTGATTTAGACGTTATCGAATATGGCCCTTCTGCTGGTTATGAAAGTTACCGAAAAAAGTTAGCCCAATTCTATACCAACCAAAACGTAAACGTAAACACCGAAGATATTTTAATCACTACTGGTGGTTCTGAAGCCTTGTTATTTGCTCTAGGGAGTATCATGGACCCTGAAGACGAGTTGATTATACCTGAGCCATTTTATGCGAATTACAGTGCTTTTGCTGCCGAATCTGCTGCCAAAGTAGTTCCAGTTAATTCGGGTTTTGAAACGGGTTTTGAATTACCTTCCATTGCTGATTTTGAAAAATTAATTACACCAAAATCAAAAGCGATTTTGATTTGTAATCCGAATAATCCAACGGGGTATTTGTATTCGGAATCCGAAATTCTTCAGTTGGGTGAATTAGTAAAAAAACACGATTTGTTCTTAATTGCCGATGAAGTGTACCGCGAATTCATTTACGGAGACGATATTCATTATTCGGTAATGAATTTAAAAGAAGTAGAACAGAATGTCATTATGATTGATTCGGTTTCGAAACGTTACAGCATGTGTGGCGCTCGAATTGGCTGTATGGTGACCAAAAATAAAGAAGTAATTGCTGCCGCAATGAAATTTGCACAAGCACGACTTTGTCCACCTACCATTGAGCAAATTGCTTGCGAAGCGGCTATTGACACCCCTAAAAGTTATTTTGACGAAGTAATCTCCGAATACCGCGAACGAAGAGATACTTTAATTAGCGAATTGCAAAAAATTGAAGGGGTAAAAGTAAGTACTCCGAAGGCGGCTTTTTATTGCATTGCCGAATTACCGGTGGACAATACGGATGATTTTGCACAATGGCTATTAGAAAGCTATAATTTGAATGGCGAAACCGTAATGGTAGCCCCTGCTGGTGGATTTTACTCTACACCCGGTATGGGATTGAACCAAGTGCGCATTGCTTACGTATTGAAAAAAGAAGATTTAGTTCGTGCCGTAGCGGTATTGAAAGAAGCAATTCCTGCGTATAACGCAAGTAGAACAGCAAAATAAATAAGCTAACTTCACTTTAAGATATAAACTAAAGCAATACTCAAAAAGTATTGCTTTTTGCTTTTAGTGGAAACAATGATTAAATCCGAAAAGGGCTTCCTTTTTTTGCATTTTATTAATTATCTTTACCGCTTGAATTGACATACCCTTTATAACAATAGCTTTAATGATAAACAACGAAGAATTTCAAGACGAAATAGGAAACAATCATATTAGTACCAATGCGAAAAATCCGTTAAGGGATGATGCTTTTGCTATTGCTGACGACGAAAAAATTGAACGAATTAAAAAGGACGTAGAGAATATCCTAACCACCCTAGGTATGGATTTGACCGATGACAGCTTGAAAGGCACTCCTAACCGAGTGGCAAAAATGTTTGTCAAAGAGATTTTTGGAGGATTGAATCCTGCCAGAAAACCAAAGGCTTCTACGTTTGATAACAACTACAAATACGGCGAAATGCTGGTAGAAAAAAACATTACGGTCTACTCTACTTGCGAACACCATTTACTACCTATCATTGGAAGAGCGCACGTGGCGTATATCTCGAATGGTACCGTAATTGGTCTTTCTAAAATGAACCGAATTGTAGAATATTATGCCAAAAGACCTCAAGTCCAAGAGCGTTTGACCATGCAAATTGTACAAGAATTACAAATGGCTTTAGGTACCGAAGACGTTGCGTGTGTAATTGATGCGAAACATTTGTGTGTGAATTCAAGAGGAATTGGTGATATTGAAAGTAGCACCGTAACTTCGGAATTTGGAGGTAAATTCAAAGAGGCACAAACCAAAAGAGAATTTTTGGATTACATTAAATTAGAAACTCGATTTTAAAGAAATAAACAGCTTTAGCAACAGAAAACCCTAGCCCTGATGGAAGCGGCATCCTTTACTGCCGGTGTTCGGCAGGAAAGATACAGCGAACAGCAGGATAAAGCTCCTAAAAAAAATAGAAATGCCATTATATAAAAGTCAACCACTGAAAATATACAATTCTCTTTCGGGAGAAAAAGAAGTCTTTACTCCTATTCACGAAGGAAATGTTGGGATGTATGTTTGCGGCCCAACGGTGTACAGCAATGTGCATTTAGGGAACCTGAGAACTTTTATGTCGTTTGATGTGATTTTTAGGTATTTCCAACATTTGAATTACAAAGTGCGTTATGTTCGTAACATTACCGATGTGGGGCATATTGTGGACGATGTGGATGAAGGCGAAGATAAAATTGCTAAAAAAGCGCGTTTGGAACAACTGGAACCCATGGAAGTAGTACAACGCTACACCGTGGATTTTCACGAAATTTTGAGTGCTTTTAATTTTTTACCGCCCAGTATCGAACCTACAGCTACGGGACATATTATTGAACAAATTGAAATCATCAAGAAAATAATCGAAACTGGAATTGGTTACGAAGCCAATGGTTCGGTGTATTTTGATGTGGTAAAATTTAACGAAACCAATCATTACGGGCGTTTGAGTGGCAGAAACATTGAAGATATGTTAGCCAATACCCGTGATTTAGACGGTCAATCGGACAAACGAAATCCGCAAGATTTTGCTTTGTGGAAAAAAGCCGAACCGCAACATATTATGCGTTGGCCTTCGCCTTGGAGTGATGGTTTTCCGGGTTGGCACTTGGAATGTACCGCAATGAGTACCAAATATTTGGGCAATCATTTTGACATTCATGGTGGAGGAATGGATTTGAAATTCCCGCATCACGAATGTGAAATTGCACAAAATGAGGCCTGTACAGGACAAACTCCTGTTAACTATTGGCTTCACGCCAATATGTTAACGCTGAATGGCAAAAAAATGGCCAAATCGACTGGAAACAACATTCTGCCAAGAGAGATTTTGACCGGTGAAAACACGATTTTAAGTAAAGCTTTTTCGGCTTCTGTAACCCGTTTCTTTATGTTACAGGCGCATTACCGAAGTATCTTGGATTTCTCAGATGATGCTATTGTCGCGGCTGAAAAAGGATACAAACGTTTGATGGAAGCGATGAGTGGTTTAGAATCAATTCCCGCTGCTACTCAAAGTACATTGAACATTGCCGAATGGAAACAGTTGTGCTATGAGGCTATGAACGACGATTTCAATACACCTATCTTAATTGCACAATTATTTGAAGGTGTTCGTTTTGTAAATGTACTAAAAGAAGGCAAAGAGACTTTGACTGCCGAAGATTTGAAAACTTTTGCTGCCGCAATGAATGCTTTTGTTTTTGATGTTTTAGGCTTAGAAGACGAAAAGGTTGCTGATGGAAACAACGACAAATTAGAAGGTACGGTAAACCTACTTATCGAAATGCGTAAACAAGCCAGAGAGAATAAAAACTTTGCTTTGTCTGACCAAATTAGAGATCAATTATTGGCTTTAGGCATACAATTGAAAGACGGCAAGGAAGGAACCACTTTTAGTTTGTAATAGCATTGCAGTTTTTGCGACTCATTCAAAAAATACAACTATGTTTTCTAAAATTCTCATTTTTCCTTTTTTGATGTTGGTTCGCTTTTACCAAGTGGCTATTTCTCCGTTCACTCCGGCTGCTTGCCGATTTGAGCCTACTTGTTCTTCGTACATGATCGAAGCATTGAAAACACACGGTTTATTTTACGGCTTGTTTTTAGGTACTAAACGGATTTTGAGTTGCCATCCTTGGGGTAGAAGTGGTTATGATCCTGTTCCTTCCAAAAAATGCCAACACAAACTATAGATTCAATTAAATCCTTATTTTTACGCTAAATAAAAACACAAATGACACACGCTTCAGCACTTGTTTGGAATCCATCGGAAGGAATTGATTTAGGTTTTTTCATGATTCGTTATTACAGTTTAATGTTTGTAATTGCCTTTGGATTGGGTTGGTACATCATGAAACATATATTCGTTCGCGAAGGTGAAACCATTGAAAAACTAGATTCATTATTCATTTGGACGGTGTTAGCTACTTTGGCTGGCGCACGTTTGGGACACGTTTTCTTTTACGATTGGGAGTATTTCAGAAACAATTTATTGGAAATCTTACTGCCGGTTAAATTCGAGCCTAGCTTTCATTTTACAGGATTTCAAGGATTAGCGAGCCATGGTGCTGCTATCGGAATTATATTGGCCATGTATTTTTACAGCAAAAATATTTTACAAAAACCACAATTGTGGATTTTAGACCGAATTGTGATTCCAGTAGCGAGCGGGGCTATTTTTGTTCGAATTGGCAACTTCTTTAATTCAGAAATTATAGGAAAAGAAACTTCGTCATCTTTTGGAATCAAATTCATCCGAGATTATTTCAGCCCAAGAGATGCTGTCAATGCTACTCAAATTACAGATCCAAACGAAGCCTATAAAGCCATTGCTACGGATCCGAAATTTGCAACCCTTTTAGAACAAGTTCCTGCCAAACACCCTACACAATTGTACGAGGCATTCTGTTATATTTTTGTTTTTGCTATTTTGTTTTTCTTGTATTGGAAAACCGAAGCGCGTAGAAAATCAGGCTATTTATTTGGATTGTTTTTAGTGTTATTATTTTCGGTTCGAATTGTAGTCGAATCTGTTAAAGAAAGTCAAGGCGGCTTTGAAAATGCTTTAGGACTATTATCAACAGGACAATGGTTGAGTATTCCATTTATTTTGACTGGTTTTTATTTTGTATTTACTGCAAAAAAAGTTTAATTAGAAGAACTATTCTCGATACCATTTCCTCTCCAAAACTTTGGAATAAAATCATTCGAACTGACGAAAAGCAATTAATTAAAATCTGCAAATCTGCGGTTGAAATTTAAAATAGAAAAGGCTGTCCAATACTACGGACAGCCTTTTCTGTTTTTATAAAAAGATACTTTTTATTTTATTGGCAATCCTTTCACTCCCATATTATATAAAGTGAAGGCTTGCAAATCAGCCGCTTCTTCAATGGTTTTTGAAACGGGTTTTCCTGCTCCATGACCTGCATTAGTTTCAATTCGGATTAACACTGGATTAGCACCTGATTGTTTGGCTTGTAATTCAGCAGCAAACTTAAAACTATGTGCCGGCACCACTCTGTCATCATGATCTCCTGTTGTTACTAATGTTGCTGGATATTGCGCTCCTACTTTCACATTATGCACTGGAGAATAGCCTTTGATATAGTCGAACATCGTTTTAGAATCTTCAGCAGTTCCATAGTCATACGCCCAACCCGCGCCTGCGGTAAAAGTATGGTAACGCAACATATCCATTACGCCTACTGCAGGCAACGCCACCTTCATTAAATCTGGTCGTTGCGTCATTGTAGCACCAACCAATAAACCTCCGTTAGAACCGCCTTTTACGGCTAAAAAATCAGATGAAGTATACTTTTGAGCAATTAGGTATTCTGCTGCAGCGATAAAATCGTTAAATACATTTTGCTTTTGCATTTTGGTTCCTGCATCGTGCCATTTTTTTCCATATTCGCCTCCTCCTCTTAGATTGGCAACAGCATAAATTCCGCCCATTTCTAACCAAACGGCATTAGCAATACTAAAAGAAGGTGTCAAACTAATATTGAATCCACCATAGCCATATAAAATAGTTGGATTCTTACCATTTAAAGATATTCCTTTTTTATAGGTGATAATCATCGGTACTTTTGTTCCGTCTTTAGAAGTATAAAAAACTTGTTTGGAAATATAATTGTCGCTTACAAAATCCACTTTGGGCTGCACATAAATAGAAGACTTTCCCTCGACAGGCAAAAATTTATAGGTAGTTGTTGGCGTCACGTAATTAGTAAACGAAAAATACAATGCTGTGTCCTCACTCTTACCACTAAACCCTGTAGCCGTTCCCAATCCTGGTAATTGGATTTCGCGTACTAATTTACCATTATAATCAAATTGTTTTACTACCGAAACGGCATCTTTCATATAATTGGCAAAGATAAAACCAGCACCAATTGAAGGCGAAAGCACCTGTTCTGTTTCAGCAACACAATCTTTCCACTTGGATACTGAAGATGCATTGACATCAACGGTTACAATGCGTTTATTTGGCGCTCCTAAATTAGTAATCAAATACAATTTACTTCCAACGTTATCCAAAACACGTACGTCATATTCAAAACCAGAATGGATGGATTTAATTTCGCCATTCAGCTGAGTTAAATCTTGTACATACAATTCATTTCCTGAAGTGGAATTAGCGGCAGTAATAAACAAATAATGATTATCCTCAGAAACGTTTCCTCCAACATAACGACGTCTTTCTTTGTCTCCAAAAACTAAAACATCTTCTGATTGGTTAGTGCCTAGTTTATGAAAATACAATTTATGTTGTTCGGTCTTAGCGGACAATTCACTCCCTTTTGGTTTGTCATAACTTGAATAGTAAACCCCTTCATTACCTTTCCATGACAAGCCACTGAATTTTACATCTATCAACTTGTCTCCTATACTTTGTTTGGTTTCGGCATTCATAAAAGTTACTTTTCTCCAATCACTACCTGCCTCAGAAATAGAGTAAGCACAAAGCGAACCATCTTTAGAAAAACTTACCGCATCTAACGAAGTCGTGGCATCTTTTGAAAACGTATTGGGATCCAAAAACAATTCTTCTTTTCCAGAAGCATCTTTTCGATACAAAACCGATTGATTTTGCAATCCATTATTTTTGTAGTAATAGGTATATTTTCCTTCTTTGAATGGTGCAGATACCTTTTCGTAATTCCATAATTTTTCCATACGGTGTTGAATCGCATCTCGAAATGGAATAGTCGACAAATAACCAAATGTTACTTGATTTTGAGCTTTCACCCAATCAGCAGTTTCAATCGATCTATCATCTTCCAACCATCGATATGGATCATCAACTTGGGTTTCAAAATACAAATCAATTTTATCACTTTTTCTAGTCAAAGGATATTTTATTTGCTCTTGACCAAACGAAACTATTGTTGAAGACATAAGTAGTGTTGTAATTATTTTTCTCATTGCAAACAATTTTATTTTACCAAAAATACATAAATTATTTATTGAATTTTGTTTATAAAAAAAGGATTCAACTTTCGTTGAATCCTTTTTGAAATATAGGCTATTGAAAATTAAGCTTCTTTATGCTCTTTTTCAATTTGATTTTTATCTGATCTTGAGATCGTATCTACTAATACTGGAGTTGCGATAAATAATGAAGAATAAGTTCCCACTACAATACCAACTAACATCGCAAAGATAAATCCTCTGATTGATTCTCCACCGAAGATAAACATTGTTAATAAAACAATAATCATCATTAATGAAGTATTCAAGGTTCTTGACAAAGTAGTATTAATAGACGCATTTACGATATCTTCAAAAGTACCCTTACGTTTACCCATGATAAATTCTCTAATTCTGTCAAATACAATTACAGTATCGTTCATTGAGTAACCAATAACCGTTAAGATAGCCGCAATAAAGTGTTGGTCCATTTCCATGTGGAAAGGCATGAATTTATAACATAAAGAGTAAATTCCTAATACAAATATTACGTCATGCGCTACCGCTGCAATCGCTCCTAATGAATACTGCCACTTACGGAATGAAATCATTAAGTATAAGAAGATTACTGCCATGGCGCCTAAAACAGCCCAATATGAGTTTGTTTTGATATCTTCAGAGATAGAAGCACCTACTTTTGAAGCTTGCAATACCCCTACTTTTTTACCATCATACGAATTAATGAATTGATCGTAAGTAATACCAGTATAGTATTTTTGTAACGCTTTAAATAATTTTTCGTTTACTTCTTTATCAACATCTAAACCTTCTTCAGTAATTTTATATTTAGTCGTAAGTTTCAATTGATTGTCTGAACCAAAAATCTTTGCTTCAACCGTAGTACCAAATTCTTTTGATAATTCTTCAGATACAACAGATGCGTCAATTGGTTTTTCAAATTTCACTTGAAAAGTTCTTCCTCCAACAAAATCTACACCTTGATCTAATCCATTAACAAAAAAGATAGAAACTATACTTACAATGACTACAATTGAAGAAAAAATGTAAGTGAATTTTTTAATCTTAATAAAATCAAAGTGGAAATTAGTAAACCAATTCTTCGTGATTGAAGTTGAAAAAGTCAAATTACTGTTTCTTGCAATATCTCTATCGATAAAAATTCTTGCAATAAAAATAGAGGTAAACAATGAAGTTACAATACCAATCAATAATGTCAAGGCAAAACCTTTAATCAATCCTGTCCCAAAAGTAAACAAAATAGCACCTGTCAAAATGTGAGTTACGTTAGCATCAATGATTGAACGCATGGCACCTTTCCATCCATAAGAAGCAATTACCGTTTCAGATAATGATTTACCTTCTCTCAACTCTTCTTTTGCTCTTTCATAAATAATGATGTTCGCATCAACCGCAGTACCTAATGTTAAAACGATACCTGCAATACCTGGTAATGTCAATACAAAACCAAAACTTGCCATAATTCCGAATAAGAACAATAAGTTCAACAATAAAGCTAAATTAGCATACCAACCCGCTTTACCATAATAAAACACCATCCATAAACAAACTAACAAGAAACCTACTATTGAAGAGATCGTACCTGCATCAATAGCAGCTTGTCCCAATGATGGCCCAACTACTTCTGATTGAATAATATCTGCTGAAGCTGGTAATTTACCTGCTTTTAAAACATTCGCTAAATCTTTAGTTTCAGTTACATCAAAGTCACCAGAAATCTCTGATCTACCACCTGCAATTGGTCCACTAGATACTCCCGGAGCAGAATATACAACATTATCCAAAACAATAGCGATATTGCTTTTTTGAGTATACGCTTTTCCTGTTAATTCTTCCCAAGCTTTTGCTCCTTTACCGTTCATTTGCATAGAAACTGCTGGTTTTCCTAACTGATCAAATGTATCACTTGCATCAGTAACTACACCACCACTCATTGCAGCAATATTATCTCTATTTCCCTTTAAAGCATACAATTCAACTGCATCAATTTCATTTGATTTTGCATCCTTAATTTTTGTTGGTTTTCCCCAAACAAATTTAGCATAACGTTGATCACCTGCTAATAAAATTCTGATGTCTGGTCTTCTTAAATATCCTCCAACAACAGCTGTATCTTTTGGAGCAAAAATACCTAAAATTGGTCCACCACCTTGAGCAATAATTTTGTCCAACAAAGGATTGTTCCCTTTTTTAGTAGCAGCTGAATCTTTGGTATCAGCCAATAAAGAACTCAATGAGTCTTTAACTACTTTTTTAGGAGCTACTTTATTAATTTCTGTTTTTTTCAATGACTCATTGGCAGCCATCAAGAAATTACCAATTTCTTCTATCTTATACGTTTCCCAAAACTCTAATTGAGCCGTACTTTGTAATAATTTTTTAATTCTATCAACATCTTTAGCACCTGGAAGTTCTACAAGAATTCTACCTGACTCTCCTAATTTCTGGATGTTGGGTTGTGTTACACCAAATTTATCGATACGTTTTCTCAATACGCCAAAAGCACTTTCTACAGACTCATCAACTTTTCTTTTGATTACTTTTTGAACTTGTGCATCAGTCATTTGGAAATCTACCCCACCTTCTCCTTGTAAACTTCTGTTTGCAAAAATATCAGGCGACGCTAATTTTACTGTTCCTTTTGAGTTAGCCTCAAAAGCTTCAAAGAAAGCATCAATATAGGTTTGATTTCCTCTTTGATTAGCAGTTGCATCAGCTAAAGACTTATTAAATACTGGATTTTTAGAGTTATTCGATAATCCTTTCAAGATGTCTTTTACAGAAACTTGAAGAATTACGTTGATTCCTCCTTCTAAGTCAAGACCTTTATTGATTTGTTTGTCTTTTACTTCGTTAAAAGTAAAATCAGAAAAACCAAGGTTAAAGACTTTCTCTTTACCAATAGAATCTAAATATTTTAATTCTTTTTCAGGATTTCCTCCTGCAAAAGCTTTAGCATCACTTGCTACTTTATTAGCTACGAAAGTGAAAGAAAGTTGGTAAATACTTACCAATGCAAATAGAATTGCGAAAAATTTAATGAGGCCTTTATTCTGCATTATTACTAAAAATTAATTATTCTTTTATTTTAATTGTACTTAAACCACTGTTAAACAGTGATTAAAATCGCTTATCGAGACAAAAAATGCCTCAAAAAGCAATCCTTCTTTTTTTAAACCGAGCAAATATATAATTTAAGGTTAAGATTAACCAATTTATTTGTCAATTAATCTCATAAAAAAGACTGCAAAAAAGCAGTCTTTTCAATTTATATGAAAAAATTATGCTAAAACCGATTTTAAATCGGCATTCATATTTCTAACAGCATCCGCACTTTTAGCAAATAATGCTTTTTCTGCATCATTCAATGTAATATCAACGATTTGCTCCACTCCGTTTTTACCAATAATACAAGGAACACCAATACAAATATCGTTTTGTCCGTATTCTCCTTCCAAGAAAACAGAACAAGCAATCATTTTCTTTTGGTCATTCAAAATACTATCTACCAAGTAGGCTACTGAAGCTCCTGGCGCATACCAAGCTGAAGTTCCTAAAAGCCCTGTTAAAGTAGCACCTCCAACCATAGTTGATGCAGCCACTTTTTCTAATGCTTCTTGCGAAAGAAATTCAGAAACTGGAATACCATTGTAAGAAGCTAAACGAGTTAACGGAATCATAGTGGTATCACCGTGACCTCCAATTACCATAGCAGAAACATCATTAGATGGTTTATCCAAAGCTTGTGACAAATAGTATCTAAAACGAGAACTATCTAAAGCACCTCCCATTCCAATAATTCTATTTTTAGGCAAACCTGTTGATTTCAATGCCAAATACGTCATCGTATCCATTGGGTTTGACACTACTACTACAATTGTATTAGGAGAATGAACTAAAATATTCTCAGCAACTGTTTTCACGATGCCTGCATTAATTCCAATCAATTCTTCACGAGTCATTCCAGGTTTTCTTGGAATACCTGATGTAATTACTACCACATCACTATTCGCTGTTTTAGAGTAATCATTAGTCACCCCAATTACTTTGGTATTAAAACCTGTATTCGTAGCACATTGCATAATATCCATAGCTTTACCTTCAGCAAAACCTTCTTTAATATCCAATAAAACTACTTCGCTTGCAATGCCTCTATAAGAAATAACATCCGCACAGGTTGCTCCCACATTCCCTGCTCCTACAATTGTAACTTTCATATTTTTATATTTTAAAAATTATTTTATTTTCTAAAATTAGAATGAAGCTCTAAGTTACGCATCAATATTGGCATACACCGCATTTTTCTCGATAAATTCTCTTCTTGGCGGAACTTCATCCCCCATTAACATAGAGAAAACTCTGTCGGCTTCAACCATATTATCAATTGTTACTTGACGTAAAGTTCTGAAATTTGGATCCATTGTAGTTTCCCACAACTGCTCTGCATTCATCTCTCCAAGACCTTTATAACGTTGAATAGCAGCACTTCCTCCCATTCTTTCGTTAGCTAAATCTCGTTGATCTTCTGTCCAAGCATATTCTTTTTTATTTCCTTTTTTAACTAAGTACAAAGGTGGTGCTGCAATATACACATGTCCTCTTTCGATTAATTCTCTCATAAAACGGAAGAAGAACGTTAATATTAAGGTAGCAATGTGACTTCCATCGACATCGGCATCACACATGATAATTACTTTATGGTAACGTAATTTTTCAATATTCAACGCTTTACTATCTTCTGCAGTACCTACAGTTACACCAAGTGCAGTAAAAATATTTCGAATCTCTTCACTTTCAAAAACTTTGTGGTGCATCGCTTTTTCCACGTTCAAAATCTTACCTCGTAATGGTAAAATCGCTTGAAAATTTCGGTCACGCCCTTGTTTTGCAGTTCCACCTGCCGAATCTCCCTCGACAAGATATACTTCGCATTTTTCTGGATCTTGTTCCGAACAATCGGATAATTTTCCTGGCAATCCACCGCCACCCATAACGGTTTTACGTTGCACCATTTCACGCGCCTTTTTAGCAGCGTGACGGGCTTGAGCAGCTAAAATCACTTTCTGAATAATGATACGAGCATCATTTGGATTTTCTTCCAAATAATTCTCTAACATTTCTCCAACAGCTTGACTCACTGGAGAAACTACTTCTCTATTTCCTAATTTAGTTTTTGTTTGTCCTTCGAATTGAGGCTCAGAAACTTTAACCGAAATAATTGCAGTCAATCCTTCACGGAAGTCATCCCCTGCAATTTCGAATTTTAGTTTATCCAACATCCCAGAAGCATCGGCATATTTCTTAAGCGTTCTTGTCAAACCACTTCTAAAACCTTGTAAATGCGTTCCTCCTTCGTGTGTATTAATGTTATTTACATAAGAAAAAATATTCTCTGAATAACTTGTGTTATAAATCAACGCTACCTCAACTGGGATTTCACCTTTTTCGTGATCCATAGAAATTACGTGCGCAATAATTGGCTCACGATTTCCATCTAAGTAACGAATGTACTCTTTCAAACCTTCAGTAGAATGAAATACTTCTGAAAGAAAGTTGCCGTCTTTATCTACTTCTCTTTTATCTGTGAAAGTGATTTTTATTCCTTTATTCAAGAAAGACAATTCACGCATACGCGCTGACAAAGTCTCATAAGAATACTCCGTAGTTTGTGTAAAAATGGTTGGGTCTGGATAAAAAGTAACAATTGTTCCTCTTTTAGTCGTATCTCCAATTTGTTTTACTGGATACAGTGCCTTACCTCTTTCGTATTCTTGCTCGTAGATTTTTCCATCACTACTATGAACCGTTGCTCTTAAGTGAGATGACAAGGCATTCACACAAGAAACACCTACACCGTGTAAACCTCCAGAAACTTTATACGAATCTTTATCAAATTTACCTCCAGCACCAATTTTGGTCATTACAACCTCTAAAGCCGAAACCCCTTCTTTTTTATGAATCCCAACAGGAATACCACGACCATTATCTTCAACAGAAATTGACCCATCTTCATTTATAGCAACACTGATAGTATCACAATGACCACCCATAGCCTCATCGATGGAGTTATCTACCACCTCATAAACCAAATGATGCAATCCTCGTACTCCAACATCTCCAATATACATGGACGGACGCATTCTTACGTGCTCCATTCCTTCTAATGCCTGAATACTATCCGCTGAATAATTATTCTTGTTAATTTCCTCACTCATATTTTTAATCTAAAATGTAAAATTGTATAACAAGCAAATATATAAAAACAGGGGATATTTGAGAAGGAAATTGCCCTTTATAAATGTTAAGTTATCAACATTTGTTTATATTTTAAACAAAAAAAGACGTTCTTCTTACGAAAAACGTCTTTTTATCAACATTATTTGAACTAATCTAATCTTATTTAGCAATCTCAACATCCGCTTGAACGTGAGCAGCATTGGCTCTACCACTTGGATCTTGGTTCTCTTGCCATTTCGGAATCCATTTTCTTACTGTTTGTGCAGCACTTACTTGTGGATAGTATTTATGAAATATCGATCTGTAGAAATACGCTTCTTTAGTCGTTGGCGTGTTGTACGGAAACTCAGCCTCTGCACCCGCTAATTGCTCGTCAGTAACTTGAGACGAACAGTATTCAATCAATTGATCAATCCAGTTGTACCCTACACCATCAGAGAATTGCTCTTTTTGTCTCCACAATACCTCATCTGGTAAATACGGATTATCTGGCGTATCAAATGCTTTTCTTAAAATATATTTCTCTCTACCTTCATAGGTCTTCGGCATTTTTTCTTCCGCTTTAATACGAACTGCCATATCCAAGAACGCTTTATCTAAGAATGGAACCCTAGCCTCTAAACCGTGAGCCATCGTTGATTTATCTGCTCTTAATAAGTCGGCAGTAAATAATTTTTGAACTCTCTCAATCGTTTCTTTTTGGAAATCTTCTACCGTTGGTGCATTTCTAAAATACAAATACCCTCCAAAAATCTCATCAGCACCTTCTCCTGAAAGCACTACTTTAATTCCCATATCGGTAATGGCTTTAGACAAGAAATACATTGGCGTACTTGCACGAATAGACGTTACATCATACGTTTCTAAATGCCAAATCAATTTGTCTAAGATTTCGATACCTTGCTCAATAGTAAAATGTACTTCGTGGTGTTCTGTTTCTAAAAACTCCGCTACTTTTTTAGCTGCTTTAGCGTCTGGCGCATCGGCATCTAAACCAATTGAAAACGAATGTAATTTTTTACCACTTTCTTTCAATAATCGTGAAGCGATTGAAGAAGTCAAAGACGAATCCAAACCTCCTGAAAGCAGTACTCCAATTGGCACATCACTCATTAAACGTTTGCGAGTTGCCTCAGTTAAAGTCTCTCTAATTAAATCCAAATCTAAATCTTGATCTGCTTTAGTATAATCTTCGTATTCTGGTTGGTAGTATTTTACAAAACCAGTGTTAGGTGTATAATAATGTCCTGGAGGAAATGTTGAGAACGTTTTACATTGGTCTGCAATAGGTTTCATTTCAGAAGCAAAATAGATTCTTCCTCTATCATCCAAACCGTAGTACAATGGCTTCACTCCCATTGGGTCTCTACCTGCAATAAAATCATCTCCATCAACCACAACAAAAGCCCAATCTCCATCTAACATGTTACAGAAATCGTATTTGAATTCTTCATACAAATGAACAATTACTTCTGAATCGGATTTGGTTCTGAAAGTATGCCCTTTCAAAACTCCATCTCGCAATGCTTGGTGATTGTAAACCTCTCCATTATGCACCATCCAAGCAGTTGAAGTCCCCTGAATAGGTTGACGTCCTGAATGCAAGTCAATAATTGACAAACGCTCATGACTTAAAATATGTCCATTCTCTGTAATATGCAAATCACTTTCATCTGGACCACGGTGTGTCATTCTTTTTGAAAGTTCTCTCACTAATTGTTCATCTTTTCCTTTTCCTATGATGGCTAATATTCCGCACATAATCTTAAAAATTTACTTTTTGTTATTTTGATACGGCAAAGATGGTTTAAAAGTTACGATTGAAAAACATAAAATCTATTTTTAGTTATAAAATAAAACCAAATAATTAATTTTATAGCAAAAATGTAATTTAAAGTAAAAGAAATTGAAACCTAAAGTTAAAAACTGTAAAAAGGGAAGTTTTTTTAGTGGTTCTTGAGGTTATAATAGTGAAGACTGTTTGGTCTTGTTGACAACGTTATTCCACTTTGCGATGGCTAGAAGTTCGTAACCCTCAATATTCAACTTAACGAAAACGTGATGCAAAACGGTAATTCTACTAAATTCCAGCTAGCTCAAATGACTATTCCAAGAGTTTTTTTTTATTACTCCACGGTTTCCAGGTGTCTCCATTCAACTGGGTAAACTACAAATTCTAAATCATTTATTATTTCTATCAGATAGGTGTTGAATATTCCGTTTTTATTATATCGTGGATATATTTTTCCGAATTTTTTAATCATAGCTTCTTTATTATCGATTCTCCATTGTTTTTCTAATTTTTCTACCTCTTCAAAACTTACCGTAGTGTAATTTTTTAATTTGCAAATTGACAAAGTATCGGATTTGTTTTGCCACAAAAAACTTCCTCCTGTTTCACAAAAAATGTTAAAAACTATCCCATTTTCATCTTCTTTATAAAATTTCATATTTCTGGGACACTTTTTATCAATTTTAAATTCTAGATATATCGGCTTTTTCTCTATTTTTTGTCCATAAATATTGAGCATAAAAAGTAAAAAATAACTATTAATTAAAATACGGTTCATCTTGATAAATTTTTTGAAGTGAATTATTTATTTGATCTCTTTGTGCTTGTGATAAATTAGTCCAAGCGGAAGTTACTTTTTATCCAGCTATTTATTACGCTTCCATATTCCAAAAACAAAAATATTAGAGCTATATTTGTTACAATTATAGCAATCACAACTTTCAAAGTTTCAATATTTTTACTTCTGTACAGCAAAATCCCATTTATAATTAACTGTAAAAGAGCAAACATACAATTGAACATAACTATAGCAATATCTCCACCGGAAACACCTACATTCAAATAGAATATTAAGCAAAACATTAAAACGCTTAATATTACATTTCCCAAAATCCATTTTGTTTGCATTGTAAATATTTTTATTATAAACCCGAGTTGTAAAGAAGGGATGGAATTATCACTAACCTGTATATAGACAAAACAAACCTTTGCAACACACCCGTTTTCAAGTAGATAAGCGAAGGTTTGTTTCGCTTTGTTATATTCTCAAATATATTAATTTTTCTCACCAATCATTAAAGAGAATTCTGGCGCGACAAAGTTCATTACAAATCCAAAGGCTTAGCTATCATCTAAAAGTTCGTAGTAATAGATAAAACAGCATTTTTATTCAATGCTCTCAATACAATAGTGAGCCCCATTAATCTCAAAAGTAAACCCTATTGGATTTCCCATCAACTTACTACCCAAAGGCGATTGTGGCGACAAGGCGATTACATTAACCCCTTCAATAGCAACCTTAGGCAAAGCGACACTGAGGTACAAATAAATGCCATTGGCTTTGACCAAACTCCCCAAAGCAATCGTTTCTGTTACTTTTAATGGATTCATTTTATCTAAAATAGCTTTTTGAGCTAAGACTTCGCTCAATTTATGATTCAATTTTTCTTGTTCGATATGCATCATCGACAAAGCCGTTTCGTGCTTATCGCCTGCAGAACCTTTGGCATCGTTTTTAGAATCTTCCGTCAATGCCGAAATCATATCCCGAAAGACATCAATTCGATCTTGAACCAACTGTAAGTAATAGGTGTGCGTTTTTTGTTTGAAAGTGGTCAAAATAGAATCGTATTAAAAGCCGTTAGCTGAAATTATCAAAAACGTCAGTTCGAGTGTTTTTTGCATAATGAAATGAAGCAAAAAATGTATCGAGAACCGTTTTTGATGATAAATTTTCTTGTTCTCGATACGATTTTCTAACGAAAATCACTCGAACTGACGAAAATTTACAATCTAAAAACAATTTCATCCAACGTGTTAATTAAAAATCAAATTTATAATTCGCACCCAATACCACTTGAAATCCTTGAACGGGGTAGTTCAACCATTTTTGATACGCCTGATTAGCAATGTTATTGGCTTTCAAAAAGGCAGTCAATCGTTCACTGTGTTTGTACCCCACATGAGCATTCAAATCAATATACGATTTCAAAGTCGTTGGAACATACGTTGGCGGATAAACATAAATCAAATCATTATTGATTTGTAAATCTTTTCGGGAATCCACAAAAAACACATCCGCACCAACGTACCATTTTGTATTTATGGTATAATCTACATTCGCATTCAATTGTATCGCTGGCAAATTCCATGCTTCTGCTTGTGTTTTTGTGTTGTAAACAGACAACGTACCATTGGCACCAAAACTAATTGCTTCGGTAATATCGGCTTTCAATTCACCAAAGAAGCGTACCGTTTTGACATTATCATAGACCACTTGTAGCGAATTTCCATACGCATAGGGTCCGTAGTTGAAATTGGCCGAAAAATCATTGCTTTTGAATAGGGCTTTGTTATTCTCATCTATGAACGAACCTCTAATATTATAGCTTATATTGTCTGCCAATTTACCTTTTAAACCGGCAAAAACATCATACTTTTTATTGGTTGGCGCAATTTGCAAAGTAGGCGACAAAAACGGATTTTCGTCCACAAAATTCAAATAGGAATTTTGGTCTAGTCCACCTTCAGCTCCGGTATAGAAAATCATTAAATCACCCACTATTTTATGAGAGGCTGTAACTTGTGGATACCAAAATAACTTGTTGTTACTGTTTTTAGTATCTAAACTATAGTACAATCCCAAACCTAAATGCATGGTCCAATTGTCTTTTTCCAATTCATAACTTGGAGAAAGTCCGAAATTAGTATATCCATATTCTAGTGGTTCCGTATTCGTTCGGGTGAAATTATGATCGAATTTACCTCCCAAATAATCCACGATAGCATTCAATTGTATGTCTTTGCCAAAAGCAGCAAATTGAAACGACGGTTTGGCATAAAATCGATTTTCAGAAGAACCAAATGCATCTGAAAAATGAGCAAATTTAAAACTTGAAGCCTCCAAAATACTCTCATTAAATTCTATTTTAGAGTCTAATGTAATGGTATTATAAGATTGTTTTGGATTGATTCCTGCCACCAAAATATCATGAGCAGAAGGCAACAATGTATTCATGAATGCTGTTGGCAATCCATACCAATGATAAATCTGATTTTGATAGCCTAAATTAATATTCCAAGACAATTCTTTTGCTTCGGCACCATAGGTTACATCCAAAGAAGTATCGTAAAATGAACTATTCAATTCTGTTCCTTTAATACCGCCTTGAGAAGAAAGATGACGCAACATTCCCGCCACATATTCTTCTGAATTCAAATCTTGAGTGGCAAACAACTCTGCATTCAATGTCCCGAAATTCCCTCCTCCAAAAGTGGCATAACTTTTATAAAAACGACCTAATTCTTCCTTATCAACGTCTTCAGCACCGCCCTTTGAAGGTGTAAAAGTTGAAGCCACTGGGAAAGAAAAGATACTGTACTTCACCGTTTCTTTTGCAGTGGTTCCTTCCTCATTTAAAGCAGGCGTTTCTTTTATTTTAAACGCATCCGAAATAGTTGGCGTATATGATTTTACCACATTTACTTCTTCCGTTCGCATTTTTTCTTGTTTTTTTTGTGCCAAAGCCAATGAACTCCATGCTAAACTAAGCGCAAACACTGTATATTTTAAACTATTTTTTTTCATATTATTTATTATTAAACCAACTGTAAATAGCCGTTTTATTAAAAATTAAACCTCCCATTCCCCTTTTGCAATGAACTGTGTTTTCCCTCCAATTTTAATTTCGAAATGATCTTGACTCCGTTTTCCATCAAAATATATTCTTGAAGGGCGTCCAATATAATCTCCCTGCTGGTTTATTATTTGTAAATCAGATTGATAATATTTCAACAAAAATGCCTGTAAACAAGTGCTCGCACTCCCCGTGGCAGCATCTTCCTTCAATTGATTGTTTTCCAAATACAACATTCTACTGAACAAATTTTCGTCTTCCAAACAAAAAAAGTACAACGCTCTAAAATTGGTTTTACAATTCAAATGCAACCATTCGTTCATTTTGGCTGTATTCAATTCCAAGTTGGCCAAAGCTTCTTTATTTTGAAGCGGGACAATTACAAAGGCACTTCCTGTGCTTACTTCTTGTATTGGAAAACCCGTAGAGAAATCAGCTCTATTTAAATTACTAAACTCTAAAAAACCTTCTGGTTGAAACGTGTCAAAAAACTCCGGTTGGGCCGATTGCAACCACACCAAATCTCCCTCTTGAGAAACCGGAATAGTCCCCACCGGAACGCTAAGGTTTATTTTTTTAGGATTAGCGGAATTAATCCTATTCATAAGTACCCATGAGGTTCCAATAATGGGGTGACCTGCAAATTTCATTTCAAACTCTGGGGTAAATATTCGAATCTCAGCTGTATTTTTTTCAGAATCTAATTGCGTGATAAACGTACTCTCGGCAAAATTAATTTCACTAGCAATAGCCTGCATTTGTTCTGTAGTCAAGTTGTGAGCATTTTCAAAAACAGCCAACTGATTTCCAGCATACTTATTTTCGGCAAAAACATCTACTATGTAAAACGGTAATTTCATAGAATTAATTAGTGATTGACGAATTGGTTTTAGACTCCTCAGCTTTTATCGTTTCCAAATCTTTTTGGGCTTGAGCCACGACCTCAGGAAAATCCGTAAAGTTTTTAATGATAGTTTCCAAAATAAATGTCGCTTGATAACTATCTTTTAAAGCATAAAAATTAGACGCCATTAACAACAATCCTTTGGCTCCAAAATATTTATAATCTGAATAGTTTTTTGCTAATTGTTGCACTACTACATTCGAGTCCTCAAACTTCCCTTCTTTGTTTTTAAAATAAGCATCATAATACAGCGCTTCTGCTCCAAGCTCTCCTTGTGCAGTCATTAATTTCCCGTACCCTGCTTTGGCTTTGGCTTCATCGCCTGTTTCCATAGCAGAACGAGCCACTACAATCTGAGCATCACTTTTAACGTCAGCCTCTGCTTTAGGATTTTCTAACACTTTTTCAGCATACACCACTGCGTTAGCAAAGTCCTTTTTATCGTAATATAATTTCATCAAATTGGCTTGTGCAAACGTTTTATTTTGCAACAAATCCGCTTCAGTTTCAATTCGAGATAAAACTACAATTGCTTTTTCTACTTCTTTTGCTTTCAAGAAAATCTGTCCCAAACGAACCAACGAAGGCTCTGTAAATTCATTTCGCGGCTCCGCAATTACATATTCGTAATTCGCTACTGATTTTTCTTCTGCCCCATTTGAATATTGTGATTGTGCCAAATAAAAGTGAGCTTGTAAAGCGTGAATTCCTTTTGGAAAAGCAGTCAAATACGCTCCAAATCCAGTGATTGCTTGACTAGTGTTACTTTGTTGGTATTGTTTTTCGGCAGACTCATACGTGTCATTATCCAAATCAGCATCTGAAACAGCTACAAAGTCCAACGTTCGAACCCAAGAAGCATATTCATTCACTTTACCATTCTCAACATAAATCAGTCGAGCTGTTGAAACTGCTTCCAAAGCCTCCGAAGATTTAGGAAACTCAGCTACT
The DNA here is from genome assembly GCF_024642105.1 of Flavobacterium sp. Lineage (GTDB taxonomy): Bacteria > Bacteroidota > Bacteroidia > Flavobacteriales > Flavobacteriaceae > Flavobacterium. The sequence goes on from NZ_JAHEBT010000053.1 coordinate 270,141, forward strand.
ACTTGCTTGAATTTCACTAACGCTTGCGTATCTTTATCTGCATTATAATACACCAAACCTTGTCGCAAAATGGCTTTAGAAACAAACGAACCATTTTCAAACTCTTTAATCAATTGATCGTAGGTTGTAATGGCTTGTTCGTCTTTGTTTTCAGCCACGTAGGTATTTCCTAATTCAAACAACGCATCGTCACGGTATTCTGATTTTGGATAGTGTTGTAAAAACGATAATAAGTTCTCGATTTTTTTCTCATTTTTACCTACAAAACCATACGAAATGGCTCTTTGATAAAAAGCATAATCAGCGTCGACACTTTTTTGTTCAATCACTTTAGCATACGCCTCCATGGCTGCCCCATACTTCGAAGTCACAAATCGGCAATCCGCTAAACGCAAATAGGCATCATTCATACGCACTTTATCAGTCCCTTTTTCGATTTGTTTTTGAAAATAATTCCCTGCTTGATCGTATTCTTTCATTTTGAAATAGGCATAGCCAATATTATAATTGCAGTTTTTAAATTCAGGCGTATTGATCGCTTCACCAAAACCGATAAACTGTTTGAATGTCAACAACGCATTTTTAAAATCATCCAATACAAATTGTGTTTCTCCTTTCCAAAACATAGCTCTTGCGGTAATCAAAGCATCTTTTTGTTGGCTAACCGCTTTTTCAAATTGTTTCAAAGCGTCTTGATATTCTCCATCTGTAAAAGATTGCAAACCACTATAAAACAACACTTTTTGATAGGCTAACTTGTTTTCTTGGCTTCCATTTTTTTCTAAAATAGTTAACGCTTCTTTATAGTTTTTTGAAGATAGATACGAATCAATTACTAATTTTTCAATTTCCGATTTGCTTGAATTTTGAGGGTACTGCTCCAAAAAAGCCGTTAAAATAGCTGGAACACTTTCATACGAATTCCCTATCTCATAACTTAATTTAGCATAATTCAAACTTGATTCTTCTTTTAAAGAAGCGTCAAAATCCATTTCAGAAGCATTTTTAAAAGCATTCAGCGCTTCTTGTTTTTTGTTCAAATTCAAATAACTCTGACCTAAATGATAATAACCGTTTTGCGCTACAAAATCCTTTCCATCAATAATTTTATTGAACTGCGAAACTGCATTTTGAAATTCTTTTTGTTGGTAATACGCATAACCCAGTTGATAAAAATCAGTATTTGACCATTTCCCATTTTTACCCTCGTATAATTTAAGGTACGGAATTGCTTTGGTGTATTCTTTCAAATTAAAATAACTTTCGCCAATGATTTTATTCAATTCCGATTGTTCAGCAGCTGTCGATTTTGGCATCGCCTGTTCTCCTAAATCAATCGCTTTTTGGAAATTACCCAATTTAAAATTCATGTCCGATTGGTAATACGACATGCGTTCTTTGTATTTTCCTTCGGCTGAAACCGCATCAAAATATTGAGTAGCTTGCTTGTAATCATCTCCTTCATACGCCATAAAACCCAAATAGTATTTGGCTTGAGAACCATAATTTGGAGTATTCAATACCTTATTCAAATAAGTTGACGCTTCTTTTTTGTTTTTAGCAATAAAAAAACTGTATCCTTTTTGGAAATTGTATTTCTCGCTTTCGTTAGCTCCTAAATACATTTCGTCCACCTTTTCATACCAAGACAAGGCTTTTTCATAATTCTCTTGTTGAAAATAAAAATGACCTACTTCAACACACCCTTGATTTCTTTTAGTACTCGTTGGAAAATCCGAAACAAAGCGTTCCATCAAACTCCCTGCATTAGGTTGGCGTTCGCGAATAGCGCACATAGCAGTGTAATACAAACAATCGGATTGTATCTCCTGACTCACCGAATTGGTTTTTACGCGATCCAAAACAAACTTGGCAGAAGCGTATTGCCCTGCATTGTACAACGAAACCGCTGTTTCGAAATCTTTTAAATTAGAATTGTATATAGTTGATTTTTGAGCTGAAACCGACAAAGTTCCCCAAAAAAATAGGGCGAATAAAATCCCAGAAAGTCTACGCATTGTGATTTTTTGTTTAAAATTCAAATGTATCATATTATACGGTGTATAACGAAATGGTTTAAGTATTTATTATGAACAATTGTTTTAACAAAAATTAAAAAAAATTGCGTTTGATAATTGATAATTGCCAATTGATAATTACTTTTACCACATAAACAAATGCAAATTATGTCACAATCCATTTTATCTTTACGAAACGCTACTATATATCAAGAAGGAAAAACCATTTTATCTGACGTAAACCTTGAAGTAAATCAAGGCGAATTCATTTATGTAATTGGAAAAACAGGCTCAGGTAAAAGTAGTTTGTTAAAGACTTTATATGCTGATTTAGAGCTAAAAGAAGGCGCTGGACATATTGTAGATTTTGATTTAGCTACTTTAAAAGAGGACGATATTCCCTTTTTAAGAAGAAAAATTGGAATTGTTTTCCAAGATTTTAAATTACTTCCAGACCGTACCGTAAAAGACAATATGCTTTTTGTTTTAAAAGCGACAGGTTGGACTGATACTGCTGAAATGCTTCAAAAAATAGACGAAGTATTGGACAAAGTGGGTATGAAAGATTTTGCCAATAAAATGCCACACCAACTATCCGGCGGAGAACAACAACGTGTTGCTATTGCAAGAGCCTTGTTGAATGACCCTGAATTAATTTTAGCCGATGAACCAACAGGTAACTTGGATCCACAAACCAGTGCCGAAGTGTTGGAAGTGCTTCGTAAAATTAATGCAAATGGGAAAACCGTTTTGATGTCAACTCACGATTATGCTTTGTTGGTTAAATTTCCTTCTAAAACATTAAAATGTGAAGACGCTAAAATTTTTGAAGTAGTTCAAAAAACGGCTTAATTCCAATGAAGCAAATTAGCTCCGTACAAAATCCATTTATCAAATCATTGGTGTTATTGCAGGAAAAAGCAAAAGCACGCAAGCAAACAGGCACTTTTTTAATTGAAGGACAACGCGAAATAAGCATTGCGATTAAAGGTGGTTACCAAATCGAAACGGTACTTTTTTTACCTGAAATCTGTACTGAAAAAGAAGCACATCAATTGGATCCCAATGCCGAATTAATAGAAATCAACAAAGAGGTTTTTCAAAAATTAGCCTATCGCGATACTACCGAAGGGATTTTGGCTGTAGCCAAAACCAAATCAACCTTGTTATCTGATTTACAATTATCCGAAAACCCATTAATTTTAGTAGCCGAAGCTCCTGAAAAACCAGGGAACATCGGTGCTTTATTGCGTACCGCTGATGCTGCAAATTTAGACGCCGTGATTATTGCTAACCCCAAAAGTGATTTGTACAATCCTAATATAGTTCGTTCGAGCGTAGGCTGTTTGTTCACCAATCAAATTGCCACTGGAAGCACTGCCGAAATCATCGCTTTTCTGACAGAAAAAAATATCCATTTTTATTGTGCTACCCTACAAAATTCGAATGGATACCATTTAGAAAATTATACTACACCCACTGCGCTCGTGGTTGGAACCGAAGCTACTGGTTTAACCCAAGAATGGCGAGATGCTGCCACACAAAACATTATTATTCCAATGCAAGGCGAAATCGATTCTATGAACGTTTCTGTTGCTGCAGCTATTTTAATTTTTGAAGCCAAAAGACAAAGAGGTTTTTAAATTATCAATCCAAAATATTCTCTTAATTCACTTGTGTAATTAGTCGGTTTTTTCTATTTTTAGAAATTGAACCCCGCCTACCATGACAGAAATAGATATCGAGAAAGAAAACAAGGCCATTGCCCAAGAATACAAGGAGTTACTTCGAATTAGCTACCAAACACTAACCGATAGCGACAAGAAATTGATTCGTAAGGCTTTTGACGTTGCCGTTGATGCACACAAAGATCAAAGAAGAAAATCAGGTGAAGCCTATATTTTTCACCCCATTGCTGTGGCTAAAATTGTAGCATCTGAGATTGGCTTAGGCGCTACTTCTATTGCTGCTGCCTTATTGCACGATGTTGTCGAAGACACACCAATTACTGTTGAGGATATTGAACGTCTTTTCAATCCGAAAGTGGCACAGATGGTAGAAGGATTGACAAAAATTTCGTTGGTTCAAAAAGATTTAAACGCTTCTATTCAAGCAGAGAATTTCCGAAAAATGATTCTAACACTCAACGATGATGTTCGAGTAATTTTAATCAAACTCGCCGACCGTTTGCACAATATGCAAACTATGGAATCTATGCGAGAAGACAAGCAAACCAAAATTGCCTCAGAAACCTTATATATTTACGCCCCTCTCGCTCACCGTTTAGGCTTGTACAACATCAAAACCAAACTAGAAGATTTAGGGTTAAAATACACTGAACCTGCTGTTTATAATGATATTTTAAGCAAAATTAAAGAAACTAAAGAGGAACAAGACGCCTATATCAAAGACATTTCGGATGTTCTAAAAAAATCATTAGACGAAGAAGGGGTTGAATATGTTATTAAAGGGCGTCCAAAATCCATTTACTCTATTCGCAGAAAAATGAAGGCGCAAGGAGTTAGTTTCGACGAAGTCTACGACAAATTCGCTTTGCGAATAGTGTATAAATCAAATCCGCACGACGAGAAATTTTTAGCTTGGAAAATCTATTCCATTGTAACCGACCATTATCGTCCAAGTCCGAGTCGTTTACGTGATTGGATTTCGTCACCAAAGTCAACCGGTTACGAAGCCTTGCATATTACCGTAATGGGACCTAAAGGACGCTGGGTAGAAATTCAAGTTCGAAGCGAACGTATGGACGAAATTGCAGAAAAAGGCTATGCTGCGCATTACAAATATAAAAATGGAGCAACCGAAGAAAGTGGACTAGATGTTTGGCTGAATTTATTGCGAGAGGCCTTAGAAAATGCCGAAACGAATGCAGTAGATTTTGTAGAAGATTTCAAGATGAATTTGTATTCCAAAGAAATCTTTGTGTTTACCCCAAAAGGAGATATCAAATCGCTACCCAAAGGTGCTACTTCTCTTGATTTTGCTTTTGGCATTCACTCTGAAATTGGAATTCGTACCAGAGGAACTCGGGTTAATGGAAAATTAGTCCCTCTTAATTACGAGTTGAAAAGTGGAGATCAAATTGAAGTCATCACTTCTCCAAACCAAAAACCAACAACACACTGGCTTGATTTTGTAACCACAGCAAGAGCTAAAACTAAAATAAAAAACGTTCTTAATGAGGATATCAAAAAAATTGGCGAAGAAGGAAAAGAACTGTTAACTCGTAAATTAAAACATTTAAAAATAACTTTAAACGAGAAAACCGTTAACGAATTAGTCAACTTTTTTAAACTAAAAACAAGTTTAGATTTATTTTACCGCGTTGGTATTGGAGCAATTGAAAACCAACAACTCAAAGACTATGCTGCCCAAAAGAGCAATACGTTTATTAGTTTCTTCAAAAATAAAATCAAGCGAAATAACGCTACTCCAGACGAAGAAATCAACAAACCTATTGTCAACAGCAATTACGACATGCTCGTTTTTGGAAAAGAACACGACAAATTAGATTATAAGTTCTCTCCTTGCTGTAGTCCAATTCCAGGGGATGATGTATTTGGCTTTGTTACAGTAAACGAAGGAATTAAAATTCACAAAAGCGATTGCCCTAATGCCATTGGATTACAATCCAATTATGCGTACCGAATTATGGCTGCCAAATGGATTGATTCTACTCAAGAAGAATTCAAAGCCATTATCAAAATTACCGGTATGGATTCTTTAGGATTGACTAATCAATTGACTAAAGTGATTTCGAATAATATGCATGTGAATATTCAAAGTATTTCATTGAGTACAGATGCAGGGATTTTTCACGGACAAGTCACTGTGGTGGTGCAAAACAACACCATTTTGAAAAAGTTAATCAACAATATCCGTAAAATTGAAGGTATCGAAAAAGTGAGTCGAGAATATTCTTCCTAATTGATTTTTCAACAAAAGGCAAACTTATCAACTGAACTTTAGAGATTAAACAAAAAAAATTATCTTTGCAGGATATGACACTCATTTCCACAGACAATAATAAAAATCAAGAGATTGTAAAGAACGTTTTTACATTGTATCTTGAAAAGAAAGGACATCGCAAAACTCCAGAGCGTTATGCTATCCTTCAGGAAATTTACGAAAGTGAAGAACATTTTGATATAGAAAACCTGTATATCAAAATGAAAAATAAAAACTACCGTGTCAGCAGGGCAACTTTGTACAATACTATCGAATTACTTTTGGATTGTGCTTTAGTTCGCAAACATCAATTTGGGCAAAATCAAGCCCATTACGAAAAATCCTATTTTGACAAACAACACGATCACATCATCATGACTGATACTGGAGAAGTGATTGAATTTTGTGATCCAAGAATTCAAACCATAAAAAAAACCATCGAGGAAATTTTTGATATTGAAATCACCAATCACTCTCTGTATTTATACGGAAATAAAAAAACAACTAATTAGAATTAGCAGTAGTGCTACCAAATATAAACAACACAAATAACACACAGAATGACCATAGATTTACTATTAGGACTACAATGGGGAGATGAGGGAAAAGGAAAAATTGTTGATGTATTAACTTCTAACTACGACATTATTGCTCGTTTTCAAGGAGGACCCAATGCAGGACATACTTTAGAATTTGACGGAATTAAGCACGTTCTTAGAACTATTCCTTCTGGAATTTTCCACAAAACTGCAGTGAACATCATTGGAAACGGAGTAGTAATTGACCCAGTAGTTTTTCAAAAAGAAATTGAAGGTTTAGAGAAATTCAATATTGATATCAAAAGCAAATTGATTATTTCTAGAAAAGCGCATTTAATCTTACCAACACACCGTTTGTTAGACGCAGCTTCAGAAACTGCAAAAGGGAAAGCAAAAATTGGTTCGACTTTAAAAGGTATTGGACCAACGTATATGGACAAAACCGGTAGAAACGGTATTCGTGTAGGAGACATTGAATTAGCTGATTTCAAAGATCGTTACCGTGCTTTGGCTGACAAACACGAAGAAATGATTAAATTCTACGATGTAGCGATTCAATACAACTTAGCCGAAATGGAAAAAGAGTTCTTTGAAGCTATTGAAGAATTGAAAAAATTAGACTTCATCGATAGTGAAGAATATTTACACCAAGCGCAAAAAGCAGGAAAATCAATTTTATGCGAAGGAGCTCAAGGTTCATTATTAGATGTTGATTTTGGAACCTATCCATTTGTAACTTCATCTAATACTACAGCAGCAGGAGCTTGTACAGGTTTAGGAATTGCGCCAAACAAAATCAAAGAAGTATACGGAATTTTTAAAGCATACGTAACTCGTGTAGGAAGCGGCCCTTTCCCAACCGAACTTTTTGACGAAGATGGTGCTACAATGGCTAAAATCGGAAATGAATTTGGTTCAGTAACCGGAAGACAAAGACGTTGTGGATGGTTAGACTTAGTCGCTTTAAAATATGCGATTCAAGTCAACGGAGTTACGCAATTAATGATGATGAAAGGCGACGTACTTTCTGGATTTAAAACTCTTAAAGTATGTACTGAGTACAACTACAAAGGACAAAAAATTAGTCATTTCCCTTACAACATTGAAGAAGAAAACGTAACGCCTATCTACAAAGAATTCAAAGGATGGGAAGCCGATTTAACAGGTATGACTACTTACGATGAATTACCAAAAGAATTGAAAGAGTACATCGAGTTCATTGAAAAAGAAGTAGAAGTGCCAATTAAAATTGTTTCAGTTGGACCAGATAGAAAACAAACTATCTTAAAATAATTAACTAAAAAACGCTCTGAAAATTCAGGGCGTTTTTTTGTAAACACACAATTATGCACAATCCCAAAATCAACATCATAAAAACAGAAGTACTTTCCAAACAGAAGTTTATTCTGAAAAAAATCACTTATGATTATACAAAAGAAGATACAACAGTCGAACAACAAACTCGTGAAATATATTACCGCGGAAATGGCGCCGTTATTCTATTATACAACATTACCCACAAAACAATTATTTTAACTCGCCAATTTCGTTTACCCACCTATCTAAACGGAAATACATCGGGAATGCTAATAGAAGCTTGTGCGGGAATGCTAGACGAAGACAATCCTATTGATTGTATAAGAAGAGAAACAGAGGAAGAAACAGGTTACCGACTATCATCAGTAAAAAAAGTGTTTCAATCGTATATGTCTCCTGGTGCTGTTACTGAAATATTACACTTTTTTATTGGTGAATACCAATCCGAAATGAAAGTTTCGGAAGGTGGCGGACTTGCAGAAGAACACGAGAATATCGAAGTTCTTGAATACCCATTTAATGAAGCCTACCAAATGATAACTTCGGGCGAAATAACTGATGCCAAAACCATTATGTTATTGCAATATGCTAAAATAAATCTGCCTTTGTAAAGTAGACGCAAGTATATTTTAGTATTTTTACTCTTCAAATCCTTTTGACTTGACTTCTAAGAAAGCACATTCTTCGGCATTACAAGAAAAAGCTGGTATTTCGCAACCCGAAAGTATCAGTAGTCAGTCTGTAGAACATATCCAACACTCTCGAAAAGTACAGCCCTCAGCCGAGGAACTCGTTGAAGGAATTCTATCTGGGAACATAACCGCTTTAAGTCGTGCTATTACCTTGGTTGAAAGTACCAATCCGATTCATTTGGCAAAAGCCAATACCATCATCAATAGTTGTTTGCCTCATGCGAATCAATCGGTACGAATTGGTATCACAGGAGTTCCAGGTGTGGGAAAAAGTACGTTCATTGAAGCCTTTGGAAAACACTTAACAAGCCTTGGAAAGAAAGTAGCCGTTTTAGCCGTAGATCCAAGTAGCACGATAAGTCATGGGAGTATTTTGGGAGACAAAACCCGAATGGAAGAGTTAGTCAAAGATCCCAATGCGTTTATTCGTCCATCAGCCTCTGGAGAAACATTAGGAGGAGTAGCTCGAAAAACTCGTGAAACAATCACGCTTTGCGAAGCGGCTGGATTTGATACTATTATCATTGAAACGGTTGGTGTAGGACAAAGCGAAACAGCGGTTCATAGCATGGTCGATTTCTTTTTACTCTTAAAAATAGCTGGAGCTGGAGATGAACTTCAAGGTATTAAAAGAGGTATTATGGAAATGGCAGATGCAATTGTTATCAACAAAGCTGATGGAGACAATATCAAAAAAGCGCAATTTGCCAAAGTTGAATTCAATCGTGCATTGCATTTATTCCCAGCCAAAAAATCAGGATGGACTCCTAAAACAGCTACTTGTAGCGCTCTTACTTCCGAAGGTATTCCTGAAGTTTGGAACACCATAACTGAATTTCTAAACGTAACTCAATCCAATTACTATTTCTTTGAAAAGCGCAAAGAACAAAACCAATTTTGGATGTTAGAGACCATTAACGACCAACTAAAATCGAATTTTTATAGCGATTTTGAAATTCAACAATTGCTTGAATCCACAAAAAAAGCGGTGCAAAATGATGAAATTTCACCCTTTGCAGCCGCCACTTTATTGTTAGAAAAGTATTTTACTAAATAGATTATTCTTCGTATCGACCAATTTCTCGATCATAAAATTCATTGGCAGCTACAATCAAAGCTTCCATTTCTGCATTCAACTCCGCTTCATCTAAGTCTTCGGCTTCTTCCATAAATTCCACCTCATCGTCTTTCAAATTAATGATGAAACGAGGGTAATCTAAATGAATGATAAAAATATCATCTGGAAAATCGGTATTGTCGCCTAATAAAAATTTTGGTAATTCCATTGTATGTGTTTAAACGTTAATCTAATTATTTATCCGAAAGAATTACAGGTGCATTGCCTTTACCGTTCATAAAAATGATTTTGGTATTTGGCGAAGACGCTAATTCTTTTTGTGCTTTAATTTGTTCGTATTGCAATTGTTTGTCTGACAATCCTGTTGAAATAATTCGTTGGTAATCCGCAATACCTTGCGCTTCTACTCGTTTACGTTCTGCTTCTTGTTTTTCTTTTTGCAAAACGAACGTCATTTTTTGAGCATCTTGTTCGGCATTAATCTTACTTTCGATAGTAGTTTTTACAGAAGTTGGCAAATTAATATTTCGAATCAACAACTGTTCTAAAACCAACCCTCTGCTTTTGAAATCAGCTTCAATGGTTTTGAAAATACGTTGTTGAAATTCATTTCGTTTGGTAGAATACAAGGCCACCGCATCATAATAAACTGCGTTGTCACGAATACGTGTTCTAGTAACTGGTCGAACAATTTTATCCGCATAATTTACTCCAATTTGTTTGAAAATCTTTGGTGCTAATTCAGGAGAAATTCGGTATAAAACCGTCAAATCAATCACTACTTCCAATCCGTCGTTAGATAATACTCGGATGGCATCGTCACCTTCTTGAGCGCCCTCCCCATGAATCGCTGACATGGTGTAATTTTGAGTTTGAATATCAAAATCGGTAACATCCAAAAGTGGATTGATAATATGCAGTCCGCTTTCTAAAACATCAGGATCAACATTTCCATATAATGATTTTACACCTACTTTCCCTGCGTCAATTTGTTTGAACATCGACGAAAAAAGCCCCAGAGCAATCACCACGAAACCGAATAATTTAAGAACATTTGAATATTTAGAAAAAGGGGTACTGTTGTTTTTCAATGAAAAACTCAACAATAACAAGATAATTCCAAGAATAATAAATACGATCATTTTTTTTGATTTAGGAAGGTTAAACTATTGTATTGGTCTAAAAACCAAAACTAAAGTTACACATTTAAAGTTGTAAAACTAATTTTCAGTAACTAATCGTTTCGAGATTCTCGCAAAGCGAATATACAAAAATAAAGCCGCCGCTGACAATCCTGCCAAAAGTCCTATCCAAATTCCCACCGCTTTCAACTCAGTGTAACGGCCTAGATAAAATGAGATTGGAAACCCAATCAACCAATAGGCAACAAAAGTAATATACATGGGAATTTTCACATCTTGCAATCCACGCAATGCGCCTAAAACAACTACTTGAATTCCGTCCGACAATTGGAATACTGCCGCTACTAAAAGTAACTGAGCCGTAATGCCTATAATTTCTTGATTATCTAAATATTGAGCTGAATCGCTCATATTTAAAAACAAATGCGGCAAATAATTATGAAATGCCACAAATACAATTCCGAATATCGTTTCTAAAATAATAGCTAACAAAAAGATAGAACGAGCTACAATAATCATATTTTTAAAATCAGCCATTCCTTTACTATGACTCACGCGAATCATGGCTGTAACACTCAATCCCATGGCTACCATAAAGGTAGAGGACGCTAAAGTCAATGCAATCTGGTTCGCCGCTTGATTGTTTTTTCCCAAAGAACCCGAAAGCCAAATGGCAGCCGTAAACAATGTTACTTCAAACAACATTTGCATGGCAGAAGGCAATCCCAAATCGATAATTTTTCGTAGCATTGACTTTTTAATTTCTCTAAAACTAAAGTTTTTGAAGTATTTTCGAAATTTCTCATTATGTCTCAACAACAAATGAAGAAAAACTACCATCATAATTCGGGAAATAACGGTACCTAAAGCAGCACCTAAAACACCCATTTTAGGAAAAACCCACACGCCATAAATCAAAACATAGTTGAAGAAAATATGCACCACATTGGCCATAAAAATAGCATACATAGAATATTTTGTTTCAGACAATCCATCCGCAAATTGCTTGTAGCCTTGGTACATAATCACTGGAATCAAGGAAAAAGCTACCCAGTCAATATACGGAGCTGCCATATCGGCCACAATTTTAGGTTGATGCATTAAATACATGATGGGTTTAGACAAAACCGTTACAATGAATAAAGCAACTCCCAAAACCGTACACAACAACAAGCCGTGATGAAAGGTAGTTCTGATTTTTTTATCGTCTTTTTCAGCATCTGCTTCGGAAATCAAGGGCGTAATAGCAGTCGAAAAACCAATCCCTAACGACAACGCAATAAAAATAAAACTGTTACCTAACGAAACCGCCGCCAATTCAGTAGAACCTAAATTCCCCACCATAAAATTATCTACGATTCCAATCAGGGTATGTCCCAACATTCCTAAAATAACGGGATAGGCTAATTTAATATTATAAGAGAACTCTTTGGTATAAGTAGCTAATTTCAAAATAGGTTGAGGGTATTTAAAAGGCAACTGCCTATGATTATAATTAAGCCAAAGTTTCCACAAACTGAACACGAACACTTCCGTCTTCGTCAATATGTGTCAACTGAATTTTGCGTAATGTATTGGCCAATTGCGGATTCCAAGGCGCTTTCACTTTGACATAATTTTCAGTAAACCCGTGAATATAGCCTTCTTTATTTTCCGTTTCAAACAAAACAGTTCTTTCCGTTCCTAACTGACTTTCATAAAAAGCACGACGTTTTTTTACCGATAACCCTCGAAGCATCTTACTGCGTTTAGCACGCACATTAGCAGGAACAACTCCTTCCATTTCGGCAGCTTCAGTATTGTCCCGCTCCGAATAGGTAAACACGTGCAAATACGAAATATCCATTTCGTTCAAGAAATGATAGGTTTCCAAGAAATGTTCGTCTGTTTCGCCTGGAAAACCAACAATCACATCCACACCAATACAGGCGTGAGGCATCACTTCTTTGATTTGATTGACTCTGTCGGTATACACTTCACGCAAATAACGGCGTTTCATTAATTTCAATATGTCATTACTTCCGGATTGCAACGGAATATGGAAATGAGGTACAAAAGTCTTGCTTTTGGACACAAAATCAATCGTTTCGTTTTTTAGCAAATTCGGTTCGATTGACGAAATTCGCAAACGCTCAATGCCGTCCACTTGGTCCAAAGCTTGCACCAAATCTAAAAAAGTATGTTCGTGTTTTTTATTCCCAAATTCCCCTTTACCATAATCGCCAATATTCACTCCAGTCAACACAATTTCCTTGATGTTTTGTTCCGAAATTTCTTTGGCATTTTGCAAGACATTTTCTAAGGCATCACTTCGCGAAATACCTCTTGCCAAAGGAATTGTGCAATAGGTACATTTGTAATCGCAACCGTCTTGTACTTTCAAGAAAGCACGAGTTCGGTCGCCTATAGAATAACTACCCACATAAAAATCAGCTTCGGCAATCTCGCACGAATGTACTTCGCCAAAATCATTTTTAGATAAATCGTTTACATAATCGGCTAATTTGAATTTTTCTGTCGCCCCAAGTACCAAATCCACTCCATCTACAGCGGCTAATTCTTCCGGTTTCAATTGCGCATAGCAACCCACCGCAGCCACAAAAGCCTTGTCGTTCAACTTCATCGCTTTTCGCACCACTTGCTTGAACTGTTTATCGGCATTTTCAGTTACAGAACAGGTATTAATTACATACATATCTGCCACTTCTTCAAAATCCACACGATCAAAACCTTCGTCTTGTAAATTGCGTGCAATAGTCGAAGTTTCCGAAAAATTCAGTTTACAACCCAGCGTATAAAAAGCTACTTTTTTTCTTTCTGACATTCTTTTGATTTTTTTGGGCGAAACCCCAGGCAGATTATCCAATGGGTAAAACCCATTTATCCCAGCCTGTGGTCGGGCTATTCGCTGTATCTTTTGCTTCGCTATCGCTTCACAAAAGGATGCCGCTGCTATCCCTTTCGCGGGACAAAAATACGTACAAAAAACAACATATAAAACAAGACTATATTAGTAGATTAGAAGCAGATAAATTTATCAATCTAAATATCTAATTCTATTTTTACGTTTCTTTATTCTTTTAATTAAATACTCAAACAATTAATTACAAAAAATAAATTATATATTTTTGATTTACTTTTAAAATTTTTACATGAAAAAAATCCTACCAAGCATTATATTCTTAACATTTATTTCTTGCAATCCTTTTAATGAAAATAAAGTTTTAAAATATAAAGACAATTTGATGTTTTTAGTTTCAAAATTTAATAAATATGACACCGGAACATATGATAAAGATGAATTTGATGAGTTTATAATCAACGATATTGAGTCATTAAATATTGATATAGTTGTAAAAAATGGGAGTAAAATAAATCTGGACTATTCCGGATTTATTGAAGAAAATGATAGTCTTATTATATTTATAAAAAAAGCAGATAATACATTTGATTTAGAAAAAAGAATAATTTATGATTATAAAAAACAACCAAGAAATTTTGGAAATAAGAATATAATTAACGCTTCATACAAAATAATACAATTAGACGAAAGATTATATTATTCTGAAACAGGGTTCGATTAGTTTTATCTCAAAATAAAACGTCTCACTACCTCAGCTACACCATGATCATTGTTTGAAGCCACAATGACATCAGCACGGTCACGCAATTCAGGAGTTACATTATCTACCCAAACGCCTAAACCAGCATATTCCACCATAGTTAAATCGTTTCCAGCATTGCCCACCGCAATAATTTCTTGCTGATGAATATTCAATTTATCGGCTAAAAACCGAATACTAGCGGCTTTATCAATCCCGTTTTGTGCTACTTCCAAAAAGAAAGGTTTGGACATACACACACTCAAATGTGGCATAGCCAGTTTTAAATGGGTTTCCACATTTTTCAAATACTCAGGATCTTCCAGCAAAATACATTTTATCGCGGAACTTTGCACTTCGGCCTTAAAATCAGGGACTTTATTGTGTGCTAAACCCGTAATGTTTTTTTCAATATCAATATATTGTGAGTCGGTTTCACTCACAATTTGATTATTCACATACGTGATAATATGCGTTTTGTGCTGTACACTATAATCGTACAGTGCATGAATTTGTTCTTGGGTTAAGGTTTGCTCAAAGATAATTTCATCATTGGATAAATCCGTAATCACAGCTCCGTTATAGGATATCATATACGAATCATCCAAATGCAATTCTTTGGCATAAGCCGTCATGGCAGGCGTTGGTCGTCCAGAAGCCAAAATTACATATACCCCTAAATCCTTGGCTTGAGCCAACATTTTTTTATTCTCTTCAGAAATGGTATGGTCATCGGTCAACAAGGTGTCGTCCATATCTAAAACCAGCATTTTGTATTTCATCTCTATACTGTTTCGAAATTAAATACTCATTCTGAATTCTTCAATCACCGGATTGGCTTTGGCAAAATCGGTTTCCTGAATAAACAATTCCACCGCTAAATCAGCATTACCAAAACCTCCCAATCGTGCCGATTGAATATTGTCTTTCTTCATAGTAGTAACCCCTGCTTCTTCTAATTTTTCCTGCAAGCCCATTGCTAATACTTCGCTTCCAGAAAACACTTTCATTAATCCCATAATTGTTTTTCTATTTTTTATTCTTCTTCCTCTTCGTATTCTTCAAAATCAAATTCATACGGTTCCAACAACATTTTGTCGGCCAAAATAGCCACACGTTCAGTGTATTGTTCTGTAAAAATAATACGTTGTGTTTTGGCTATACTATTCGAAATACGCATAATTTTAGTATCATGACGCAATTTTAAAATCGGGTCGGCATCATCTAAAATAAATAGTTTCAAACGATTGACATTGTAGCCCGCAGTAGAAAACATATCACTTAATTTATTGGGCGTGCCAATCAAAACGTCAATCCCTGTAGAAATGTAATTTTTATCATAATCCATATCACCTTTGTCGTGAACACCATATACCTCTAGCGGGTCATATTTCCCATATTCTTCAAACAAAGCTTCCATTTCAAGCACCTTCGCTTTATCTTCAACAATGATTAGCGCCCGTGGCGATTCTTCTTGTTTTCCTGCTAATTGCTGAATCACATTCAGAACAATCGTAGTCGTTTTGCCACTACCCTTTGGCGCTACAATCAAACAATCGGCGCCGCTTTTAATCGTAGAAAATGTTTCTTGTTGCAACGCATTGGCTTCGGTTAAACCACTTTCGATTAAAGCATTTTGAAGGGCTTCGTTTATTTTTTTTAGTTTCATTTTCTGTTATTAAGAGTACATTTTACTCGCTTTTTTATTTACTCGCAAAGAGTGTCACATCATTCTCAGAAATTTCATTTCCTCCCAGAATAATCAACCGCTCCACTACATTACGCAATTCTCTTATATTTCCTGTCCAATCGTATTCTTGCAATAACTGAATCGCCGCTTTTGAAAACGTCTTAACCGCAGTGCCTTGTTCGGAAGCAATTTTTTCTGCAAAATGAGCAATCAAAACTGGAATATCGTCTCTTCTATCATTCAAAGCCGGCACTTTGATTAAGATGACTGCCAAACGATGGTACAAATCTTCACGAAAACGCCCTTCGGCAATTTCTTTTTTCAAATCTTTATTCGTTGCCGCTACCACACGTACATCGACTTTGATGTCTTTGTCGGCACCCACTCGTGTAATCATATTCTCTTGCAAAGCGCGCAATACTTTGGCTTGAGCCGAAAGACTCATATCGCCAATTTCATCTAAGAAAATCGTCCCTTTATCAGCTGCTTCAAACTTACCCGCGCGGTCTTTCACCGCCGAAGTAAAAGCGCCTTTAACATGACCAAACAATTCGCTTTCAATCAATTCAGATGGAATGGCGGCACAATTCACTTCTACCAAAGGAAAATTAGCGCGTTCACTTTTCTCATGCAATTGATGGGCTACCAATTCTTTTCCGGTCCCGTTAGGTCCTGTAATCAAAACACGGGCTTCGGTTGGCGCTACTTTTTCAATCAGCAATTTGATATGGTTAATTGCCTCGCTTTCGCCAATCATTTCGTAGTTCTTGCTGACTTTTTTCTTCAGAATTTTGTTTTCGACTACCAATTGCTTTTTGTCCAAGGCATTTCGAACTGTATTCAATAATCGGTTCAAGTCAGGTGGTTTTGAAATGTAATCAAAAGCCCCCAAACGCATGGTATTTATTGCAGTTTCCATATCGCCATGACCCGAAATCATGACCATCGGAATTTCAGGTTTTATTTTTTTGACCGCTTCGAGTAATTCGACACCATCCATTTTTGGCATTTTGATGTCACACAAAACCAAATCGTAATCGGTATTTTTTATCTTTTCATAACCCGCAGCACCATCTTCAGCTTCTTCTACAACATAAGTCGTATTCTCTTCCGAAAGAATTTTAACTAAAACTCTTCGGATAGCGGCTTCGTCTTCTATGATTAATATTTTACTCATTTTTGAACAGGTTATATGTTGATTTGGTTATTTGGTTAAACTTTTAAACCCATAACCTTTTAAACTCATACACATTAATACTTCAGCCATCGATACAATTCTTTCCAAGTTGGTTTTTTACCGTACATCAAAATTCCTACACGGTAAATTTTGGAAGCAAACCAAACCACTAAAAAGAAAGTGGCAAATAATATAGCAATTGAAAGTGCAATTTGCCACAAAGGTACACCAAACGGAATACGCATCAACATCACAATAGGCGAAGTCAGCGGCACCATTGAAAAGACAGTTGCGACAGTTCCATGTGGATCGTTCACTACGGTAAAAAATCCAATGTAAACCCCTAACACCAAAGGCATAATAATGGGTAATAAAAATTGTTGCGAATCGGTTTCATTATCCACCGCAGCACCAATTGAGGCATAAAAAGAGCTATACAAAAAGTACCCACCAATAAAGTAAATGACAAAACAACTTAAAATCGTCGCAATAGGTAGATTCAAGATTTCAGCAATATACATTTGAGCCGTACTCGCCAACTCTTGTTGTGCAGATTGCATCATTTCGGGTGGAATTTGATTGGCTGCTCCCACATTGGCTCCTAAAAATACCGAAGCCGAAAACAACAAACTCAAACCAATAATAGCCCAAATAAAGAATTGTAAAATTCCCGCTAATGAAGTTCCAATGATTTTTCCCATCATTAATTGGAACGGTTTTACCGATGAAATAATGATTTCGATAATTCGGTTGGTCTTTTCTTCAATCACAGAACGCATCACCATATTACCATAAATGATGATGAACATCATAATCAAATAACCAAAAGCGCCACCAATAGCAATTTTAATCTCGTTCAAGCCTTTCAAACTTTGTTCTCCAGAAGCTTTCTTCAAATTAATAGCAACTTTGGCTTCTGCCTGATGAATGGCTAAGGTGTCCAAATGCGCTGCTTCTAAATTAGTCAAGGTCATTTTTTTAGCAATGACTTCTTGTGTTTTTTCGATAAACGAAATACTTGGACTTTCGTTAGAAATAAACTGAATTTGGTTTTCTAAAGTAGAATTATCTTTTGCTTTTGGAATGAACAAAACCCCTTCGTAAGCTTCATCCACAATACTCTTTTTAAGTGTAGGCAAATCTACTGCTGTTAAATCAAGGTAGTTGTATTCTTCCGAAGTTTTGTTTTTGGCTAGAAATTCATTGATAAACCGACCTGATTCATCATGAATCGCAATTCGTTTGGTGTCCGCTTTCATAGAACTCAAATAACCCACAAATAAAGCGATACCTACGAATAATAACGGACTTAGAAAAGTCATTACAATAAAGGATTTATTGCGCACTTTGGCAATAAATTCTCTTTTAATAATTAATGAAATGATGCTCATTTATTTCTTATTTACTTGTTACTGTTTGAATAAAAATATCATTTACACTTGGAATTTTCTCCATAAAATGAGTGACTTGTCCGCGTTGTGTTAAAATATGCAACAACTCATTCGGACTCGCATTACCCAGTTGAACTTCTAATTTCAATTCATTATTCAACGATTTAAATTGCGCTGGTGCCAAAGTGAATTTTTGAGTAATGTCATACATCAAGCCTTCTACATTATCAGAAAGAATCCCTACTTCAAAACTATTGGTTCTAAATTGTTTTCTCACCTCATCTAATTTTCCCTCAATCAATTTATTGGATTGATGAATTAGCGCAATATCATCACATAATTCTTCGACACTTTCCATTCGATGCGTCGAAAAAATAATGGTCGAACCTTGTTCTTTTAACGCCAAAATTTCTTCTTTAATTACATTGGCATTCACAGGATCAAAACCTGAAAACGGTTCGTCAAAAATCAACAATTTCGGCTGGTGCAACACACAAACTACAAATTGGATTTTTTGTGCCATTCCTTTTGAAAGTTCTTGAATTTTTTTATTCCACCAACCTTGAATTCCCAATCGGTCAAACCAATAATCCAATTGTTTTTTGGCTTCAGCTTTAGTTAAGCCTTTCATTTGTGCCAAATACAAACATTGTTCCCCTACTTTCATGCTTTTGTACAACCCTCTTTCTTCAGGAAGATAGCCAATGTACTGCACGTGTTTGGGTTGTAATTTTTCGCCATCCAAAATAATTTCACCCAAATCAGGTAAGGTAATTTGGTTGATGATGCGAATTAGCGAGGTCTTCCCTGCTCCATTTGGACCTAACAGACCGTAAATACTGCCTTTTGGAACCGATAAAGAAACTTCATTTAGCGCGACGTAATCGCCGTATTGCTTCACTATTTTATTAACTTCAAGTAAAATACTCATACTGAATTTGATTTTTAGTCACTTTGAACTTTGGGTGTGTAAAAGTAAAGAATTAGTACCTAATTACTTGGTTTTGTTACATAAAAAAACCCACCCTTATATGGAACAAGGATGGGAAAATAATTTTTTATTCACTCGTTGAAAAAATTAAGAAAACATATCTTTTACTTTTTCAAAAAATGATTTATCTGATTTTTCTGGATTAGGAGCAAAGTTCTCATCTCCAAGGTTATTCTCAAAGAATTGCTTCTGTTCCTTATTCAAGGTTTTTGGAGTCCAAACATTAACATGAACTAACAAATCTCCATTGCCATATCCATTTAAACTTGGAATTCCTTTTCCTTTTAAACGAAGAATTTTACCGGATTGAATTCCTTCTTCTAATTTAATTCTTACTTTTCCGTTTACCGCTTCAATATCTTTTGAAATACCTAAAACAGCTTCTGAAAAACTGATGTATAAATCGTAATGTAAATTCTCACCTTCACGTTTCAAGAACTCGTGTTCGATTTCTTCAATAGCTACAATTAAATCTCCTGGAATACTGTTCCCTGGTGCGTCATTCCCTTTGTTAGAGACTTTCAATTGCATTCCGTCAACTACTCCAGCAGGAATTTTGATAGCTACCGTTTCATCTTCTTGAATCATTCCTTGTGAATCCGCATTCGCAGGTTTTTTATCTAAAATCTGCCCTGTTCCTCCGCAAGTTGGACAAGTTGAAGCGGATTGCATTCTTCCTAAAATAGTATTAGTCACACGCATTACTTGTCCTTGACCATTACAAGTCGAACAAGTTTTGTACGATACGCCTTGAGCTTGAACTTTACGTTTTACTTTTACTTTCTTCTCTACTCCGTTAGCAATTTCTTCCAAAGTCAATTTGACCTTGATACGTAAATTACTTCCTTTGGTACGACGAGGACCACTACTTCTACCGCCACCGAATCCACCACCGAATCCGCCGCCAAAAATATCACCAAACTGACTGAAAATGTCATCCATATTCATTCCGCCATGACCTCCACCGAAACCTCCCGCACCATCAAATGCTTGATGTCCGTATTGATCGTATTTGGCTTTTTTCTGAGGATCACTCAACACTTCATAAGCTTCAGCAGCTAATTTGAAGTTTTCTTCTGCTTCCTTATCACCTGGATTTTTGTCAGGATGGTATTTAATTGCCGATTTTCTATAGGCTTTCTTAATTTCAGCTGCATCCGCACTTTTTGAAATACCTAATATTTCGTAAAAATCTTTTTTCATAATTCCAAATTATATGATTTGGTTTAGTTACCAATAACAACTTTTGGGAAACGGATAATTTTTTCTCCTAATTTGTATCCTTTCTCCAGAACATCTACAATTTTTCCTTTCATTTTGTCAGAAGGCGCAGGAATTTGCGTAATCGCTTCAGCAAAATCTGCATCAAATGCATCTCCAGCTTTCACTTCAACTTCTTCTAAACCTTTACCAACTAGAGTTGATTTTAATTTTTCGTGAATTAATTCTACTCCTTTTACCAAAGACTCATCGCCTGACTTACTGATTTCAACCAAAGCTCTGTCAAAATCATCCAAAACAGGAAGCATCGCTAACAATACTTCTTGATTAGCTGTTTTGAAAAGCTCTATACGTTCTTTTGAAGTTCTTCTTTTGTAATTTTCAAATTCAGCAAATAAACGTAAAAATTTATCTTTTTCTGCCGCTAAATCTAAGGCTAATTGTTCTTCAACAGGTAATTCTTCGACACTCGCTTGTTCTTCATTGGCCTGTGTTTCCACTGGTGTTCCTTCTATTTCTTGATCGATTTCTGTTTTTTCAGTAGTCATAGTACTTGTATTTTTAAAAATATTCTTAAACTTCATTTTTATTTGTTTTTGGATTGCAAAAGTACTGCCAAATCTTCAAAAATGTCAAATTGTCACCTTAACGACAGTTATTTTGTTGGGAGATTAATTTCATTTTTTTCTGCCAATCTCTTTTTTTAGCCCTAAAAAAATTTAATAAAATTTTAAGACTATTTCGTTTTCGATTAGAGTAAGTTTGTACCCGAATCAGTTCACTAATTTGGATTGAATCCCTAAATTGAAATTAAGGTTCGTTTTTAAATAATTATTAATTCAGTATTACCTTATATTAAAAAAAGCTTCGTTCCCATCAAACGAAGCTTTTTTTTATGCTAAAACTTTTTTCAGCTCTTCTAAACTGAGTCCTTTTTGCTCACCTGTTTGAAGGTTTTTTAACGTATATATATTCGATTTCATCTCTTGATCACCGGCCATTACGGCAAAAGGAATATTTCTTTTATCGGCATGTTGAAATTGTTTGGCTAACTTGGCGTTATCTGGATACAACTCTACTTTTATTCCTGATTCACGCAATGCTTTAATTGCTTTCATAGCATAAAACGCTTCGTTTTCGCCATAATTAATAAACAAAGCTTGTGAAGTCGCCGTTACTGTAGTTGGAAACAATCCCAATTCTTCTACAACCAAATAAATACGGTCCAAGCCAAAAGAGATTCCCACTCCACTCATATTTTTCAAACCAAAAATACCTGTTAAATCATCGTAACGTCCTCCTCCACCTATAGACCCCATAGCTACACCTTGAGGTGCTGCTACTTCAAAAATAGCTCCTGTATAATAATTCAGGCCTCTAGCCAAAGTGACATCTAAATCTAAAATAGCGGTTGTTAACCCTAGTGCTGTCACTTTATCACAAATGAAACGCAATTCTTCTACCCCTTTCATTCCTTCGTCTGAATCAGCTAATAAATCGGATAATTGATTGATTTTCTCCGAAAAAGTTCCCGTAAAGCTAAACAAAGGTTGCACCTTAGCAATAGCTGTTTCCGAAATCCCTTTCTCCATCATTTCTTTCTTTACACCATCTTCTCCAATTTTATCCAACTTATCCAAAGCCACTGTAAAATCGATTAATTTATCTGAAGCACCAATCACTTCTGCAATTCCAGAAAGGATTTTTCTATTGTTGATTTTAATGGTGACACCATTCAATCCTAAAGCCGTAAAAACGCCATCATACAATTGCACCAATTCTACTTCTTGCCACAAAGAAGTCGAACCTACTACATCGGCATCGCATTGAAAAAATTCTCTAAAACGCCCTTTTTGAGGACGATCGGCTCTCCAAACCGGTTGGATTTGGTATCTTTTAAAAGGGAATTCTATTTCGTTTTGGTGTTGCACTACATAACGTGCAAAAGGCACCGTTAAATCATAACGCAAGGCTTTTTCGGAAATACTTGCCGTCAATTTAGTACTATCTTTAGCTTCTAAATGAGTCGCATTGGCTTTCGCCAAATAATCACCCGAATTCAAAATCTTAAATATCAAGCGATCTCCTTCTTCACCATATTTTCCCATTAAGGTTTCTGAATTTTCAAACGAAGGTGTTTCAATCGGTTGAAACCCAAATTTCTCAAAATTACTTTTGATTACTTGGATAATATACTGACGTTTTGCTACCTCTGTAGGTGAAAAATCTCGGGTTCCTTTTGGAATACTTGGTTTTGATGCCATATTTGAATATACGATTTACGATATACAGTACGATGTACGATATACGATATTTGATGTGCAATTTATAATTTGAATTCTAAATACAGAAATGCAGTGCAAATATCTTATTTTTAAAATAAATATCCGCTCTTCCGGAGCAAACTTGTAACAAAAATTGTATTTTCGTGACAAATTGGTACTATGCTAAATTTATTCAAAGAAAACGTTAAGATTGCAATTGGTTCAGTTCGAACCCAGTTGTTGCGTACCATACTAACCGTATTGATTATTGCTATTGGTATTACCGCTTTAGTGGGAATCCTTACCGTAGTGGCAGCATTAGAAAATACCATTTCGGCTGATTTTGCTTCGATGGGAGCCAACACCTTCAATATCAACCAATACGAAAACACAACCAGACGACGTGGAAATGAGGAACGAGAAATTATCAATCCTATTATTTCGTACCCTGAAGCCGTAGCTTTTCAAAATAAATTCAAATACCCATTTACAGAAACTTCGCTTTCATTTACAGCTACTTCCAAAGCAGAAGTGAAATTTGGTGCTACCAAAACGGATCCTGAAATTACCATAGTGGGAGTCGATGAAAATTTCATTCCTAACTCTGGTTTAGAAACTAGTTTAGGTCGCAATTTCAATGGTTTTGATATTGACAACAATACCTATATGTGTGTGGTGGGTTCTGATTTTGAAAAAGGATTACTCAAAGATGTGAATCCAATTAATAAAATTATCTCTATTCGTGGTGCCAAATTTAAAGTCATTGGCGTATTAAAAGAGAAAGGTTCCACCTTTGGCAATAGTCAAGATTTAAGAGTTTTAATCCCAATTCAAGTAGCCCGTTCTTTATTCACTGCTCCTAATATTAACTATACCGTAAGTGTTATGGTTGCTAAAAAAGAAGTATTGGATCAGGCTATCGACAATGCCACTAGTACGATGCGACGTGTTCGAAAATTAAGTCCTGTAAAAGACAATAACTTCGCTGTTGTTCGTTCCGACGATTTGATTAACCGAATACTTGGAATTACCAAATATCTTGGTTTAGCCTCATGGCTCATTGGAGTAATTACCGTATTAGGATCGTCCATTGCTTTGATGAATATTATGATTGTTTCGGTAACCGAACGTACTCGAGAAATTGGCGTTCGAAAAGCGTTAGGAGCTAAAAAATCGACCATTGCTTTTCAGTTTTTTATTGAAACTTTATTGATAGGTCAATTGGGAGGATTAGTCGGTATTATTTTCGGAATCTTGATTGGTTTCGGGATTGCAACTGCCATGGACTTTGCCTTTGTTATTCCTTGGGGCGCTATCATGGCAGCCTTTATCACAAGTTTTATTGTAGCCATTGTTTCAGGTCTATATCCCGCAATCAAGGCCGCAGTATTAGACCCTATTGAGGCATTGCGTTACGAATAAGACGATTTACGATTTACGATATTAGATTTACGATATTAGATTTACGATATTGGATATACGAAAAATCGTAATTCGTATATCTTACCTCGTACTTTTCGTCATTCTATCATTACCATAAATATCTTGTCGTAACTCACTATTTTTGAAATCCATTTCTTGAAGTAAGCTCAACATTTCTTGTCCTAAATATTGGTTAATTTCAAAATACAATTGACCTGTCTGATTTAGATTTTTCAGTGCCAATTGAGCTATTTTTCGATAAAAAATTAAGGCATCATCATCTGCTACAAAAAGCGCCAAATGCGGTTCATTATCCAATACATTTTTTTTGATTTCTTGTTTTTCCAAATGACGCACATACGGCGGATTGGAAACAATAACATCAAATTGCTGTCCTAAATCTTCGGTTTCCAAAATACTTTGACATATAAACTGTACTTGCACTTGATTCAATTCGGCATTTTTTTGGGCGGTAGCCAAAGCTTTTTCAGAAACATCCAAAGCAAAAACTTCCGCATTAGGTAGATTTTTAGCTAACGAAATGGCAATACAACCACTCCCTGTTCCAATATCTAGAATTTTTACCTTCTTATTTCTAACTTCTGACTTTTGACTTTTGATTATCCAATCCACCAACTCTTCTGTTTCCGGTCTCGGAATCAAAACGTTCTCATTAACCTCAAATTCTAATCCGTAAAAATGAGTGGTGCCTAAAATATATTGAATTGGGATTTCTTTTTTTAATTGTTCCAAGACCGAATTCCAAGTTTCCAATTCGGCGATTGAAAACACCAATTCGGGCTGCAAAGCAATATCTATCCGCTTTAACTGATGTTTGAACTCCAAAATGAGATAGAAAAAACTTTCCGCCTCACCTGCATCATATAATGGAGTCAGTTCTTGAATAAATTGGTCTCGGTATTGTTTTATTGTCATATTGTGAAATTCAAAGTAGTTCTACAAATCTTGCAACATCCAAACCGGACAACTGGTATGTCCTGTGCAACCCATGGGTGCATCAATGTATTCAAAACCTGATTTTTTGTATAATTTTTGTGCCGCATGCATAAATGGCATGGTCTCCAAATAACATTTTTTAAAACCAAATTCCCTCGCCGACTGCAGACAAATAGCCATCATTTCACTTCCAATGCCTTTCCCACGAGTTTCGGGTAAAAAGTACATTTTTTGCAATTCGCAAATGCTTGGGGCTTCATTTTCCAAAGGAGCAATTCCGGCAACACCCTTAATTTTTCCTTCATGTTCCACTACATAGTAAACAGATTTTGGTTTGTTGTATTCCTCATACATCAAATCCAAATAGGGATCTTCATAAGCTGTTCCAACTTTTGGAATATTCAATTCGTCAAAAACAGCGCGTATTAACTGAGCTACTGCTGCATTGTCTTTTTTTTCAATTTTCCTGATAAGCCAATTCTCCATTTGTATAAAAGCTAATTTGAATCACAAAAGTAACTATTGTTTATTACAATTTTCGAAAGTTATCCCATAAATCGGAAAGCTAAAAAGTAGTACTTTTGTAACATGAACAATCACGAACACTATATCGCTCGTTGCATCGAACTTGCCAAAAATGGTTTTGGAACTACCTATCCCAATCCAATGGTGGGCAGCGTGATTGTATATAATGGTCAAATCATTGGCGAAGGTTGGCACCAAAAAGCAGGAGAACCCCACGCTGAAGTCAACGCCATCCGTTCTGTAAAAGACCCCTCTTTATTAGACAAAGCAACTATATATGTAAGTTTGGAACCTTGCAGTCATTTTGGAAAAACACCTCCCTGTTGCGATTTGATTATCAAAAATAAAATTCCGAATGTCGTTATTGGCACAGTCGATTCTAATATAAAAGTAGCTGGGAATGGTATTAAGCGATTGAAAGAAGCTGGCGCGAATGTCATGGTTGGAGTATTAGAAAAAGAATGTTACGAACTCAACCAGCGTTTTTTTACGTTTCACGAAAAGAAAAGACCTTATATTATATTGAAATGGGCGGAAACGCAAGATGGTTTTATTGCTCCTTTAACAAAAAAAGAACAAAAACCGGTTTGGATTACTAACTCGTATTCCAGACAATTGGTGCACAAATGGCGCACCGAGGAACAAGCTATTTTAGTAGGTACACAAACTGTAATAGATGATAATCCCAAATTAAATGCTCGAGATTGGGAAGGCAACAACCCTATTCGAGTAGTCATTGACCAAAACAATCGTATTCCAAAAAAAGCACATGTACTTGA
This sequence comes from Flavobacterium sp., assembly GCF_024642105.1. Classification (GTDB taxonomy): domain Bacteria; phylum Bacteroidota; class Bacteroidia; order Flavobacteriales; family Flavobacteriaceae; genus Flavobacterium. Next base: position 296,912 of record NZ_JAHEBT010000053.1, read on the forward strand.
TAATCAAGTTAAAACTATCCTATTTTCCAAAAATAAGAACACCGTTTCTTCCGAAAACACTATCTTTGAAGTAATTGATTTTCAAGAGAATATAGCGCAACAAATTGTTGAACGATTGTACCAACACCAAATCCAATCCGTAATTATTGAAGGAGGCGCTCAAACATTGCAAACTTTTATAGATGCCAACCTTTGGGATGAGTCTCGAGTATTTATTGGAAACACTAAATTCGGCACCGGAATAAAAGCGCCTGTATTGAATAAGACTCCGTCTAAAAAAGAAAAAATTAGAACCGATGAATTACTAATAATTAGAAATTATGATTGATACTATTATTTTTGATTTTGGAGATATTTTCATCAATTTGGACAAACAAGCCACTATTGACGGATTACAACGTTTGGGTTTATCTTCTTGGAACGAAGATTTAGACCAATTGAATATTTCATTTGAAAAAGGACAAATTTCAAGAGATAACTTTTTATTAGGGATTCAAAAGCACATCCCTACTGCAACGATAGAGGATATTTTAGCCGCCTGGAATGCCGTTTTATTAGATTTCCCATTACATCGATTGGAATTTTTGCAATTATTGTCTCAAAAATACCGCCTCTTTTTATTGAGCAATACCGATGCTATTCATATTGACCATTTTGAACAAAGAGAAGGTGCTTCTTTTTATGGAGATTTTTACAAATGTTTTGAAAAAGTATATTTTTCTTATGAAATGGGAATGAGAAAACCCGATGCCGAAATCTACCATGCCCTAATTCGTCAACACGAACTTTCACCAAAGCGTACCTTATTTGTAGATGATAAAAAAGACAATACTGAAGCTGCCAAAGCTTTAGGGCTACACGTATGGAATCTTCAAGTGGGTCAAGAAGATGTAATTGAACTTTTGGACAAAAAAATAATTTAGACTACAAACTGCCTTTTGGAAATCAAAGACACCTATACTACCATAGCTCAGGCTACAGAAGAAATTTTGTTCAAAGAAAAAAGCAGTAAATTCTTTGGTTACGCCTTTCCTATTCAATCCGAAGAAGAAGTAAAACCAATTATTGAGCAATTACGAAAATTGCATCCCCATGCAGTTCATTATTGTTATGCCTACCAAATTGGTACAGAAAAAATAAGTTATAGAGCGAATGACGATGGCGAACCCAACAATACAGCAGGAGCTCCCATTTACGGACAAATTCAATCTTTTGGCTTGACCAATGTACTTTTGGTCGTGGTTCGCATCTTTGGCGGAATTAAATTAGGAGTCGGCGGCTTAATTACCGCGTACAAAACCACCGCACAATTGGTTTTAGAGGAAGCCGAAATCATTGAAAAAACAATCGACATCCATTTTTTGATTTCGTTTAACTACAAAAATATGAATAAAGTAATGCGAGTAATCAAAGAAAAAAAGTTAGACATTATAACTCAATCTATGGAATTAGACGAAGATTCTGGACTCGCTTTGGGAAAAATAGAAATCAAAACCCGAAAAAAAAATGCCGAAATGATTTTCGACATTTTTGATAATTTATTTGAAATCGAAATTAAACGCCTTTTAAGAAATTAAAAAAGCAGTAATTCAACGATTTATTCCATATCCTTTAAAAGTTCCAAAATATAATTTGGAGGTGCAATTGGACGACCCGTTTTTAGCGATACAAAAACCAAAATAAATTCGGCAGTTGTTAATAACTCATTCAATTCATTATATATCTTACAATCAAATTCTATCTTAACCGAAGATTGACTTTTGAAAGCAGTATGAACGGTGAGCAACTCATCGTACCGCGCTGATTTTTTGTAATTGATATTCATCGATACAATAGGAAGCCCAATTCCTTCTTCTTCCATACTTTTATACGAAACTCCCTTATTTCTCAACCATTCCACGCGCCCCATCTCAAAATAAGGAATGTAATTTCCATGATATACTACCCCCATTTGGTCTGTTTCAGAGTAGCGAACACGCACTTGAATTTGATGATCTTTCATTATTTACAATTTAATTTTTAATGATTCTAAAAAGCTCTATACAACAATATTTTTACAAAAAAATCTGTTGAATAATTTTTTTTTAAAGAAATTTGTTCACATATTTGTTTTCCCAAAAAATTACAAAAACAGCCCCACTTTTTTTTGTAATAAAAATGTTAACCAAACTTAAATAATTTAACCGAATATATGAACAAAACTGCTCAATCAGTATGGGAAAACTGTTTATCTTTCATAAAAGATAATATTCAAGACCAAGCCTACAAAACTTGGTTTGAACCAATCAAGTCAGTTGAACTTACCGATAATGCGTTATATATTCAAGTACCAAGTAAGTTTTTCTACGAATGGTTGGAAGAACATTACGTTAAATTATTAAAAGTGGCGCTTACCAAAGAACTTGGAAAAAACGCAAAGTTACTCTATAAAATTAAAATGGAGAACACTTATGGTAATAAACAACCGTACACGGAACAATTACCAAGTGCTAACAGATTGCAAATGAAACCGCAAGATGTAGACGCTCCTTTAAAAAATTTAAACCCTGAACTTAAAAATCCGTTTGTAATTCCTGGAATTCGTAATTTAAAAATCGAATCGCAACTGAATGCAAATTATAGCTTTGACAATTTCTTAGAAGGAGATTCTAACCGATTGGCACGTTCTGCTGGTATGGCTGTAGCCAATAAGCCAGGAGGAACTTCTTTCAATCCGTTATTGATTTTTGGAGGAGTTGGTTTAGGAAAAACACACTTAGCGCATGCTATTGGTGTCGAAATTAAAGACAAATACCCAGAAAAAACAGTTTTATATATTTCAGCCGAAATTTTCACGCAACAATATATTGACTCAGTAAAGAAAAATACACGAAATGATTTCATTCATTTCTACCAATTGATTGATGTATTAATCATTGACGACGTTCAATTCCTTTCGGGAAAATCAGGAACTCAAGATGTATTCTTCCATATTTTCAATTACTTACACCAAAACGGAAAACAAGTTATCTTGACTTCTGACAAGGCGCCTGTTGACATGCAAGACATTGAACAACGTTTGTTGTCTCGTTTCAAATGGGGATTGTCTGCCGAATTGCACCAACCTGATTACGAAACTAGAGTTTCTATCTTGAAAAACATTCTGTACCGTGACGGTGTTGAAATGCCAGAAGAAATTATTGAATATGTAGCGCGTAATATCAAAACGAACGTTAGAGAATTAGAAGGCGCTATCATCTCTTTGATTGCTCAATCTTCTTTCAACAAAAAAGAAGTGACAATTGAATTAGCGAAAAGCATCGTAGAGAAATTCGTAAAGAATGTCAAACGCGAAATTTCTATCGACTATATTCAAAAAATTGTTTCCGATTATTTCCAATTGGACTTAGAAACATTACAATCTAAAACTAGAAAAAGACACGTTGTTCAAGCAAGACAATTAGCGATGTTTTTTGCAAAGAAATTTACGAAAGCTTCTTTGGCCAACATTGGATCTCAAATTGGAGATCGCGACCACGCTACCGTATTGCACGCTTGTAAAACCGTTGATAACCTAGTTTCTACAGACAAACAGTTTAAAAAGTTTGTTGAGGATATCCACAAAAAATTAACCTTATAGACAGCAAATGTCCGTAAAAATCGTAATGGTTTGTTTGGGAAATATTTGTCGGTCACCTTTGGCCGAAGGAATATTAGCCTCAAAATTACCCCAAGATAAATTTAGTGTAGATTCAGCAGGAACTGGTTCTTGGCATATTGGTCAATCACCCGACGAACGCTCTATTGCTGTAGCCAAAAAAAACGGTCTTGATATTTCACACCAAAGAGGAAGACAATTCAGCAGTGCTGACTTTGATACTTTTGATTATATTTATGTAATGGATAATTCCAATTACGAGAATGTTATCGCTTTGGCGGAGACCAATGAACAAAAAGCAAAAGTAACACTCATTATGAATGAGTTAACTCCTCAACAAAACCAAGACGTACCTGACCCCTATTTTGGAATGCACAACGGATTTGATATTGTGTATGCCATGCTAGATGAAGTTTGTGACGTTATTGCTCAAAAATTGATTGCTAAACATCAATAAACTTTATTTTCCAAATCTAAAAATACACCGTTATGAATACGAACACATCTTTAGGAAAATTGTATTTAATTCCAACTACTATGGGAGAAAGCGACCCTATGGATGTATTGCCTCAAACGGTAAAAAGAGCTATCGAATTCATTGACTATTATATTGTAGAAAATGAAAAAACAGCGCGCAAATCAATAAAAGCGGTGCTTCCCGAAAAAAAACAATCGGAACTCGTCCTCTTTGCATTGAATAAACATACCGATGCAAGAGAACACCTAAGTTTTATCCAACCCTTATTAGAAGGCAAAAACGTAGGCTTAATGAGTGAAGCCGGTTGCCCAGGAGTTGCCGATCCAGGAGCAGTCATTGTAAAATTGGCACATGAAAAAGGAATTCAAGTCATTCCTCTTGTAGGCCCCTCCTCTATTCTTTTAGCCATGATGGCTTCAGGGATGAATGGACAAAGTTTTACTTTTAATGGGTATTTACCCATTGATAAAGGTGAAAAAAAATCAGCCTTAAAAAATTTAGAAAAATTATCTTTTGATAAAAATCAATCGCAAATTTTTATCGAAACACCGTATCGCAACAACAAATTGTTAGAGGATATTCTGCAAACGCTACAACCCGCAACACATCTTTGTATCGCAACCGATATTACCTTACCTACTGAATATATCAAAACACTACGCGTTGCTGATTGGAAAAAAACAAAAGTAGATTTGCACAACCGTCCTACTATTTTTATCATTCATAAAATGTAATGATCTCAAATCATTCTTTTTAATTCAAATTATTATGTATGCATACTAATTTATTCCTATATTTATCTCTCAAATTAGTACATCTATGAGTTATACAGATAAAATGCTGCGTGATGACGCATTGAAAGGAAAAGTGATTGTCGTTACAGGTGGCGGAAGTGGTTTAGGAAAAGCAATGACTAAATATTTTTTAGAATTAGGTGCTAAAGTAGCCATCACCTCACGTGATTTAGACAAACTCAAGAACACTGCTTCTGAACTAGAAACCGAAACAGGAGGAACTTGTTTACCCATACAATGTGATGTTCGTCATTACGAAGAAGTAGAAAATATGCTTCAAGAAACACTGAAAACCTTTGGTAAAGTGGATATCTTATTGAACAATGCTGCAGGTAATTTTATTTCCCCAACCGAACGTTTGTCGTCTAATGCCTTTGACACTATCATTGATATTGTGCTAAAGGGAACCAAAAACTGCACACTTGCTTTTGGAAAACATTGGATTGACACCAAACAAAGTTCATCTACTATACTAAATATTGTGACTACTTATGCTTGGACCGGTTCGGCTTATGTAGTACCGAGCGCTACTGCAAAAGCAGGAGTCTTGGCTATGACCAAAAGTTTAGCCGTAGAATGGGCCAAATACGGAATCCGTACCAATGCCATTGCTCCAGGGCCTTTTCCTACCAAAGGTGCTTGGGACAGATTATTACCTGGTGATTTGGCCGAAAAATTTGATATGGCCAAAAAAGTTCCTTTAAAACGCGTGGGAGACCATCAAGAATTAGCCAATTTGGCGGCTTATTTAGTTTCTGATTTTTCAGCCTACATCAACGGAGAAGTGGTGGTTATTGATGGAGGCGAATGGTTAAAAGGCGCCGGACAATTTAACTTATTAGAAGATATTCCAGCCGAAATGTGGGATATGTTAGAGATGATGATTAAAGCCAAGAAAAACAAATAAATTACTTCAAAAAGGGCGTACTAAAACTAGTCGCTCTTTTTTTATTCTTATCATTAAATAAATATAGCAAATTAGCAAACATTTAGCAAAAAACGAATTCACTCTGAATTAAATTCCTATTTTTGTTAGGTAAACTATAGAATACAATTATATGCTCATTATTGGAATTGCAGGTGGAACAGGAAGTGGTAAAACCACTGTAGTCAATCAAATCGTCAATGAATTACCCGAAACAGAAGTAGGTATTATTTCGCAAGATTCTTATTACAGAGAAAACGTGGGAATGAGTTATGAAGAAAGAGCTGCAATTAATTTTGACCACCCAAGATCTATTGATTTTGAATTATTAGTACAACATCTAAAAGAATTAAAAGCTGGAAACAATATCGATCAGCCCGTATATTCTTTTGTATCTCACAATAGAACAAGCGATACTGTCTTTACTCACCCACGAAAAGTAATGATTGTGGAAGGAATTTTGATATTAACCAATCCTGAATTAAGAGATCTTTTTGATGTAAAAATATACGTGCAAGCTGATCCAGACGAGCGACTAATTCGACGATTAAAACGAGATATTGCTGATCGTGGTCGAGATATGGACGAAGTATTGAATCGTTATCAAACAACTCTGAAACCAATGCATTTACAATTTATCGAACCTACAAAAGCATTTGCCGATATCATCATCCCGAACGACAAATACAATACAGTAGCAATAGATGTGGTTCGTGCCGTAATTAATCAGAAATTAAACGTTTAGAAAAATATAAATCATCCGAAATTCAATTGTAAGCCAATTTTTATTTTGGAGCTATTTCCCGCTTTCCGTTACAATCCATTCTAAAAAGAATGGGATTTTCACTGCAATCGGGGCTAAAAAAAAAGTAACAATGACAAACCCGTTTAAAGACAAATCTTGGTTCAAATTATTGAGCAATAAATACATTTTAGTATTGGTATTCTTCACGGCCTGGATGCTATTTTTAGATAATTATTCGTATTTCGATCATCGCTTCTTAGACAAGCAAATCGATGAATTAGAAGACAATAAAACCTATTACCAAGAAGAAATTAAAAAGGACAAAAGACACATCAAAGAACTCAAAAATAGTGAACACGTTGAAAAATACGCACGTGAGAAATACTATATGAAGAAAGATAGTGAAGATATTTATATCATCGAATTTGAAGGCGATAGTGCGATTAAAACCAAATAATCATACCTGTTTTTTTAAGTTAAGAACAAAAAACAAAGCAAATGAAATATCTTTTTAATGATTTCGACCCTGTTTCTACCAAAGAATGGAAACAAAAAATTCAGTTTGAATTAAAAGGAGCTGATTACAATGAAACCTTAATATGGAATACTCCAGAAGACATTAAGGTCAAACCATTTTATGATAAAGAAGATGTAAAAGAAGTTGTTTCAGTAGCTACAAAAGCTTCTGAATTTAAAATTTGCCAAAATATTTTTGTCCATGATATTGACAAATCAATAGAACGTGCAGTAGATAGTTTGAAACGTGGTGCAGAGAGCATTCGTTTCACCATCGAAGACGAAACGGTAGATGTAGCAAAGTTGTTAGCAACATTGCCTTTAGAAGATACTCCTATTTTCTTTCATTTGAGTTTTATTTCAATCGATTTCGTGCAAAAATTAGCCACTATTGCTACAACAAAAAAAGCAACCATTTATTGTAACATTGATCCTATTGGACAATTAGCCAAAGAAGGGAATTGGTTTACTACCTCTGAAAAAACCAATTTTGACACTTTAAATAATCTTATAAAGAAAGACGGCCCACTTTCATTAATTAGTGTAAATAGTGCTTTATATCAAAATGCAGGAGCTAATATTGTACAGCAAATTGCTTATACTTTAGCCCACGCTAATGAATATTTTAACTGTATTGAGACATCTACTCCTCAAACTATGGTGTTAGAAATTGCGGTGGGAACCAATTACTTTTTTGAAATCGCAAAACTAAGAGCCATCCGGTTACTTTTCAATTTAATTGCGTCAGAATACAATCAAAATTGGACGTGCCATTTAGTAGTTACACCAACAAAGAGAAACAAAACATTGTACGATTACAACGTGAATATGCTTCGTACCACAACCGAATGTATGAGTGCCATATTAGGAGGAGCTGATACCATTGCAAATCTACCTTACGATGCATTGTACCACAAAGACAATGAATTTGGAGACCGAATCGCGCGAAACCAATTGTTGATTTTAAAAAATGAAAGCTATTTTGACAAAGTCAATAATCCATCGGATGGAAGTTACTATATAGAAAGTTTGACACAACAATTAGCAAATAAAGCCTTGGCATTATTTAAAGATATCGAAGCTAATGGCGGATTTTTAAAGCAACTGAATGAAGGAATCATCAAAAGAAAAATTCAAGAAAGTGCCGATAAAGAGCAAGACTCATTTGACGCTGGAAAAGAAATTTTATTAGGTACAAACAAACATGCCAACAAAGACGATCGAATGAAAAACGATTTGGAACTTTTTCCTTTTGTCAAAATAAAACCAAGGAAAACACTCATCACTCCAATTATTGAAAAACGTCTCGCCGAAAAAATCGAACAAGAACGATTGGAAAAAGAGTAATTGTTTAGCGTTCAAAACACATTGTCAAATAGAAATTTGTCACCAAAATGAAAAGAAAAGACCTGCGACATATTCAAATCAAATCTGTAGAAAATTCCAAAAGTGAAACCAAAGTAACTACTGAATTTCAAACGGCAGAAGGAATTGCTCTGAAACAAACCTACACCAAACAAGACATTCAACAATTAGAACATTTGGATTTTGGAGCAGGATTTGCGCCTAATTTACGCGGTCCTTATGCTACGATGTATGTCCGTCGTCCTTGGACAGTGCGTCAATATGCAGGATTTTCAACCGCCGAAGAAAGTAATGCTTTTTACAGACGAAATTTAGCAGCAGGTCAAAAAGGGCTTTCTATTGCCTTTGATTTACCTACGCATCGTGGCTACGATTCAGATCACGAGCGCGTGGTAGGCGATGTTGGAAAAGCAGGAGTTGCGATTGATTCAGTTGAGGATATGAAAGTTTTATTTGACCAAATTCCTCTAGATGAAATGTCGGTTTCCATGACGATGAATGGTGCTGTGTTGCCTATTATGGCATTTTATATTGTCGCTGCAGAAGAACAAGGTGTTGCAACCGAAAAACTATCAGGCACTATTCAAAATGATATCTTGAAAGAGTTTATGGTAAGAAATACCTATATCTATCCACCTACTCCTTCGATGAAAATCATTGCTGATATATTTGAGTTTACCAGCAAAAAAATGCCAAAATTCAACTCTATTTCTATTTCTGGTTATCACATGCAAGAGGCCGGAGCTACTGCTGATATTGAATTGGCCTACACTTTAGCTGATGGCTTAGAATACATTCGAACAGGATTAGCAGCAGGAATGAAGATTGACGAATTTGCGCCGAGACTTTCTTTCTTTTGGGCTATTGGGATGAACCATTTTATGGAAATTGCCAAAATGCGAGCAGGGAGAATGATTTGGGCAAAATTGGTCAAACAATTCGAACCAAAAGATGATAAATCATTAGCATTGCGCACCCATTGCCAAACATCGGGTTGGAGTTTAACGGAACAAGATCCTTTTAACAACGTTGCACGAACTTGTATTGAAGCGGCGGCGGCAGCTTTTGGCGGAACGCAATCATTGCATACCAATGCGTTAGACGAAGCGATTGCCTTACCTACCGATTTTTCGGCTAGGATTGCTAGAAACACGCAGCTGTATTTACAAGACGAAACTAAAATCACTAAAACCGTTGACCCTTGGGCAGGAAGCTACTATGTAGAAAATCTGACTAATGAAATTGCGCAAAGTGCTTGGAAATTAATTGAAGAAGTGGAAGAATTAGGAGGTATGACCAAGGCCATTGAATCTGGAATCCCTAAATTTCGAATTGAAGAGGCAGCAGCAAGAAAACAAGCTAGAATTGATAGTGGACAAGATATTATTGTGGGTGTCAACCAATACCGTTTAGAGAAAGAAGACCCACTACAAATTTTAGATGTAGATAATCAAATGGTGCGCCGACAGCAATTGGAACAATTAGAACGTATTAAATTGACTCGTAACAATGAAAAAGTTACGAATAGCTTAGATAAATTAATTCATTGTGCCAAAACAGGAGAAGGTAATTTATTAGAAATTGCAGTTGAAGCAGCTAGAAATAGAGCTACTTTAGGAGAAATTAGCGATGCCTTAGAAACTATTTTTGGAAGATATAAAGCACAAATTAAATCGTTTAGCGGTGTGTATAGTAAAGAAATAAAAAATGACGAAAGTTTTGAAAAAGCAAAACATTTAGCCAATGTATTTGCCGAAAAAGAAGGCAGAAGACCTCGAATTATGATTGCTAAAATGGGCCAAGACGGTCACGATCGTGGTGCCAAAGTTGTAGCAACAGGTTATGCTGATGTGGGCTTTGATGTAGATATTGGTCCGCTTTTTCAAACTCCTGCTGAGGCAGCAAAGCAAGCCGTAGAAAATGATGTTCATATCCTTGGTGTGTCTTCATTGGCTGCGGGTCATAAAACTTTAGTTCCTCAAGTAATCGAAGAATTGAAAAAATATGGTAGAGAAGATATTATGGTCGTAGTGGGAGGAGTAATCCCTGCCCAAGACTATCAATTCTTATTTGATGCCGGTGCGGTAGCTGTATTTGGTCCCGGAACCAAAATTAGTGAAGCAGCGATCAAAATACTAGAAATTTTGATTGATTAAACTGACTTACCCTTAAAAATAAAAAAACAGCCAATAGGCTGTTTTTTTTTATTTTTAAACAACTGAATATCAAAATATTAATATTATTTTAACGCTATAATTCAATTAATACATCTATTTTTACTTGTATTCTCCCTCTAAAAAGAGAATACTATGCCTCCAAATTATCATATTTTCAAATTACCTATTGATGTGTCACTAAATAATTAACCAAAAGGGGAAGAAAACAAAAACCTTACAGCATTATTTTAATCAATTAAACACAATCAATATTAATTTAAACATGAAAATTATGAAATCAACTAGTATTATTTTACTTGTATTAGCACTTACTGCTACCTCTTATGCTCAAGAGAAAGGTCAAATCAAAGCAACTGAATTACCAGGTGTGGTAATCAAAAGAGTGGGAAAAGATTTTTCTATCTATCTACCAGACAACAATCCAGATCAAAGAGTAAGAGCTATCGAAGAAAAATTCATAACCTATGACCTTGGAAAAGAAAATGAAGGATCTGAAGAATACCTTTTGGTTATGAAAGGAAAAAACGGCCAACTTGCTGCGACTTATAATGAAAATGGAAAACTGACTCGTGTGGTTGAGAATTATAAAAACGTCATTCTACCAACTCCTGTAATTTATTCAGTATACAAAACGTATCCAAAATGGACTATTGTAAATGACAAGTATCTTTATACCCAAGAAGAAGGAGATGTCATAAAAAAACAATACAACATTAAGATTAAAAAGGATAAAGAAGTAAAACGTTTGGTTGTTCGTTCCAACGGAGAAATAATAAAAATTAGATAATATAATTAAAAAAGCCACTAATTAGTGGCTTTTTTTATGCTATAAAATAATACACTTATATGTCATCAACATTTGCATTACTGTCTGGTTCAATAAAAGAAGTATCATAACCTCCAAAAGCTTTCATATAACTTATAATAGAAGTACCATAAGCATCTCTAAAATAACGTTCTCCATTAGATCTGAAATATCTTTTTACCGAACGCACGCCTCCTAAATGAGCCGCTGCCAAAATTCCTGACTCTGTGATATGAATCCCATTAATTACAACACCCTCATATTTTTCAATCTCTTTTCGCAATAACCATTTGTTTTTTGCTAATAGTGCCAAAAAGGCTTTCTCTTGTAAATCTGGATTTCTCAAAAAAGAAGTAGTATTGTATACGCCTATAGTTCGTAAGGTTTCAGGTCCAAATTGGTATTTTCCTAAATAACCTAACGAATTGATTTTTCTGTATTTTCCTTGCGATTCTTTGAAGGCGATTGCCTCTTTATAACCAATAAAGAAATTTCCAGTAAAAGGAATATTCAATTTTGCGTAATCTTCTTGTTTTTGAGAGGGAAATAAATAGTCGGATTCATCTGTTCCGTCTGTTAGAAACCAAGGATTGGAATCTAAGTTAAAAGGTTTAAAACCTGAGCTTAAAAAAGCGATAATTAGTAGTAAAGTGGAATAAAAATGCCATTTCTTTATCATAAATTGTTTTTCTTCTAAACGCTGTCACTATTAGAAATTTCTACGGTGCAAATATACAACAAAAAATATAAGGCTTAAAATCAGCTTGTTAAAGTTTTCTAAAAACAACTCCTTCACTTTTTAGAAATAGTGGTAAGCCTAGTATTCAAACGTTAGCGCTAGATTTTGATAATTCGAATAAAATCAGAAAAAAAGACCTCAAAAAAGCTCATTTTTATCAATTATTCATTCCATTTAGCAACTAAAAAAGCCGAAAAACAACTGATTTTCGCCTTTTTAAACTATCTTTTTACAACCTGAGACTTAGCTTTTGCAACACGTTCTTTATTCCAGATTATAACGAAACTTGGTTACAGTTGTATTTCAATACAATTCATAAAAAAGTGCAAATTTAAAATCCGTACCTACAATCTACCCTAATACAATAATTCATCAATCAATAGCTAAGCTAATATAATCTCTAACAAATAAAAAAACTAAAATTACAGCTCGATAAGGATGTTGGAATTCAAGTATACTTTTTTTTTTTATCCAAATAAAAATAATATATTTAATGTACTCCTTTTCTATCTCCTAAAACCCACTGATTTATCTAATGCATAATTGAATATACTATGAAACAGTTTGGGATAGTGCTATTGGGTTTACAGTTATTTTTTTGCACTGTGAGTGAAGCACAAGAAAATAATGCCATCTATTTTGAGTCAGGGGTTCAGGTTTCCATACCCGTTCATATTATGATGTACCGTTCGCACCGACTTGCAGTGGGAGCTAATTTTAGAATCATGAAGCCTATTACCGAAAAAACAACTATTGGAATTCGGGCAGATTATGAATACCGATTTACTAAAATAAACAACCTAACTATTGTTCCTGATAGTACTTTAGCCGAACAAGCCCGGTATCGTAATTTTATAATTCTTAGTTTGAAACCTAATGTACAATTTGCTCTTCAATCCAATTGGTTTTTAGGAATAGAAACCGGTGTTGGTTACGCCATTTCGGATGCTAACAAAGGAGTTGGATTAGGATTTGTATCAGAATATGCAGGACCACAACGTTTTGGACTTTGTTCCAATATTTTTATTGGAAAACATTTTAAAGTAGTAAACTATAAGATGAATTTAACGCTCTATTTGTCCCAGTACTTAGCTCACGGTCATGCCGAAAATGCGTTAGGCTTACGGTTCAATTATCTCTTTAATCAACTCTAAAAACAAGAAAGAGAGTCAAAATTAAGTCACTCTCTTTCTCCCTCGCTGCGCGCGCGTACTTATTTTAAACAAAATTTTTATACCCTTTTACTTCAAACTTATATTCTTTTTTCTTTTTTTTGTAACGAGCGGGACGCTCGAACCAGCTAGGGAATTGAAGCCGCTAACCACGCTCCTATTGAGAAACCGTTTAATTTAGGGGTGATTCAGGTATAAAAAAGTTAAGGTTCTAACCTCTATTTTTATAGGCACGGATTACAAATCCGCGCTATCGGGTTTACTTATCAAATATTTCCGTAATCATATTTTCAATTGCTGTCTCGTTTTCGAGACCGCCCCCTATCCATCTACCAATTATGATTCCTTCTTTATCGATTAGAATTTTTACAGGAATTGCAGTTACTACATAAGCGTCTTCAATAGTGCTGTTATTTTCTTTTGTTGATATTTGTTTCCAAATTTCAATTTTTTCTTTCTCAATAGCTTTTTTCCAAGATTGAAGATTTTCGTCTTTGGATATACTAATAAATTCCAATCCCTTATTTTTGTATTTAGCATATATTCCTTTTAGAAACGGAAAATCCTCTCTACATGGACCGCACCAACTGGCCCAAAAATCAATTAAAACATATTGATTTTTATAGAATGAACTTAATCTAATAGTATTACGATTAATGTCTTTTAAAACAAAATCTGGTGCTAAACTGCCTATTCTACTATTTTTAAAATTTAGCAATCTTTCAGCCAATTGTTTTCCAGCAAAAGATTTTTTTACTTCAGGTCCTAATTTATCGTATAAATTATTAATTGTATCATATGGAATTTGTTCATCTCCTTCTGTCAATATGTTATATAATAAGTCAGGTGCTATATACGAATTTGGATTTTTTTTTATAAATTCAAGTTCCAATTGCATACTTTTATTCCTATTTTGATCTACCAATTCATCCCAAAGTTGATCCAACGAATCCAAACTCTTCTGAAATTGATTTTTTAAAGAACTATCACTAGTTCCACTTATTTTGACAGAATATAATCTACTAGATTCTCGGATAGAATCCATTTTTTTTTGAAATTTTTCCTTTTCTGCTCTATTTTGCAATGAATTAAACTCATCGGTCGCTTTAGATTCATTTATTATTATGGTACTCAAATTATCAAAATCGAGTTTAATATTCATTACATTTGGTTCCAAATAAAATACATTTGAATTTAATGTTGTCATATGAAATTTAGGGTCAGTGCTAATAGTTGCTCTAGTAGGGAAATCAAGCTCTCCCTTAAATACAAATTTATTGTTAGTAATTTCTGAAGATTTAGTAATGCCTTTGCCGTTGACCTTATATGTCAAATAAATATTTTTTGAGTTAGCGTTTTTGGAGCAGACACCATTTAGCACAAAGTGGTGCTGTGCAAATGTAATAAGTGAAAAAACAAAAAAAAGTATTGAAAGTTTTAATTTCATTTATATTAATTTTAAAATTTTAATAAAAAAACAAGAAAACTTAATTCAATAAGATTTCTTGTTTTTAAGCCTAATTTATTGCATCGGAAGCACTAAGATCCACAAGTATTGCCTTGACCACTACTACCACCACTGCAAATATTACAACTAGGCCCACAATCATATGCACTAGAACATGCGCCACATTTATTAGAACTACCACAACCACCAAGAATCATTCTCATTTCATCTCTTTTAAGACCGTTTTTAACGTCTTTTAAACTAATTTTTTTCATCTTTTTATTTTTTTAGATGATTAATAAATATTTTTTTACTCAATAAAATTTCAAAACAATCATCAATTCAATCCGCTACTTGCACTTGGCTTTTTATAAAAACGAATGTTATGTTAATTTTTACTAAATTATAAAGTTGTTTTTATACTATTTTACGGTATTTGGGTGTTTTTTTTTACGGTTTTTAATGTTGTTTTAGAGTATTTTTTTAAATTAAACAGTGTAATTAATAACTTAAGTTCTTTTTAGATAAAAAAGTCTTTTTTTAATTCCTGATGGAAATAACTTTGATGTAATATTATCTTTTTTCAAAAAGATAATAAAATGTTCGATCAATAATTAAATTTCAGAACTACCTAAACATATTACTCCATTTATATTAACAACTCAAATTATAGCAATAAATCCAATAGCAGGATAATCGGTAAGTGTTTGTATTTGGAATAAAATTCCACTATTGTAAGTAGTGGTGCTTTCGTTTTATAAATATTCGGAGATTGAGATTAAATAGTCTGACACAAAATTGATGTTATTTTAAATGTTTTTCTATCAACGCTTCAATATTAATATCCGATGGTCTCGGAGCATCAGAATTGATAATTTTCCCGTCTTTTCCAAATAATACATAACGTGGAATTGTTGATATATTTATTTTTTTTAATAAATCATCTTTATCTGATTTTGTAAGTAAAAAACTATTTTCCTTATTGAGGATATCTTCATACTCTTGTGCCGCTTTTTGCCAAGCAGTGATGCTTTTGTCGATTGAAATAAAAACAAAGGATACATTTGGGTATTTTTGCATTAATTTTTTTTCACTTGGAAATTCTTCTCTACAAGGCATACACCAGGATGCCCAAAAATCCATTAAAACTAATTTTCCAGTATGTTTTTTAATAATATTTTGTAAAATTAAGGGTATGGTTTTCGGTTGTAAATCTTGGTTTATTGCATCAAGATATTCTTGATTTTTGCAATTTTTTCTAAATAATTCAATTACTTGATTAGTGACCGCTGTTTTTAGAAATCGATCATTTAATGCATTATTTATATTGGAATATAGTAAAAAATCTATAATTTTTTGGTTGGAAATGTTTTTAGAAACAAAGTACATTTTAGTATATAAATCATTTTTTAAATTTGATTTTTTTATGGATTTTTCAATATAGTTCCAAAGTAATTCTTTATATCCTTCAATTGTCAACAACCTATAAGCTTCACTAAAGCTTTTCTCTATTGACAAGAAAGTTTCAGGATTAATAACTTTGTTTTCTAATTCATTGAACTTAATTAAACACCAATACATTGTTGTGAAATATTCATAAAACTCTTTTGAAATTTTATTGTTTTTATAATAGCTTTCCAATAATTCTTTTTCTTTATTGTACTCTGCGTCAAAATATTTTGGAAGTTTATTTAATAATCGAATTTGTTTAAGTTCATTATAATTTGAAATGTTTTCCGTTTTTCCATATTTTTCATAACAATCATTAATAAATTCAGATTCTAATTTTCGATATTTATTCGAACTACAATAATAACTGATTAATCCTTTTTCATTTAGATCAAGCTCAATTATCTCACCTGGCAAGGCATAAATCAGAGTATTTCTATTAATTTGATTACATAATAGCGTTGTGGGGCTGGATATAGTTAATTTTAAATTTCTATTGTTTTTATTAATAACAGCAGGGGTCTGCAAATACTCTATCGAACTACAAGTAAGCATAATATTATCATTACTATTCCCGATATATTTTATGAATATATTTTGTGAAAATGAATACGTAGAAATTAAAAAAAAGAAAATGATTTTTATAAATATTGACATTGTAAGTATTGTTTTTGATATTATAAAACCCTTACAGAATTAATGTCAGGGGTAATAAATGCATTAGCAAGATGAACAACTATAACCGCTCCCGCGCGAATACCTTCGCGTGGCTTTATACAAGAATAAAGTCGCCTAGCTAGAAGAGATTAAAACTCTACCTCACCATACTTTGATCTCGTATTATTTTTCCTGTAGCGGTTTGTTTGAACTCTGGGATAAAAACAATCTCTTTCGGTCTTTCGTATTTGTCTAAAACTTCAAAAACAGATTCTTCTATTGTCATAGGTTCGCCTTCCACATACAAGACTAATTTTTCTCCTAAAAGTTCATCGGCTTGTCCGTACACAAAGAAATGTCTTGGGATTAAAGTCGCCAGTTTTTCTTCAATTTGTTCTGGAATTAATTTAATCCCTCCGCTATTGATTACGTTATCAAAACGGCCTTTCCAAACAAATTGAGTAGCTGAAACTAAATCGACCAAATCATTGGTTACAATTTTTTCGCCGCTAATTTTATGGGCATCAATAACCAAACAATGACGGTCGTCTGTTGTTATTTTTACATTAGGCAACACCGTAAATGCCGCCTCTCCTACTCGCTTGGCAGCAATATGAGTAATAGTTTCCGTCATTCCATAGGTTTCATAAATCTGAGACGGAATTGTAACTAACTCCTGCTCTAACGACTTATTGATTTTGGCACCACCAATGATTAACTTTTTAATTCGGTGTAAGTCTTTTAACGAGTTTTTAGCCTGCAAAGGAACCATACCACAAAAATCAAACGTTCCCTTCACTCCTTCTAAAGGATGTGAACTTGGTGCCACAAATTCCATATCTAGACCCAAGATAAACGCTCTTACAAACATCATTTTGCCCGCTACATAATCTGTTGGTAAACAATGCAATACTTTTTGCCCCGGTTGTAAATCAAAAAAATCACCTGTTGCCAAAGCCGAATTGACCATCGCTTGCTTGTCAACACGAATAATTTTTGGAGCTCCTGTAGAACCTGAAGTATTAATTTCTAAATAGGGTTTTGGATCAAACCAATCCAAGATAAAGATTCCTAACGGTTTTTCATAATACGACCCTTCTTTGATAAAAGAATACGCCACTCGTAATAAATCTTCTTTAGTAAAACTAAAACCATTTAATTTAAACTTGTTGTGAACATTTTGATACGTTACATTATTCATCCTATATAAATTTAGTTGTGATTGACTTTATTGATTTTCCCTGTAAGTTGTTCTTTCCAATTTGCCCATTGGTACTTCCGTGCAAAAAGCAACAGCAAGATAGGAAAAATTACAACAACAGGCAACAGCACGTCTACCAGACTGCTTGGATTGGAAACGTCTTTCAAAATGGCATGAGTTTGAAAAGCCGACCAATCGGAGGTAACCAATACCGCTCCTATAAAATTATTGGCAAAATGAAATCCCAAAGCCAATTCCATTCCTTCATCCATTAAGGTACTAATTCCAAGAAACAAACCTGTACCAATATAATAAATCAAAATAGAGTAACCCATTTTATCAACTTCGGGATTAGCGATGTGGAGTAAGCCAAAAATCAAAGAAGTCATCAACAAAGGAAACCATTTATTGTGTGCTAAATTGCCAAAACCTTGCATCAAATACCCTCTAAAAATCAATTCTTCACTCCCTATTTGAAAAGGAAATAGAACCAATCCTATTGCAAATAATATTAAAAAAGGAACCAGCTGAAATTGAAGTACAAAATCTTCTGGATGTAAAAAATAAAAGATGGCGGTACTTCCTATTGTAAAAGCTGCCCAAAGCGAAAAAGAAAAACCCACTCTTTTCCAGTCGATACTTGCTCTAGAAGTGATAATAGACAATAGCGATTGATGGTGTAAATTCCGAAGTACAAAATAGATTCCTAGAAACACAAATACAAAAGAAAAAAGCAGCAAAAACAAAGTAAAATTGGGCTCTAAAAAATGCATCATTGCTGCATTCGAATTGGGGTATTTTTTCTTGTTTATCAAGGTTTCGTACAAAACTCCCATCAATAAAGGGAGCTGTCCTATTAGCGAGGCTCCAAAAAGCAAGACCGAGCCAAAAAGGTATTTCCAAAAAGCATTTTCTGATTGTATTCCTTGTTCTATAAACATCTTTTAATCCAAAGTTTCTTAGCCCTAAAATACGTTTTTAATTTCAATTTTCTTTACTTCGCAAAAAATTTAAAAACGATGATACAAATATACCATAACCCACGTTGTGGAAAGTCAAGAAATTGTTTAGCATTTGTTACTGAAAAAGAAGCAGAAGTAGCAATTGTCAAATATCTTGAAACACCTCCAACAGAGAACGAAATCAAAGAGGTATTGCAAAAGCTGAACTTCAAACCCATTCAATTGGTTAGAACGAAAGAAAGTATTTGGATAGAAAACTATAAAAATAAAACCCTAACCGATGAGGCTATCATTCAAGCCATGGTAAAACATCCCATACTAATCGAAAGACCAATAGTAATTAAAGGCGACAAAGCCATCATTGGAAGAATTCCAGAAGAGGTGGCTCAATTCATCTAAAAAAGTAATATTAACTTTTTTTTATGATTTGCCCAATGTAACCATTTACTCTTTTTAGAGTCTAAACACAATAACTAAAATCATTATTGATGAAAAAAATAAATGCTATCGCATTAATTGTATTGCTTTTGAGCTGTATACTAAGTTTTGGTCAACAAGCACCAATTGTAAAAGCCAAATTAAAAATAACAGGAAGGGTTATTGAAAAAACAAGTAGACAACCTTTAGAATATGCTACTATTACACTTCGATTGCCTAACAATCCGAAAGCAGTTACAGGAGGAATTACCAATAATAAAGGAGAATTTTCTGTTGATGTAGCTGCGGGAACCTATGATATTACGATAGAATTCATCTCATTTAAACCTACTGAAATCAAAGGAAGAAGTTTTGAATCCAACACTAATTTAGGAACTATTCCTTTAAACGAAGATGCAGCTCAATTAAGCGAAGTAGTCGTTCGTGCTGAAAAAACAACCGTTGAAATCAAACTGGATAAAAAAGTATTCAATGTTGGAAACGATTTAATGGTGAAAGGTGGAACAGTTAGCGATGTACTTTCTAACATTCCATCGGTATCCGTTGACGTAGAAGGAAATGTAAGTTTGAGAGGAAACGAAAATGTAAAAATCTTGATTGATGGAAAACCATCCAATGCTATCAATATTTCCGAAGCTTTACGTATCATTCCTGCAGACGCTATTGATAAAGTAGAAGTAATTACCAATCCATCAGCGCGCTATGATGCCGAAGGTGGTGGCGGAATCTTAAATATTGTTTTGAAAAAAGGAAAAAACCAAGGTTTTAATGGAACATTTATAGCTACAGGAGGTATTCCTGAAAATAATGGTCTTAGTGCAAATGTCAACTACAAAACTAAAAATGTAAGTTTGTTTACTACCCAAGGGTATAGTTTTAGAAGTAATCCTGGAAACATGATTAATAAAACCACGTATTTCAATACTGATAATTCGATTCGAAATTTCATTATGGAGCCAAGAGAAAATGACAGATTTGGAAAAGGTTATAATGGGAATTTTGGTATTGAATTAGCATTAGACCCAAGCACTTCTTGGACAAATACCATTAATTATAGAAACAATAATGGAAACAATACCGATACTGTTTTCCAAAATTATTACACAGCTTCCAATCAATATGATTATACTAAAAACCGTATAAACAAAGAAGATGGAGATAGTGAAAATATAGAATATACAACTAATTTCACCAAAAACTTTAAAAAAGAAGGTCATAAATTTAGTATTGACGGTTCCATTTCATCTAATGATGATACCAACATCGCAGTAGTTACCGAAACTGGTACAAATACCAATACAACCAAATTAGACAACACAATTAACAACCAAAAACAAGATCGAATTTTGGTTCAAAGTGACTATGTATTACCTCTAGGAAAAGGAAGTCAATTTGAAGCTGGCTATAGAGGGAATTTTTCAAAATTAGTGACAGACTATCAAGTTAAAAATGACGGAATAATTAATCCGAATTTCACGAATACTTTGGAATACATAGAAAAAGTAAACGCTCTTTACACACAATATGGGTTCAAACAGAATAAAGTATCTGTCCTTTTAGGAATGCGCTATGAAGATTCTAATATTGAAATTAACCAACTAGCAACTAATAGTTTCAATACAAAGAAATACGGTAACTTCTTTCCAAGTGCCTTTTTTACCTATGAGATTTCAGATAAAAGTAGCACCTCTATTAGTTATAGTAAACGTATTGAGAGACCAAGAGGTCGTATGATTAATCCGTTCAGCAACTTATCCAGTAATATCAATCTTTTTGTTGGTAATCCAGACTTGAACCCTTCAATGACAGATGCTATTGATTTTGGATACATCAATCGTTGGTCTAAGTTAACTTTGAGTACTTCGTTATATTATAACAAAACAACAGATGTTTTTCAATTTGCTCGAAGAGAATCAGGAAGTTTTGTTAACGGAACACCTATTATTATTACTTCGCCAATTAACATCGCAACTGAATTCAGAACTGGATTTGAGTTCACCTTAAATTATTCTCCATACAAATGGTGGAAATTAAACACTAATTTCAACTTCTTCCAAAGTGAAACTGAGGGCGATTTTGTGTACACCAATTTCAATAATGTTGTTGTAACTCAAAATTTTGACAAAACAGCTACATCTTGGTTCAGTAGATTAACATCTAAAATTACATTACCATCTAAAATTGATTGGCAAACTAACTTGATGTACATGGGGCCTCAAAGCAATGCACAAGGAAGAGTTTTAGGAAACTTTAGTGCCAACTTGGCCTTCAGTAAAGACGTTTTAAAAGATAAAGCTACTATAACTTTAAATGTAAATGACGTTTTTAATGGTAGAAAAAGAATTATGGAAACTTACCTTCCTGGAGTATTGAGCTCAAGAGCAGAAATGCAATGGAGAGTAAGACAAGTAACATTATCATTTACGTATCGTTTCAACAAAGCCAAAAACGAAAGAGAAAAACAACCTAAGAGAATGAACGATGGTGGTGGTGAAATGGAATTTCAAGGATAAATACTACTAAGACTGTCTGAAAAGGCAGTCTCTTTTTTAGGCATAAAAAAAGCTCCGAATTTCGGAGCTTTTTTATTATCAAACAATCAGACTAAACTGATTGCTCTTCTTTCTTTTTTGCTTTCTTTTCTTTGTAAGCTTCCCAAGAAGCCCCACCTACCCAGTATGAAACGAATCCAACTAAGAAAAACATTAGCCAGAATCCCATTGTCAAAATGGTTAAGAAAAGTAAAAAGCCTAAGTACTGTGAAAAAGTAAACATATTTTCCGGAATTTGTTTGTATACAAGCACAAATGTAAGTTTAATATTTTGGCTTGGCAACAAAAATTAAAAAAACTGCTCCTTCTATTTTTACAAAATCAATCCAATTAATTTAACGTTTTGATTTTCAAGGTTCTTACCCTCAATTTCCTTTATATAGAAAACCCTATTGAGGATAACTAGCCTATTTAATTACAGTTGCATTTTTTTCAAAATTCCATTGACATCTTGGTCGAAAAAAGCAGGTATTACCTGTTCCATTAACTGCTTTCCAAAATCTTCACTTACTTCTTTAGGGAATTCAGTCCCAAAAGCAAGAACCGCCACTACCACAATAGCTGCTGGATGAAAGACTTCTACTTCTCTATTTTCACTTGGTAAATAACCATAAAACGGCTCTTCAGGAGTAGATTGACGCAACGTACAAGCTATTGAATTGGAGCTATCTGGATCCAAATCAACTACAACTCTAAGTTTAGAATCTTTAGCATTCAACAATTCTTGAGATACAACCACTGGCTTACCGTTAATTGCAGCATCGGCAATAATGATGTCTGAGACTTTTGTTAACGGTTCTAAATCATTCGAATCCAAATTGTCAATCAAAGTAAAGATTGCTTGAGCATAATTTTTAGAAAGAAAATCATTTGCTGCTACTTCCTTAATCTTCATCGCTTTTAGTACTACTTTTACTCCTGAAGCGATTTCATCGGTTCCAACAACCGTAATTTTTAAAGGAGGTAAAACAGGCCGTTTCAAATAAGCAATCAAGCTGTTTTGGTCCAAGAAAGTCGTTACGCTAGGTAACTTAAACAGTTCAAATTTGAGTCCGAAGGCGCGAAAAGCATTGTACGCACCAACTATTCCCCTAATTCTTTGGAAACTATTGGCATTGATAACCGACGCATAATTATAAATTGTACATTTTTTTTCAAGAGCTAATTGCCTGTATTTTTCATTTTGTTTTTTGTCTAAATCTCCAAAAAACAAATACGTTTTATTCGGAATTAATTGATCGACAGGAATTGGATGAATCCCAATCAGCACATCACAATTTGAAATAGTTGTGCTTACTTCTATTTCGTTTGTACTGAATTCTTCATCGTTAAAAATACGAATAGCAGAAGACTCCACTTTAAATTCTGCTTGTGGATAAACCGATTTCAATTGCTTCAATAGTGCAGGAGAAACTGCGACACGGCGATCTGATGTATCATTTAATTCTTTTACAATTCCGAATTTCAAACTCATTATTTTATGTAATTATCTGTTTTCAATTTCCCTTTAGATAGGAGAATCATACAATTTCAAGATTATTTTTAATTCTAATAAAAATGATACTCATTGACACCCAATTAAATACAATTTTAATAACATTGGGTTGTGGATAAAAAGTTACTGATAATCGAAAAAAAGCTTCGTAAAAGCGATGGATTCAATATATTTGTGACTCAAGTACCACTACAAAAATGAATTATTTTAAGAAAGCAAATATACTACAAATACTGGTTTTATCTCTTGTTTTAAGCTCATGTGGCAAAAACGAAACAGAACCAGATATTAAAGATTCTGAACTTCCGGAGAATGTCTTACCTAAGATGAAACCTTTTACTAACGAGGAACCCAAACTTAGCGAAGAGTACATCAAAACTACCCGACAAAAAATTGCCCATTTTTACAATAAAAACTGGCCAGGAAAAAGTGCCAATGGAGCTTTTTTAGTCGCTAAAAATGGACAAATCATTTTTGAAAAATACGATGGCTTAGCTAATTTTAGTAAAAAAGATTCTATTACGCCTACTACCCCATTACACATTGCATCAGTTAGTAAAGTATTAACGGCCACCGCGATTTTAAAATTAGTCAACGCGAAACGATTGGATTTAGATCAAAAAGTGAATTCCATTTTAAAAGAATTCCCTTTTCCTGAAGTAACCGTTCGAATGTTATTAAACCACCGCAGCGGATTGCGTAATTATGCTTATTTCACCGATAGGAATGATGGTGTTTGGGATCGACATAACCGACTGACGAATCAAGACATCTTGACACTTTTGGCTACCAAAAATATTGGTCTAGAATCGAGAACCAATACTCGTTTTGCCTATTGCAATACCAACTATGCCATGTTAGCCCTCATTATTGAGAAAATCACTAAGAAGAGCTATAAAGAAGCCATGTCCGAAATGATATTTAAGCCACTCGGAATGAAAAATACTTTCGTTTTTGATTACGAAAAAGACAAAGACCGTATTGTTCCTTCGTATAAGGCGAACCGAGTAGAAATTGGCAAAGATTATTTAGACAAAGTATATGGCGACAAGAATATCTATTCTACCGTACGTGATTTATTAAAATTTGATCGTGCTAGAAACAAACCTAGTTTTTTAGAACCTTCGCTGTTAAAGCAAGTGTACATGGGCTACAGCAACGAACGTAAAGGCAAGAAAAACTACGGCTTGGGTATTCGAATGGTCAACTGGGAAACAGGACAAAACTTTTATTTCCACAACGGCTGGTGGCACGGTAATACCTCAGCATATATTACGCTGCAAAAAGAACAAGTTACTATTATTGCTTTGTCTAACAAAATGAACAAAAGCACTTACAACGTGAAAAAATTAGCACCGCTTTTTGGTGATTATCCTTTTGAAACCGATACGGAAGAATAATTCGATTTACGATATACGATTTGAAATACCCAAATCAATTCGTTTTTATCCCTAAAAAAGATTTACCTTTGCCATTCTAATTTTGGAATGATTATTGACTATTCCTCAATTAATATGGGGTCGACTGGTTTTGACAGCAAGTCGAATTGAAAAGTAAGCAGGTCGAGAACTGAAGTAATTCTCGTTAATAAAAGGCTTCACACTTTTTACACGGCGAAGGAAACTACGCTCTTGCTGCATAATCTGAATTATAGTAAGATTAGCCTCGTCCTACCAGGTAGGAAAGCAGGATTCTCCTCAAAGGCTTTGGTTTATAGCATTTGATCTAGGGGAATCGTAAATATAAACCTAGAGCATCGTAAGTTTCGGGCGGTACTTGAAAATTAAGAAACTAAGTGTTTTGTGGCTGTTTCTGGCCTAGCAAGACATCGAAAACTCAATCAGGAAATACGCCTGTAGAAAGCTCTTTAGTTGCTTGTTTGGACCCGGGTTCGATTCCCGGCGACTCCACTAGAGTGGACAACTCGATTTTTTTCGATAATTGTCCACTTTTTTCTTTTTCTAACCCCTTGTCTATCTGCAAGATATATCTTAAAACATCATTGATTCTGGTAGTTCGACATTTATTTCCGTCAAATTCAAATTTTTCAGGAAATATCGAACTTATCAGTTGCTGTTTATCTCTAATGGAAGCGTTTACATAGTGTTCTTTGAGATTGTCAAGTGCATTTATTCCATTTTTAAGCCAGCTTAAGTACTCACTGTTCACTTGTTTTATATTTTGCAATTCGTCCATCAAATTTAACTTTTGACTGGAGTATCTTGCCATTGTGTCACTATACTGCTGATGGTCTATTTTATTATCAACGAGTAAATCTTGTAACTTTTCAATTCTAGCCGACACTTCGTCTAAACTTTTTTGTAAATGAAGTTGTTTTGACTTTGAATCTTTTGAATCAGTATCAAGTAAATCTTTCACCATGAGATTGTATATTTCACTTGATTCTTTAGTGAAAGTAAAATCCCCTAAAATACTTTCAAACGTTTCATTTACTTTATCTACAGGATAACGTTCTTTAGCACAATAATTACAATGATAATAGAAATAATGTCTCCCTGTAGCACTTTTTGAACGGCTACCTGTCAATTTTTCTCCACATTTCGAACATGAAATTATTCCTCGTAATGGCAACTCACTTCTCATTGATTTATATGCGGGCAGCTTTCTAATTTTATTTGATTTTGCCAACATTTGTTGCACTTCCAAAAATAATTTTTCTGATATAATAGCTTCGTGTATTCCATTAACAATCATCATGGGCTCTTCGTCATTTTTAGGAACAACAATTTTTCCAATATATAACGAATTACGTAGCAACCTAGAAAAATTACTTCGACTAATTTTTGTTCCTTTTTTATAAAGTTCAATTCGTAATTCTGCTTGCGATTTACCAATAGCAATCTGATTAAAAATATACTGAACAACTGAGGCATCGTCAGAAGGAATCATAACAGGTTTATTCTGTTGGTCTCTTGAGTTTTTATAACCAAAGGGAGCTTGCCTACACCATCTTCCCGCTTTCAAAGAGCCTCTAATCCCTCCTCTAATTTTAATTGACCTCCTATCGTTATCAATTTCAGGAATCGCTAAAAATATAGCTAGCATTGCTTTATTTTCAGGTATTCTCATATCTATGGGTTGTTCAACCGCTTGAACTTGCACTCCGTACTTTTCTAATGTGCGTAACATTACTAAAGAATCTGTCAAGTTTCTAGAAAAACGATCCCACGAAGTAATTAACAATATATCGACTGCTCCTTTATTCTTCTTTACAAATTCTAAAAAACTCTGAAATTGAGGTCTATTAAAATTCTTTGCAGAATGGTCTTCTCTATAGTGCTTTACAATTAAAAGATTATTTCTTTCACAATATCTAGTGAGTTGTTCAAACTGAACATCCAAACTATATCCCTTAGCTTGTTCATCACTACTTACTCGACACATAATCACAGCTTTTTTCATGCTTTCTGAGTGTTTTTAATATTACTTACTGTTTGTTTAGCAAGAAGACTCAAAAAAATGATTACTTCTTGAATTTGTTCCTCTGTTAATTCTGGATTTGCTTTTTTTACTATCTTTTTATATTTGTCAAATACTTCCACATTATAATTAATGTGCATCACTTTCGGCTTATCCGATAAGTTTACAGTATATCAATGAATCTGATTTGTTCAGTATTCTACAACTTATGTTTTTTTGTGTTCTCAAAATTTACAATGTTTCCATCTACAGTGTCTATACTAATCGATTGATAGTCCCCTTTTTTAATGTACTCTAATAAACGACTTTCTAATTGTGCTTTCTTAATTGTTGTAACCTCTACCATTTCTATTTTACCGTTTTTAAAGCGAATTTGAATTGATTTTATATTTTTATGCTTTTTACGAATATGTTTTAAAACAGCATGTTCTTCTTTGGTTAAAATTGAAATTGTTCTTGATTCAAAATTATCATCACCTCTTTTTAGAAAATTAGCAATAATCCTACTCAATGAAACACTTAAATACGTTTGTGTTAATAATGACGACAACTCATTTATTGTATTTTTCAAATGAAATCCTCTAAGTGATTCAGCCGACATAGGAATACATGCACCTGGAATATCTTTTAAAAACAAAAGAGACCAATCTTCATTAGTAACTATAGCATTAACAACAATAGTATCCAAATAAGTAATTTCAGCACTTCCATTTAAATCACTTTGGTTTAAATCAAAAGCATTTAGCTTATTGAATGGTTCCTCACCCAATTTTTCTATAAAATTTTCTTTGTCTTTAGTAACTGATTGCATTAACTCACCAATAGTTATCTCTTCAAATAATCCTTGTTTAATCAATTCAATTTCATCGTAATTAAAACCGTAATTTCTTAATTCAACTATAATCTTAATCCAAATATATTCAGTATAATTTACCTTTTTCCAGTCGCCTTTATCAGAATCTCCTCCTATTGACAACAAGCCTGAACGTTCCCAATTCACAAGGTCAGTATAAATAACATCTAACTCTGTTTTTAAAAAAACTCGTTCTCTAAGTTTGTCATATAAATTCTCTGCTATGTCAGGATTGTTTACAAAATTTTCTATTGGCTCCATTGTATTTTTTTTCAAATGTAATAATAAGTTTGTTTTATTACAAACTTTAATGTAATTTTGTTTTGGTTTAAAGTAAAAATAACTAAAAAAGAAAATTAACACTTAGTCTACATCAGGTAAACCCAAAGTAAACAATAGGTAGACCCCAAGTAGACCAAGTATTTACCAAAATTAAAAATAAATAAAAATGAAAAAAGAAAGTACTCGCAACATGACATTAAGTACAAAAGTTGCACCTGAGCAAAAAGCAGAATATTTAAAAATTGCACAATCTAATAGAATCTCGGTTTCTGAATGGGTGGCTAGCATCATTGAAATGAATAAAAATTCATACAATCAATTTGGGGAGCCAACCCAACAAGAAATAATAAAGGACATGAAGATACGCAAATTGGAACTAGAAATAAACCGATTAGGTGCTAAATTAGAAAGTGCGGATTTTAAAGTTAATTTTGAAATGGAAAGAGGGAATAAAGCAATTCATGAAAGAGACAAAACTGAACTTGAAAACAAAAAATTAAAAACCGAAGTAAAACAATTAAAAACAAAAATAATGTTGTTAGAAAGTAATGAAGTTTATATACCTGAATCTATAGTAACTAACAGACCTGTTGACTTTAAATTTTTAACGGCTGGTATTGCTATACTCACAGCAGTCATTGGATTTTCTTTTGGGCAAAAATTGTAAATACTAGTAATATTGAAGAACTTAAATCTTTGGTTTAGTAAATCTGTTGAAAATCCCTTTTTAGCTGCTTTACCGGTTTAGCCTACATAGATGTCAAAAACCTAACAAAGTCGCACATAAGCCACGGTATTGATGGAGAACAGTGGATATTTACCCACCGCCAAAAAACAGAAAGCGCCTCAAAAATCCCCATACTCCCGGTAACGCAAATGATCATCGACAAATACGACAACCATCCTCAGAGCAACAACGAGGACAAGCTCCTCCCTATTCTATCCAACCAAAAAATGAATGCTTATTTAAAAGAAATAGCAGCAATTTGCGAGATCAATAAAGAACTCACCTTTCACATTGCCCGACACACCTTTGCCACAACCGTAACCCTCACTAACGGAGTACCCATAGAAAGTGTAAGCAAGATGCTAGGACACAAAAACCTACGCACCACCCAGCACTATGCTAAAGTCTTAGATAGAAAAGTAAGCGAGGACATGAAAATACTAAAAGACAAGTTTACAATGAATACGCCTGTAACTAAAGTAAATCTATAAACCACTAGCGTCTCAACGCAAAATGACCCTTGAAAGACCTGCCGTCCTCTAATTGAATAGAGTACCAATAATCATCTGCAGGAAGCAGTTGTGAAGTATAAGTACCATCCCAACCTTCTGAGGTTGGGTCTAATTGTTTTAATAATTTGCCGTAGCGATCATAAATGTAAACAATTGTTTTGTAGTTAAAATTAACATTAACTCCTTTAATATTCCAGTAATCATTATGACCATCACCATTCGGAGTAAAAAAGCTAGGAATACCCAGTACTGCAACTTCCTTAGAACTAATACCACAACCATTCAAATCTTTAACATACACGGTATGTATACCCGATTTAACGGTGTTAAAAACAGACTCTGTTTGATACGGTCCTGAAAGCTCATCCAAGCTATAGACATAATCTCCAGAACCAGTAACCGAAACCGTAATACTATTTTCCTCTGCCAAATCAATAATCGCAACATTGGTAATCTTAGCAATATCAGAAGCGACTACCGTTATAGTTCTTGTTCTCGAACATGATGTAGAATTAGTAGTGGTAACTGTATAAATACCAGCTGTATTTACGGTTAGATTATCACTAGTGGCTCCTAAAACGGGTTGCGCATTAAATGTCCAATGATAGGAATAGTTACTAGCTGCACTTCCATCCAAAATTCCAGCATCAATCACTTTGGTAAAAGTGGGCAAATTACTGCATACCAATTCATCCCCTACCAACGCAATCTTTGGAACTGGGTGAACTACAAAAGGAATAGCGACACTAGCAGTGCAATTAGTATTCATTGGATTAATAACTTCGGCTGTGACTGTTTGTGAATGCGTTACAAATGGGTTAGGTAATGGACTTGGTAAAGCCACATTATTCTGGTCAAAATAACGCACTTGCATTCCCGTTTGACCTCCTAAAATGATCTCTTGAAAACCTGTAGTAGTAAAAGCAAAGGTACCGTCTTGTTGGATAGGATCTAGTTCATCATCACAAACACGAATAGCGTTAGCAGCAATAGGAAAAGCCTCAGGCAAATCGTCCACAACAAACTCAATAGTAGTTTCAATGGAACAAGCTTGAGTGGTGGTATTGGTCAAGACTACTCTCAAAGTTTGAGAAGCAGTAAGAAAAGGATTGGGTAACGGACTAGACAAAGCCACATTATTTTGGTCAAAATAAGCCACACTCACATTGGTCATTCCGTGTAACAAATTGGTTTGAATACCCGAAGTATCAAAAGAAAATTTACCGTCTTGATTGTCATCACAATGCACTATTTTTTGTGGAGTTGCAATAGGAATACGTTCTACTACCAAGTGAACGTGTTTGCCTAATCCCAAACAAGCATTATCTAATTTACTATCCACACGAACATAAATATCTTGAGAAAAAGGACTGTCTGTATTCGAATAATTAGACGGATTAGGAATAGCGTTTTGCTCTGCCAAAGCATCATTAAGTGTTTTGAAATAACGTATTTCTAATTGTTGTCCTATTGGAAATAAACTTTGAATTGATGTGCTAACACTACTAAAATCAAATTGAGAAATTCCATCTGTGTTACTACCTGAAGTAGAATCATCACATTGAGTAAAGGTTTTAGTAACCGAAATAGGAATTTGAGTGGTAGAAACAATCAAGTTCAATTCAGCAATTCTAAAACAGCCCAAAGTAGTAGCTACACGCACATACACTTTATCAATACTTGCAACACTATTGGTATAAGCAGTAGGATTGGCTATTGGATTAGTATTATTCTGAGCATCGGTTGGAGTTTTAAAATAACTAAATAAAGCGCCTGAATTCAAACTAATTTTCCCTTCGGCTTCTTTCAAATTAAAACGGCTAAATCCATCCGTATCGTCATCACATTGTTTCAAATCCACTGGACTAATAATTACAGGTAGCCCCAATACTTCAATAGCAATAGAAGTGCTTTCAACACAATTCAGATTATCTTTATTGGCCATTTTTACATAAATAATCTCAAAAGGATCTGTGTTCACATACGCAGCAGGATTAGGTATGGATTGCGTTAACGCCGCATCTTTATAATAGGAAAGCACAAACTGACTGGCAGATTGTCCATTCAGTATGGAAGTGGCTCTTTGGGTGAGGTCAAACACTACCTTTCTATCAGAATCGGTGCCAAAACTAGTATCGTCGCATTTTTGTAGCGGTGCAATGGCAGTATTGGCTTTGGGTTTAGGACTATCGAAAACTGCAAGGGTAAAACTACAACTCGCTTTACATAAGGCATTAGCTAAATTAGCTACCTCAGCAATCAAAGTTTCCGTTTGATACGGTACTGGGTTGCTATAAGCAACTGGATTAGTAATGGGTTTTTTAGCAGCATAATCAGCAGCATTGGCATAATACGTTACAGAGAACTGGCTTGTATCTTGACCGTTGAGTATAGCAGCGTTTTGAGTAGTCAAATCAAAAGTGGCAACCCCATCATTGTTAGTATCACAATACGAAATGTTTTGGGGTGTGGTGGCTGTAGGAACTGTTGATATAACTATTTCTTTGGTTTCGGTACTAGTGCCCTCTGGCGTAGTGATGGTAACCGTAATTGTATAAGTACCTGCGTTAGTATAGGTATGAGTAGGATTCAAACTAGTCGAACTTGCACCATCGCCAAAATCCCAATTAGCTGTGTTTACAGTTGCGGTAGTGTTTAATTCAAAAGTAGTTGGGGTACCTAAACATAAATTATTTTCTATAATAATTTGGTTAAAATAACTAGCGCAAAAAGAAGGTAATCCATAAAACTGATATCCGTATTTTAAAGGAACTTCTTCAATACGATAATCACAACCTTTACCTAATACATTTGGCTTATTTATTACACTTAAAACAGGCGTTCCACCAAAAGCGGTTTGATAGATTTTATTATTTATCCCTAACTGTAAACCTTGAGCGAAAACATCCATTTCTGATACTATCAACTTAGAAGCTGCAATATCACCAGCCATTAAATCAAACTGATATAGATGTTTTCCAGAAGAACCATAAAGAATTTTGCTATTTGGTGAAAATTCAACAAAATCAATTAAGACATTATTTTCTAATATGCTTTTTGGATTAGAAACCTTACCTGTAATTGGATCAAAATCAAAAAGCTCTAAGTTACTACCACTACGAGGATTACAAACAGCTAATTTCTTCCCATCAGGAGATATTTTCATTTCAGTGCCCGTACCAGTTGAATTCAACCAATCATTAACAATTGTACCCACACTACTTAAAACAGGCACTAAATTAATTCCTGTAGATGTAATTAAATACGAATAAAAAGTATTTGTTTTCCATTTATCTGTGATAATCCAAAAATCTCTACCATTTGCATGCTTAATGGTTACCATTTTCTGATTACTAGGGGTATATAAAAGTATGTTTTTATCCTCAGTAACAGCACCTTTACCTCCATCTAAATCCATATTTACTATAGAATATCTGAATTGATTTCCACTTGAATTAAGATTAAGAGTAAAAACATAATATAAATTTGAAACTCCTGGTTTAGGTACAATATTAACAGATTGAGCGCAATAAAGATTACCCATCAAACCATTTCCATTAAGCATTATATTACCTTCTTTATTCCATATCATCTCTCCATTAGAATAAAACAACAAATTACCATTCTTGTCTGAAATAGTAGCACATCCAAATTGAGAACCAATCTCGGAAGGAAAAGATTCAACACTTCCATCTGGGTGAAACTTAAGACCAGCAAAATTTCCAAAACACCAATTACTCGCTTCTTTCTGTGAAAAAACAAAAGAACTACTTACTAAAAAAAATAAGGACAACAGGTATTTCATGTACTAACGAGTGCTTGAATTTTTTGGATTATAATTTTGTAATCATTTTCGTAAATCTAAAATAATATAAAAAAGAGACACCAGCATACATATTGCTCTAATTTTTCTCCTCCTCTTACATAGAGTACAAAAAACTACAACTTTTTAGGGTTGTAGTTTTTTGGTTTAATTACATTATAGTCAATCGCATAGCGCGCTATCCTGGAAGCATCATAACTGGGTTAATCGCACCTGAAATACGCAGAAAACGATAAATCTTCTTTAAAAGATGCTCTATAAAAATCGTTTGGTATAATTTCAATGATGCCATCCAAATGTAGCTCTCCCTTTAAGCCTTTTAGGCTATCTTTAAATGGGTTTTTGTTGAGAATTAAATTAAAATTTTTAATTAAATACTTTTCTTTATTACCGCCATCCGTATCTCCAAAATAGTCATAAGAAATGTTTGTAATTTTAAGTTTTTCATTAACATATAAAACTATGTTTTCTCCTCCATATCCAAAATTAGAAGAGAATCTCATTTCTAATAAATTAGCTTTGATAAATTTCACTTTTAAAACGGAACCTTTAGGTACCGACATTCGATCCAGATTACACTTAAAGATATTGGAATTATTAATTTTATTATCAAATTTGTATGAATTAATAATATTTAATGAGCAATGTGGGGAGGGAGATTGTTTTTTATCTATACATGACATACAACAAATAACAAAAAAAATGTGAATTATTATTTTTTTCATACTAAGGAAGATTTTGAATTATTTTAAATCCATATCGAGAATAATGGAATCCTGGATAACCTGATGATAACTTAGGGTCATAATTAACTCCTATGTTCCATGCTTTAGATTGGTCAAGAGTCCATTGATTTATTATCTTATGTTCTGCAACTTTTGAAAATGGATTACCAATTGTATAAAAATAAGCGTGCATATATTCATGATGCATAGTTACATAAAGCTGAGCTCGTGTAAAAAATGCAGCTTTTGATAAATATACATTAGTAGTTTTATTAAACCATCCTCCTGTTCTTGTAGTCAAACCATATGCCTCTTCTCCTTTTGGAGTAATTATAAAACCGTTTTTCATACTATAATCTTTAGGAATCGTACCGTCAGCATATAAGTTATCAACATTAGAAGACAATCTGTTCAATTCACTATGAGAGTTAGAAAATCTACGAGCAGAATTATTTGAATATTCAACCGATTCACTACCATCATCTAACAAAGGAAAATCGTTAGCTTTCATTACATTAGTTCCGTTACCACTCCAAAAATCTAAACCTTGACTTTTAGCATTAATACCTCCACTAATACCTCCCATAACACCCCCTGTAACAATACCCATTGGTACAGCGTTTAGTCCTGCAGATAATCCCTCTCCGAGATTACCTCCATTTAGCCAAGTTCCTACTGCTCCTGCTGTAAAAGCTCCCGCAGCACCTGCAGCAGCCCCAGAGACAAACCCCGCTTGAAAACCTACGGCTGTAGCCATAGAACTACCAAAAAATGTCCCTCCTGCAACAAGATTGCCTACCCCAGCACCAACAAGCCCTGTTAACCCTCCTACAAGCATACCTTTTAAAAACGCGGCTCCACCATTACCATCGGCTTGATAAGCAGATGTCATACCTCCAATGATAGCTCCAATTATTATTGGCATCCAAAAGAAATTACCAGAAATATCTGTATGTTTCAATGGATTATTTACACAATAGGCATATCGGTTATAATTTTGCGTATTAAACGGCTCTTGTATGTAATTATCCGGTTGCAAAAAGCGGTGCAATTTTGGGTCATACAAACGGGCGTTCATGTTTATTAACCCTACACTAGTTAAATGCTCGTGACCGGTGTAACCTCTGTCAAAAGCCCCCCAACTACCAAAAGCAGCCCCAGTGGCATTATAATAATTGATCAAAGAACCCCAAGCATCAAAAAGGCGTTTTTCTACAATAGTACCAGCTTGATTGGTAATTGCCAAAATACTGCCTTGGTAATCTCGATGTAAATATAAATAATTTTGAGTTACACCATCACTTTTAACTAAAAGCGGCGCACTGTAGCCATCACCACCTATATAAGTTACAAACTCTGTTGCGTTGTTTTGTGTATCGAGTTTGATTTCCATACTACCATCAGCACTGTAGTACTTGCGATAACGTCTAGTTTCTTTGGTACCTAACCCTCCATAAAACATGGCGGCACGTACGTTTCCATCATTATACGTAAAACTGACTTTGTCTGTTCCTACTTCATCTATTTCTACGGGGCTTTTAAAGGCATTATAACTAACAATTTGCGTTGGTCTATTAAGGTAATAGTTTGTGCCCTCAGGACTAGACTGTATCGAGGTGTTTTTGTATGGTGTATTAGAGCTATAAATATAACTTCCTAAATTATTGGTCGTAATACGACCTCGATCATCATAGGTCTGATAAACAGTCGTTCCATTTCCATCTTTCCAGTTGAGTAAACGGTCTTGCTGGTCGTAAGTAAAATTTTCGCTCCAATTATTGAATAAATTATTATTCCTACTAGTCAAATTACCTCGTTGCGCATCAAAAACAGTATTCAGCATCATTGTATTCACACTACCCAAGTTGTGTTGGGTTTGACTAATTAAACCATAGGTGTCGAAGGTATTGCTTATCGTAATCCCATTACCTAAGGTAGCATTGACTAATTGCCCACGAGCGTTTACAGTATTGGTTTGCCATAAAACAGCTAGTGTGGTATTGTCCAATATCTGCCAAGGAAATCCATTGGCATATACATGCTTAATAGTCTTACTACTGGACTTGTTATTAGAAAGTACTTGGGCAGTACTCGATTCGGTATTAATTCGACCAAAGGCATCATAAGTCAGTTGTTTGGTAAAGCTAACATAAGGGGTTTGTTCGAAAGTTTGGTTCAAGCGGTTGTAACTATCGTATTGATAAGACGTATTTATTTGAGCTCCGCTATTCAAATTATCTGTAAAAACAGTCGACTGCAACAACTTTGTAACTGTATCGTAAACATAACTAGTAGTAGAGTTAGTGTTGTTGTTATTATTTTTGCCAGTAATCGATTTACTAGTTAGTTTGCCTACACTATTTAAAGTATAGGTGGTTATACCATTAGGGGTTTCTTCTTTTGTAATTTCACCAAATGAATTATAAAAATAATCATAAGTTCCTGCTGAGGAATCAGTTAGTTTGGTCTTTCTACCCCAACCATCTTGTTCAATTTCGGTGGTAACTCCACCATAATTAGACGCTTTCAAATTTCCATTATCAAAATAGGTGTACGTAATGGTTCCCCCTGGACTATCAGTCATACTCACCACCTTACCTATAGCATTTTTAACCGTAGTTTTAGTTTTTACCCCATCATCAACCGTCGTACTCAAACCTGAATAACTCATCGTAACCGTTTTTCCAGTAAATGAAGTAGTCTTAACAACCCTACCATAAACATCATATTCGGTAGTGTTCCATTGTGTAGCATTACCATAATACGGTTCGCTTACTTTGTAATTACGGTCATAGATGTCATATCCATAATCAACGCTCGACAATACACCTCCAATGTCTTTGGTACTGCTTTTGTATTTGCGTCCTAAATCGTCAAAATAGTCTACTGTTTGGCTACTATCATCGCCATCGGCAGTAATTGAGGTGTTGTTCCCACTACGTGTATAGCCAATAGTTTTGCTTTTTCCTAAATAATCCGTTGTCTTAATCTTTCTAAACCATACATCATAAAAATACGAAGTGGTCAACCCATACGGGTTCGTTTCGGATGTAAGCAATCCATTACTGGTATTGTAATTAAAAGTGGTTGAGAGGCCTTCAATATCAGTGCTCTGAGTTAAAAATCGTCCTGAGCTGTCGTACTGGTAATTTGTTTCTCTGGCAACTAATCCAGGTACTGAAATGGATTTTTTGGTAATATTACCAAAACCATCATAACTATTTGTTTCTGTGATTATATCGGTAGAAGCACTCACCGACTTTTGTACTTGGGTGAGTAAATGGTTCGTATAGGAATACGATTCAGTGCTCGTAGAACTATTTACTGAGTTACTTAAAGTTTGTGTTTGCGTTTTGGCTGTAGGCCTACCCACTACATAGTAAGGATAGGTAGTAGGAACCTCATAAGTTAGGTTGGTCGTCGATGTCTGTACCAAATTACTCCCCTCTTTTGTAACACTTACAGATTGAGTTGGATTATTATAACTATCATACGTGATACTCGTTTCTGTATTGGTAGGATCTAAACCATTATACTGTTTAGTATTGGTGTTTTGCAACTTAAATACTTTATTCGCCTGCAAAGCATCGGCAGCAGTATTGTAAGATAAAATAGATTTAGAAATATAATCTGTTGGTGCAAAACTACTGTAAGGAGAAGCATAATAGAGTACCGTATAATTCTCTGTATTAGCTCCTCGAAGCGCAGTATCAAATTTTGAAACCGTCGAAATAATCTGATTAGAAGAAGAATCATCGTACCAATTGGTTCGCATCGAGGACTTGAAACCTAAAAAGCCCAAACCTTCAACATTAGAAACAGCTCCATAATACGCAAACAATTGCTTTTTATAAACAGTAGCGCTTTGTTTTTCAAGTTGGGATACAACTTGAAATCCAGGAGCCGCTTGAATATCTAGATTAGGATAGTTTTCAACTGGTGTAGTTGGAGCGTAGGTAGGTTTACAATTGTAAGAACACGGTTCTATTACTAAACCATTATATGTAATAGTCTCTACTACCTTATTCCCATTGGTAACCGTTCTTAGTAGCTTTTCTTTACTAAAATCTTTTTTAGAAGCAAAATTGTAAATAGAACTACCGCTAATAAAATTAATTTCTATTAAAGGATTATTTCTATCAAAATCTAAAAATATTGGAATCGCATTTGATTGTACTGCATCCATATTAGACGTTTGAACTGAGGATTCTAATTCAAAATTGTCTCCATTATTCTTGTAATTCTTTACAGAGATGTATTTATAGTCATATCCAGGCAATATTAAATTGGTACTACCCGCTACAACTAAATCTGTTTTACCATCATGATTGATGTCATTAGGGATAATTGGTTTGTAATCACTCGAAGAAGGAGTCGTGTAGTAAACTGGATAGGTTTGAAAAGTTTTAACATAACTAGTACCTGTAGAAATATATTTGGCATAATAATTCCCCACTCCTATTGGGAGTATAAAATCAGTTTTACCATCCCCATTATAATCCCCCATTAAAACAGGTCTGTCATTAAGAATGTCTGTATCTGAAGAAGCATACAATTGTTCAAATTGATTGGAATCATTGAGAGAATACACTTTAAAAGACTGATAATTGAATACATACAAATCCGACTTTCCATCTCCATTAAAATCAGAAACCATATAATTATTAAGAGTAGAAGGAGTAATTACACCCGTATTAATAAGCGAACTATCAGCAATACGTTTATCTAAATTAACTAAATAAGTCTGCCCTCCATCGCGATACCCTATGCGGTCACATGCTGCAGTGTAAACAAGTTGCCCCTCAATAGCGACAACATCGGTTAAACCATCTCCATTGAAATCTCCGTTTACAAATTTTTTAGGAATCTCATAGGTTTGATATACGTAATTACTATAATTATAATTACCACAAATCCTAAAATAAGACCAAGAAAAATTAGGGAACAAATAACTTTTTTCATACTGCAGAAGTATTGGGTTTAATCCTCCTTCTGCGCTATAATTTGAAAAAGTAAAAGTATTAGTCCCATTTTTCTTAATGGTAGACCACCCTTGTTTTGACATCATTTTATAGCCTAAAGAGGCATTTCCAGTTAAAAAAGAAGACGTATAAATCTCTTCGAAAACACCTGTACTTAAATCAAAACTAGTATTTGTTATTTGAGTTTTTAAATCATAAAAAAGAGAAAATTTTGATTTTGCTAAACTCCCTGTGATAGGATACAATATAAAATCCATTTTTCCATCACCATTAAAATCTCCTGAAATAGTGGCAGAATTTGAAGACGAAATATTAGTATAATTAGTTGTAGCACTGATGGGATCCATTTGAATACTTGCAGTTATCGTGTCATATCCAAAAACCATAGGCTCATAACTTTTAGTCAAATCACCACTTCTTTCAGTAAAACTTACAAGACGTTCATAGCCCAAAGACGTTAAATCATGACCCAATAAATAATTCCTATAACCTACTCCATTACCCGTAACTTTTATTTCACTTAGCAATTTTGTAATAGAAACGCTCTGACCACCAATATTGGCTTGCTCTGGTCGCTGTCTGTTTTTATAAACAAAAAGTATTTGATTAATAGGTGTGTTTGCTCCCAAACTTCCATAATTGATACTAGCTATTCTTAAACTATTATTTTCTAAAATATAAGAATAACTAATACGCACTCCTTGAGGGTTTTCCCAATAAGTAATAGACCAGTCAGATATTGAACGAGAATCATATGAATTACCATAATACGCTTTAGACCCATCTGGATATTCTACAACAAAATAAGCCGGTCCGTAATTGGAACCATAGGGATGGGTTCCATAAGAAGTAATTTTAACATTAGAGAAACTTTCGGTTTCATAAACGGTTCCGTTAGCACCATAAACTCCTCCGCTACCATTTTTAACGACCAATCGCTGTCCATCAAATGCAAAACGATCTAAACTATCAAAATCAACAGCATCAATAGTTCCATCATGAAATTTAGTCGCCGAGATTCTTGTAATAGAAGATATACCCGACACATTCCAGCCATA
Organism: Flavobacterium sp.; assembly: GCF_024642105.1. Lineage (GTDB taxonomy): Bacteria > Bacteroidota > Bacteroidia > Flavobacteriales > Flavobacteriaceae > Flavobacterium. Next base: position 336,869 of record NZ_JAHEBT010000053.1, read on the forward strand.
TCCAGCTAAACCGTTACCTCCCTGACTATTGTAATTCAAACTAATTTGAGGTACAACGCCATTAATTCCTGGTGGTACTGCTAATGGTATAGAATAAGTCGCGCCTCCAGTTAAAGAAACAGCCAATTGACCCTCAGTAGTTCCAACTTCAATTGAACTACTAGGTGGTGGACTTACTGGACCAGGAGGTGTAACTGGATCAGGGGGTAAATCTGGGTCAGGGGGTAAAATAGGGTATGGATCTGGGTCAATTTCAACTGGTACCCTAGCAGTAATAATTTTATTCCCTGCACTATTTTGAGTGGTTCTTTTTGTTTGAGCAAAAATTGAAAAACTAAAAAATAGAATCAATAGAGTAAAAAACTGTTTCATATATTATTCTTTTATAATTTTTACTGATTTCTGTTCTCCATCTTTATAATAAAGTAGTACCAAATAAACTCCTGATGGATAGAGTAAAAAAGGAATAGATTGTGCCCTACTCTCTTCAAGACCTGAAAAAGTATTCAACAACTGACCGTTAAGCGTAAACAATTGTATTTTAGTTACTTGATTATCATTAATCAATTCCCATTTCAAATACAATTCCTCCTTAACAGGATTTGGATAATACGATAAAACATCATTCGGAAAAAAATTCAGATAATCTTCTTCCTTTACAACTGAAATATCTGCTATTTGTTTACCACCTGGTACGATATTGCAAAAACAAAAAGATCGCTGCGTTTGATTGCCAGCTGCATCATAGGTAAAATTAACTCGGTTTGCATACTGCCCTTGCATAAAAAGAGGTGCAAGAAGCAAGAAATAGAAGTAGTGGTTCTTCATACGTAATACTAATTTTGGTTATACTATTGTTGTGAGAAAGGAGATCACACTTGCCTAGACAATACTCCAGGCGATTCAATTTGGGGGTAGAATTCAAACCAAATACTCCTCACTAAAACATAGCCTTATTGAAGAATAAATTAAGTAGGGCAATTTTGAAAAAAAATTAAAATAGATTTTACGGTTTTTCAGGCTTTTTATTACGGTTTTAAAATTCACAATCAAGTACAAAAAAACCTCGATACTGTATGTCTTCAAACTAAAGTGGACTTTTCCTAAGAGAGTATTTAGTTAATAATTCAAAGATAAATGTTTTTATTATTTGTTGTTAATTTTATTTTTTGGTACTCATTTCTGCGATTAATAATTGCAATTTTCTTTAATTTTTCTCTTTCTTTTAATATCATTTCTCCTCTTCCAAAATAAATATCTGCAGGTGTTAAATTGTTTAATGATTCATGATATCGTTCATTATTGTATCGTTCAACAAACTTTTTCAAAGCAGCTTCTAATTCTTCTGGAGCGAAGTAATTATCGAGTTTTACCACATTTTTCATGGTTCTATGGTATCTTTCAATCTTTCCTTGTGTTTGCGGATGATTGGGTCTACCATGCACTTGTTCCATTTGATAATTGTCTTTTAAATATGATTTTAGTTCACTTGCAATATAACACGAGCCATTATCAGATAGTAACTTTGGTTTTTGTTTGGTAATCAATTTTGCTTTTTGAATTGCGGTATCAACGGTTCTTTTTACATCATCGGCTTTCATATTAGAACAAAGTTCCCAGTGCACAATATACATGCTGTAATCATCCAAAACCGTACTCAGATAATACCATCCCCATCCTAAGATTTTAAAGTACGTAAAATCAGTTTGCCACATTTGATGAACAAAGGCTGTTTTATCTGTAAATTCATCACTTGCACTCAGAAAAATATGAGCTGGAGCTGTAATTAAGCCTCTTGACTTTAAAATTCTGTAAACACTTGATTCTGAAATAAAGACTTGTTGTTCATCGGTTATTTTATAAGCCAATTCTCGTGAGGATAAATCAGGATAGTCTAACGCTAATTTTACAACTAGATTCTTTTGTTCTTGCGGAATACTGTTCCATTGCCTATTTGATACTCGTTTGTTTGGAAACAAACCTTCAATACCATTTTCGCTATAAGCATGATACCAATTGTAAAAGGTACTTTTATTGATTCCAATCTCTCGAAGTGTTCTATTTACGCCAATTTCAGAACGAGTTACCATATGAATGATTTCTTGTTTTTCGGATATTGTAAGTCGCATGTACTTCTTGAATTTATCAGTTAATCCAGCATTTCCAAGCTTTTTTTTACGATATCATAGCGTAATACTAAATCCGCAACCATTTCTTTTAAACGTTGGTTTTCCCTCTTGAGTGCTACTACTTCATCACTGGTAGCTTCTCTTGTTATATCGCCTGATAATCTTTTTTTACCAGCTTCTAAAAACTCTTTATTCCACTTATAAAACTGAGATTCATTAATGGAATACTTTCTACATAATTCTGCAACAGACATTTCAGCTCTTAATGCTTCCATAACGATTTGTATTTTCTGTTCTGAACTAAAGATTCTTCTAGTGTTTCTGCGAATCTCTTTAATGTAATTTTCAGTTGTTTGCTTTCTTGGTGTTTTCATAATAATTCAAATTTAAGGATTTTGAAAACACTCTCTTAGTTTTGACTTAAATCAGTACACTTTTTGCTGACGATTTACAATTTTTTTAGGGTCATTTTTTTTGCAAAAGTCTCAAATCTGAATTAAAATAGTTCGAGACTACTCCTCTCTGCTCCACCATAAGGGACTTAACTAAATTTTTAGTTAAGTCCTTTTTCTTTTTAGCTCGTAAACCCCTATTAATACTGGCTATTTCATTTAAGATTGGATTCAAACTAGTGGTTCGAACTTTTTTATTTTCAAATTGAATATTTTTTTCAAATATCGAACCAATTATTCTTCTTTTATGTTCTAAATCAGAGTTATCGTATTGATAATCAATAGCCACAAACTTCTCTGTAGCGGTTTTATACAGCTCCACTAGCTTTTTACTGTCCTCTGAGCTTGCTTCTTTAGATTTGAGTTCCGCTCGTATATTCTCGTAACGTTGTTTTGCTGATTCGTATCCTGCTTTGTCCATATCACCATCGATGTACAAATCTTGTAGCTTGATTAATTTGTCTTCAATTGAGTTTAGATTTTCATAATGCTTTGCTCCTAATGCTTTCTGCTTGGTCTCTTCGGTTAGTTTCTCTTTGATGATTTCAAAATACAATTCTTGAAATTGTTTGTCAAAGTTGATATCTGATAGAAAAGCATTGACCATATCGTGCACTTCGTCTGATGTATATCTTCCCTTACAAGGACTCACACAGTGATAATAGCTATAGTATTGCGTTCTTCCTTTGGAGGTACTGGCTCTCATTTGTTTGTTACAAACAGGACACAATAAAAATCCTTTCAAAGGAAAGTTTTCATTGTGTGCTTTAGGGACTTTTTGATTCCCTCTTTTTCTGTTGTACATCACTTGCTGTACTTTATCAAATAATGCTTTGGTAATGATAGGTTCATGAATTCCTTCTACAATGGTTTCTTTCTCTTCTTTATAGGCTTTTATAAACACTCCCCCATAATACAAATGATTGTCTAAAACTTTAGCAAAAGCAGTTTTACTCGAATTAAATCCTTTGGCTTTTAGTTTGTAGAGTATCTCATTGCGTCTGTAGTTTCCTGTTGCCATCAGCTCAAAAGCTTCCTGAATGTATTTAGCATCCTCATTTGGAATCAAAAGAGGCTTTTTAATGGCATCTTTTCCATTATCGTATCCTTTGGGTGCATAACCCACATAACGTCCTTCTTTGAATGCTCTTCGCATTCCTGAGATAACATTGAGCGAGCGGCGGTGGTTTTCTACCTCTGGCATTGAGAGATATACCGCAAGCATCAATCCTTGCTCTGGAATGGTTAAATCAAGTGGTTGTTCAATAGCATTTACCTGAATGGCTAGTTCATTGAACACTCCTATCATTTGATACGATTCAGCTGTGTTTCGAGAGAATCTGTCCCATTTGATGAAAATCATTTGGTGTATGTCTTTTTTGTTTTTCTTGCAGTACTCTAACAATTTCTTAAACTCAGGTCGCTTGAATGTTTTGGCAGAGTAGTCTTCCCTAAAGATATGGAGCACATTGAAATTATTGTTTTGACAATAATTAAGCAACTTCTGCTCTTGGTCTCTAAGCGAATACCCTCTCCCTGCTTGCTCATCAGTGGACACCCTAACGTAAAGTATAACATTTTTCATTTTAAGCTGGCTTTTTTAAGATTGTTAATAGTACAACTGGCTAACATCTCTGCTAGTGCAAGTACTTCTTTAATTTGTTGGTCTGTTAATTTTTTGTCTCTGTTTTTGTTTACAATTTGTTTGGCTTTTTCAAATTCCATTTTACCTCTGGGGTCATCAAGATGTAGGGTTTACATGTTGCTTGACTTTGGGTAGTGAAGTGCTAATGGGTTATTAGGACTATTGAATTTTATGTGTTAGGGTATTATTAATTACTAAGTGTTTGTCGTTTCTAAAAATCACCTCTGCTGTTTGGTATTGGTTTAAACCCAACAAGCGTCGTATCTCTTTGGCTTTAGCATCTTTCACTTCTTTTGTACTTTTACTTTTGACAGTCAAAATACCTTTTGCATCTTTGGTAATTTTGATTTCCTTATAATCACCACTATCTAGTATTTCGAGTATTTTTTGCTCTTTTGCATTGAAAAACTCAAAGGCTTTCGTGTATTTAAACATACTTTCATCTTCGAAGATAAATTCAAAAAAAGGTCTAATGGGAATATTAAGTACAATTCTCTGGTTAATATCATTCAAAAGCTGGTTAACAAAAGCTTTCTTATCAATTTCCAAAGCTATTTCTATCACTCTAAGTTCAAACTCTAATTTATCAGAGTTTATCTTCTTTTTTATCATTAAGATAGGATTAGTATCATGGATTAATACCGAAAGAAAGGCAGTTCCCAGAATGGTATAAAAAGGCTGAAACACATCACCGATTTGCTGCATGAATTCATCTAGTTTTTCTGCTGTTAATCCTTCTAAGGCTTCCTGCATGATTTCATCTTGCATATCGGCAGGCATAGCCGCTTTAATGTTATTTTGGATAACATCATCGGGTATTTCTTTAAATGAGTCTTCCCCTATCTTGAACATAGATTGGTTGAGATACTCTTTCAATTCAATAATGGTTTCTAAATCCATATTGTATTTACGTAGTTCTTTTACAATCATTAGCCAAAGCATATCAAAAGCATTCAGGTGCGCCCACTTTCTAACTTTCTTAGCCTTTGGCTCAAGAGCAGGAGTATCAATATACGGAGCATAGTCAATAACCCCTTTTTCTTTCCAATGAAAAAACACTCTGGGTTCTATATCTAAAGCAGATACTGGAACACGATGTTCTATTAGTTTTGGGAAAAGTTCGAATAAATTCATCTTTTTGTACCTTAAGTTACGCGAATGTAACGTTTTTCATCTTAAGTTTGCAAATGGAATTAAAAAAATAATTAAAAAAAAGTACAAAATGCACAGAACAGAAAGAAAATGCAAAAATCCCGAATGTGAATCAGTCATCGAATACTTTGAGAACCCAAAGAAGCTATTTTGCAACGCTAGTTGTAAAAACCGTTTTCATTACTTATCCGATAGAGAAGAAAACCACGAGGTATATGAATTCGAAAAGGCATTAAAAACCAATTACGAAATAGCGATACATTTCTTTAACCAAAACATCTTTGAAGTGGATGCCAAAGTAGCCAAAGCACTCGGATTCAAAAGAAATGTTTACATGGGTATTAAACAATTTTCACCAAGTGAAAAGCTCTATAATTCTTTAAAGAGAATTAAAGACATTTTCTTTTTATACGACATTGAAAAAGACCTAATTCTTTTTTACCAATACAATGAGGTAAACTAAGCTGTTGTTTTGTTTTAATTATTGTTTGTTTCAGTTGGTTTCAACTATTAGAAAATCATTACAAATTCCTATACTAAAAACGCACAACAACTCTTAAAGAAAAAAAGGCGATTTGCTGTATGTAAGATAATACTAAATCGATGCCCCCACCAATTTGCAAACCGCCTAAAGATCCCAAATCTTATATATCAAAGGTAACAATTGTTGTTTTATTAAAACAAATTTGAATTATTAATTTGTATTGAATTGAAAAAAAAAGTTAGTTCGAATTAATAAGCACAAAAACACAAACAATAGTATAGAAGAATTTCGAAAGAAAAAACACTATTACCATCAATTAGAAAACATAAAAAAACATTAGATAGAGCTAATAGTCTTTGTTTGTTTTTTTTAGTATTATTTCGAAATAAAACGAGTATTATTTTTTTAAAGAAATAGCAAAGAAACCAAAAAGAAAATGTAAAAGAAAAGCATTAGAACAACCTAATGAATTTATTAGTAAAAAGGCTAAAATAAAAGCCATTAGAAAAACTCTGTGATAACGAAAAGAAAGAAAGCGTTTTTCAACGATTATTAGCTATTTGTTCCTTTAGAGATTTCTTTGGATTTTTGATTGAAAAAATGGTGTTCAAATAGTAGTCGAAACGTTTTTTTTACCCTCAGTCTTCAGGCAACGTGCTTTTTGCATAAAAAAAATTATTATTTATAATAATTTTTTTTATGCAACTAATTTGCAGCAATTTTTGTTTTAAATTGAAGCGAAATACTAAATAGCAACTACTGCCTATTTTTCCTTTAAACATTTGGAATTTACTTTTTTTAGCTGCTAAAGTAGTCAACTATTTACTTTCCAATTGCTGGATTTTATCTTCAAGCATCTTGATATACTTCTGGGTATAATCATCTACTTTATTAAGGTTATTGGTAATGTTACTTTCTTTACTACCTAATCCTTGTACTTGTTGATTATTAGAAATATTGAAAATATTAGTTACATCAAAATTAAGTATGTCCGAAGCAGATACCCCAAGAACTTCACTTATCTTTTGAAGCTTAGTAAGTGTCAGGTCGATTTCTCCCCTTTCAATCTTACTGTAACCACTAACCGACATTTCAAGTTCTGATGCAACTACCTCTCTAGTTAAGCCTTTTAACTCTCTATACTTTTTAATATTAGCTGAGATGATTTTGATATCCATAGTCTTACAAATGTTTTAATCCTCCTCAAAAGTAGCATAAAATCCTAAATTAGGAAAAATTACAACTGCAAAATTGTACTTTAATTAATCAATCCTGCTTAATTTGTAAGATTGTACTTAGTAGTTAATCAAAAACTTCAAATCACCAACTTACAAACAACTTAAACCTACGATTGTTATGAAAAAAGTATTTTTTATTTTGCTTTTCACAATATTTATGGTGTCTAGTAAATCTTACGGAAAGACTACTATTTGTGAAATTACCTTCTTCACCGATAACATTAAGTATGATTGTTTAATGGTATTGAATGATTTATCTAGTTATGGTAATAATTATATGAGGGTTGCTTATACCATTAATGGAAATTATATTGTTATAAATCAACAATTAAGTGTAGAAAAACAACTACTTGCTGATGGTAACACATACATTACTGCGTCGGGTTATAATGTTAGATTTATCACGAATTCTTTAGGACATACTTATAATCCAGACAAATTAAGTGTTCTCATTAATGCCGCTGGAGTAATTGACCAACCTAAAATAGGCGATTCAAGAAATGCTATGATGCCAGTAAGTTCGTTTAGAGATGTTTCAAATGCTTCTTTAGACTATAATTATTTAAAACGCTTTTTTGTTGATGGAGAACCTGAATTGTATTCACTATCCGTTAGTTCGTTTGGAAATCAATTACAAATACAAACTCCAAAGCCAAATTCAATTCAAAACGCTACATCAATTGAATTTTATAATAATACAGGTTCTGAAATAAGTGCCTGCTATGCTTATTATAATAATAACGATAGATGTTGGACTTCAGTTGGTTGGTATACTATTCCTGCATATAGTTATAAATCAATTAATATCGGAAATTATAGTGGGAATGTTTACATAAGAGGTCGTCAAGGATTAGCCACTGAATGGGGTTCTGGTGACGGACAGTTTTGTGTAGATGCTACACAAGCTTTCAATATAAAATTTGCGGATACTAAAGACTGTTGGAGTAAAAAGAAATTTTCCAAGTTTTTTGTTGTGTCTGGTGTAAACAAATGGACATTCAATTAGAGTCAAATTGAGTTAAAAAAAGTACTACAAGGAGTCTATTTTGAAATGAAATATTGCTATGAAATCAGTAGAACAATTGAACAAAGAAAAGGATAATAAAAAATTCAAGCCTCACAATTTACCTATCCATGAATATATTAATATGCCCCCTTTTGACTCGGATGAGTTTGATGAATTTTGGGTGCACTATATACAAAATAATGGCGAAAAATTAGAAAAATATCGTTCTAACTTACATCCTCAAATCTATGTCGTTTTTAAAATTGTAGAACCATATTTTACTTACGAATTTTTTCCTATTGAATTATTTAATCAATTAAATAATTTCAAATCCCAGTGATATTTACCTCCTATTCCAATTTAAATTGACCATCTGATTCCAATTCAAAATGACCACCTAAATTTTAAAAGACAATGAAACATCTATCAATATTGAAATACCTTTTCCTATTTGGGCTTCTTTATACTTCATCTGTTGCACAAGTTAAACAGATTACAACACCTAATATCAACAACCCTTTTAAGACAAAAATTCAGAGTAAAACACTTCAAAAGAAGGTTATTTCTCCTGCAATATCCGTTGTCGATACTACTATTAATCCAACGACTAAAATAGAAACGATAAATGGTTCTTTTATGTTGGATTTGAAAGATTTAAGCAATCCGATTGCGAAGAAAGTCCAAAATTCAAAAACAGCAAAAGGAGCAACAAACTCAATTGATTTTAATACGTGGTTTAATCTAAATTCCAAACATTCTTTTAGATTAATTAATGAAAAAGTAGACGATTCAATCTATTCACATCAGTACTATCAACAGTATTATGAGGGTTATCCTATAGAAGGAAGTATTTTGATGACACACTCAAATTCTGGAAAACTAAATGCTTCAAATGGGCAAGTTGCAGAATTTGAATATATTGATACCCAAATAAACATCACTAAAGAATTTGCATTTGAAAAAGCAAAGTCGTCTTTAAAAGTTGATAATATCATAAAGGAATATCCTATTGAAATTATAGTTTGTAAAGCCCAATCTGAAACAGACAGAAACAATTTTAAATTAGCATACAAAATAAGAATCGATTCAAACCAACCTTTTACAATGTCAGAAGTATACATTGATGTTGTTGATGGAAGTGTGCTTAAAAGTATAAGTTTATTAAATGATATTGATACTCCTGCTACAGCTTCAACCATGTATAGCAATGCTCAAACTATAATAACAGACAGTTTCAATGGTGGTTATAGACTTAGAGATAATGGAAGAAAAATTGAGACATACAATGCTACAAATTCTTCAGCACTTACTCTTAATGGGTTTACTGGAGCTACAGATTTTACAAATTCCACAACTAATTGGGGAGGAACCCTTCAATTGAAGTCATTCACAATTGCATCAGCATCTCAAAGTTGGTGGTATACTCCAATTATTGATGAATTGCCTGAATTTTATATAAAAATCAAAAATGCCCAAGGAACGGTTGTATACACTTCCAATTATTTAAAAGATACTAATCCTACCATTACTTTTGACAATCTAAACATATTATTAGTAGAAACTCCATACACAGTAGAGCTTTGGGAATATGATGCTGTAGGGGGAGATGATTTTGGAGGTAACTTTTCTCTATCCAACTCTGTCGGTAACCAAAATTGGTCGATTGGTGGAAATAGTGGAAGTTATACTATAAATACACTAAACAATCCTGCATTGGATGTACACTGGGGAATGGAAAAAACCTATGATTTTTACCTTAATGTCTTTAATCGAAATAGTTTTGATGGAACAGGAGCATCAATAAAAAACTATTTAAACCCTCCACTGGATGTAATAAAATCTGCTAATAATAATGATACTGCGGGATTACCAAATAATGCATTTGCAGCACCGAGTCCGTATAATTTTATGGTATTTGGCTTGGGAGATGGAATTGTAATGAATCCTGTTGTTGGTCTTGATGTTGAAGGACATGAGTATTCTCATATGGTAATAGCCAATAGAAATCCTGCATTAGGAGGGCTTACTTATCAAGGAGAATCGGGGGCATTAAACGAATCCTTTGCAGATATTTTCGGCACATGTGTTGAATTTTATGCAAAACCAACCTCAGCAAACTGGAATATTGGAGAAGATGTTACTTTACCATCAGGTTCTTTTTTAAGGTCTATGTCAAATCCTAAATTAAGAGGACAACCTAATACTTATAATAGTTATAATGGATATTGGAAAAATCCCATTTGTGGTGACCCAAACCCAAAGAATGATAAGTGTGGTGTTCATACAAATAGTGGTGTTCAGAATTATTGGTTTTATTTGTTATCTCAAGGAGGAACTGGAACTAATGATTTAGGAAATGTATACTCTGTATCAGGAATTGGATTAAATAAGGCTCGCCAAATAGCTTACTTAAATTTAACCACTCATTTAGGTGGACAAAATGCAACTTATCAAGATGCTTACAATGGCTCTTTACTTGCAGCTCAACAGCTATTTGGAAATCCTTCTACTGAATACTCAGCGGTAAGACAAGCTTGGTATGCCGTTGGTATTGGTAATGACCCAAACAATTATTGTAGTGGTACTACAAAAGTTACCACGATTAATGGCACTATCTCTGATGGAAGTGGAACAGCGAATTATGGTAACAATGCCAATTGCAAATGGGTGATTGCTCCTGCTGGAGCAACAAAAATCACCTTAAACTTCACAGCATTTAATACTCAAGCTAATATTGATAAAGTATATGTATATAATGGTCCAGATGACACCTATCCATTATTAGTTACTTGGTGGGGTAATACTCTTCCTCCAACAATTAGTACAAGTGATGGTGTTGGTGCTATGTGTGTTAAATTTGTTTCAGATGCCTCAACTACTTCAAGTGGTTGGGCAGCAAATTATACTTCAACTATTACTACTCCAACTTGTAGTGGTATAACAACTTTATCAACACCAACAGGAACATTTGATGATGGTTCAGGTACTGCTAATTACACGAACAATCAACAATGCGCTTGGTATATTGCTCCTCCTTGTGCAACCAGTGTGACTTTGAATTTTTCAACCTTTAATACTGAATTGAATTATGACGGAATTGTTATATACGATAGTTTACAGGCAACTAATCAAATAGGAGTGTTTTCAGGAACAACTTTGCCTGCATCAATAACATCTAACACAGGCAAGATGTTGGTGGTGTTTGTTTCGGATTACGGAACAGTATCTCAAGGATTTACAGCAAACTACACATCAACGGGTTCTTCCTATTGTTCAGGAGTTACCACACTAAATACATCAGATTATGGAACAATAACCGATGGTAGTGGTGCAAACAACTACTGTAACAATATGAATTGTTCGTGGCTCATACAACCTCCACAAGCCAATACTGTAACGTTTAATTTTAAAGAGTTTAATTTAGAAAGTGCTTCTTCAGACGGAAAATCCATTTATGATGCGGTTGAAATTTATGATGGTTCAAACGATAGCGCACCCTTGTTAGGTAGATTTACTGGTTCATCTATACCAAATGCAGTTACCTCTACAGGAGGTAGTATGTACATTAAATTCTATTCTGATAATGAATTGAACTATTCAGGTTGGTCAGGGTATTATACTTCAACTCAAACTCCTTTTTGCAATGGAACTGCTACAATTCTAACCACTGCAACAGGAACTTTATCAGATGGTAGTGGTACTGACAAATATGCTAATAATTCCAATTGTGCTTGGCTCATCCAACCCACTAATGCCAAAACAGTTACTCTAAATTTCACTGCTTTTGATACAGAACTAAATTATGATGGGGTGATTATTTACGATGGAAGCAATAATACAGCTCCTATTTTAGGAAAATTCACAGGTACAACATTGCCTCCAGCAGTAACCTCTACAACAGGTAGTATGTATATTGAGTTTTTATCTGACGAGGCATTAAGATCGAATGGATGGTCAGCTAATTATACCTCAACAAAACCAAGCATTTATAATTTAGCTTCTACTAATTTCAAAATGCAGGTAGAATCAGCCAGTTGCATTGGTAAGAAAACTGGAAAAATATCCGCTACCATCACTAATACCAATTATGCGTATCAAGTAACCGTTACAGGGGTTAATAGCTACACCAATACTCAGACTGTTCCTGTCGGCACAAGTATTTGGAGCATTACAGGATTGGAGAAAGGGAAATATTCTATTTGCTTTGCCATAGCTTCCGAACCAACTCAAAAACAATGTTTTGATATTGAGGTTACCGAACCTGACCCTCTAAGCGTTTATGCCAAAGTAGATAACTCAACCGGGATTATCAATTTAGCTATGTTAGGAGCTAAAAATTACTCTGTAAATGTTAATGGCAAAACGACTACTGTAAGCGACAACAACTTTAGTACAGTACTTCCAATTGGGCTTAATACGATTAGTGTAACAACCGATAAAGACTGTCAAGGTATTTATCAGCAAGAAATTTTCATCTCAGAGAAAGCTTTTATTTATCCGAATCCAACCTTTGGAGTGTTGCATATTTTCGTTGGAGGAACAGAAGAAAATATTGCTATGAACTTAAATAATTTGTCAGGAGTAACAATCAAGAAAATGAACCTTACTGTTGGAGAAACAAGGGAAGTTACCGTTGATTTAGGTGGTGTTCCACAAGGAAGTTACATTATCACTATTAATTCTAAAACTGTAAGTCAATCCTTTAAAGTAATTAAGTTATGATGCAAAATAAACTAAAATATGGTTATTTGATTTTACTTTCTGCATTAGTACTTAGCTGTGGTGGTTCAGGCAACGAGCCTATTACTCCTGAGATTAAAGCACCTGATGTAGTGAGCTTAAATCTTCCATCAAACAATACAATTTGTGAAGATGGTACAAATATCACGACAACAACAAGCGATGTAGTTTTTACTTGGGCTGTAGCCAACAATACTGACAGTTATGAGTTAGCAATTACTAATTTAGTTACTAATGTCATTACTACCAAGACGGTTGCTGACCCAATAACAACAGCTACGGTTAATTTAACACGTGGACAGCCTTACAAATGGCAAATAACTTCAAAGAGTACAAAGACAACTAAAACAGGAGTTTCTTCTTCTAATAAGTTTTATTTAGCAGGAGCAGGTATTACCAGTTACCCTCCGTTTCCTGCAACGATAACTGCTCCAACATTCGGAGCAAGTGTTACACCTGTAAGCAACAAAATAACTTTATCGTGGACTGTTTCAGACCCTGATAGTTCGATTCTCACCTATGAAGTTTATATTGACACGGATGAGGCGAAAGTGAGAAGTTATACTACTCCAATTAGCTCATCAACAAACAGCTATAGCGCTACCGTAGAAAGCAATAAGACCTATTTTTGGTGTGTAAAGACCAGTGATGGTAGAAATATAAGTTACTCGTTGATTCACAACTTTAAAACTAATTAATTATGTTAACATTATTCGAAGGAGAGAAAATTGTTTCACAATCAAATGATAAATCTGTCACTCTAACAACTCATCGTATTTTATATAAAACAGCAGTATGGGGAAATACATATAATCAGAATATTGCATTAGAGCATATAACATCATGCGAAAACAAACATATTTCTTACGTTTTAATTATATTCTTAGCCATTGGAAGTATCTTATTTAGATTTAGTAATGGCTAATTAAATTGAAATATTTATAAATTTCATTTTATTAATTAATCTTATTTATTCCTTATAGTTCTATCATTATCCAATTTAATTAAGCCGATACAAATTATATTTTTTACTAATTATCCAACATTTATATAAACTATTTTATTTTTCAAATTCAGCACTTTTAATATCATCTTTGGCTAAACTATCGTAGTAGAGTTGTGTTAATTCAGACGTAAGAAAATCATCATTTAAAAGTTTTACAAATAGTTTTATTGAAACCTTTGTATCTAATTTAATTAATGTTTGGTCTTCATTATATCTAATTTTCCCTTGAAGCGCAGGATGTGTATTTGAAAAATGAATAATCTGCGCATTTGGAATATTATTTTGAATGACAGGAGAAAATTTAGCTATTTTTATAAGCTTTCTTGCAAAAGTAGTATTGTTGATTAATCCTACTAGGGAATCAATATTCTGCAAAATTGCTATTTCTCTGATTGCTTCAATACCCATAATAGCTTCTCTTTTTATTACATCTACAAAACCAAAAGATTTTTCAATAGTTTTTAAGTTTAGTATAATAACAGTATTATTTATCGATATTGCTTGAAATCCAGGGCTTATTCGTAAAAGATTATTGTTGAATTTTTCGAATCTTTCAGCTGACTTTATTAAAAAGAAGCTACCTCTACCTATAATTTCAACTGGAGATAGCTTTTTATATAGTGAAACTTGATGTTCTCCATTTCCTAGAACAATAATTAACGAATTAATGTGTATTATTGCTTCATCATTAAAATTGAACAGTTCAATATTATCATTACCTATAATTTCATTCAAATTTATCAACTCATCAGGCAATTCTAAATCATATTCATAAAAACATTTGCCTCGCTCGTCAGCAGTTGAAAGTGGTAATACAACATGTTCTCTCTCATTAACAATTAAGTTGGTAATACTATCCAAAAACATATTTTTAATACCTAATAAATCATTATCATCAATATCAAGTTTTCTAGGATTTTCATGGTTATTTAAAACTGCATATACAATCACTTGTATGTTAGCATTTGGCTGAAATAAAAAATTTAGATTATTGTTTAATTCTTGTTTATTCATTATTCACTTTTTTTGCGTAATAAATACGATCGTCTAATTTTATATATTTTATTTCATCAGAATTATCTAGTTTATCTAGAGTAATTAAAATTACATTGTTTCTTATATCATTGCGAACAAAACATCCTGATACCTTATATATTCTGAATTGTAGAATGGCTAATGACGGATTTGCATAAAACAAATCTGTTCTTATGTAGATAACACCCATAATAAAAAGCAGTATATAAAATACTATCAAATACCTTAAACTATTGAAATTGAAACAAATTAAAGGAACTATATATGTAGTTAAGAATGTAAGATGTTCATAATCTCTTTTCTCAATAGATATTATTTTAAAAGGTAACTCTGACGTACCTTTCACTTTATACAAAAAATCAAAGAATGAGATAGTTCCTATTATGATGAAAATAATACTCAGAAAAGCAACTATATTATTTTTGAATAAATTGCTAGTACCTATATATTCCCATTCTTTTTCAAAACAGAAAGGGATTTGAATGGTAATTATAAATGTCAAAAAAAACAATAACCAGAGAGACAAAAAATACAAACCAATTTTTCTTTTCATTTATTCAATAGTCTAAAATTCAAATTATATCAACAACAACAAAATTTATAAAACGAATTTAATTACTTAGTTCTAAACTAGTTTAATATAAATTCATATCTTAACAAATAAGGAGGATTTTGGATAAATAGTGTTAAATTATTATTGGGTACGAAGCTTAGAAAATAAAAACTAATTTGAAATTTAATATAATACCTCAAATTGGTACTTTTCCAAATTATTATTGCTACCTAAAAATAAAACTAATTTATTATTATTTTGTATTCTACAGTTTTATAGCCATTTAAAATGATAACATTTTAGGCGTTTTTCAAAGTTCTTAATCAACATCAACAATAATGACTATTTTTTTGAAGAATATTAAAAAAATTTTATGTGCAATTTTTTATTCTAGGTATCAAAAGAAAATCAGCAACATTACTACAATTTTTATATCGAGGACAAGTGATAAAAAAATTGATTTGAAATTTCATTTTTAGAAGCTCAATTTTGTATTATATTTCAGTGGCGATTAATCTATTATATATTGTTTAATTATTTAAAAAAATAATAATTTAACAACATATAATATAGATATTGTATTAAATAACAAAATTAATACACCAATAATATAAAACTTTCCAGGAATTTCTTTAAATAATGTTCCTTTCATTTTGTGTTTTTTAATTTCCTAGCTCTAATTGATTTTTTACCAAATTAAAATATTTCCCTTTTAAATTAATTAAATCATTATGTGTGCCTTTTTCTACAATACTTCCTTTTTCTAAAACAATAATTTGGTCTGAATTCATTACCGTACTCAAACGATGTGCAACCACTAATATAGTCTTCCCCTTAAAATATTTTTCGATATTTCCGACTATAATTTTTTCGTTTTCAGCATCTAATGAATTTGTTGCTTCATCAAAAAAAAGATAATCTGGATTTTTATAAATTGCCCTCGCAATCAATATTCTCTGTTTTTGTCCTTGACTAATTCCAATGCCTTCTTGTCCGATAAGCGTTTCATATTTCATAGGTAACTCTTCAATAAAAGATTTTATATTTGCATTTTCAACTGCCAAATGTAATTTATCTACATCATATTCTTCTTTTAACGAAATATTAAAAGCAATAGAATTAGAAAAAATAAAACTGTCTTGGAAAATTACCCCACATCTATTTCTCCAAATTTTATCTTCTATAGCCTCAATATTAATTTTATTCAAATTAACAAATCCTATTTGGGGCTTATAAAATTTTAAAAGTAATTTAATTAGGGTTGTTTTACCGCTTCCGCTTAAACCAACTATGGCAGTAGTAGTGCCTTTTTTAATTTTAAAATTTATATTATTTAATACATTTGTAACACCATTATAAGAAAACGACAAATCAATTAACTCAATATCACCATTATTAAAATTTCTTTCTTTTTCTTCTAAACTAGATTCTTCAGAAATATCATTAATTTCATTTAGCCGAGTTATACTAACCATTAATAATTGAAAATTTAAAACGCAGTTTATTAATTGTGCAATAGGAACATTTACGGCACCAATTACCAAAATTATTGACATCATTGCTCCTAACGATAAAACCCCATTTATTACAGACAAAGCAGAAAAAAATGTTATTAAAATTGAAGTAAAAAAAGATATAAATCGATAACTTTCATATCGCTGATTTAATTTGAGATTTTTTACATTAGTATTAAAAAGTTCTAATTGAATATTTTCCCATTCTTTTCTTTTTAAATCGTCTAGATTATTAAGTTTAATCTCTTGGAGTCCTGTTAATAATTCAATATTTTTAGTTTGTTCCTTTCCTAGTAATTTAAATTTTATTTTATCTAAAATTTTAATTCTTTCCAAAAAGTTAAAAATCCACATTAATTGCAATGTATTTCCAACAATGAATATAATAAAAATAGATTTAGAAAAGTATAAAAGAATTGAACTAAAAACAATTAGACTAAAAAAAGCAAATACACTTTTAAGCAAATCATCTGTCAAAAATTTTTCAATTCTTTTATGGTCATCGATTCTTTCAAGTAAATCTCCAATTGTTTTTGAGCAGAAAAATTGAATTGGCAAATTCATTAATTTCTTTAAGAAATCAGAGACTAAACTAAGACTTATTCTCGAGCTAATATATATAAACAACCATGACCTATAAAATTCATTAACTATTTTACTAACAAACAAAACTATTTGTCCCACTAAAATTAAATACAAAAAAGAAAAATTTTTAAATCGCACCCCCTTGTCTATAATTTTTTGTGTAAAAAAAGGGAAAACAAATTCAATTACAGACGATAATAAAAGAATAAATGTTAGCAAATAAACATGTTTTTTATAACTCAGTAAATACTGTAAAACATAAATGAAACTTTTTCTCCTCTTGAAAGTCTCTACTTCATGATGTTTGTAAAGTTCTTTTGTTGGTCTTAATAATAAAATTGCTCCTTTTCGTTTAAGACCTTTCCATCCATCCAAAAATTGTTTTTTGGTGTACACTAGCCTTCCGATACCTGGATCGCTCACGTATATTTTACTTCTAGTAATTTTATAAACAGTAATAAAGTGATTCTGACCCCAGAAAAATATAGCTGGTAAAATAACATTTCCTTCAATCTCGTCGAAATCAAGTTCAACAAATAAATTTTCAAATCCAATTTTTGACGAGAGCCTTTCTAATTCAGAAAACATTAATCCTTGTCTGGTAATATTACTTTCTTGGAAAATAATATTTCGACTCGAAATATTAACACCGTAATATTTACTGATTGTCCTAATACACGCAAGACCACAATCAGCACTATCTAATTGTTGAATAAAAGGGAATTTTTTAAATCTTAGTTTCATAATTAAATCTTCAAAGTTAACTGAAGGTTTTATTAGTTTAAAACTATTCTTTAACGTTAGAAAATAATTTATATTTATCATTTTTAAAAGACTCAAGTTTTGACGTATATTCAGGGTCAGTTATATCCGATAATTTTTTTTCAATAATTATTTTAGCATCTTCATAAGTTAATTTAGAAATCCCCGTTTCAATTTTCAATTCTATTGGCAAAGAATCAATTACAGCATTTTGGATATGTGTTATTAATCTTAATAAATCATCACAATATATTGTTGGATTGTTAAATCCATTTAATGAACTGTATCTGTGTGGCAAATAACCACCCCCACAAATTTCTTGAACAGGGCATGCTAAACATTTCCTTGGTAAATATTTTCCAGAATTATAATAGACGTCAATAAGTTCTGATTTGCTTATTTCATCTATTTCATGGGTATTTATATTAATACCATTTTTAGTAAATGAATCTCCACATGCTTTTAAAACGTCTACAGCTTCTAAATCTCCATTAGTTTCTAATACCAATACGTTGTTTTCACTTATCCCTAATGAATCTAAACTCTGGTTTTCCCCAATTATTTCCTTAATTATCATATCGAATAAACGAATTCTATAATTTTGCTTATCTTCAGAATACCATTTATTAAAAATTTCAATGTACCATTCTGCAGGGGATATGATATTATTAAAAACAGAGTCTTTAGTATCGTAGTTTGCATCTAATAGTAAAATCTCAACAGATTTTAAGTTTAAACTTTTAAAATGATTATAATATTCTATTGGATCTGATTGTAAATTCATAACTGACAGAATTCCAGTACTTAGATTGTTATTTTTTAAAACCTGTATACCATTGATAACCTTTTCATAAGTTCCATTTCCATTTTTATCAACCCTAAACTTATCATTTTCATTTTTTTCTCCATCTAAACTTACCCCAATATTTATATCGTATTTTTTAAACAATTTGCACCACTCATTATCAATAAGTATTGCATTAGTTTGAAGATAGAAAAAAACCTTAATTTTATTATCTTTTAAAATATTGAAATGATTTATGAAAATTTCAAACTCTGATTTATTCATCAGTAAGGGTTCTCCTCCGTGAATAATAATCCCTAGAGCATCTATTTTGTTTTCTAGTAAGTGTGAAAGTATTTTTTTTACAAAATTTTCTGTTGTTGTACTTTCAATAAATTTAGGTTGTAATTTGTAGGATAAGTCTCCAAGATTGTACATATAACAATAAGAGCAATTAATATTACAGCGACTTGCAATTTTTACTACAATTTTATCTATTTTCATTTATTTTCAGGATTTGTTTATGTAAAAAAATTAAACTAAAAAAAGAATTATTTTAATATAGAAACCGTCTAAAAATATTCTTCAGACGGTTTCAAATTAATTATTACGCTTGTGTCCAAATAGCCTTAGCGAAAGTTACCTGTGCAAAATCATCAGGGACGATACCCCCAGATAAAGACATATTAGCTACATCTAATGCAGCTTTTTTTAGCACCGGATTTTCAATTAAACTAATTGAATTTTCTAATGATTTTGAATCATTTTTGTTTAATTTAAATTTCATTTTATATTTATTTAAGATTAGTGACTATTCTTTTAGAGTCATAAAGTCAATATCGGACTCGCTTGCAAGCATTCTTTTAATATGTTTCACTCCTATTTAGTTCTTCTTTCTTCATCTTTATTACTAAATTCTCTTTTATCATCTTTAATTAACTTACCGAATTTATAAAGCACGGAAAACCTAATCTTTTGACTGTCGGGGTAGTCAAATTTTTCTTGTATAATATTATTTACATTATTACTAAAAACAATTGCACTAGTTTTAAAAATGTCACTTATGCTTATAGCTAGCTGTAATCGTTTGTCACACAATTCTTTTCTCAATCCAGCGTCAAATTTATAGTAAGCAGTTGTTTTATAGCTGTTTGATATAGATGCTGATTGGTAAATAAAATTGATTTCAGCTTTTAATGTTTTTAATTTGTTCAGATTAAAACTATTGAAACTTGAAAAATATACACTCCACATTTTAATCTGTGGAAGTGTTTCTTTCAAGATAGAATTTGTTTCAGAATAAGATATATCCAACCCATTATTACTTACCCATCCAGTAATTTTATTATAGGTAAAATTTTCAGATAATCCATAAGTCATATTTGAGAAAAAATTATACGGAATCGTATATTGATAATTTAACAAATTGTCAGTAATTGTTATTTGATCGATGCCTTTATTTATATAATTAAAGTACACTGAATTATATAAATTACCTTTTGTAAATGAGAACTCTAGATTGTTACTAAAATATGGTGATAGGTAAGGGTTTCCTACTGTATAATTTGTAGAGGTCGAGTAAATCCTGAACGGATTTAATAAATTATATGAAGGTCTTTCTATCCTTCTGCTGTAGTTCAATGAGAATACTGCTTCTTTTAAAGTATTATATGTCCAATAAAAAGTGGGAAATAATTCTGTATAATTATTCTTATAGACGCTATTTTGTTCTATTAATGTACTTGTATTATAAGTATTTTCTAATCTCAACCCTATTTGAATAGTCAACTTTTTTGACAATTCTTTACTTGCTGAAACATATAGTGCTTGATTATTTTCGTTGTAGAGAAAATGATTACTTTTATTGACATCCAACTTATATTGATTAGAAAGAATATCATAAAATAAGGTTTCATTATCATTTTTTGTAATAGATAACTTGCCCCCAAACGATAGCTTAGTCCAACTTAAAGGCACTGTAAAATCTATCTTTGATGAATAAATTTTAATATTTTGAATTCCGTTATTATAAGCTAGAAAAGAACGATTAGGCTTTAACTCTTCGTTTGAAAAAAAGGTATTTGTATTAAAATTGTTATTATTAGAATAATCATAATTAAAATAATCAAAATCGAAGGATAAATTTCTGCCCAAAGTATCAAGTTTAGTAACACTATGAAAATTCAATGAAGTTGTTATTCTATGAATATTTTTTAATGATGATGTTTTTATTATTGAATCCAAGTTGTTTTTAACACTAATTTTAGATTCATTAGTAGATTTTATATCAGATAAATTTTCGTTTCTATTATATTCTAAACCGACAATTGTATTAGATTTTATTTTATAATCTAATACAATTCTTTGTGAAATATTATCTCGTGAGTTTTTTACGTTATAAGTTTCATCCCATAAGTAATTAGGATAATAAATATTGTATTTCTGAATTGGAACAACAATTCCTTTTGAAAAATCAAAATTTGAAATAATTGTTAGTTTATTTTTTTGGTAATTTATAACTCCTCCAAAACCATTTGTTCCTTTTATTGCCTGAGTATATGATGTCTTTACATTTCCACTAAAATAATTTTTTTTTGCTTTTTTTAATACAATGTTTACCAAACCGCTATTTCCTTGGGCATCATATTTTGCAGGAGGAGAGCTAATAACTTCTATTTTAGAAATATTATCAAAAGAAATATTTTTAAGTAAATTAGTTAAATCTTCCCCTGATAGTTGAATTAATCTATCATCAATCATAACTCCAATTGTCGATTTACCAGCAATTGATATTGAATTCTCCTGTATTATTAAGCCTGGTGTTGCTTTCAATGCATCAATTGCATCACCACCAACTAGCGTGGAATATTCTGCATTAAAAACCAGCCTATCTACCTTTCTTTCTATGAGTTTCTTTTTACTTGTTACTACAACCTCATCTAATTGTTTTTTACTCACATCTGTTTTTAAAATACCTAAATCTAAATTTTTAGTCAAATTCATTTTTTGTCTCCATAAAATTTCCCCTAACTGTCTAACTTGTAAAATATATTCTCCTTTTTCTATAATTGATAAAAATTCACCATTGATATTAGTCAATTCACTTTTTACTGCAATAGAGTCTTTAGTTAAAACAAGTAGTTCAATAAGATTTAGAGGCTCATCTTTTTGATTCACAATTTTGCCTGTTAACTTTATTTGAGAAAACAAAGCAACTGGAATAAACATTAGTATTAGTATTACTAAACGAGAAATTTTATTCATCAATTATTGAATTTTAAATATATTTATATGAAAAGCTAATTTTGAGGTATTGTGTTTTTATAAAAAATCTATTAAATAATTAATAATATTATCTATAAATATTAGGTATAACTATACCTGGCATGAATAAATAAAAATTACTCATACCGAAAATATAAATAAGAAATTGATTACGTATACAGCAAAAACAACCTTTAACAAAAAAGGTTGTTTTTAAGTAAATCATGTTAAAATTTACTAGGTAAGTCTAAATAAATCCTTGCTTAATTGCTTCTTTTACCAGACTAGAGTCATCAGTAACCTCAAAAGTTTTTTTCATTCTGATGATACGCTTTTGGATTGCGCTTGTTGTCAGAAAGATAACCCCTTCTAACTCTTTTATTTTAAACCCTTTCGATAAATACAAAAGAATTTGTCGATTGTAATCTTCAACCATCAACTCTTTTTTCCATATTTCATTAATACAATTTTTTACAGTATTACTTAAATATGTGTTTCCATAAATTATCTCTATCACAGCTTGCTGTAATTTTTCAGGAGTAATATCGGTTTTTATTATAAACCCATCAGGCCTTACTTTCTTGTAAATTTCATATACAATAATAACTTCAGTATGAGCAGTAAGAATAATAACTTTACAATTAGGCATCTCTTTTCTAATAAAAATAGCCAAATCACTTCCAGACAGAATAGATTTTTCTTCGTAACTAGGTAACCCTTTATCGATTATAGCAATGTCAAAAAACTGTTTTTCTGAAATGCATCTTAAGATATTTTTGTAAGCTTCTTCACAATTATAAGCTTTAGTGAAAACAGGGTGATGTTCCCCGAAAGAGCCTCCAGTAAGAGAATTAACATATCCTTCTACAGTCATGGGGTGGTCATCTACAACAAATACATTCATTACAAACATTTTAACTTTAACAAAATATGTAGTTTTTCTACAAAAAAATAAATTAATTCTACTTTAAATTACAACTTATAATTCTTAGTAAAATGATATGCGTTTTTCTTTTCTCATTATTGACAATAATACCATAACTATTAAGAAAACTTTAGAACTATTCGAAAATTTTCCCAATTATTTTTGTGCTGGTGTTTTCAAAGATAATCAAACGGCCATAAATCAAATTATAAAATTAAAGCCGCAACTCATATTTATTGGAATTCCTTTTAAATCTAATGAAGGAGATTTATCCTTTACAACTATTACAGAGCTATTCCAATATGTAGACACAATGCCATATTTCATAGGATTAACATCATCTCCTAATTATGCACTTGAGGCAATCCAATCAGGATTTTCCGACTATATTCTAAAACCATTAAACCTACACCAATTAGGGAAAAGTCTATTTAAATTTGAAAAAAGAAACCCTTCTACATCTGTAGCTACTATTTGTATCAAATCTTATAGTGACTATCAATTTGTAGCATTACAGGACATCATTTACTTAAAGGCAGACAACAACACAACTGACATCCAAATGCATAATGGGAAAATCGTAAATGCTTATAAAACATTAAAACATTTTGAAATTACCTTGCCATTTTACTTTTTAAGGATTCATAAAAGTTATATCGTCAACATTAATCATGTTTCACGAATTCATTTGAGCAAATCAAAATGTTATATGAATTATAATGAAATACTACCATTTTCTTTGAACTATAGAGATAACATCGATGCTATAGTAAGAAAAATAAATATATAGTTTTTCTAAATCTGAAAAAAATCTAGATTTAATTTCCATATTCTGTTAAACAATAGATTTCACCCTCTACATATCCTATAAAACTATTGAAATAACGTTACTCACCAAAACCATCCTCTGATTTAATAATTTCTTGGCTTTTACTCGTTAATTTGTCATAGTTATAATTAAACAGAAGCTTCTAAATAATTATTGAGGATGGGGAAAATCTGCTTTTAGAAGTTTCATTCTCGGTAATTTAGAACGGTCAATTCCCGACTTTTCTTAAAAAAAGGTACCCCAATTTAGGATGAGTACCAGTGTAAACTATTCCCTAATTTTTAAACATTTTTTTTTATGAAAAAGCTACTAATTGTTATGTGCTGTATTTCAGCTATTACTCTAATGTCTTCATGTACCACGGATAGTATTGAAGATTTTAAAAACACAACTAATAAAAACATTTCAAAAGTTGTTATCGATTCGATTGGAAGACTAAATTCTATCGACCTTGGGATTGGAGATATCGATAAAGATAAAACCAAAACATAAAAATCATAATAATTAAACCAGACAATCAGTTTAAAAAACATTTTGTCTGGTTTTTAATCTTTATTTTTGATGAGATTTATAAATTTCTTGAAAATGAAATTAGTGATTGTTATGTTGACCAGTTTATTACTACTACTGGTTTCTTGTAAGAAAAATAAAATTGAAAATGAAAAAAGCAGTGATGTATTAACCTTTTTTAAAAAAACCGAACAGAAACCTTTAAAAGCTGATATTGAAGAAAAATACTTAGATACATTATGTCAAAAACTACAAAAACAACACAATGATTCTATAACAAGAAATATATACTTTAAAATTGCTTTTAAATTTTACAATCTTAACTCACTTGACAAATATCTAAATTTATCCCGAAAAATTAATAGTTTATCTGTAAAGGATAACGATAGTTCGCATATAGCAAAATCACTATACTATATAGGAGATTATTACGATGACAAGTCGAAATTAGACAGTGCTTTCAGTTACTATTCTCAATCTGAAAAAATATATAAAAAAATTAAGGATACATTAAACATAGGAAAAACAACACTTTATAAAGCAGGAATTCTATATGATGCAGGAAATTTCACAGAAAGCGAAATTGAGGCTGTCAAGGCTTTGAGATTACTTTCAAAAATTCATAATACTAGATTAGTATATGAATGTTACAACTTGATTGCAATTTCATTAAAAGAGTTAAATAATTATAAAAAGGCTTTAGAATATTTTGGTTTAGCCTTAAAACAATTAGAACAACTAGAAAGAGAAAACTATTCTGAGCAGAAAATTATAAAATCAAGAATATCCTGTTATAATAATATGGGTGCAGTCTATGAAAGACTTAAAAATTATCAATCAGGAATCTATTTGTATAATAAAGGATTACAAACAAAAGATTTGAAGTTAAATTACCCAAAATTGTATGCTATGTTGTTGAATAATCTCGGTTATTCAAAAATGAAATTAGGCATTAATAAAAATATTAAGAAATTATTGTTTGAGTCTTTAAGAATCAGAGATAGCCTCCAAATATTACCTGGTATTGTATCCAGTAAAATTAAAATTGGAGAATATTACCTAAATGAAAAAGATACCGTTAGAGCACTGAATTATATTAAAGAAGGATATATTTTATCTAAAAAAATTAATAGTAATTATGATATTTTATATTCTCTAAAATTATTAACTGAAAATGACTCTAAATACAAAACATTTTATTCTAATTTATACATTAAAGTTAATGATAGCATTCAAAATTTAGAAAGGAGAACTAGAAATAAATTTGCAAGAATTGCATACGAAACGGATCAAGTTGAAGAACAAAACGAGATATTATCAAAAAAGATTGTAGATGTATTTATAGGTTCGGGAATCATTGTTTTACTTCTAGGAGGCTTGCTATTAATATTTCGACTTAAATCTAAGAACCAAGAATTGATTTTTATAAAGGAACAACAAGAATCAAATGAAAAAATTTATCAATTAATGCTGTTTCAACACTCTGAACAAGAACAAGCTCGTAATGAGGAAAGAAATCGGATTTCAATGGAATTACACGACGGTATAGTAAATAGCATTTTTACCACTCGTTTTAACTTAATGCAATTGGATTCTAAAGCAATAGCAAAAAAAAACCAATTAGTTAATGAACTAGAGAAAGTAGAAAATGAAATTAGAAAGGTGTCTCACAATTTGCAACAAAATTTACTTTTTGAAGACAAAACATTGCCTGAAATTCTTGAAAATTTAATTGAGAGTCAAAAAAACGTATTCAACACAAAATTTTATTTATCTATTGATAAATATATTGATTGGTCATCAATCACAAATAATAACAAAATTCACATTTATCGAATAATCCAAGAAGCATTACAAAACAGCAATAAATATTCTAAAGCTGAAAAATGTTGTGTATTTATCTTTAAAACTGTAGATACAATAACTATCAGAATCTGGGATAATGGTATTGGGTTTAACTTAAAAAAAATAAAACAAGGTAATGGTTTAAAAAACATCCGAGAAAGAGCAAAAGCAATAAATGGGATGTGCAGATTTTATTCAAATGAAGTTAAAGGGACTACAATAGAAATTGTCTTCAAATAATTGCTTAATATACCTAACTACAAATTTTATAGTTTACATAAATAATTTTAAAAAACAACCTCAATTAGACTCATATCTCTTGAGTAAATTCTTTATAAATACTCTTCTACACTATTCCATATTCATTTTTGAAGTTATCAAATAATTAAATTATTTTTATTTTTTTAACATATTTTACAATTAAACTACATCCTTTGTTAAATGTTAAAAAATAAAATCAATTACTTGATATTATTGCTCTTAAATTTGATTATAAATTTATATTACTCTATTTCTAAAATTAAACTGTCATCTATTAACAAAAGACTTTGACTGACTAAACATTGAAATAATTTTAAAATAAAATCAAAATTTAAATCAAACTAAAGATTTTATACCAAATGAAATTACACAAATTAATAATTGAAAATTTTAGAGGCCTAAAAGGAAATCAAAACATAATAGAGTTTTGCGATTCTAATATTATTTTTTTAATTGGTCAGAATAATGTTGGTAAATCAACTTTTTTAAGAGCTTATGAATTTTTTGTTAATTCTTCTCAAAAAGCAAATCAGGAAGATTTTTATGATTACAATACTAATTTCCCAATAATAATTGAAGGATGGTTTTATAAAGAAGAAGAGGATGAGGGAGATATTAGCTTGCAAGGTACCGGAAAAACTAAAGAACCTGACTGGGTCAATAAATGGGTAGATAATAATAACATCGTTAAAGTACGGAAAAAATGGTCTGAATCTGGCGGGAATTTTGAAAAAGAAACCTTTTCTCCTCATGAGAATGAATGGATTCCAAACGGATTTGGAGGTATGGATACTTTATTCACAAAATATACTCCAACTCCAATTGCAATAAATGCAATGGAAACTTCAAATTCTCTTGAAGAAAAAGTAAATAAATTAATTCAGGATGATTTTTTAAAAAAAATTAAGTTAGAGTATGGAGAACTTTGTGATGAAATAACTTCTAAAATTAAAGAACTCCAATCGAATATTATTAGTTCGGAAACTGTTGAAAAATATAATGAAGATTTAAATGAGAATTTTCAAAAAATATTTTCAAATTTAACTTTAAAAATTCAGGCTAATAAAGAAGAAAATATTAAAATTGAAGATGCGTTTAAGAAAAATCACACAGTTACAGTAGAGAAAAATAATTCTACTCGAAAAGAAAGTTTTTTGCAAAATGGGCATGGGGTTATACGACAGGCTCTATATAATTTTATGACATTTCTTAAACAAAATAGAACAGGAATTAAAAAAGAATATATAATTCTTTACGAAGAACCGGAATTATTTCTACATCCTAAAGTAGCTTTCAAGTTAAGAGAAAGCCTATATGAACTTGCAGAGAATAGTCCATATCAAATTCTTTGTGCTACGCATTCGCCTTTAATGATTGATATTTCAAAACCACACTCTTCATTGTTAAGAGTTACAAAAGATGATAATGAAAATTCATTTACATTTCAAGTAGGTCAAAATTTGTTTGCTAAAGATGAAGACCAAAAGCAGCGAGTTCAAATGATTAATCGTTTCAATCCTCATATTTGTGAATCTTTTTATGTAGATAAAGTATTATTAGTAGAAGGAGACACCGAAACAATTGTCTATCGAGATTTGCTAAATAGATTTTACCCTGATAAAGAAGTATTTGTATTAAATACTGGCTCCAAAAACAACATTCCTTTCTTTCAAGAGGTACTTACTGCATTTCACATCGAACACTATATTATACATGATATTGACAATGAGTTCAGTGTAAATAATAATAGAAATCCAGCTTGGACTTTAAACCAAATAATTTGGGATAATGTTATTAAATCAAATTCAATTAAAAATGGATTGTCTAGAAGATATTTACACAACACAGATTTTGAAACAGCACATGGAATAAAATTATCAAATGGAAAAGATAAACCTTTAAAATCCTATCAATTTGTTAGTAGAATAGACGGCACTGAACCAAAACCAAATTGTTTAAAATGGTTAGACGATATTTTAGGTAAAAAAGAAATACTTCATGATATGGAATATATTCTAGGGAACCTACCTAATAATTGAATTAAATGATGAATAAAAATTATTTCAAAATTAAAATCTATTATCAAAACGCCCTTTCTTAAATAGGTATTCATAAAACAATCTATTTTTTAAGCATTATATTTATTCAGAAATATCTTTAAAGATAGCTTAGACTAGTTTTACAACATTTGTATAAATTGCGATGTTGGCACTTAAATTAAAAGTAATTACTTCCAACTAAAAACTGAAAAAAAATTCATAAAATGTGTGTTAATTATATATAAGTAAAAGTAATAACACAGTAGTGCTTTATATTATAGATTTAATGGAAATATTAAGAATATAAGCTCAGTTTTGTCTATTTTAAGTTAAAACAAATATTCCCTTTAACTATAAAAACAAAAGTTAAACTCCAAATCAAATTAGAAGATAATATATGTGATTATAAATTTGGATTGATATAAACATACTTAATCGACTATTAAGTTTAAACATCAAGATGGCATCAAAAATACTTAATTAAAAATATTATCAGGAAGTGTGAAATACAATCTAATAACAAAATGAAAAATATAAGAATAATAAGAGCAGAGATTAATGGAGATGTGTTTCCAATTTCACTAAAAGAGACAAAAAATCCTGAAAAAAATTTTTATACTATTGTAATTGGTAATAATGCAGCTGGAAAAAGTCGCCTACTTGTAAATATTCTTAATAATTTACGACAAGTTAGTAGGTCGTGTATCAAAGTTAGTGATGATACAAATTTCACAATTTAACATGTTGATAATCAATATTTAAATTGATTTATTTCAAACAAGGGGAGACTATATGTCTCTCTTTTTTTATTTTTTATTGTCTCTTAAAAACGCTAAAAATGGCTTTTTATACGTCCTCATGTACAAAGTTAGTGATACTAAAATTTGCCCTCATTGTACTGCTTCTACACTTATTAAAAATGGGTTTACTGCTAACCGAAAACAACAATTTTATTGTAAAACATGTACGAAACGGTGCATCGATTTTTATACAAATAATGGCTATGGTAAAGAAATCAATGCCCATATTGTAATGCTTATTAAAGAGGGTATGGGAATTAGAAGTATGGCTCGAGTTTTATGTATTTCTACCACCACTTTACTAAAACGCATATTGTTTATTGCCAAAGGAGTGCAATCGCCACCCATTTATTCTGGTCAAATCTATGAAGTAGACGAAATGAGGACTTTTTTTAAGGCATAAGGGCAAGGTAATTTGGATAGTATATGCTTTAGATAGAGTCAACAAAAATGTAATCAGTTTTGCTGTTGGTTCAAGAACCAAGAAAACACTCAATCAAGTTATTAAAACCGTAGTACTTTCCAATCCCAAGCGAATTTATACTGATGGGTTGATTCACTACAAATTTATAATTCACAACACTATTCATAAAGTCACCCGTTTTGGGACCAATAGGATTGAAAGAAAAAATCTGAGCCTCCGTACTCAATTAATACGCCTCAATAGAAGGTCAATTTGTTTCTCCAAAAGTTTGCTTGTACTCAGCGCAGTGCTAAGGATTTATTTTTGGTTGTGATAGTAACGATTTAAACCTAAACATTATTTATAAGATGAACTCTAACGTTTCTCGGCTAGACGCTGAAGTGAAGACAGCGAACTGATTATTTTCTGTTAAAGATAAACGTTTTTCGTGAACACGTTAAAACAAAAACCAACAATTGTGTGAAACGGCTGTTAGTGACTGGCTTTAATCTCCTGGGTCCTCATCATATTCTGCAATGAACAGTTGTACTTCAAATGGATTTATAACGACATCAATATTTTGAATTACTTGTTCGTCAATTATTGGGGTATTATCAATCAGAGTTTTAAATCTAGCATTAAGCCAACTTGAATCCCAAATTTGTATTGTTTGGTCATTAACTTTTCTGCAAAGATTTTCTTCGTAAACTTTAGCTCTATCGATTTTAATTGTCAAACGTTGGAGCCATATTTTGATATGTCCAGTATTTGGGATTTTTTCAAACTTGGCCATAATTGATTCAAGGATTGCTTCTCTTTTACTCGCATCATTTAAAATTGAAAAGAGTTTACTTAATATAGCCGAAGCTATTGGATAGGTTCTTGGGTTTTTATACATTATATCCACAAGAATGCTAATTAAAACAGGAACATGGTGAAGTTCTGCCAAACCTTTTATTCTGTCATAAAATTTTCCTAACGCCTTACTCAAACTTCCTGAATTAGGATGTTTTTCTGATAAATTGTGAATAATAAGTAAATGTTCTTGGATACTTTTACTTCCATTTTTCTGTGAAATCCAATAGAGCTTGTCTGGTTTTATTGAGTCTCGAACTACATTATTAGAAACTATAGTTTTAGATGCATTAAGCCGCATACCGAGTTCAATTAATATTTCCGTCAATATTTTGGTAATTAATTCAGCATCTTGAGGATTGTTAGAAAAAATACGATAATCATCACGGTAACGAATAATTTGATAGTCTTGAACGTGAGCAGGTATTCTATTTGTGAGCTCTAAATCGGCAAAGCCAAGAACAATTTCTGCTATAAAATCCATAACTACACTTCCTTGCGGAATACCATTTGTTTGTCCAAATGCCATTTCTCGGAGATGTTTATCAATTGAGTTTCCAATTAAAGTATGGTTGTTACGATTTGCAAGTAGTTTTGCAAATGGTTTTGTATGAATAGCCCAAGAAACAGAATGTGTATATATTGAACCATAACAATCTGTTATGTCTGTGTGTAAAACATATTCGTATTTAAGAGCAAGTTCGATAGAATGTTGTTCTATTGTTTGCCACCATTGAGTAACTGTTGTAGCTTTGTCTGATTGAACATCTTCTGATTCCAATGGAATGCTATAACATTTTATTTTTGGATTTGCATCAAATTGTGTAAACCTAGCCTTTATCAAATTCCAATTAGCTTCTTCGGTCATATTATGAACAAGAGAAACATATAATGCTGGATGTATTAATTGGAATGGTCGCCAAGCAAACTTCCCGTCTTTATTGTTTAAGAAAGAATAATTTACATTTTCAAAATCTGACGGATAAGTAGATTTTACCTGACCAGCTGGAGTTGTAAAAGTGCCTAAAAAATCAGATAATCTGCGTCCTGTCAATTGCGCAGAAACTTGATTAATTATGTTTTGAAAAACAAAGTATTGAGGTAAATCAAAATTGAAATAGCTTTCAGTTTTTAGAAAATACGCTCTTGCTTCAGTATTATTTAGTTCTAATATTCTTCTCATTGTTTTCTAATCGTGTGTGTTTTTGTGTTTCTTTAAAGCTTGCTACTAACGTCTTGCAGCTTAGCGAAGCTGCGGATTTAGAAGCCTAAATTTTCAATTTTGCCCAAAAGTTCAATAGAAGAACTTTGATCCAATTTAGTACTGTTCCCGCCATTTTGCCAAACTATTGTTGGCAGTAGTTATTTTATCAATTCTGACGCATCACTTTTATAACTTTGTAATGAATGTTTGAGAGTTTTTGATATTTGTTTTAAATCTTCTTTATGATTATCGTTTTGCATTTTGATTTCTCTGAAAAGTACGGATGTGTCTCTAAATTTTGGTAAGTGTTCAAGAATAAGCTGATTGTTAGTGTATTTTATTAAAACATTTTCAAGCACTTTTCTGATGAACTCATAAAAATAATTCAAATCAGTCTCGTCTTGTATATTATCATAGAAATCTTTAATGTAAGAATTCAACTTTTCTATATCAGCATACTCTAGTAAGTTAGGTTGTTTGGTAAACCAAGCGGTTAAATTCATCAAGTCATTTACTTGGAATTTAAATTTGGTTTTTCTTTCATAATCAAAATGTTGAGATTTTTCTACCATTGTCCAAAGTTGGTCTATTTGCATATTGAAATAATCAACTTCCGATGAGATATTGTTAAAGGTTTTAATTTTGCTTTCTCCAAAAATATTTATATATGAGAGAAAATAGTTTTCGTTTTTTAATAGTTTTTCTAATCTATTTAAACTTTTATTTGGAGAAAATCTTAATAATTGAAATTCAAGATTGTTTTTTTCGTAATTAGAAACCATTTCATCTAAGTTTGACGTAATTTTTTCTATGTGTCCAATAGAAGATTTGATAAGATTTGAAAAATGTCTTACTCGATTACTGTCTTCATCTTTACTTTTTTTCTTTTCCTTTTTTATTTCCGATTGGATTGTTAGGTAAAAAATTAGAAGTGCAGTTCCTGTTCCAATTAATGCACTAATAATATCTTTTAAAAAATCTTTTGCTGTTTCTATTTCACACATATGTTTTTATAATTACTGCCAAAAACCAAATATACGCATTGCGTCAATCTAAAATTAAAAACATGCGTACATTAATTTTTAATACGGTTGTATTTGAAGCATAATTAGTTTCTTATTAATAAAGTTCTATAAATATTATTTATTTGGCGCAATATTTTTTCTCGTGTATCAAAATTAGTGATACTAAAATTTGTCATTTGAAATAACGTTCATTTCTTGTTCTATGTCAAAACGATAACCTTCAGAAAATCAATGAGTTGGTTTAATTTTAAATTTATAGCGCTCACAAGTTGAACCAATGACCTTAAATTCAGTTTTAAGGTCATTGGTTGTTTTATATCGAACCGATAACCTTCAGAAAATCAATTGTTTGGTTCGATTTTAAGTCTATGTTGCCCACTAAGTTGAACCAATGACCCTAATTATTTTTAGGGTCATTTTTTTGCAAAAGTTTTAAATCTAATTTAAAAAAGTTCGAGATTACTCCTCTATTCTCCACTAAGTTGAACCAATGACCCTAATTATTTTTAGGGTCATTTTTTTGCAAAAGTTTTAAATCTAATTTAAAAAAGTTCGAGATTACTCCTCTATTCTCCACTAAGTCGAACCAATGACCCTAATTTTTTTTAGGGTCATTTTTTTTGCAAAAGTCTCAAATCTGAATTAAAATAGTTCGAGACAACTCCTCTCTGCTCCACTAAGTCGAACCAATGACCCTAACTTTTTTTAGGGTCATTTTTTTTGTAAAAGTTTCAAATCTGAATTAAAATAGTTCGAGACAACTCCTCTATTCTCCACTGAAACTATTTCAGAAAAAGCTAAAAGCCTGTAAATCCTATGATTTACAGGCTTTTTCATTTTGGCTACTATTCAAATTATGCATTAAATCACAATGTGTAGGTGATACAATTGGGAGACTTTGTACAGCGGAGAACATATAAAAAGCCATCATAAGCATTTTTAAGAAGTAATAAAAAAGAGCTCAAAAAAGCTCATTTTTATCAATTATTTATTCAATTTAACGACTAAAAAAAGGCGAAAAACAACTGATTTTCGCCTTTTTAAACTATCTTTTTACACCTTGACTATTAATCCAATTGTAATATTTTTTAGCATTCTGTTCATGTTCAGCTTGAGTCACTGCAAAATCGTGGTACCCAAAACGATCTACACTCGCACAGAAATAAATATAATTGTGTTTTTCTGGATTTAAAACCGCCTCTATTGCTGTAATGTCAGGCATCGCAATTGGACCTGGAGGTAGTCCCGCACTATAATAGGTATTATATGGAGAGGCTACTTGTAAATCTTTATTTAAAACTCTTTTTATTACTTGCGTAAAATCATTTGATTTCTTTTTCACCGCATAAATAACAGTAGGATCCGCTTGTAATAAAATCCCTTTATGCAAACGATTCAAATACACCCCAGCAATTCTAGGTCTTTCATCCTTTTTCACTGATTCTTTATGAACTATCGAAGCTAAAATTGTTGCATCAATTGGGGTTAAACCTTGTGCTTTGGCTTTTGCAACACGCTCTTCATTCCAAAAATTGCGGTATTCTTTAATCATTTTATCGCGAAACTTGATTGCCGTTGTGTTCCAATACAATTCATAGGTATTAGGAATAAACATCGTCAACACATTTTCTTCATTAAATCCATTTTCTTTTAAGAAAGTGGAGTCTTTAATAGCCTTTAATAACGAAATACTATCCGCTTCAATTTCAGAACTTATTCTTCCAGCAAAATCTTCTAATCGCTCCTGATTATTGAATGATAATTTCACTTCATTATTGATTCGTAAAGCGTTAATCAGTTCATTACTATTCATTCCTTTTTTGAATAGGAATTTACCTGGTTTCACATTATTAGGGTATTTCTTTTTATTCGCCACCGCATCAAATCGATCCGTATTTTCAACATACGGAGCTACTATTTTTTTAACTGCTTCATAATCTGAACCCGTTGGAACGTAAACATACACCTCATTTTCTTCAAATTTAGTATTGTCCGAAAATATTTGACGTACTAATATAAGTCCGTAAATCATTAGAGCTGAAATGACAACAATACTAACTGTAGTGATGATTTTTTTTATATTCAAAATTGTATTTTTTAAAATGAATGATTAACTAATTGATAAAGAGCCTCGTCTTTAAAGATTCCGTTGACTAACGCCCAATCTTTTTTAACGCCTATTTTTTCAAACCCAAATTTAGTAAAAAGTGCTATACTAGCCGTATTTTCTGTGGCAATATTTGCATACAATTGATGCAAATTCAAATTGTAAAAAGCATATTGAATTAGCAATTCTAAAGCTTCTGAACCGATATTTTGCTTTCTATTCTCAATAGATTGAATTACAATCCCGATTCCGGCTCTCCTATTTTGAGGATCGAAGTCAAACAAATCAATCAACCCTATGGCAGGAAAATCTTCGTCTTGACAAATCGCCAATCGCAATTGTTTGGCCTCATAAATATCTTGATGGGCATTTTCCAAATACTGCTTCACTAAAAACCGACTATAGGGTGTTTGTGTATTGCTGACTTCCCAAATACTTTGGTCGTTTTCCATTGCATAGACAAACTCCAAATCATTGGGTTCTAATGCGCGTAGATAGATAGTTTTGCCTGTAAGGGTTATCATTTGTTTGATTTATATCTCAATTGTTCCTTTAAAAACAAATTCGGCAGGCCCTTTTAAAAAGACATTGGTGTATTTTCCATCTTTTTTATCAAAGGAAACGGCTAATTTTCCGCCTTCAACATTCAAATTGATGGCATTCAAATTGGTTTGACCTGTAGCATTCATTGCAATCGCTACCGCAGTAGCACCTGTACCACAAGCTAAAGTTTCATCCTCTACCCCTCTTTCATAGGTTCGTAAAGAAAAAGTAGTATTGTCTATTTTTTTTACAAAATTAATATTACTTCCTTGTTGTCCATACAAAGCACCATAACGAATCGCCGCTCCGTTCTCTTTTACATTATAGTGTTCTAAATCCTCAACTAGTTGCACATGATGTGGAGAACCAGTATTCAAAAAAGAATATTCTGGTGTGTTATTGATTTCAGCAACATCAATCATTTGCAAAGAAACAATACCATCAGCAGCCACTGTAGCATAATGCAAGCCATCAGTAGCAATAAAAGTAGTTTCGTCTTGGATAACATTTAATTTTTTGGCGAAAGCCACCAAACAACGTCCTCCGTTACCACACATCGAACTCAAATTACCATCCGAGTTGTAATACACCATTCTGAAATCAGTATCTGTATCGCTATCCAATAAAATCAGTCCATCTGCTCCAATTCCAAAACGACGGTCGCATAAATGAGCTACTAATTGCGTGTTCTCTTTAGGGAAAGAATTCGAACGATTATCAATCATTACAAAATCGTTTCCTGTTCCTTGGTATTTATAAAATTCTAATTGCATTTTCTTGAATTATAAAACACAAAAGTACGAACTATTAATGAAATGTTAATCATTGTTAAAGAGCGTTAAACTGTTTTTTACAAAAGAATTTCTCTTTTAAATTTACCATCAATAATTTAAAAACGAAAATCATTATGAATCGCTTTTCAAATCTATTTTTAGTCTCCCTATTGAGTGGAGCTGTAACCTTAAGTGCTTACAAACTATTATTTGACCAAGATGGTTATTTTTCGAAAAACAAAGATGGACTAGTTACTGTTGCGGGTGATTATTATGGCAAACGAGTGGGATTCTCACCCGAAAATGTTGATTTCACTGAATCTGCCGAGAAGACTATCCACACGGTAGTCCACGTAAAAAATGTTTCTAGAAGAACTATTTCTAATCCTATTATGGAATTCTTTTATGGGTATGGTGGTAGCCAACAACAAGAGCAAATTGGGACTGGATCAGGGGTTATCATCTCCGAAGATGGTTATATTGTGACCAATAATCACGTGATTAAAGATGCTACCGAAATTGAAATCACGTTAAACAATAAAAAGTCATACAAAGCCAAACTCATTGGTACCGACTCCAAAATGGATATCGCTTTGCTAAAAATCAATGCCGATGAAAAATTACCCTATACGGCTTTCGCCAATTCTGATTCAGTAAAAATTGGAGAATGGGTTTTGGCAGTTGGAAATCCTTATAATTTGACCTCAACAGTAACGGCAGGAATTGTATCTGCCAAAGCGCGAAATCTAGACACCAGCGGCATCCAATCTTTTATTCAAACCGATGCTGCCGTTAATCCTGGAAATAGCGGTGGCGCCTTAGTAAACACACGAGGCGAATTAATTGGCATTAACACTATGATTAGCTCTCCAACCGGAAGTTATACTGGTTATTCATTTGCAGTTCCTTCTAATATTGCCAGAAAAATCATCGAAGATATTATGGAGTATGGTAATGTACAACGCGGAATTCTTGGTGTTGAAGGAGGTGAATTAAATTCAAAATCATCTAAAGAATTAGGCATTTCTCAAACCGAAGGCTTCTACGTTAATAGAGTAACCAAACGATCTGGGGCGGAAAAAGCAGGACTTCAAAAAGGAGATGTCATCATTAAACTAGACAATCAATCTGTATCAACTTTTGCTGATTTATCAGGTTATATCAACACGAAACGACCAAATGATAAAGTAGCGGTAACTATAATTAGAGAAGGTAAAAACAAAGTAGTACCTGTTATTTTAAGTAAAAACGAATATTTTAATACTGAGTTCAAAGGATTGGAATTAGAGAATATTGATGCGACTGATAAGA
This sequence comes from Flavobacterium sp., assembly GCF_024642105.1. Taxonomy (GTDB): domain Bacteria; phylum Bacteroidota; class Bacteroidia; order Flavobacteriales; family Flavobacteriaceae; genus Flavobacterium. The sequence continues at coordinate 374,648 of NZ_JAHEBT010000053.1, forward strand.
AACGATTCCGCCTTAATTATGGCGTTAAAATCAAAGCAATTACTAACGAGAATTTAAAACAATACGAAACGGAGCTTTTAGGGAATATCATTTTAAGTATTGACAATGTAAAAGCAACCGATATTGAAACCGTTTCGAAATTACTGAATAACAAAGAAGAGAGTCAAAGTATTCGCATTGAAATGATCAATCAAAATGGAGAAATTTTTAGAATAATTATTTAATTCACCTCGTTTTAAAACAACAGCCGTCTTGACAATTTAAGACGGCTTTTTTATTTAATGGGTATTACTGTCGTCGTCTTTACTTCCGAAATAATGAAAAAACTATTAATCAACGAAACTTCAGGTAAAACGGATAATTTCTGTTGATGAAAATGATGGTAACTATCCATATCGGGTAATACTACTTTGAGTAAATAATCAAAATTTCCTGAAACAAAATTACACTCTACCACTTCGGGCATATTCAAAATCGAAGCGTTAAATCCTTCAGATACATCATGCGTTTGCTTCACCAAAGTAACCTGACAATACACTGTAAGATGCATTCCTAGCTTCTTTTTATTTAAAATAGAAACATATTTTTCAATAATTCCCTCTTTTTCCAAACGTTTTACTCTATCATGAACTGGCGTCAATGATAAATTAATCTTATTCGAAATATCTTTCAGTGTTAAATGAGCATCTTCTTGTAGCAAACGAAGAATTTTTTTATCAATAGCATCAATAGTCATCATAATAGTCGAAATTAAATAAATTGAAAATGAATAAAGCGATTATTTTTCTTTCACCCTTCAAAAAACGAAACCTAAAAAGAAATAAATAATTTAAAAACACAAAATAAAAGAAATAATTTCTTAATTAAGCGTCATATTGCAATAATTTTTCCTTTATACATACATTTGTTACTGGATTTTAAGTCTAACTTTAAAACTACAATTCTATGATAATAGGTGTTCCAAAAGAAATTAAAAACAACGAAAATCGTGTAGCCTTAACTCCAGCGGGGGTGGCCGAATTCAAGAAACACGGACACGTAATTTATATTCAAACTAATGCAGGAGAGAACAGCGGTTTTAGCGATAGCGCTTACGAAAATGCTGGAGCGGTGATTTTACCAACAATTGAAGCGGTTTACGAAATTGCCGAAATGATTATTAAAGTAAAAGAGCCTATTGCATCTGAATATGCTTTGATTAAAAAAGACCAATTGGTATTTACCTATTTCCATTTTGCTTCTTCAGAAGCATTAACCAAAGCCATGATAGAAAGCGATGCGATTTGTTTGGCTTACGAAACCGTAGAAAAAACAGACCGTAGTTTGCCATTATTAGTACCCATGTCGGAAGTGGCAGGAAGAATGTCTATCCAAGAAGGTGCTAAATACCTAGAAAAACCAATGCAAGGAAAAGGGATTTTATTGGGCGGTGTTCCAGGAGTAAGTCCTGCTAAAGTAGTGGTTTTAGGCGGAGGAATTGTAGGAACGCAAGCGGCAAAAATGGCTGCAGGTTTTGGTGCCAAAGTAACGATTATGGATGTGAGTTTAGCTCGTTTACGCTATTTATCTGATATTATGCCAGCAAATGTAACTACCCTAATGTCTAATCATTACAACATTTGCGAAGCTATTGCTGATGCCGATTTAGTCATTGGAGCTGTTTTAATTCCAGGAGCCAAAGCACCTCATCTAATTACAAGAGATATGCTGAAGTTAATGAGTCCTGGAACAGTTGTAGTTGACGTAGCGGTGGATCAAGGTGGTTGTATTGAAACCTGTACACCAACCACACACGAAAATCCAACTTTCATCATTGACGGAATCGTTCACTATTGTGTAGCCAATATGCCAGGTGCAGTACCTTACACTTCTACTTTGGCTTTGACCAATGCTACTTTACCTTATGCGCTACAATTAGCCAATAAAGGTTGGAAAAAAGCTTGCAATGAAAACGAAGAATTGAAAAAAGGATTGAACATTGCCAATGGTAAGATTGTTTACAAAGGAGTTGCTGAAGCTTGGGGATTGCCTTTTGAAGAAGTAGCTACTATTTTATAAAATTTAATTCCCCCACATCATAAAAAAAGCCGTCTTGAAACAAGACGGCTTTTCTATTTATAAAAGTAACCTAATTATTCTTTAGGTTTCGTAGCATAATATATTGGAATTCCTGTCAACATAATCAACACTCCCCAACCACAAGTAGAAAATTTTGTAATTAATAACGAAACACATACTGCAGAAGCAATTACAATATACACCAATGGTAAAAAAGGATAACCAAAAGCTTTATACGGTCGCTCTACCTCAGGCATTTTTTTACGAAGAATAAAAATACCATAGATAGTTAGAATGTAAAATATTAAAACAATGATGATGACAAAATCCAATAAGTCTCCGTATTTTCCTGTCAAACATAAAAGCGAAGCCCAAACACATTGTACCCAAAGCGCCCATTCAGGTACACTTGCCGAATTCAAATTAGCTGCTTTTTTCAAGAACAAACCGTCTTTGGCCATTGTATAATAAACCCTTGCTCCCGCCATAATCAATCCGTTATTACAAGCAAACGTAGAAATCATAATCATTAAGGCAATAATGATAGTTCCCATATCTCCAAAAGTGTATTGAGAAGCCACTACTGCTACCCTATCCGATTTGGCTGTCGCAATTTCGTATAATGGAATTACTGCCAAATACATCAAATTAGTCAGGACATAAATGATAGTAACAATAAAAGTTCCAAGGAATAAACTCAAACCTACATTACGTTTAGGATTCTTAATTTCCCCTGCAATGAATGTAACCCCAACCCAAGCATCACTTGAAAATAACGAGCCTACCATAGCAGCTGAAATTCCAGTCAACAAAGCAGTTCCTCCAATAGGCAACCACGAACCCGTATCTGTATTAAACGAGCGAGTATTCCAAGCATCTGACCAATTGGCATTCCAAACTTCGGCTTTAGCAGCCAATAAAAACCCAAAAACAATCAACCCAAATAACGATAGAATCTTTATTACGGTTAAAACGGTTTGTAATGTTTTGCTGTTCTTTACCCCTCGACTATTTACATAAGTAAGTAATACAATTGTAATAATTGAAACGATTTGAGCTGCATTCAACTTAAAAGAACCTAACTCATATAAAATATTTTCATCACTTAAAGAAGGAATTAAATAGGCTGCAAATTTCGAAAAACCTACACCCACAGCAGCAATGGTACCCGTTTGAATAACTGCAAAGAAACTCCAGCCATACAAAAAGGCAATTAATTTATTATAGGCTTCTTTCAAATAGACATATTGCCCACCTGCTTTTGGAAACATGGCGCTCAATTCTCCATAACTCACTGCCGCAATCATGGTGATTATTCCTGAGATTAACCAAATTAAAGTCAACCATCCTGCCGAACCTACTTGTCTAGCAATATCAGCACTTACAATGAATATTCCAGAGCCAATCATAGATCCTACTACTAACATAGTACCATCTAACAATCCTAATTCTCGTTTAAAATCTCCTGGTTGATTTTCTTCCATAATTATTGGTTTTAGTTTTTGGTTGGTTAAAGATATACTTTTTTTTAAAACCGAGTTTTTGAAAGTAAAAGAAATAAACAATACCCTATTTAAAACAAAAAACTCCTCAAATGAGGAGTCTTGATTATTTTCTTATTGCTGTAACACCCGATTAATTTGGGTGAAATTTTTCTCGTAATATTTCTCTTTGGTAGACGAAATGATAACACCACTTTGCGTTGACGAATGTATGAATCGAATTTCTCCATCACACACTTCCACCACCATTCCCACGTGGTTAATTTGACTTCCTCCTCTTGTTTTGAAGAAAATCAGATCTCCTTTTTTAGCTTCTTTAGCCTCTATTTTTGTTCCAATTGTTGCCATTTCAACAGAAGATCTTGGCAATTTAATATCCAACGAACTAAATGTAGAGTACATCAAACCCGAACAGTCAAATCCATTTTTGGATGTACCACCCGAACGGTATCTCGAACCTAAATTATCCGATGCCATACGAATCAACTCATCTGCTAATTCTTCATTGGTGTTCCATTTTGCAATACTGCTAGCTATAGTAAGATTCTCTTTTTTTGCTACTGCATCAGTAATTTCTGCCGATACAAATTGAGTGTCAACAGTGACATCTTCTTGAATTGTTTTGGCTCCAGAGATGGTCAATTTAGCACCTACGTACAAATTCTTAACAATCGTTGGATTTTGATTTTCTAATTCTGCTACCGAAATACCGTACTTTTTAGCAATTCCGTATTTAGTTTCTTTTGAAAGTACCTCGTGAGTTACAGTCGCTATATTTTCTTCGACTGTTTCTTTTTTTATTGGGACAATTTCTTCTTTAGCTTTTTCTTTTAGCTCTATCTTTTTAGACGGCACCACCTCCACTTGTTTTACAACTGGAATAACGGCTGCAATTCCTTCTTTTACAGGAATCATAATTTTTTGACCCGCCTTAAGTGCTTCTTTTTCTAATATTGGATTGGCTTTATCCAAATCAGCCACTGAAATTCCATATTGTTTCGCTATCCCGAATTTTGTTTCAGAGGGTACTACTTCATGGATTGTTGTTCCTGTTTGTGGAGCAACTGGTAGTGGAATATTCTTTTCTTGTTTTTCTTTTAGAACAACTTCTTTTTTAGGTTCTAATTTGGGCGTTTCTTTCTTAGTTATTGAACCAAGATTTGAATTGACTTTGGTAGGAATCTTAATGTTTTGTCCTGCTTTCAAACCGGTTTCAGCTAATTCAGGATTAGCGTTATTGAGTTCTTCTAGAGAGATTTCATATTGTTTTGCAATACCAAACAAAGTTTCCTTTGGTTGTACTTCGTGTGTGTTTTCAACTAAAGCAACCTTTGATTCCGTTTTTGCTTTCATTCCTTTTGAAGTCTGACGTGGAATCAAAATAATAGATTCTAATTTCAGTGTTCGGCTACAATCTGGATTGAGTTCGTAAATAGCACTTGGATCTACTTTATATTTCTGGGCGATAGCAGTTATAGTTTCGCCTTTTTGTACGGTATGTTTTATCAGTTTTTCTTGAGAAAAAGCTGCTGAAAAGTTAATGAGCGATAAAATTAAAATTAGTTTGTAATACTTCATTCTGTTTTTAATTTTTAAACCCGATTTAATAATTCTAATGATTACTAAATTAAAGAAGCGATATGTAAATTATCATTTCTACAATAGAAAACGGGAATATTTCAAGAATTACAAAGATAGCCCTTTTTATGACTAAAAAAGTTAAAGCATTTATAAAATTAGTTCCAAAACAATATTTTAGAACTAAATTACCAATAGCCCTGATTGAAGTGCAAAGCCTTTTGAAATGAAATTGCCACAATTTTTTGAGAAAAAAGAGCGACTAAAAGAAGCTCCTTTTTGAACTAAAAAATGGCAATTTCATAAAAAAGCTTGAAACGAAAAGCAGGATTAGCTCCCGCAAACTAAATTATGCCTTGCCAGCCGCTATTAAATTTAAGGCTGAACCCGCGACAAACCATCCTATTTGCCCTGCATTATAGGTGTGATTAGCTAAGATAGTATCTTTGGTTCCATCAGCATGAACAAATTCTAAGGTTAGGGGTTTTGCTGGAGCAAATTCGGTTAAATCCATAAAGTTGATGGTGTCTCCTTCTTGAATTTTATCGTAATCAGCTTCATTAGCAAAAGTTAAGGCTAACATCCCTTGTTTTTTCAAATTGGTTTCGTGAATACGAGCAAATGATTTTACTAAAACGGCTTTTACACCCAAAAAACGTGGCTCCATGGCAGCATGTTCTCTTGAAGAGCCTTCGCCGTAATTATGATCTCCTACCACGATGGAAGGCACTCCAGCCGCTTTATAAGCACGAGCTACTGCTGGAACTGCATCATAAGCACCCGTCAACTCATTTTTAACTTTATTCACTTCTTGGTTGAATGCGTTTACAGCACCAATCAACATATTATTAGAAATATTGTCCAAATGACCTCGGAAACGCAACCAAGGTCCTGCCATTGAAATATGGTCTGTCGTACATTTTCCGAAAGCTTTGATTAACAATTTTGCACCCACAATATTTTTACCGTCCCAAGCTTCAAAAGGAGCTAACAATTGCAAACGGTCAGACGTTTCAGAAACCGCCACTTGTACCCCCGAACCATCTGCTGCAGGTGCTTGAAACCCTGCATCTTCTACATCAAATCCTCTTTTTGGCAATTCATCACCCGTTGGAGGGTTTAGTTTTACTGCTTCACCTTTATCATTCAACAACGTATCTGTAATTGGATTAAAATCCAAACGCCCTGAAATAGCTAAAGCTGCAACCATTTCTGGCGAAGTTACAAAAGCGTGTGTGTTTGGATTTCCATCGGCTCTTTTAGAGAAATTACGGTTGAACGAATGGACAATTGTATTTTTCTCTCCCTTCTCAGCTCCTGCTCTATCCCATTGTCCGATACACGGCCCACAAGCATTAGTAAAAACTTTGGTTCCCATTTTTTCAAACGTATCTATAATTCCATCTCTTTCGATAGTGAAACGGATTTGTTCTGAACCAGGGTTAATCCCAAATTCAGCAACTGGTTTGATCCCGTGTGCTACCGCTTGTTCTACAATAGAAGCAGCACGAGACATATCTTCATAAGAAGAGTTGGTACAAGAACCTATCAGACCCCACTCTACTTTTAGAGGCCAACCATTGGCTTCTGCCTCCGCTTTCATTTTAGAAACTGGAGTACCTCTATCTGGTGTAAATGGTCCGTTAATATGAGGTTCTAATTCAGATAAATTAATTTCAATTAATTGGTCAAAATACTGCTCTGGATTAGCATACACTTCAGAGTCTGCAGTCAGGTAATTTGCTACTTTATCAGCCGCATCAACCACCTCTTGACGTCCTGTTGCTGCTAAATATCTTCTCATCGAATCATCGTAACCAAAAGTAGAAGTCGTCGCTCCTATCTCGGCTCCCATATTACAAATAGTCCCTTTTCCTGTACAAGACATATTGATTGCACCTTCTCCAAAATATTCGACAACCGCTCCAGTTCCTCCTTTTACGGTAAGAATATCAGCTACTTTAAGAATCACGTCTTTTGGAGCAGTCCAGCCGTTCAATTTTCCCGTTAATTTAACTCCGATTAATTTGGGAAATTTCAACTCCCAAGACATTCCAGACATTACATCCACGGCATCTGCTCCACCTACTCCAATAGCTAGCATCCCTAATCCACCCGCATTTACGGTATGTGAATCGGTTCCAATCATCATTCCGCCAGGGAATGCGTAATTTTCTAAAACAATTTGGTGAATAATTCCAGAACCCGGTTTCCAAAAACCAATTCCGTATTTATTAGAAACTGAAGAAAGAAAGTCAAAAACTTCTTTAGATTGTGTGTTTGCTACCGCTAAATCCCATTTTGCACCAACTTTAGCCTGAATTAAGTGATCACAATGTACGGTAGTGGGAACAGCAACTTTGGATTTACCCGCATGCATGAATTGCAATAACGCCATTTGCGCCGTCGCATCTTGACAGGCCACCCTATCTGGGGCAAAATCTACATAATCAACACCTCTTGAAAAAGCTTGATTAGCAACTCCATCCCAAAGGTGGCTGTATAGAATTTTTTCTGTCAAACTAAGTGGACGACCTACTATCTCACGCGCTTTATCTACACGAGAAGCCATATTTTCGTACACTTTTTTAATCATTTCAATATCAAAAGCCATAAGAATTATTTTTAGATAGTTAGTATAAAAGTTTACTACTTACCAATTTACGAAAAAACGACCAGATACAAAACAAAAAAGCCTAAGTTTAACTTAGGCTTTCGTTTTTATAAAGAAATAGTGTACGTACTATCCCACTAACAATTTATGAGAAGGCGCAAACTTAGTTAAGTTAATACCTTCAACTGCTTGTTTATATTCCTCAATAGACGGTGTTCTACCTAAAATAGTTGATAAAACAACTACAGGTGTAGAAGATAGTAATGATTCTCCTTTTTTCTCTGCAGTGTCTTCCACCACTCTTCCTTGGAATAAACGAGTAGAGGTTGCCATAACGGTATCTCCTTTAGATGCTTTCTCTTGGTTACCCATACAAAGGTTACATCCTGGACGCTCTAAGTACAACATATTTTCATATTCTGTACGTGCCGCTGCTTTAGGTGCATTATCATCAAATTCAAAACCTGAATATTTTTGCAACACTTCCCAATCGCCTTCCGCTTTTAATTCATCAACAATGTTGTATGTTGGTGGAGCCACCACTAAAGGCGCTTTAAATTCCACTTTACCTTGTTGTTTTTCAATATTTTTAAGCATTTGAGCTAATATTTTCATATCGCCTTTATGCACCATACAAGAACCGATAAATCCTAAATCTACTTTTTTATCCCCTCCGTAAAAAGAAAGCGGTCTAATAGTATCGTGTGTGTATCGTTTGGAAACGTCTTTATTATTTACATCTGGATCTGCAATCATTGGTTCTGCAATCTGATCTAAATCAATCTCTACTTCTGCATAATATTTAGCATTAGCATCTGGTCTTAAAGCTGGTTTTTCACCTGATTTGATTTCAGCAATTCTCTTATTGGCTTTATCGATCAATCCTTTAAGGACTTGTTTGCTATTATCCATGCCTTTATCAATCATTATTTGGATTCTTCCTTTAGCAATTTCCAATGATTGAATCAAAGTTTCATCTTCTGAGATACAAATAGACGCTTTAGCTTTCATTTCAGCAGACCAATCTGTGAAAGTAAATGATTGATCAGCCGTTAATGTACCTATGTGTACTTCGATAATTCTACCTTGGAACACATTTTCGCCACCAAATTTATGTAGCATTTGCGCTTGAGTTGCATGAACCACATCACGGAAGTCCATATACTCTTTCATAGCCCCTTTGAAAGTTACCTTAACTGATTCAGGAATTGGCATAGAAGCCTCTCCTGTAGCTAAAGCCAATGCAACCGTACCAGAATCCGCACCAAAAGCTACTCCTTTAGACATTCTTGTATGAGAGTCACCACCAATAATGATAGCCCAATCATCAATTGTAATATCATTCAACACTTTGTGAATAACATCCGTCATAGCATGATATACTCCTTTTGGATCACGAGCTGTGATTAAACCAAAATCGTTCATGAATTTCATTAATTTTGGGATATTGGCTTGTGCCTTTTTGTCCCAAACTGAAGCGGTATGACATCCTGATTGGTACGCTCCATCAACGATTGGAGAAATTACTTTGGCAGCCATCGATTCTAATTCTTGAGCAGTCATTAAACCCGTTGTATCTTGCGACCCAACAATATTTACTTCTACACGAACATCTGAACCCGCATGCAATATTTTTCCTGGAGTTGTTCCAACAGCATTTCTATTGAATATTTTTTCAACTGCTGTAAGTCCTTGCCCTGCATGTGAAACTTCTTTTGAAGGAGCAAAAACCGTTGGAATATCAATTCCTAATACCTTACAAGCAAATGTTTGGATTTTTTTACCAAATACAATAGCATAAGAACCACCTGCTTTGATAAATTCCATTTTTTGTGGCGTGAATGATCTTGAAACATCAATCAATTCTTGATCACCGTTGTATAATTTTTTGGTTTTAGTGTTGATTGTCAAAACTGTTCCTGTTGCAACAGAATAAGCTTGTTCTAAAATAGGATCTCCATTTTCATCACGAACAAGAGTACCATTTCCATCTACTTTTTTAACCCAGTTTTTCAAATCAATTCCAATACCTCCCGTTACATCAACTGTAGTAAGGAAAATTGGAGAAATTCCATTCGTTCCACCAACAATTGGCGCAATATTTACAAACGGAATATAAGGGCTTGCTTGTTTACCAGTCCAAAGCGCTACGTTGTTCACTCCTGACATTCTAGAAGAACCAACACCCATAGTACCTTTTTCAGCAATTAACATCACGCTTTTATCAGGATGTTGCGCTTGAAGGGCTTTGATCTCTTCTTGTGCTTGAGGCGTAATCATACATTTACCGTGTAACTCACGGTCTGAACGCGAGTGCGCTTGATTTCCTGGAGACAATAAATCTGTAGAGATATCACCTTCACCAGCAATGAATGTAACTACTTTAATTTCTTCTGCTATTTCTGGTAATTTTGTAAAAAACTCCGCTTTAGCATAACTTTCTAAAATTTCTTTTGCAACTGGATTCCCATTAGTGTAAGCCTCTTGCAAACGTGCTGTATCAGCGTCATAAAGATACACTTGTGTTTTAAGTACATCTGAAGCTTGTTTTGCAATAGCTACATCACTTCCTAAAGCCAAATCAAGTAAAACTTCAATAGAAGTTCCTCCTTTCATGTGAGACAACAATTCCAAAGCAAAAGCCGGTGTGATTTCATTCACTATCTCTTTTCCAAGAATAATATCTTTTAAGAAATAGGCTTTTTTACCTGCGGCACTTGTAGTTCCCGGTAATGTATTATAAATAAAAAACGAAAGACATTCGTTTCTATTTGGGTTGTTAGTATCTTTGATTTGCGCTATAATTTCACTTAGTAATTCAGCGCTATCAATTGGTTTTGGATGCAATCCTTGACCTTTTCTTTCTTCAATTTCTTTAATGTATTCGTTATAAAGATTCATTGCATTATCAATAGCCATAGTATATTTGGGTATTTTTGTTTTTATGTCCAGCAAATTTAGAAATTAAAGCCGAGATTTAAAAATAATTTAATAAATCTAGTTCTATTGCCGATTATTATTATAAAATAATAAATCAGATTTAATTTTATTGCAAAAACAATAATTTAACCCAATAGATATTAAACAATTAACAAAATAATTGTTCATTTATCAAATCAAAAGAAGTGTTATTATAAAAGGAATTGAAACAATATCAATTTGCACAATTAGAGTAGTTTATCGATAATCATTTCTTCTGTAATGCCTTCGGCATCCGCTTTGTAGTTTTTAATGATTCGATGACGCAGAATCCCAATAGCAACCGCTTTAACATCTTCAATATCTGGAGAGAATTTTCCGTTAAAAGCAGCGTGGGCTTTGGCCGCTAAAATTAAATTTTGCGAAGCTCTTGGTCCAGCTCCCCAATCCAAATAGTTTTTCACAAAATCGTTTGACAACAGACTATCCGGACGTGTCTTTCCTACCAAAGCAACCGCATATTCAATCACATTATCTGCTACTGGAATGCGGCGAATTAAGTGCTGAAAATCGATAATTTCTTGAGCAGAAAATAGCGGTTCAATAACACTTTTTACATCCGAAGTGGTTTGTTTAACTACCTGAACTTCTTCTTCAAAAGTGGGGTATTCTAATTTAATAGCAAACATGAATCGGTCCAATTGCGCCTCTGGCAAAGGATAGGTCCCTTCTTGCTCGATGGGATTTTGAGTTGCCAATACAAAATACGGCAAGTTCAATTGGTATTGATGTCCTGCAATGGTTACCGCACGTTCTTGCATAGCTTCTAACAAAGCGGCTTGCGTCTTTGGCGGCGTTCTATTGATCTCATCAGCCAAGATGATGTTTGAAAAAACAGGCCCTTTTATAAATTTAAATTGTCTGTTTTCGTCCAAAATTTCGCTTCCTAAAATATCCGAAGGCATTAAATCTGGCGTGAACTGAATGCGTTTGAAATCCAACCCTAAGGCTTGTGCCAAAGTATTTACCATTAACGTTTTAGCCAATCCTGGAACACCTACCAATAAAGCGTGTCCGCCAGAGAAAATAGCCAACACAATTTGGTCAATCACAGCGTCTTGACCCACAATGATTTTAGCAATTTCTTTTTTTAGCGCGGTTCTTTTTTGAACTAAGTTATGTATAGCAGCTACATCAGACATTTTCGATTTCGTTTAAATGGAAAAGAGTTAGCAAAATGATTTTGATTTCATAAAGCTAACTCTTTTTTAATTTATTTTAAAAATTTATTTTTTCAACCAGTTGTTGGTAAAAACACAATCTCTGTATTCACCCACAATTTTAATATAAGTGTCTTTAATTTTTTCGTCAAACCATTTGGCAATCGCCTTGATTTGCTTTTCTTTCAAAGCCAAATCCTTGATTTTAGTATAATCTTTTGCATAATCAGCGGTATGCTCATTGATTCTGTTGGTTACTGTAACCAATTTGTATTGTTTTTTTCCTTCTTGAGGTTCTTCGGCAAAAGCAGATGAAACTTCATTTTCTTTCAAATTAGACACTTGCGCGTATAAACTTGGATCCATTTTAGTCAATTCAAAACGAGTATCTTGCGTTTTAGGATTGATTAAAGTTCCTCCATTGGTTCTTGTTTCTTTTTCGTCAGATAAAGTTCTTGCAGCTTCTGCAAATGTGATTTCCTTATCTATAATTCGTTTACGAATCAAATTGATTTTTTCTTTTGCTTCTTGCAACGATTCCTCAGTTACTTTAGGAGCCAATAAAATATGACGCAATTCTACCTCTTGCCCTTTTATCTTTTCTACATAAATAATGTGATAGCCAAAATCTGTTTCAAATGGCGCTGAGATTTCTCCTTCAGCCAAACTGAATGCCACATCCTTAAATTCTTTTACGAAAGGGGTTTTACGATTCATTTTGTAATACCCACCACTCGCTCTTGATCCTGGATCTTGTGAATACAGCACCGCTTTGGTAGCAAAACTAGAGCCTTCTTGAATTTCTTTTTTGAAACCATTCAAACGATCAATTACTTTTTGCTTGTCCGCATCTGAGATTTTAGGTTTTACCACAATTTGGGCTACTTCCATTTCGGCACCAAAAACAGGCAATTCGTCTTTTGGAATTTTCTTAAAGAAGTTACGCACTTCCTCAGGTGTAATTTGTACATCGTCTACAATTTTCTTTTGCATTTCGGATGTTAACTTATTTTCTTTTAAAATATCAAAGAAATAGGTTCTGAATTCTTCTTCGTTGTTTTTTTTATAGTACTCTACTATCTTATCCATAGAGCCTAATTGTTCAGTCATATAGTCCAAACGCTCATCCATCATTGCTTTCACTTCAGTGTCTGTAACCTTAACACTATCTTGTACGGCTTGGTGCGCATACAATTTGTCTTCCATTAGTTTGCCTAACATCTGACATCTTGAAATATCTTTTACAGAACCCCCTTGACTTGAAATCTCCAAATAAGCTTTGTCAATATCCGAATCCAAAATAATATAATCACCAACGGTAGCGATAACACCATCTACTTTCATTTTTTTAGACGAGTTTGTTTTTGGCGCTTCTTTTGTTGGTTGCTCTTTAATCACCTCTTGGGCAGTTAAAGTCACTACAGAAAAAAGAACCAAGAAAACAGAAAGCGCTTTCTTATTTACAAAAGAGGTAATCGATGGTAATTGAAATATCATTGTTTAATTTTTATTTTTTAGTACTTCTAAAACCCAATACTATTAGGATTTTAGTCATTGCAACTTGACATTCTCTCAAGTTAAACGCACTTCTATTACTAACTACAGAAGCCGAAATGTATTATTGCCAACAAAAATAACAATTCAATTAGAGAATACAAGTGAACTGAGTACTATTAACAAAAAATTATTAAGGATAAGACTGAATTATTAAAGAATAAAATACATACTTATAAAATAATTGAACCTTATGATATTATATATTAACCTGTTATTTTGGCAGAATCGTTGTTGCAGATAAAAAATCAAGTTTTTTGAACTTGCTTTTTACTAAACTATCAAATTGCGTTTTATCATCTGTAAAAGAAACAAGACCTTTATCAAAATGCCAAGTTCCAAGATAATTTAATGAATTTTTTGTTATTTCGAATGTAAATTGTTCTAATTCATTTTGATTTATTTGTCCTGATTTTATTTTAAGATCAAGATTATCAGTCATATCAATATTTTTAAAAATTGGTTCAGTAAAAAATTTACCCCCGTACCATGTACTTTTTGTCCACCAATAATTTAGTATTGCATATTTACCAGGTCTAATAAAATATATAAATATATTTTCTTTAGCCGATTTATAGGTAGGTTTAACCCTAAATGTAAAAACTTCTTTAGTCTCTAGATTTATTATTCGAATATCTTGCGGAAATCCACCGCTACTAAATCCAAGTCGCTGGATAAAATTTCCATATATAATTGCTTCATCGGAGGATATTGTATCTCCACTCTTGGCCTCGTTAAGCGTTATAAAATTTTGTCCCTGTGCAAAGATTGTCAATAAAAAGAAAAATGTAATTAAAAGATATTTCATTGTGTATAATTGTTTTTTAACGCTTTAAACTCGTCTATATACCTAAAAAAACTAATAGAGCAGTGATTAGATATTATATTTTATAAATTATAGATATTGCCACAACTCAAAAATATAAAAAATGTTGTACAAATTACCAAAAGCCTTTAAATATCAAAACAAGTAGGAATAACCCTAATCTGGTATTTAGCCCCCCTCGACTTCGTGAAAAATAGCATTCTTTTAAAGCTTCCAGCCTTTAAAAGGCTGGAAGCTTTAAATACGTATCCCAGAAAAACTTTTGGAATTAGTTATTTAGTGAAGTAAATAGTATTTTTGCACTCCATTATAGCAATTATGAGTTTTTTAGAAGAAATACAACGCAGGAGAACATTTGGAATTATTTCGCATCCCGATGCAGGGAAGACCACGCTAACCGAGAAATTACTTCTTTTTGGAGGGGCGATTCAGGAAGCGGGTGCCGTGAAAAACAACAAGATTAAGAAGGGCGCTACGTCTGACTTTATGGAAATTGAGCGCCAAAGAGGGATTTCGGTTTCGACTTCGGTTTTGGCATTCAATTACAAAGAGAAAAAAATCAATATTCTTGACACACCTGGTCACAAGGATTTTGCCGAGGATACGTTTCGAACTTTAACCGCCGTGGATAGCGTAATTGTAGTGATTGACGTTGCCAAAGGGGTCGAGGAACAAACTGAAAAATTAGTTTCGGTCTGTAGAATGCGAAACATTCCGATTATTGTTTTCATCAATAAATTAGACCGCGAAGGAAAAGATGCTTTTGACTTGATGGACGAAGTGGAGCAAAAATTGGGCTTGACGGTTACGCCTTTGAGTTTTCCAATTGGAATGGGGTATGATTTCCAAGGTATTTATAATTTATGGGAGCAAAACATCAACCTGTTTAGCGGAGATAGCCGTAAAAATATTGAAGAAACGATTGCTTTTTCGGACGTACAAAGTCCTGAATTAGAAAAAATAATTGGTCAAAAACCCGCAGATAAATTGCGTGAAGAATTGGAATTGATTGACGAAGTCTATCCTAAATTTGACCGACAAGACTATTTGGACGGAAAATTACAACCCGTGTTTTTTGGTTCGGCTTTGAATAATTTTGGGGTACGCGAATTGTTGGATTGCTTTGTAGCCATTGCGCCTTCGCCTCGACCTAAAGATTCAGAAACGCGTTTGGTTGATCCAAAAGAAGAAAAAATGTCAGGCTTTGTGTTCAAAATTCACGCGAATATGGATCCAAAACACCGCGACCGTTTGGCGTTTATCAAAATTGTTTCGGGAACTTTTGAACGCAACAAACCGTATTTCCACGTGCGTCAAAAAAAGAATTTAAAATTCTCGAGTCCCAATGCCTTTTTTGCTGAGAAAAAAGAAATTGTAGATATTTCGTATCCGGGTGATATTGTAGGATTGCACGATACGGGGAACTTCAAAATTGGCGATACGTTGACCGAAGGCGAAGTGATGAGCTTTAAAGGAATTCCGAGTTTCTCTCCAGAGCATTTCCGTTATATCAATAATGCCGACCCATTAAAAGCAAAACAACTAGACAAAGGGGTAGATCAATTGATGGACGAAGGGGTAGCGCAGTTGTTTACCCTAGAAATGAACAACCGTAAAATTATTGGAACTGTTGGAGCGCTTCAATACGAAGTAATTCAATACCGATTGGAACACGAATACGGTGCTAAATGTACCTATGAAAACTTCCCTGTCCATAAGGCGTGTTGGGTAAAACCCGATGATGCTAAAAGTGAAGAATTCAAAGAATTCAAACGCATTAAACAAAAGTTTTTGGCACACGACAAATACGGACAATTGGTTTTCTTAGCCGATTCGGATTTTACGATTCAAATGACGCAAAGCAAATACCCAAATGTGAAATTGTTTTTCACTTCGGAGTTTGAATAATTAGAAACTGAATTCGTATTCGTTTTCAACGACTTCTTTGCAGTTTTGAATGTCTAAAATTAAGTGGTCAATTTGCTCTTTGGTGACATTGGGCATACAAATAATATGAGAAATAGTTTCTTGTGTGGCCAATTGCCATTTGGAAATTATGGAATCGTGTACTTTTGGAAATACTATAGTAATCGCATTGGGATTTCTCCAAGCAGGAATCCCAATTGCATTCAATCGCTTTTCGCAATACGCAGCCACTTCAAGACTGTTTTGGAATCGTTGTCTCAACCCTTCCACTCCCATTCTTTTCAAAGCATACCACAAAAACAACGGACTGTGACCGTTTCTTGAACCGGTAATCGTGGTATCAAATGAACCGATATACGAAACTCCTTTGGCAATTCTATCGCGATTTGATTTTTTAGTAATAATTACCCCAGAAGGAATTGGCGAACCAATAAACTTGTGACCGCTAATAGCCACACTATCGGCTCCGTCTTTAAAATCAAAAGGTACTCTAGGTTCTACAAAGGCACCGTAACTTCCTGCAAGGGCGGCATCGCAATGAATGTAACTATCTTGAATGGCTAAACTTTTTAGAATGGATTTTATTCTAGCCACATCGTCCTTGGCTTCTTTCATCGTAGTACCATAATTCGCCAGCACAATAGCTGGTTTATCCCGATTGATTCGCAAAGTGTTTTCTAAATCGGTATAATCAATTTCTCCATTTTCTTGCGAACGAATCACAATACTTGGAATGTTTAACAAATGAATGTTCTTACGAATACTGTAATGCGTCGATTCTGAATAATACACCATTCCTTTAGGATACAGCTCTCTAGCCAAATACAAGCCATACAAATTGCTTTCAGAACCACCATTGGTAACGTAGCCCCAATAATCGTTTGGATCGGCTCTAAACAACTTGGCAAAAAATCCAACTACTTCTCTTTCGAGTTCGTGGGTTTTTACTTTATTAATGGAATTTTCAAAGGGGTCACCCACATTATTAATTGGGTATTTCAAAAACGGCATGATCTCCGAAAAATCAAAATCTTTTGATACTGGATACCCAATAGAATTCTCGTTAGAAAGGTCGATTAATTGTTCTAAATCTAGTATTCGTTGTTTGTCTGTATCGGTAAGAAAGGCTGAATGTAATTCCATTGTTTTTTTTGTAAATGTATATTTATTTTCAAAATTTTCTAAATAACAGAAATAATCAATAGTATAATTCTAAAAATAGATATATTAGCAGAATTATTTATTTGAAACCGGAATTACAAATTATCAAAACAATAAAAATATTTTAAAATGGATGCCATTGACAAACGAATTCTGATGGTTTTGCAAAACGATGCCAAAGCCAACATCAAAATGATTGCTGAAAAATCGGGCTTGTCGGTCTCGCCTACCTTTGCTAGAATTAAGAAACTAGAACAATTGGGGTACATCAAAAAATATGTTGCTCTTTTGGACGAAGTAAAAATTGGAAAATCAATTCAGGTCTTTTGCCAAGTCACCTTATCGATTCATTCCAAGGAAGTAATTGACAATTTCAAAAAGCAAATTGCAAAATTGCATGATGTGATGGGGTGTTACCATGTTTCTGGAAACTATGATTTTTTGTTGAAAATTGCCGTAAAAGATATGAATGAATACCAACAATTTGCAGTAGAAAAATTGTCAGTCATTGAAGGAATTTCCAATGTACAAAGCACCTTCGTTTTAGAGGAAATCAAAAACGAAGTAGTCCACAAACTACAATAAAAAAAGAGGCTCCATTTCTGGAGCCTCTTTGGTATTAAGCTTGTCCCGCAGGACCAAAATTCAATGGAATTGGAGCCTGTTCAGTGTCTTTGATTTCGCCATGAGCGACTTCAAAACGATGAATATTTTCTCCAATGGCTTTCAACAATCTCTTTGCATGTTGAGGCGTCAAAACAATTCTCGATTTTACTTTTGCTTTAGGAATGCCTGGCATAATGCTTACAAAATCTAAAACAAACTCAGAAGAAGAATGATTGATAATGGCCAAATTAGAATAAATTCCTTCGGCTGTTTGCTCATCCAACTCAATATTAATTTGGTCTTGTTGCTCTATCATAATAAAAAGAGTAAAAAAATCAAAGTCTGTATTGCTACAGACTTTGAAACTTTATATTTGAATTAATAAATATATTCTTCTTTGTTAGCCATCATTTCGTTGTAGTCTTCTTTAGATCCTACAATCGTGTGATCGTATTCTCTCATACCTGTACCAGCAGGAATTCTGTGACCTACAATAACATTTTCTTTCAACCCTTCTAAGTAATCTACTTTACCTGCTACAGCAGCTTCGTTTAATACTTTAGTAGTCTCTTGGAAAGAGGCTGCTGAAATGAATGATTTCGTTTGAAGAGATGCTCTAGTAATACCTTGAAGTACCGGAGTAGCCGTTGCTGTGATTACATCACGAGCTACAACTAAATTTTTATCCGTACGTTTCAATAATGAATTTTCATCGCGTAGTTGACGAGGCGTAATGATTTGACCTGGTTTCAAGACATCAGAATCTCCTGCATCTTCAACCACTTTCATTCCGTATAACTTGTCATTTTCTAAGATGAAATCTTTGGTATGAATCAATTGATCTTCTAAGAATAACGTATCTCCTGGATCTTGAACTCTTACTTTACGCATCATTTGACGAATCACTACTTCAAAGTGTTTGTCATTGATTTTTACCCCTTGTAAACGGTACACCTCTTGAATTTCGTTCACCAAGTACTGTTGAACAGCAGCTGGACCTTGAATTCTTAAGATATCGTCTGGAGTAATTGCACCATCTGACAAAGGAACACCCGCTCTTACAAAGTCATTTTCTTGAACTAAGATTTGACTTGATAATTTTACTAAGTATTTCTTCACTTCACCAAATTTAGATTCGATGATGATTTCACGATTACCACGTTTGATTTTTCCGAAAGAAACTACACCGTCGATTTCTGAAACTACCGCTGGGTTTGAAGGATTACGAGCTTCTAACAACTCTGTAATTCTTGGTAAACCTCCTGTAATATCTCCTGATTTAGAAGAACGACGAGGAATTTTCACCAATACTTTACCAGCTTTAATTTTCTCACCATCGTCAACCATCAAGTGGGCTCCTACTGGTAAGTTATACGAACGGATTAATTCATTGTCTTTACCGTAAACCAATAAAGTTGGAATTAATTTTTTGTTTCTTGCTTCAGAAATTACTTTTTCTTGGAAACCAGTTTGCTCATCGATTTCAACCATGAACGATTGTCCTTGCTCTAAATCTTCATAAGCAATTTTACCAGTAAACTCAGAAACAATAACTCCATTATATGGATCCCATTTACAGATTACTTCTCCTTTTGCAACTGACTGACCGTCTTTTACAAAAATACTAGAACCGTAAGGGATGTTATTTGTACTTAATAAAATACCTGTTTTTTCATCGATTAATTTCAATTCAGTAGAACGAGAAACAACGATATCCACTGCGTTTCCTTCGCTATCTTCTCCTTTAACTGTTTTTAAATCTTCGATTTCTAATTTTCCTGGGAAACGAGCAACAATGCTTGATTCTTCAGAAATACCTCCTGCAACCCCTCCAACGTGGAACGTACGAAGTGTCAACTGTGTACCAGGCTCTCCAATAGATTGAGCAGCGATAACACCAACTGCCTCACCTCTTTGAGTCATTTTTCCAGTAGCTAAGTTTCTACCGTAACATTTAGCACAAATTCCTTTTAATGCCTCACAAGTTAATGGAGAACGAACTTCTACTTTTTCAATTGGCGAAGCATCGATAGCTTTAACAATTGCTTCAGTAATTTGTTGTCCAGACGCTACTAATACTTCGTTATTTAAAGGATTAACAACATCTTGCAATGCTACACGTCCAAGGATTCTTTCGCCTAAAGATTCTACGATTTCTTCGTTTTTCTTCAAAGCTGAAACTTCAACACCTCTTAATGTACCACAATCTTCGATGTTTACAATAACGTCTTGAGAAACGTCATGTAATCTTCTTGTTAAGTATCCTGCATCCGCAGTTTTAAGAGCCGTATCCGCAAGACCTTTACGAGCACCGTGAGTAGAGATAAAGTACTCAAGGATAGAAAGACCTTCTTTAAAGTTAGACAAAATCGGGTTTTCAATAATTTCACCACCACCAGCAGTCGATTTTTTAGGCTTAGCCATCAAACCACGCATACCAGTTAACTGACGAATTTGTTCTTTAGATCCCCTTGCTCCAGAATCAAGCATCATATACACTGAGTTGAAACCTTGTTGGTCTTCTCTAATGTTTTTCATTGCTGCTTCAGTCAATTGAGCATTGGTTGATGTCCACACGTCAATAACTTGGTTGTAACGTTCGTTATTGGTGATAAGACCCATGTTATAGTTAGCAGAAATACCTTCAACTTGCTCTCTAGCGTCTGCAATTAATTTTGTTTTTTGCTCTGGAATTCTAATATCACCTAATGAGAATGACAAACCACCTTTGAAGGCAAATTTATACCCCATATCTTTCATATTATCTAAGAAAGCGGCTGTTGTAGGTACATCAGTAACACTTAAAATGTGACCGATAATATCTCTTAAGTTTTTCTTAGTTAATACATCATTGATGTATCCAGCAGCTTCAGGAACCACTTCATTAAACAATACACGACCTGCAGTAGTTTGGATTATTTTGTAAACCAACTCTCCATTTTCGTTAAAATCTTTTGCTCTAATTTTCACACGAGCATTCAATTCTAATTGTCCTTCGTTTAATGCAATGTTTACCTCTTCAGCAGAATAGAAAGTCAAATCTTGACCTAAAATTTTATGCTCAGGAGTTGATAAACGTTCTTTGGTCATATAATATAGACCCAAAACCATGTCCTGAGAAGGTACCGTAATAGGCGCTCCATTAGCAGGGTTCAAGATATTGTGAGAAGCTAACATTAATAATTGTGCTTCCAAAATTGCCTCTGGTCCTAATGGCAAGTGAACTGCCATCTGGTCACCATCAAAATCCGCGTTGAAAGCCGTACACACTAAAGGGTGCAATTGGATTGCTTTTCCTTCAATTAATTTTGGCTGGAACGCTTGGATACCTAAACGGTGCAAAGTAGGAGCACGATTCAGTAATACTGGGTGTCCTTTAATTACATTTTCAAGGATATCCCAAACTACAGGCTCTTTTTTATCAATTATTTTTTTAGCTGATTTAACTGTTTTTACAATACCTCTTTCAATCAACTTACGGATTACAAAAGGTTTGTATAATTCAGATGCCATATCTTTTGGGATACCACATTCGAATAATTTCAACTCAGGTCCAACAACAATTACCGAACGAGCAGAATAATCCACACGTTTTCCAAGTAAGTTTTGACGGAAACGTCCTTGCTTACCTTTTAATGAATCAGATAATGATTTTAATGGTCTGTTTGATTCTGTTTTTACTGCAGATGCTTTACGAGTATTATCGAAAAGTGAATCTACAGATTCTTGCAACATACGTTTTTCGTTTCTCAAGATTACTTCAGGAGCTTTAATCTCCATCAATCTTTTCAAACGGTTGTTACGTATAATTACACGACGGTATAAATCATTCAAATCAGAAGTAGCAAAACGACCTCCATCTAGTGGCACAAGCGGACGTAATTCTGGTGGAATAACAGGAACTACTTTCATAATCATCCACTCAGGACGATTCTCACGGTTCAAGTTAGACTCACGGAAAGACTCTACTACTTGTAATCTTTTTAACGCTTCTGTTTTACGTTGTTTAGACGTTTCGTTGTTAGCACTATGGCGTAAACTGTATGATAACTCATCTAAGTCGATACGTGCTAATAAATCCATAATACACTCTGCTCCCATTTTGGCAACAAATTTATTTGGATCAAAATCGTCTAAATATTGATTGTCAGCAGGAAGTGTATCTAAAATATTCAAATACTCTTCTTCTGTCAAGAAATCTAATCTTTGTAATGATTCTCCTTCTGCATTTTTGGCAATACCGGCTTGGATTACTACGTATCTTTCGTAGTAAATGATCATATCTAATTTCTTAGATGGCAATCCAAGGATATATCCAATTTTGTTTGGAAGAGAACGGAAATACCAAATATGAGCAATTGGCACAACAAGGTTGATGTGTCCTACTCTATCTCTACGTACTTTTTTCTCGGTAACTTCTACACCACAACGGTCACAAATAATTCCTTTGTAACGAATTCTTTTGTATTTTCCACAAGCACATTCAAAATCCTTAACAGGACCAAAAATTCTTTCACAGAAAAGACCGTCACGCTCTGGTTTGTGCGTTCTGTAGTTGATTGTTTCAGGCTTTAATACTTCACCTCTTGATTCTTTTAAGATAGATTCAGGAGAAGCAAGTCCTATCGAAATCTTGTCAAACCTTTTAACTTGGTTTTTATCTTTATTATTTCTATTATTCATCATAGTTTTTACTATTGATTTATTTGCAATTAAAAAATTGATTTTAGATTTATGATTTACTTTTATTTTGCAATTGTATTACTCCATAAAGAATAAACCATTCAGCTAATACCTCGAATTACTTCTCTAAACTTCAAACTATTTTTGAAGTGCTAGTTATAAAAACCTAAAGGCTTCAATAAAAAATCGGAACGGTTTACGGGTATAAATCCTTAAAAACTTATTATAAATAAGTATTCAGTTCCAAAAAAAATTGGAACTGAATACAGCATTCTTTTTTATTCTTCTAATCTAATATCTAAACCAAGACCTTTCAACTCATGCATTAATACATTGAATGATTCTGGCAATCCTGGTTCTGGCATAGACTCTCCCTTAACGATTGCTTCGTAAGATTTAGCTCTACCAATAACATCATCAGATTTAACAGTCAAGATTTCTCTAAGTGTACTTGATGCTCCATAAGCCTCAAGAGCCCAAACCTCCATCTCTCCAAAACGTTGACCTCCAAATTGAGCTTTACCTCCAAGTGGTTGTTGTGTAATCAACGAGTATGGTCCGATAGAACGTGCGTGCATTTTATCATCTACCATGTGTCCTAATTTCAACATATAGATAACACCCACTGTTGCAGCTTGGTGGAAACGTTCTCCAGTACCTCCATCATAAAGATGTGTATGTCCAAAACGTGGCACACCTGCTTCATCTGTCAATTCATTGATTTCGTCTAAAGAAGCACCATCAAAAATTGGAGTAGCAAATTTTCTACCCAAGTTCATTCCAGCCCATCCTAAAACAGTTTCATAAATCTGACCAATGTTCATACGAGATGGTACCCCAAGTGGATTCAATACGATATCTACTGGTGTTCCGTCTTCCAAGAAAGGCATATCTTCATGACGAACGATACGAGCAACAATACCTTTGTTACCGTGACGTCCCGCCATTTTATCCCCAACTTTTAACTTACGTTTTTTAGCGATATATACTTTCGCTAATTTCAAGATTCCTGATGGCAATTCATCTCCAACAGTAATGGTGAATTTTTCTCTACGTAAAGCTCCTTGTAAATCGTTCAATTTAATTTTATAGTTATGAATCAAATCATTAACCATTTTATTAGTTGCATCATCAGCAACCCATTGACCTTTACTTAAGTGTGCAAAATCTTCAACAGCGTACAACATTTTTTGAGTGTATTTTTTACCTTTTGGTAAAACTTCTTCACCCAAATCATTCATTACACCTTGAGAGGTTTTTCCGTTTACGATTAAGAATAATTTCTCTACTAATTTATCTTTTAATTCAACAAATTTAGTTTCGAATTCCAATTCAAGCGCTGTTAAAGCATCTTTATCTTGGGTTCTCTTACGTTTATCTTTTACCGCTCTTGCGAATAATTTTTTATCTAAAACTACACCGTGTAAAGAAGGAGACGCTTTTAATGAAGCATCTTTTACATCACCTGCTTTATCCCCGAAGATAGCACGAAGCAATTTCTCTTCTGGAGTAGGATCTGATTCTCCTTTTGGCGTAATTTTTCCGATAAGAATGTCACCAGGTTTAACCTCGGCTCCAATTCTAATCATACCGTTTTCATCCAAATCTTTAGTAGCTTCTTCAGAAACGTTAGGAATATCATTCGTTAACTCTTCATTACCTAATTTAGTATCTCTCACTTCTAATGAATAATCATCAACGTGAATAGAGGTAAAGATATCGTCACGAACTACTTTCTCAGAAATTACAATCGCATCCTCAAAGTTGTACCCTTTCCAAGGCATGAAGGCTACTTTTAGGTTTCTACCTAAAGCTAACTCTCCATTTTGAGTGGCATATCCTTCAGATAAAACTTGACCTGGAACCACTCTATCTCCTTTTCTTACGATAGGTTTCAAGTTAATGCTTGTTCCTTGGTTGGTTTTTCTAAATTTAATTAGGTTGTATGTTTTCTCATCAGTATCAAAACTTACCATACGTTCTTCTTCAGTACGGTCGTATTTAATAGTAATGATATTAGCATCAACGTATTCAACTGTTCCGTGTCCTTCAGCATTAATTAATACTCTAGAATCCGAAGCTACTTGACGCTCTAAACCAGTTCCAACAATTGGAGCTTCTGGACGAATCAATGGTACTGCTTGACGCATCATGTTTGATCCCATCAACGCACGGTTCGCATCATCATGTTCCAAGAAAGGAATCAATGAAGCCGAAATCGATGCAATTTGGTTAGGAGCAACGTCAGTATAATGAACATTAGATGGTTCAATTACAGGGAAATCACCTTCTTGACGTGCAATTACGTTATCAGCAGTAATTTTTCCTGAATTAT
>NZ_JAHEBT010000003.1 GCF_024642105.1 Flavobacterium sp.
TTTCCTGTCGGATGACCCGACACGTAAACAAAAATTTGTAAATGAAATCGGAAAAGCCTACGAAGATATTGGCTTCGTAGCATTAAAAGGGCATTTTTTAAATGACCAATTAGTAGAAAATTTATACCGTGAAGTGCGAAATTTCTTTTCGTTACCCTTAGAAACCAAATCAAAGTATGAAATCCCAGGAATTGGAGGACAACGTGGTTATGTTTCTTTTGGAAAAGAACATGCTAAAGGACGCTCTGCTGGAGATTTAAAAGAGTTTTGGCACTTTGGACAATACGTGAGTGACGATTCAAAATATGCTAGTGAATACCCTAAAAACGTTACAGTTAACGAATTGGCTAATTTCAATTCAACAGGAAAAGAAGCGTACCAAATGCTTGAAAAAACAGGAATCTATGTTTTAAGAGCTTTGGCTTTACACATTGGTTTAAACGAATTCTATTTTGACAATTTCATCAAAGACGGAAACAGTATTTTACGACCAATTCACTACCCTCCTATTACTGACGAACCTAAAGATGGTGCGGTTCGTGCCGCTGCTCATGGCGACATCAATTTGATTACCTTATTAATGGGAGCTCAAGGAAAAGGGTTACAAGTTCAAAATCATAATGGTGATTGGATTGACGCGATGGCACAGCCTGACGAATTAATGATTAATGTAGGTGATATGTTATCCAGACACACCAACAATAAATTAAAATCAACTATCCATCAAGTGGTGAATCCACCTAGAGAATTATGGGGAACGTCTCGTTATTCGATTCCTTTTTTCATGCATCCTGTTAGCGACATGCCTTTGGATTGCCTAGAACAATGCATTGATGCAACACACCCCAAACAGTTTGAAGACATTACTGCTGGCGAATACTTAAATGAACGATTAGTGGAATTAGGATTGATTAAAAAATAATTAACAATTAATAATTCATAATTGATAATTGACAATTAAATGGACTTACAAGAACAATTAAAAAACCTATTCCCTGATCACCAAATTTCAAATGAGCCTGAAGTAGTTGCCGAAAACGAACACGAATTATACGTTCAAGCGGAGCCAATGATTTGCAAATTCGAAAAGCGAAAAGGTAAACCCACCACCATAATTGCTGGATATGAAGGTGCTGACGAAGATTTCAAAATTTTAGCCAAAGAAATTAAAAGCAAACTCGCTGTGGGTGGAACATTCAAAGATGGAGAAATTATCATACAAGGTGACTATCGCGATAGAATTATGAAAATGCTACAAGAGAAAGGTTTTAAAACCAAACGCGTAGGTGGATAAATTCGATATACGAAGTACGATATTGGATTTACGAAGTTAAATTTTACACCTAAAACAAACATGATAAAATCATCAGAATTGATATTAAATCCAGACGGAAGTGTGTATCACTTGAATCTGAAACCTAAAAATATTGCCCACGATATTATTTTTGTTGGTGATACTGATCGTGTGGAAAAAATAACGCAATTCTTTGATAGTATCGAGTTTTCAATTCAAAAAAGAGAATTCAAAACTCAAACAGGGATTTATAAAGGCAAACGATTAACCGTGCTTTCTACTGGAATTGGCCCGGATAATATTGACATTGTCTTGAACGAATTAGACGCCTTGGTGAATATTGATTTGAACACGCGTCAGCCTAAAGAACAATTAACTTCTTTGAATATTATTCGCATTGGAACCTCAGGCTCCATTCAAGCGGATATTCCTGTGGATAGCTTTGTGTTGTCTCAATTCGGAATTGGTTTAGACAATATGTTGCGATCCTATATAGTCGATGCCGTAACGCATACTGATATGGAAGACGCTTTTATGACTCACACCCAATGGGATGTGCGCAAAGGGCGACCTTATGCGATTGCTTGTTCTGAAACCTTGGAAAAAAGAATAGAAAGCAACCAAATGCACAAAGGAATCACATGCACTATTGGTGGGTTTTACGGTCCTCAAGGACGTGTATTGCGTTTACCTATTCAAGATAGTGATTTGAATTCCAAAATGGACAACTTTGAGTTTAAAGGCAACCGAATTACCAATCTCGAAATGGAAACGACTGCTATATACGGACTTTCGGCCTTGTTAGGACATAATGCCTTGTCCTTGAATGCTATTATTGCCAATAGAGCTAGTGGTACTTTCAGCGAAGACCCTACCAAAGCGGTTGATGAATTGATTGCTTATACCTTAGATAAATTAGCTCAATAAACCGTTTATGACTTCTTTAAAGATTGTTGGCGTTCCGGAACATTTCAATTTGCCTTGGCATATTTGCCTTGAGCAAGGCGAATTTAAAAAAGAAAACATCGATTTGCAATGGACTGATGTCCCTGAAGGAACGGGTAAAATGTGCCAAATGCTTCGCGATGGAAGTGCTGATATTGCAGTGATTTTAACCGAAGGCATCCTCAAGGATATTGTTAATGGAAATCCGTCTAAAATAGTGCAAGTATATGTAAAATCGTCATTAATATGGGGGATTCACGTGGCGGCTCAATCCAATTACCAAACGCTGGCTGATTTAGAAAATACCAAAGTAGCCATTTCACGCCTAGGTTCAGGCTCGCAATTGATGGCCTATGTCAATGCCAAAAACCAAGGGTGGAACACTAACGAATTACAATTTGAAATTGTCAACACCATCGATGGCGCAGTAACTGCTTTGACCGAGGGTACAGCTAATTATTTTATGTGGGAACATTTTATGACGAAACCGCTAGTGGATAACGGGATTTTTAGACGGTTAGCCGACTGCCCTACTCCTTGGCCTTGCTTTGTCATTGCCGTTCGCGAAGAAGTCCTAGCTACACAGCCCGAAGCCATTGCAACACTTCTTGATATTATTAATGCCAAAACACGAGATTTTAAAGCCATACCCAACATTTCAGACCGTTTATCCACTACCTACCACCAAAAAATAGAAGACATTAACGAATGGTTGACCTTAACCGAATGGTCTCAAGAAAAAATAGACTTAGATTTACTAGAACGCATTCAAAGGCAATTAGTAGAGTTGCACATTATTGATAGTACCCTTCCTGTGGAACAGTTGGTATAAACGAATGTTTTTTTGTAGCACCCTTTTATCTTCTCAACTCATATTGTCCCGCTATTCGCTATATCCCCTAGCGGGGCTAGAAAACCCGTTTATTTTTCAGCACAAAAAATGCAACCGTAGTTGCTTTTTTATAATTGTTTTTAATTAATTTTTATTTGTTGGCACAAGCGAGACGCTTGCGCCAGCGGGAGGAGATTATCAATATAGTAACTTATTGATTTGGAGTCATCACTAACTTTGATACACTACCACTTTGATACACGACCGGTCAATTTGACCGTTTTTTCCACATTACCACCAATTTTCCCAAAATGGTGGCGGATTATTAAGTTCGCCTAAAATTATTGCCATAAGAAGAAAGCCAAATATTGAAGTAATTACATAAATACCCGTAATGAAATTTAATCTTTTAATGCGGTCTTGATTTTTTTCATATAATGCGTCTTCTATCTCTGATATGGTTATATATTTATTATATCTAATAACCGTAAATAATAAAACAGGCAATGAAATGAATAATGTACACCATTTATTTTCAAAAAGAGACAATTTAAAAAGTTTTTGCATTAAAATTAAAATACCAACAACATTTAAAGATAAACATACTGCTGTTAAAGCTTGACCTGAAAATTCATTCAAATCTTTTTCATATCTTCGGTAAAAAGTATAACAATTATAATAAACTACATCTATAAAATATATTTTTCTATTCTTCATCTATATGTTCTTGAATATGTTGTCCTATGTCTTTCCCCCGCTCCCGCGCGAATCCTTTCGTGTGGTTTTTATGATTTAAAATTCTACTCTCGCTACGCAAAGTCTCCTGACTTTGAACTAACTGAAATCAAACTTACTAATAAATTAAATACAGAGCATAAAAAAACTCCATCATTGCTGATGGAGTTTTTGGTTTTGAAACAATTTTCTTATTTCCAACCACCGCCTAAGTCTCTGTAAACATATACTGAGGCGTTAATTAGCTCTTTTTGGGTATCTACCAATTCTAACTTTGCTTCTAAAGCATCACGTTGTGTCATCAACACTTCAAAATAATCTACTCTCGCTGATTTAAACAAATCATTAGAAACCGAAATAGAACGGTCCAAAGCCCCTACTTGTTGGGTTTTCAAACTGAAACTTTTTTGTAAGTTCTCAATTTTTGACAATTGATTTGATACTTCTAAGTACGCATTTAAAATTGTTCTCTCATAATTGTATAAGGCTTGAAGTTGACGTGAGTTGGCGCTTTTAAACTCAGCTTTAATCGCATTTCTATTGATTAAAGGAGCTGCCACATCGCCTGCTAGAGAGTACAATAAGGATTCGGGTGTTTTAAACAAATACGACGATTTGAACGCATTCCATCCTACTGAAGCCGAAATATCTAAGGAAGGATAAAACTCGGCTCTAGCCACTTTCACATCTAATTTTGCCGCTTCTAATTGCAATTCGGCCTGTTTGATATCGGAACGATTCGCTAATAATTGCGATGGGATTCCCGCTTTTAATTGTGAAGGCAAAGCGCTTACTAAATTCGTTTTGTCTCTTTTAATTTCCTGTGGATAACGTGCCAATAAAAAGTTGATTTTATTCTCCGTTTCTTTTATTTTTTGAAGAATATCAAACTCCATACTTCTAGAAGTCAATACTTCGGCTTCAAATTTCTGAACGGCTAATTCGGTAGCACGTGCTGCCTCTTTTTGGATTTTTACAATTTCCAAAGCATTCTTTTGAATTGCAATACTTTGTTTCACAATCTCCAATTGGTTATCGTAAGCTAACAACTCATAATACGAGCTCGCTATTTCAGCAACCAAATTAGTAATCACAAAGTTTTTACCTTCAACTGTAGCCAAATAACGACTAAAGGCTGCTTTTTTACTGTTGCGTAGTTTCTTCCAAATATCCACTTCCCAATGCGCATAAGCAGCTAATTTATAATCTTGTAACGCTTCAGGGAATTCGTGTCCCGGACTAATTTCTGTAGAAGCGTCACCTGCACCTTGGCTGGTATAACGCCCTACTTTTTCTACTCCTGCTCCAGCGCCTAAGCCTACAGTGGGTAGCAAAGCCCCTTTACGCACTCGAATATCGTTCTTGGCTATTTCAATTTCTTGTAACGTAATGGCCAATTCTTGATTGTTTTTTATGGCAACGTCAATTAAATCAACCAAATTTTTGTCCTTAAAAAAATTGTGCCATTGTATAGTAGCCAATGTTGCTGTATCTTTTGAAGAAGCAAACGCTTCTGGAAGTGCAGCAGTTGAATTTACCGGCTTAATTTCGGGTGCTTTACAGCTAATTACCGCCAGACATAAGCCTAGCGGAATAGCATATTGAGGTATCTTTAGTTTAAACATTGTTATCAATTTCTTCTGTTAATGGATTTTCTTCTTCATTTTTTACAAATTGGGTTTTCTCTGAAATTCTGCCGAATATATAATACAATCCAGGAATTACTAATACCCCACAGATGGTACCCAAAAGCATCCCTCCTGCTGCTGCAGAACCAATAGTTCGGTTCCCAATCTTTCCAGGTCCAGAGGCAAAAACCAATGGAATCAGTCCTGCAATAAAAGCAAAAGAAGTCATCAAAATAGGACGGAAACGCACTACAGCACCTTCCATAGCGGCTTGTAATACCGAAGCACCTGCTCTGTGCTTTTGCACAGCAAATTCCACAATTAAAACGGCATTTTTACCCAATAATCCAATCAACATAATAAAGGCTACCTGAGCATAAATATTGTTTTCTAATCCAAATATTTTTAGCAATAAGAAAGAACCAAAAATACCTGCTGGAAGTGATAATATAACCGCAAATGGCAAAATAAAACTTTCGTATTGAGCGGCTAGAACCAAGTACACAAATAGCAAACAAATCAAGAAAACAAAGATAGCTTCATTCCCACGACCTACTTCGTCTTTTGAAATACCCGCCCAATCAATTCCATAACCTCTTGGTAGTTTTTGTTCGGCTACTTCTTGAATTGCTTGAATAGCAGCGCCACTACTGTAACCAGGTGCCGCTTGACCGCTAATTTCAGAGGCGTTATACATATTATGACGTGTAATATCATTCAATCCATATACTTTTTCCATTTTAGCAAAAGAAGAAAATGGCACCATTTCATCACGATTATTTTTAACATACAATTTCATGATGTCTTCAGGCAGTGCTCTGTATTCAGGAGAGGCCTGCACAATGATCTTGTATTGTCTGTCGTATTTGATAAAGTTGGTTTCATAGGTACTTCCTACCAATACAGATAAGGTATTCATTGCATTCTCAAGGCTTACTCCTTTTTGTTGTGCAATATCATTGTCGACTTTAATCATGTACTGTGGATAACTCGCACTGTAAAAACTAAATACAGAAGACAATTCAGGGCGTTTACTCAAATCTTTTACAAAATCATTGCTGATAGTTTCTAATTTTTTATAATCGCCACTACCCGCTTTATCTAGCAAACGTAACTCAAATCCCCCCGCAGCACCATAACCTGGTACTGATGGTGGTTGAAAAAACTCAATCGTAGCTCCTGAAATATCTTTAGATTTTTCTTCTAATTCTTTCATAATTTCAGAAACCGAATGCGTACGATCTTCCCAACTTTTTAGATTAACCAAACAGGTTCCTGAATTTGATCCCGTACCTTCTGTTAAAATTTCGTAACCCGCCAGTGACGATACAGATTGTACGCCTTCTACTTTTTCGGCAATTTTTTGTAATCGTTCCGCAATTTCATTGGTTCTTTCCAATGATGAACCTGGCGGTGTTTGAATAACGGCATAAAACATTCCTTGATCCTCATTGGGTATAAACCCTGAAGGCAAACTATTGTTCAGGAAGAAAATACCTATACAAAACCCAATCAGAACCGTAAACGTCAACGTTCTACGGGTAACTACTTTATGAAGAATATTGTTATACTTATCCGATAAACTATTGAATCTATTATTAAAGCCATCTAAAAATTGATCCATTGGCGTTTGCTTTTTGACTTTTCCGTGATTGTTTTTCAACATCATCGCACAAAGTGCAGGTGTCAACGTTAAAGCAACAATACCTGACAAAATAATGGATGTAGCCATAGTGATGGCAAACTGACGGAAAAAGATTCCCACTGGCCCCGACATAAAAGCAACCGGAATAAATACCGCTGCCATTAAAAAGGTAATTGCGATAATAGCCCCACTAATTTCGTGCATCGCTTTTTTAGTCGCTTTAATTGGTCCTAAATGGTGTTCTTCCATATTGGCGTGTACTGCTTCGATAACCACGATGGCATCATCGACGACGACCCCAATAGCTAATACAAGAGCAAATAAAGTTACTAAGTTGATCGTAATTCCGAAAAACTGCATAAACGCAAAAGTTCCAACCAAAGAAACAGGAACTGCAATAGCAGGAATTAAAGTAGATCGCCAATCGCCAAGGAATAAAAACACTACTAATCCTACCAAAATAAAAGCTTCTACTAAGGTGTGGATTACTTTTTCAATAGAGGCATCTAAGAATTTAGAAACGTCATAACTAATCTCATAGTCTACTCCTTTAGGAAAGGTAGTTTTCTTCAACTCCTCCATTTTAGCTTTCACGTCTTTAATAACCTGACTTGCATTACTACCATACGATTGTTTTATCGTGATAGCCGCTGATGGACTTCCATTCAAATTAGAATAAATATCATACATCGAACTTCCAAACTCAATATTGGCTACATCTTTTAAACGTAGAATTTCGCCATCTGGAGTAGCACGTAAAACAATATTTTCGTATCCTTCTTTGGTGGTAAACCTACCAGAATATTTCAACACATATTCAAAAGCTTGAGAACGTTTTCCTGAACTTTCTCCCGTTTTACCTGGAGATGCTTCTAAACTTTGTTGATTTAATGATTCTAATATTTCATCTGCCGAAATCTTATAGGCTAACATACGGTCAGGTTTCAACCAAATACGCATTGCATATTCACGGTTACCCAAAATATCAGCAACTCCTACTCCATCAATCCTTTTAATCTCAGACAACATATTGATATCGGCAAAATTGAATAGGAATTTTTGATCCATAGTAGGATCTTTACTGAATAAGTTGATGTACATCAACATATTCGGTTCTTCACGAGTAATTTTCACCCCTTCACGAACTACAATTGGAGGTAATTTATTGACTACCGAAGCGACCCTATTTTGAATATTAATCGAGGCTTGATTGGCATCGGTACCTAAATTAAAAATTACATTGATACTAGCTTCTCCGTCGTTTCCAGCGGTTGATGTCATGTATTTCATTCCCGGAACTCCATTTATGGCTCTTTCTAAAGGAATAATTACCGACTTAATCATCAACTCATTATTAGCCCCTGGATAAGCCGCTACAATATTCACCTTAGGTGGTGATATAGCGGGAAACTGTGTAACTGGTAAATTGGTTATTGCCAATATTCCTAAAAGCACAATCATCAACGATATTACTATCGAGAGTACTGGCCTTTGTATAAATTTATTAAACATAGATTTATGATTTAAAAGGATTCAATTTATTCTGCTTTTAATCTCAAATGGGAAAGAACATCCTGAGGTTTCTGATAAACAAAGCTAATTTTATCATCATCATTTACTTTCTGAACTCCTTCAAGCAAAATTTTGTCGGTGACAGCAACACCATTTTTTATTACATAAAGATCCGGTAGTTCACCTGTAATTTTAATTTCTCTAGATTTTACAATATTATTTTCATTTACAACAAAAACATATTTTTTGTCTTGAATTTCGTAAACCGCTTTTTGAGGAATAATCAACGTATTTTTAACTGGTACCGTCATCAATACTTTACCTGTTTGTCCGTTTTTCAAGAGTTTATCTGCATTAGGGAAACTCGCTCTAAAAGCAATATTACCTGTTTCACTATCAAATTCACTTTCAATAACTTCTACTTTGCCTTTGTATTTAAAAGTTTCATTATTGGCTAAACGCAAACTAATGGTGTTGCTCCCACGTCCACTTTTATTAGTTTGATATTCCAAATATTCAGGCTCAGAAACATTAAAATAGGCATACATTTTACTATTATCTGAAAGACTCGTTAATAATTCTCCCTCATCAATCAAACTACCCAATTTTTTAGGAATACGATCAATTGTTCCTGAAAAAGGTGCTCTAATCTCAGTAAAAGACAAATGCAATTTAGCCAATGCCACTTCAGCTCTAGCCTGCTCTAATTTGGCCTGTGCCATTGCTTGTTCATTTTTAGACACTACATTTTTATCAGCCAATGTTTTCGTATTTTGCAATTCAATTTCAGCGGCTTTAGCCTCAGCCTTAGCTTTCAGTAACTCCGCTTCATAAATTTTAGGCATAATTCGAAATAACAACTGTCCCGCCTGAACATATTGTCCTTCATCAACATAAATATTTTGTAAAAATCCCTTTTCTTGAGCTCTCAGTTCGATATTTCTAACCGAACGGATTTGGGATACATATTCCTTTGTAAAGGAAGTGTCTATTCGTATAGGATTGGTAACAGCAAATTTACCAACATCTTCTTTTTTTTCTTTTTTGGGTGTGCAACTAACGATACATAACAGGACTAAACCCGTGAATAAAGATATTCTCTTCATGGTATAAATAATAAATTAAAGGATTGAATAATACAGATAGTAGATTCCTAAAAAATAAAATTATAAACCAATTTGTAAAAGAATTATCTCATATAAAAACACAATGAAGTAACTCTACAATACATAAAGTAAATACTATTTTAAGAATCTAATTTGGAAGTTTTCAGATTCTAAAAACACTGTTTTTGAGGTATATAGGCGAAGATAATAAGCCTAAAGCAACATTAGTTGGATTGTTATTGTGATGACAATCTGATACTAAAATAACAGGAAAGTCGAACTGCCAATTGGTAAGCCAATTATTTAGAGGTACTACCGGAGTATGACTATCAACATTATCATCATTATGATAATCTTCTTCTAATTCAATATCTGTGTATTCAAACACATTGAATGTCTGCTCTTTTGTTTTAAATTGTTGGGATTGATTTTTCTGAAAAGCACACGTTATGATGTTAACTGAGTGAAGTCCTTTGGCAGCAAAAGAGAAATCACTCGCGTAACCCGACAGGAAAAAACAAAACGATATGAAGAATGTAAGTATTCGCATCAGCGGTCAAAATTAAATAAAAAATACAAGCAAAATTTTATTTTATATTTTTTATAACATCTTAAAAGAAAATCTCAAAAACCACTTTATTTATTGTGTACTTTTTTTGTTATGAAAAACGAGAATACTACATTTGAGACTTATTAAGAGACAGTATGCCACGATTCAAAGAAAACGATTTACCAAAATCAAAAATTACTTTAAGTGCCCTTCAAAAAGCAACGCTCATATTCCAATATTCTGGAAAACACCGTTGGAAGTTTTATGTAGGTCTAGTATTCTTGTTACTTACTGGAGGTACTGCTTTAGCTTTCCCAAAATTGATGGGACTTTTGGTTGATTGTGTTAAAAATAAAGACACTGCACAAGCTAATTTTATAGCATTAAGTTTAGTGGGTATTTTATTTATGCAATCTATTTTTTCGTTTTTTAGATTGTCTTTATTTGTCAACTTTACAGAGAATACTTTAGCTAATCTTCGTTTGGCTCTGTATAGTAATTTGGTCAAACTTCCTATGTCGTTCTTTTCTCAAAAACGTGTGGGGGAATTGAATAGCCGAATCAGCTCTGATATTTCACAAATTCAAGACACCTTAACTTCTACCATTGCTGAGTTTTTAAGACAATTTATTCTGATTGTGGGTGGAATTGCTTTATTGGCCACAGAGAGCCTTAAACTTACTATTTTAATGCTTTCTGTTGTTCCTTTGGTTGCCATAGCCGCAGTAATTTTTGGACGATTCATTAGAGGGTACTCTAAGCAGGTACAAGATAAAGTGGCCGAAAGTCAAATCATCGTGGAAGAGACTATGCAAGGCATCAGTATCGTAAAAGCGTTTGCTAACGAATGGTATGAAATTACACGGTACAAAACCAAAATCAAAGAAGTCATTCAAATTGCCATTAAAGGCGGGAAATACCGTGGGTACTTTGCCTCTTTCATTATCTTTTGTCTTTTTGGTGCTATCGTAGCCGTGGTTTGGTATGGGGTACAATTGAGTATCGCCGGCGAAATGAGTGTAGGTCAATTAATATCGTTTGTATTGTATTCTACTTTTGTTGGCGCTTCTTTTGGAGGTGTTGCCGAATTGTATGCACAAATTCAAAAGGCAATTGGTGCTACCGAACGTGTTTTTGAATTGTTAGACGAAACGCCTGAGAAAATTAATGGTACTACTACTCACGAATCTATTGAAAAAATTAGTGGTAATGTGAGTTTCAAAAATGTAGCCTTTCAATATCCTTCAAGAAAAGAGATGAAAGTCTTGAAAGACGTTAATTTTACCGCTCAATTTGGACAAAAAATAGCTATTGTAGGACCCAGTGGTGCTGGAAAATCAACTATTGCTTCGCTTTTATTACGATTCTATTCCATTGCCGAAGGAAGTATTGAAATTGACAATAAAAACATTTACGATTACGATTTGGAACAACTCCGAGGCAATATGGGTATTGTTCCTCAAGATGTTATTCTTTTTGGCGGAACCATTCGCGAAAACATTGCGTATGGAAAACCTAATGCTACCGAAGATGAAATTTTGGCTGCAGCCCAACAAGCCAATGCCTATAATTTTATAGAAAGTTTCCCAGAAAAGTTAGATACTTTAGTAGGAGAACGTGGCGTAAAATTATCAGGAGGTCAAAGACAACGTATTGCGATTGCTAGAGCATTATTGAAAAATCCAAGTATTCTAATTCTAGACGAAGCCACTTCTTCACTAGACAGCGAAAGTGAAAAACTAGTTCAAGAAGCATTGGAAGTTTTGATGGAAGGAAGAACAAGTATTATCATTGCGCACCGTTTGTCTACTATTCGTTCCGCAGACCAGATTTTAGTGCTAGACCAAGGTATAATAGCAGAACAAGGTACCCATCAAGAATTGATTGCTTTAGAAAATGGGATTTATAAGAATCTAAGTAATTTACAATTTAGTAATTCATAAAAAACAAAACGCCATTCAATTGAATGGCGTTTTGTTTTTATAAGCTTTTGCGGCGGCTTCGTTCTGCTTTTATCATCGATAATTCACGACTCGTTTGTCCCGCTACCGAAGTATTTTCTTCAGCACGACGAATCAAATATGGCATCACATCCTTAACTGGACCAAAAGGCAAATATTTAGCTACATTGTATCTGTGAGCTGCTAAATTATAACTAATATTATCACTCATTCCGTACAATTGTCCAAACCAGATGCGTTCGTCATTCGTTTTGATACCTTTTTCTTGCATCAACTTCATTAAAGTATACGAACTGGATTCATTATGAGTTCCCGCAAAAATAGCCATGGTATCTAAATGTTCCACCATATACAAAACAGCTGCATCGTAGTTTTTATCTGTTGCCTCTTTTGAAGCGCAAATTGGCGTAGGATACCCTTTTTCTTCTGCTCTTGCATTTTCCTTTTCCATATACGCACCACGTACTAGTTTCATTCCGATATAAAATCCCTCTTGTTGCGCTTTTTCGTGTAATTTTTTCAAATAATCCAAACGATCCCAACGGTACATTTGCAAAGTATTGAAAACAATTGCTTTTTCTTTATTGTACTTCTGCATCATTTGAGCAACCAAATCATCCGCTGCGTCTTGCATCCAACTTTCCTCGGCATCAATCAACAAAGCAACATCTTTGTAATGAGCCGTTTTACAAACCAAATCAAAACGATCGACTACTCTATCCCACTCTTCTTTTTCTGAAGAAGTCAAAGTTGCTTTCGCTCCCACTTTTTCATATAAATCCAATCGACCTAAACCAGTTGGTTTAAAAACAGCAAAAGGAATGGCTTGGCGTTCTTTGGCGAATTCAATTGTTTTTAAGGTCATGGCTAATGCGGCGTCAAACTGCGCTTCTTCTTCTTTCCCTTCTACAGAATAATCCAACACAGACGAAACGCCTTTGGTAAACATTTTATCTACTACCGAAAGGCAATCGTTCTCATTAACACCTCCGCAAAAATGATCAAAAACAGTTGCTCTAATCAAACCTTCTACTGGTAAATGCGCTTTGATTGCAAAATTAGTTACCGCTGTTCCAATACGAACAAGTGGCTCATTGTCAATCATTTTGAATAAAAAATAGGCTCTATCCAACTCCGTATCACTTTTTAAAGCAAACGCAATTTGTGTATTATTGAATATATTTTCCATTAATTGTTATATTTTTTTACAAATATAGAGAGAGTTTTCAATACTATTAATCAAAAAATCCCTTATTTTGCGTTCTCAATTAAAACAACACAATGCAAACAATTCAAGCCAACAATTATCCTGTTCATTTCAATGAAAAAGGCTATGAAGCCTTAAACTCACATTTGAAAGCAACTAAGTATTCTAATCTGTTTATTATAACAGATAGCAATACGAATGACTATTGTTTGCATAAATTTTTACCTTACTTAGAAACTGATTTGACCATTGAAATCATCGAATTTGAAGCAGGTGAAATCAATAAAAACATTGATACCTGTATCGAAGTTTGGAAAGTTCTAACCGAGTTGGGAGCTGACAGAAAAAGTTTGGTGATCAATTTAGGAGGTGGTGTTGTGACTGATTTAGGTGGATTTGTAGCTTCCACATTCAAAAGAGGAGTGGATTTTATTCATATTCCTACTACGCTATTGTCAATGGTTGATGCTTCTGTTGGAGGAAAAACAGGAGTGGATTTAGGTAATTTAAAAAACCAAATTGGAGTAATCAACGTTCCGTTAATGGTTTTAATTGACACGCAATATCTTGAAACAGTTCCTCAAAACGAGATGCGTTCTGGTTTAGCCGAAATGTTAAAACACGGTTTAATTTTTGACAAAAACTATTGGGAACAATTTTTAGACCTAAGTAGTATTGATTTTAACGATTTAGACGGCTTAATTCATCGTTCTGTTGCGATTAAAAATGAAATTGTAATGCAAGATCCTACCGAGAAAAATATTCGTAAGGCTTTAAATTTCGGACATACATTAGGACACGCTATTGAAAGTTACTTTTTAGAAAACGAAAATAAAACTACTTTACTTCACGGTGAGGCAATTGCCATTGGAATGATTTTAGAAAGTTATATTTCATGGCATAAAAATTTAATCACAGAAGCCGAATACCATCAAATAAAATCAGCTATTAAAGCAATTTACGATGATATTACTTTTGAAGAAAATGACATCCAACCCATACTTGATTTATTAATTCATGATAAGAAAAATGAATTTGGCACGATTCAATTTGCATTAATCGAAGGAATTGGTGCTATAAAAATCAATCAATTGGTTGAAAATGAATTGATTCTTAGCGCATTTCAAGACTACAAATCATAATCGTTTTTTTAGTTAAAAGGATTGCATTTCGTATATATATTTTTTTACATTTGCCTCGATGAAAACGAATCAAAACACAATGTACTTTTACTTAAACGACCGCCCCTTTTTAAGGATGTGGAAGCGTTTAAATGCTTTCAAAGGAAGTTTTAGTTTTGACATTTTCCAATACCTAAAAGCCGAAAATGAAAAACTTCAAATTGTGTATGCTAATATTCGGGTTTGAATTTTAGTTTAATTGTTATTTAAACCATATTTAATCTAAAATTCTGAAATTCAAATGAATACAAAATATTTCGACTTAATCAATCAAACGTATTACTTCCCTCAAGAAGAGTTTACATTAAACAAAGACAATCTTCAGTTTCACAACATTGATTTGATGAAATTGGTAGAACAATACGGAACTCCATTAAAGTTTACCTACCTACCTCAAATTTCCA
Source organism: Flavobacterium sp. (assembly GCF_024642105.1). GTDB lineage: Bacteria > Bacteroidota > Bacteroidia > Flavobacteriales > Flavobacteriaceae > Flavobacterium. The sequence goes on from NZ_JAHEBT010000003.1 coordinate 15,001, forward strand.
ATAACATTAACAAAGCCAAAGCTTGGTTTCGTAAGTCAATGGAAAAGAACAAATATGAGGCAAAGTATTATTATTGTTATTGCACCAAGAGTTCTCATTTTGAATACATTATGAATGAGGCTTTCAAAAACAATATTCACATTGAAACGTCTTCTGCCTTTGACATTAATATTGTAGAGAATCTTTTGGAAAATGGTAAAATTAACAAAAGTACTTATGTAATTTGTAATGGCTTTAAAAGAGACGAATACGTTTCAAACATTGCTCGTTTAATTAATACTGGACACAAGAATACGATTCCAATTATTGATAATTACGAAGAATTGGATTTGCTTCAAGCGCAAATAAAAGGGAAATTTAAAATCGGAATCCGTATTGCCGCTGAGGAAGAACCTAAATTTGAGTTTTACACGTCACGTTTAGGAATTGGCTACAAAAATATTGTGCCTTTCTACAAAAAAGAAATCAAAGAAAATAAAAAATTGGAACTCAAAATGTTGCACTTTTTTATTAATACGGGTATTAATGATAATGCTTACTATTGGAACGAATTAGTAAAATGTATCAAAGTATATGTAGCCTTGAAAAAAGAATGCCCTACACTTGATGGATTGAATATTGGTGGTGGTTTCCCTATCAAGAATTCATTAACATTTGAATACGATTACCAATACATGATTGACGAAATTATCAATCAAATTAAAATTGCTTGTGACGAAGCTGAAGTAGCTGTTCCTAATATCTTTACTGAATTTGGATCCTTTACTGTAGGTGAAAGTGGCGGTGCGATTTACCAAATTTTGTATCAAAAACAACAAAACGATAGAGAAAAATGGAATATGATTGATTCATCATTCATCACCACTCTACCGGATACTTGGGCAATTAACAAACGTTTTATTATGTTGGCTGTCAATCGTTGGAATGATACTTACGAAAGAGTTTTATTAGGTGGTTTGACTTGTGATAGTGATGATTATTACAATTCCGAGCAAAATATGAATGCCATCTATTTACCAAAATACAATAAAGAAAAACCACTCTACATTGGTTTTTTCAACACCGGTGCGTACCAAGAAACGATTGGAGGTTATGGCGGATTACATCACTGTTTGATTCCACAGCCAAAACACATCTTAATTGATCGAGACGAAAATGGAATTTTGGCTACCGAAGTGTATTCAGAGCAACAAACTTCGGACGATGTTTTAAAAATATTAGGTTACAACAAAAAATAATTATACACACAATAAGAGATTTAAAAATTTGTTATATTTGATTATACCATCAACTACAACTTTGAATTTTTAAGTATTAAATTAAAAAAAATGAGCAAAGGACCAATCAGTCAGTTTATTGAAAAGCATTACTTGCACTTTAATTCTGCATCTTTAGTTGATGCCGCAAAGGCTTACGAACAGCAATTAGCTAATGGAGCCAAAATGATGGTCAGTATGGCTGGAGCCATGAGTACCGCTGAAATCGGAAAGATTTTTGCAGAAATTATTCGTCAAGACAAAGTGCAAATTATTTCTTGTACAGGAGCCAACCTTGAAGAAGACATCATGAACTTAGTAGCACACTCTCATTACGAAAGAGTGCCTAACTACCGTGATTTAACTCCACAAGACGAATGGGATTTATTGGAAAGAGGATTAAACCGTGTAACCGATACTTGTATCCCAGAACACGAAGCTTTCCGTCGTTTGCAAAAACACATTTATAAAATTTGGAAAGACGCTGACGATAAAGGAGAGCGTTATTTTCCACACGAATTCATGTATAAAATGTTACTTTCTGGTGTTCTTGAAGAATACTACGAAATTGACTTGAAAGATAGTTGGATGTACGCAGCAGCAGAAAAAAACTTACCTATTATCGTTCCAGGTTGGGAAGATAGCACGATGGGTAATATTTTTGCTTCGTATGTAATCAAAGGAGAATTGAAAGCCTCTACTATGAAGTCTGGAATTGAATACATGACTTTTTTAGCCGATTGGTATCCAAAAAATAGCGCTAACGGAATTGGATTCTTCCAAATTGGGGGTGGTATTGCAGGAGATTTTCCTATTTGCGTAGTGCCAATGTTGTACCAAGATATGGAAATGCACAACATTCCTTTCTGGAGCTATTTCTGTCAGATTTCAGATTCTACAACCAGTTATGGTTCGTACTCTGGAGCTGTCCCGAATGAAAAAATAACTTGGGGTAAATTGGACATCAACACTCCAAAGTTCATTATCGAGTCCGATGCTACCATTGTAGCACCTTTAATTTTTGCTTATTTATTAGACTTATAGAATACACAACTTTATGAAAAGAGTAATTGTTGATTACGCAAAACTTACCAACGAAATTTTAAACTTATTAGTTGAGAAATTTCCTGATGGTTATGATGACTCAGACATTATCCGTTTTAAAAATGCAAAAAACGAATTGGTTGAAGCAGTAGAAGTACGAACTGAAGACACTATTTATTTAGTAAAAGTAAGTACCAAGCTTTCTGACAGAATTGAAAACTATGATGAAGATGATGTGATCATCGACGAAGTGGTAGCACCAATCAAAGGACTAGAACTAGACGAAGAGGATAGTGATGACGATTCGGAAGACGAAAATTTAGACAAACCAGACAGCGATTCTGAAGATGGAGACGATGACGACGATGATAATGATTTTGAAGATATCGCAGACGACGAAGATGAAGATGACGAATAATTATTAATTCTACTACACAAAAAAGGCTATCTATTTTCATAGGTAGCCTTTTTTAGTTTTTAAATACTTCTTTATTTATAAATAACGTTCTTCAAATACTTTTTGATGTTGCTTCTGGTGACCAATTAACATAAAACCAATGGCTCGAACAGAAATCAGATTTTCGGAAGCGATACCTACTCTTTTCAATTGATCTTCAGAAAAACTTTTGAAAAGCAATAAATTGGAATGTCTAACCGTTGATAATTCTGTCAACAAATCCTGAAGACTTCTTGTATTACCTGCTGTATTTTGAGCAAAAGTATTTTCGTCAAAACCCGGCAAAGGTGTACTATCATTTCTTGAAATTCGCAAAGCACGATAGGCAAATATTCGTTCTGTATCAATAATGTGTTGAATTATTTCTTTAATAGTCCACTTTCCTTCAGCATACCGATAATCAAACTTATCCATTGGAATATTTTGCACAAATCGAATAAAGTCATGCAAACAAATTTCTAATTCTTCAATCAAATCAACTTCGCCTGCCGCTTTGATATAAGTAGCATTAAATATTGAATATTCACTTTCAGACAACTGACTTGTTCTCATACTAATAAATTAAGCTGAGTTTCTACTTGCATTTGTGTTTCCAAAAAGAGAGCGAGTCACGATTTTTTCGTACACCTTAATTAGTTTCTCATCTGGATTTTTTTGTTTCATCAACTCATTAATTCGAGTTAATCCATATTGTTGTATTGTCAACAAAGGCAACACAATACGTTCTCTAATGTCAATAGAAGCTTTACCATCAGGGTAATTTTCCATTAATTCTTTATGACCTGCAATTTTTAATAATAAACGTTTGGTTTCCAAAAATTCATTATAAATAATTTGCCAGAACTCTCCAAACTCAGGATCTTTACTCATATAAGCAGTCAATGGGAAAAATGATTTAGCCAATGACATCATACTGTTTTCCAACAAGGTTTTAAAGAACAATGAACCATCATATAAATTCTGAACTTTATCCCATTGATTAGTATCCTCAAAATGTTTTAAAGCTGTTCCAACACCAAAAAATCCTGGTACATTTTGTTTCAACTGACTCCAAGAACCTACAAACGGAATCGCTCTTAAATCAGCGAAATCTAAAGTTTCAGACTTACTTCTTTTTGACGGACGGCTACCAATATTGGTTTTAGCATAGTATTTCAAAGTACTCATTTGTTCCAAATACGGAATGAATTTTGGGTGGTTTTTAAAACTCAAATACTTCTCATACCCTAATTCAGCCAATTGATCTAAAATAGCTTTTTCATCTAATGTCAATTCATTTCTTCCTTTAGCAAAAACTTGGTTTGTGACACCAGCACTTAAAAGGTTTTCTAAATTATGACGACAAGAGTCTAAAGTTCCAAAATTAGAACTAATCGTTTGACCTTGAACAGTAACCTGAATTTCGTTATTTTCAATTTTTGGACCTAAAGACGCATAGAATTTATGTGTTTTTCCTCCACCACGAGCAGGAGGTCCACCTCTACCGTCAAAGAAAATGGCTTTAATTCCATATTTTCTTGAGATTTCCGTTAACGATTCTTTTGCTTTATAAATACTCCAATTCGCCATTAAATAGCCACCATCTTTGGTTCCATCAGAGAACCCTAACATGATGGTTTGCTTGTTATTTCTTTCTTTCAAATGCTTGGCGTAAGCTGGATTAGTATACAACTTCTCCATAATCTCATGCGCATTTTGCAAATCGTCAACCGATTCAAATAACGGAATAATATCAACTGAAGGTGCTGCCCAATTACTCAATTTAAAAAGAGCAAAGGTTTCCATTACATTTAAGGCACTTTCATTATTACTTATTATATAACGGTTAGAACCGAATTCTCCGTTGTTTTGTTGAATTGTTTTGATAGCTTGAATAGACCCTAAAGTAGAATTGGTCATTTCATTCTCAAATGATGCTGGATCTAAATCACCTGACACATTAGATAAAACATCAAATTTTTCCTTTTCGGAAAGTTCAAAATAATTAGCTGGGAATACTTTTGAATTGGATTGCAAATAATGATTTACAACATCTTTAAAAACAGCATCGTGTATTTTACTATTTTGACGGATATCTAAAGTAGCAAAGTGAAATCCAAATAAATTCACTTTAATCAACAAAGCGTCCAACTGATCTACATATAGCGATTGATGTTGCTCTACAATAATCGATCTAATCTTTTTTAGTTGCGTTCTAAACTCTTCCAGCGTAATGAAAATTTCACCTTTAGAATAAAATACAGAACGATACAATTTTTGCTCCAACTCAGAAACTAAAGTATCAACACCTGGAAATGTTAGTTTACGCTTCAAATTTCTCATTTCGATATAATAACATTTCAAAATAGAAGTACGCAAACGATCGGCAACTTTAAGAGTAATCTCAGTGGTTACAAATGGATTTCCATCACGATCTCCTCCTGGCCAAAAACCTAATTTAATCAGCGGATTATTAATCGAATTTCCATTGAACAAATTCTTTTCTAAATAGTGAACCATCTCTCCTGCCGTTTCATAAAAAACGTTTTCAAGATACCAAATCAAACTTACCGCTTCGTCATACGGATTGGGTTTTTCATTTTGTATAAAAGGAGTTTTCCCCAATTGCGCTAACAATTGTTTAATTCCTAATAAATTATTTTTACGGATTGCATCGGTTAAATCGTTGATAATACCTAAAACTGCACCTGGATAAAATTGTGTTGGATGCGCCGTTAAAACGGTTCTAACATTAAAGTTTTCCAAAAATTCCGTCAATTCTTCTTGACTATTTTTATCATCTGCTTTTTCTTTAATATCACGCAGCGATCCTCTACCCTCCATATTGTTCACGGCCGGAAAAGCTGCATCTTCAATAGCATCAAAAAGTACAATTTGTCTCTCAATGTATTGAATAAAACGAAACATTAAATCAATCTTATCCGACTCTGAATCAGTATGCAGGTATTTTTTTGTAAAAAACTCTACTATTTCACCTGGTGTTTCTTGCTTTTTAAACCCCGTATCACAAACATCTGTAAATAAAGGAAGTAAAACACCTGTATTGTCTATAGAATCAAAAGGCAAAGTAATAAACACACTGTTATAAATGTGATACTTAGAAAGTACATCTTGATTAAAACGTTCAATTTTAGGAAGCGTATACATAGGTTCTGGTATAGTTAGTTGTTGTATTTAATTCAATTGGCATAAAAAAACCCCAAGAACAAACTTGAGGTTATATTGTAAATATAGCGTCAAGTATTACATGTTTTTGAAAATCGTATGCATCAAACGTTTCTTATCATTGATGCTTTCTTCCAATGAAATCATGGTTTCCGTTCTGTATACTCCATCAATATCGTCAATCATAAAGATTACATCCTTAGCATGTTTAGTATCTTTAGCTCTAATCTTACAGAAGATATTGAATTTACCTGTAGTTACCGAAGCAACCGTTACAAAAGGAATTTCATTAATTCGTTCTAAAACAAATTTAGTTTGAGAGGTATTATTAAGAAAAACACCTACATAAGCAATGAAAGAATATCCTAATTTATCATAATCAAGCACAAGAGAAGAACCCATAATGATTCCAGCATCTTCCATCTTTTTTACTCTAACATGGACTGTCCCTGCAGAAATTAATAATTTTTTGGCAATATCCGTAAATGGAACTCTAGTGTTGTCAATCAACATATCTAAAATCTGGTGATCTACTTCATCTAAACGAAACTTACTCATAATTTTTTCAATTAATATTATTAATTATCTAAAACAAAGTATAAAAATATACATAAAAACTAAACAATGAGTAATAAAACTACTTTTTTATCAATCCGTTAACGAATTCTATGTTTTTATTTAAATAAAAATTGGCTTTTTGATCTAATTTAGGAATATTGTCATAATCATCAGTATAAACAGCTCCTTGAGCATCATACTCCAAATGACCGAAACGATTTTCCAAATCTTCTATTTGATTAATGTACGCATTAAAACAAATTTGACCGTCAATCAATTCTTCTTTGTATTGTGAGGCAAAATTGATGATTTTTTCCTTACCATCATAATTTATTTTGACATTTTTATACAAAAAATCACAAAAAACTGGATTATTTTGTGAAATATTCAAATATTCTTCGATTCTATTGCTAACTATATCGTTTTCGTTAATTACATTAAAAGCAGACACTAGCGAATAAAATACGAATTTTCTAGTTTCTTCTCTTTCATAATCGTTGGGAAAATGTCCCGCTTCAAACAAAATAGTTGGAACTCCCAAATACTGAAACGTATCTCCAATACAATTAATATTAAACGAATCATCAAAGCGACCCACCTGACCCGGTATAAACTGTTGCAATACCTGATTGATTCCAGCTATGACATTAATCGCTTTTAATCTTGACTCATTGATGTCCCGTTCTTCATTATAAGATGGGGCTAAAAACGACATCGTAGCTGGCTTACCCGTTGTAGCTACTCCAAAAATAGTACGTTGATCGTGTAGATTAAAACAATAATCCGGTTTAAATCGCTCGAATGTAGCACGCAACACCTTACTTTCTGGCTGTGTCAAATCTTGAGAATCGCGATTTAAATCAATAGCATTAGCATTGGCACGAGTATATAAAGTAGCGCCATCAGGATTTAGCATTGGAATCCAGCAAAAAGTAAACTCATTTAAAAATTGTTTTGCCAAATCGGTTCCGCTATGTAACAGGTTTAAAAAATCAAAAAGCCCCTTAGTGGTTGTGCTTTCGTTTCCATGCATTTGAGACCAAAGAAAAATTCGGGTTGCTCCATGTCCAATTTGGTATTCATATATTGATTTCCCTAAAACAGATTTTCCAATTTCTTGCAATTGATTTGCTGTATTTAATCGTTGCAAAATCGGTTCAATATGTTCTAATGTAATATATCGACCTTGGATAGATTGTTCTTTATTTTGAACAAATAACGCTTCTAAATTCATAGTTCATAATTTGATTTTACAAAAGTAAACATCTTTACATTTACAATTGTAAACTAATATTACGCCATAAAATTTAATTCTGTAAACAAAAAAAGCTGTTTTTAAGTCTGTTTTCGAACAAGTTAAATTGCTTATTGTAAACAAATTTAAAATAAACTAATATGTTATTGATAATCAATATTTTAAATTAATTTATATAAATTAAAAATTGAATTTAACTGAATTTATTTTACCTATTTACAAACTGTTTTATTCATAATTATTTTACTTTTGATTACATTTGTAAACAAATGTTTTTTTAAACTATTCTACAATGGTAAACATCGACGATTTCGTAAAAAGACTAGAAATACTTTTGGAATATTACAACTTAAATGCGTCTTCTTTTGCAGATAAAATTGGGGTACAACGCTCTAGTTTGTCACACCTCCTATCAGGACGAAACAAACCGAGTTTGGATTTTATTCTTAAAATTTTAGAAGTTTTTCCTGAGGTAGATTTGTATTGGATATTAAATGGAAAAGGTAGTTTTCCAAAAACAATCGGCAACAATAACGTTATTAAAACACCTCCTGCTATTTTAAATTCAGAACCTATTAGTGGAAATTTATTTTCAACTATTCCTGAAGCAAAAACAACAACACCTACTGTAGAGGTAAAAAAAATAGACCAACTCCCTCAATCTATTTCAAATGAAGTAGAAAAAATTGTTTTCTTTTATAAAGATGGAACTTTTAAAGAATTTAAGTCGAATTAAGATTCTTTAACACGATAGCCGTATTCCGGTATTTTTCCTGTTACGCCTACAAAGTGTCGATTAAGCAGTGTTAAATCTGCTTCTAAGTTTCCAGTGGGCTGTAATGGTTGTCCGAATCGAACCTCTTTTTTGCCAAAATCAAAAGCCACAGGAATTATAGGAACATTAGCTTTTAAGGCGATGTAATAGAATCCCGTTTTAAGTTCACTCACAAATTTACGAGTTCCTTCGGGAGCAACGGCTAAACGGAATGTGTCTTTTTCCTCAAAGATTGCTGCAATCGAATCTACCTTATTTAAGCCACCCGATCTATCTAACGGTGCGCCACCCATATACTTAAAATAATACCCAAATGGGAAACGAAATAATTCTTTTTTTGCAACAAAATTCATTTCAAGTCCAACAATCCCTCGAGTAAAAATCCCTAAATAAAAGTCGTGCGCACTGGTATGTGGTAGTACCATCATAACGCATTTTTTTATTTCAGGATTAATAGTCCCTACTATCTTCCACCCCATGATTTTAAAAAACACCCATTTATAGAACTCCTTCTTCATTCTTTTACTAATTTATTGCAAATAAAAACAATTAAAATCTTATTTTTGAACAAATCCCCACATTATGATACGCAAATTTCTGAGCTATCTTATTCCTATTACGATATACAAAACCAAATCAGGTTGGAGTAAATCTATTGAAGTTACTTGGGCTAATGGCGAATTAGTGATGGATTCTGAAAACACCAACTACTCTTACGGAAGTTTACAACGCATTTTACGATTAGGATTAAAAACAATTGGCTTTCGCCAAATCAAAAGCATGAAAAAAATTCTGGTTTTAGGCGTCGCAGGTGGTAGCGTCATAAAAACCTTAATCAAAGAAATTCAATTTAAAGGCACAATTACAGGAGTCGAAATTGACCCTGAAATTATCAAAGTCGCTAATTCTTATTTTCATTTGAATCAAATTCCAAATCTCACCATTGTAATAGCAGATGCTTTTGAATTTGTATTGCAAGCCAATGAAAAATACGACTTAATCATTGTTGATATTTTTCAAGACACTAAAATACCTAGTTTTTTATTCGAAAATTTCTTTACAGAAAGACTTTGTGCTTTACTTCAAAATAAAGGTTATATAGTATTCAATACTATGGTTTTAAATAAAAATGATAATGAAAGAAATGAAAAGTATTGTAGCGAATTTTACCAACCCAATTTCAAAATCAAAACAATTCCTCGAGTTGAAATTCATAATGAATTAATCATAATAGAAAAGATCAAATAATATTTTTCACTAACTTGTATGTAATTATTTTTAGCACAAATGAGAAAAATTGTCAAAAAATTATTTTTGGGTAAATCATCTAATGGGAAACCAGCTGAATTTGATCCCATTGAAAAAAGAATTCAAAATATAAAGTCCATTTGGAATAATGACCATCAAGACGATAATGGCATAGAGAAGATTTTTCGTTTATTACTTTCTTCTTCTCAATTGCTATTTCCAGGTATTTACATCAAATATTTTTCTAGAAAAAAAGGCATTGAATACCAAGACTTAGCCACTGACTTCTATATTCTACTAAAAGTAATCTTTCCTATTGTGATTTTAGTAAACCAATGGCAACACTATCAATGGGTTATTATACTAATGACCTATCTATTTTTAGAAACAATTTTCTATATTCCAACGTTAATTTTTGCCTCTGATTTATTTTCAAGACCACGCTCTTATAGAAGATCAATGCTCTTGTTGTTCTTTAATTATTTGGAAATTGTATTTGCTTATGCCGTTTTTTACTCGTGTGGAAACTACCTAAACAAACCTTTTCAAAATTGGTTTGACGCAATCTACTTTAGCATAATCACCTCTTCTTCAATAGGATACGGTGATTTTTATCCCATTGTGACAATAGGTAAATTCTTAGTCAGTACACAAGCCTTATTGTTCTTATTTTTCATTATTCTTTTCTTGAATTTCTTTTCAACCAAAGTAAAAGCTACCGGCTATTTTGATCACGAAAACAACGAATGATTATAGCATTTTTCTCGCTTTCTCTAAATCTTCTGGAGTATCGATTCCGATACCAACATGGGTGGTTTCTACCATTTTAATACGTTTACCAAACTCTAAATAGCGTAATTGTTCTAATTTTTCAGACGCTTCCAAGGATTTCATTGGCAAACTATAAAAATCCAATAAGGCTTGTTTTCTGAAGGCATAAATTCCGATATGTTGAAAATAATGCACTCCTACATTCTTCTCCCTTGGATAGGGAATTACCGAACGGGAAAAATACAAGGCAAAACCATTTTGTGCTACCACTACTTTGACATTATTCGGATTATTGATATCTTCTTCATTGGTAATTTCACGCATTACTGAGGCTAAATCAACTTGTCTAGCCGAATCGTTTTTAAAGACATCAATTACTTTTTGTAAAGGATCTACATCAATAAAAGGTTCGTCTCCTTGTACATTTACTACAATATCAACATCTAAGTTTTGCACCGCTTCAGCAATTCGATCACTCCCTGACTCGTGTTCTTTGATACTCTTGATAGCCTTACCTCCATTGGAAATAATTTCTTCAAAAATAATATCTGAGTCTGTAACCACAAAAACATCATCAAACAACTTGGTATTGATTGCGGCTTCATAGGTTCTTAAAATCACTGTTTTTCCTCCCAAATCTTGCATTAATTTGGCTGGAAATCGTGTTGAAGCGTAACGTGCGGGTATAACGGCTATTATTTTCATTTGTTTTATTAAAAATTAGTAGTATCCAATTCTGATACAAATTTAATTTAATTTTTGGGTTTAGTACTTCACTATTTAATCCACAAAACTTTCGTCTTTAAAACCTATCAAATATAATTTATTTTTAGCTCTTGTCATGGCGGTATACAACCACCGAATATAATCACTATTGATTCCGTCAGGCAAATAGGGTTGCTCAATAAAAACCGTATTCCACTGCCCTCCTTGCGATTTGTGACAAGTTATTGCATAGGAGAATTTAACCTGCAAGGCATTAAAATAATCGTTATTTTTTACTTTTTGAAATTGCTTGTATTTGGTTTCGCCTTCGTAATCTTTTAGCACTTCTTGGTACAAACGATTCGACTCTTCATAAGTCAAAGAAGGTGATTCGCTCTTGATCGTATCCAAAAGCAAAACCGTTTCCAAAGGCTTTTGATTAGGATAATCCACCATTCGGATTTTTACTTTGGCAAACTTAAAACTATACAATTCCTGAATACTGAATATTTCCAACACTTCAATAATATCACCATTGGCAATAAAACCAGCTTCGTCAGCATCTTTTAACCAAAAGTAATTGTTCTTTACCACCATCAAAAAATCTCCCGTTGACAATTCGCTTTCTCGGTCTAAAATTCGAGTTCTAATTTGTTCGTTGTATTGATTGGCTCTTTTATTCGAACGAACAATGAAAGCGGTATCTTCAATACTGTAATTACTATAAGCTGAATGAATTGCATCTTGAATATCGTAACCGTCTACTAAACGAACAATATCTTTGAACTTACGTACATCAAATTGAAATTCGTTAATAAAACTATCTTTTAATAATTCGCGAAGTTCAGTTGCATTAAATAAAATCCCTGAACTTTCTTCCTGACGCATCACTTCGTCTAATTCAATAGATTCAATTTCTTTGTCATAATGCACTGCCAAAGTATGGGTATCCAAAGCTGGACTGATGTCCAAATTCACTGGTGGCAACTGTGCCGTATCGCCTAAAAGAATCATTTTACAGTTGGTTCCTGAATATACATACGAAATCAAATCGTCTAATAAAGAGCCGTTTTCATATAATTTTGAATCTGAATTAGCGTCTGAAATCATGGAAGCCTCATCAACAATGAAAATGGTATTTTTATGTTTATTAGGTTGCAAAGTAAACGAAACGCCTCCGCCTGAAGATTTCTTGGGAAAATAGATTTTTTTATGAATGGTAAAAGCGGGTTTATTCGAATAATTGGCAATTACCTTAGCTGCACGACCTGTTGGCGCAAGCAATACATATTTTTTATTAATCTCAATTAAGTTATTGACAATCGTTGAAATGACCGTAGTTTTTCCTGTTCCTGCATATCCTTTCAACACAAAAATGGTGTTGTTTTCCATTTCGGTTAAGAAAATAGCAATCTTTTGAAAAAAAATATCCTGTTTGTAAGTGGGTTCAAACGGAAATTTTTTCTTTAAAAGACTGTAAAACAGAGAGGAGTTCATTATGACTAATTTGACTGCAAAGTAAGCAATTGGAATGACAAAAATCAATCGCAATTTCAAAAATCAAGTTCAATTTCAAAAATCAACTTAAGTTTAACATTGCGATTCATTTTGACATTGAATATTGAAATTGCCATTGAAGTTGATTTTTGCTATTGTTATTCGTATGTTTGCATTGTTGAAATAAAAACGTATGAACACAAACATCACCGAAAAGAAGTATAAAAAATTGTCTATTCAAGTTGCCTTGAACGGACTTTCTTTTTGTTGTTTTGATACGCTTAACAACACCATTACTTCTTTTAACGAAGTGCGTTTTGACACTTTTCACAAAGCTACCAAAACCGAAGATTTGTTTGCCGATGCGTTTAGTGATTTTCCAGAATTAAAGGAGTCATACGATGAAATTCTAATAATTCACAATAACAATTTATCCACATTTGTTCCTGAACCGTTGTTTGATGAAAACTTTTTAGGAAGCTATTTACAATACAATACCAAAGTTTTTGAAACTGATTTTTTTGCTTTTGACGAAATTGCCAATTGCCAAATGAACACCGTTTACATTCCGTATGTAAATATCAATAACTTTTTTATTGACCAATTTGGCACTTTTGATTACAAGCATGCCAATACTATTTTGGTTTCCAAATTATTGATTGCGTCCAAAAACAATCCAGAGAAAAAGATGTTTGTACACATCAATTCAGGGCATTTTGAAATTATCGTGGTGCAAAACCAAAAACTAGTATTGTTCAATTCGTTTGACTATACTACTCCTGAAGATTTCTTGTATTACATTTTGTTTACAGCAGAACAATTGGGTTTAAATCCAGAACAATTCCCTTTAGAATTAATTGGAAAAATCGATGCCGAAAGTGAGTATTACCAATTAGCCTACAAATACATTCGCAATGTATCATTACTAGATGTAAGCGATTTACAAGCTAAAAACAATTTTTCAGAAGCGGATAACAGAACCCATTTTATACTTTTCAATTCATGAGAATTATTTCAGGCAAATACAAAGGCCGACGCATATTTCCTCCTAAAAACCTTCCTGTACGTCCTACAACTGATATGAGTAAAGAAGCATTATTCAATGTTTTGAATAATCATTTTAGCTTTGAAGGACTTAAAGTATTGGACTTATTCTCGGGAACAGGGAACATTAGCTTCGAATTTGCTTCCAGAGGTAGTTCGCCAATTACTTCAGTAGATGGAGATTTTGGTTGTGTAAAATTCATCAAACAAATCGCTGCTGAATTTGACTTTAATATTGCTGCTACCAAAAGTGATGTTTTTGCTTTCCTTGAAAAAAACAAAACGACTTACGACATCATTTTTGCCGATCCTCCTTACGGTTTAGACCAAAAAACATTTGAAAAAGCAGTTAGCTTAGTTTTTGAAAAAGGACTTTTAGAAGAAGAAGGAATGTTAATTATTGAACATTCCAAATACACTAAAATGGAACATTTACCTCATTTTTCTTTTCAAAAAAGTTACGGTGGATCTTTTTTTAGTTTTTTTGAAATAGCATCTTCTGAAGAGAAAGAAGAGTAGTTGTATTTTTAAAATAGCTTTATTCTATTTAATCCAATCCCGTTAGGGATTTCATCTCGGTAAAACCTAATAAAGTAAAATGTAAAGTCCCTTTAGGGATGATATATTTTAATCTAATCCTGAAGTAAAATAGCGTCCCTACAGGACTTTTATTCTTGTAGTCTTTTTTTTAATTACCTAAATCTAACTCCTAACGGAGTAATAAATCTCTTTAACTTAAAAACAACTATAGTTTGTGGAGAAAAAAAGCAGACCTATAAGCCGGATTCTGTCTCCGAGAAACGGAGCCTTATCATTTATCTAGAACTTACATTACTGCAAGCCTCAAGCTATCTACCCTTCAACAACGGACGAGAAGCCCTTAAATGCTGATATACTTGATATTTCACCACATAGAGTTTACCTGGTTTCACTACAGCATTACCTGTACATACTTTCTGTTGCACTTGTCCTAATCCATCTCGAAAAATCGAGACGAACCGACGGGTGTTACCCGCTATGCTTCTCTATGGTGTCCGGACTTTCCTCCCTCCTAATGAATCAGGACGGCGATAAGGCGGTCTGCAGTGCAAATTTACAACTTTATTTACGGGAAATCATAATTGATTTTTTTCTTTAACAAGACTTTTACAAATCCTTAAAAATAAAAGAGTTAACTTTATGATACACACATTTTAAACGCAATATACCATGGAACGAATGTATCATTATGCCACCATTGCTGAGGCACTTACCGAATTAAATGCTAAAGGTTTTACTCATGATTTTAATCTTCATACAGAAGATATCAAAGAAAATCCGTATCGTTATACTATTGAACATATTTATCGTTATGAAGGAGATACAAATCCTGATGAAGAAGCAGTGGTATATGGTCTTAAATCCGATATAGGAAAAAAAGGCGTTTTTGTAGCTTCTTATGGAAGTGATTTAGATACTGATCTTGCAATTGCCTTTAATTCTATGCGATTAAAACCGTAAATGTATTGTTAGTAAATTGGGGATAAGTCATCGGGGATTTGTAGAAAAGCTGTTGCTTTTTGAAATTTCATATCCTATATTTGCTTTCTAATACATTTTCAATGGAGCAATTTATAGTATCGGCACGCAAATACCGTCCGCAAACATTTAAAGATGTTGTGGGACAAAAGGCCATTACCAATACCTTGTTGAATGCCATTGAAAACAATCACTTAGCCTCTGCCCTTTTATTTACAGGACCTCGTGGTGTAGGGAAAACTACCTGTGCGCGTATTTTGGCACGAAAAATCAACCAACCTGGTTATGATGATCCAAATGAAGATTTTGCCTTCAATGTATTTGAATTGGATGCTGCTTCAAACAACTCAGTAGATGACATTCGAAACTTGATTGACCAAGTGCGTATACCCCCACAAACAGGACAATACAAAGTCTACATTATTGATGAGGTGCACATGTTGTCTTCTGCCGCTTTTAATGCATTTTTAAAAACATTAGAAGAGCCGCCAAAACACGCTATTTTCATTTTGGCTACGACCGAAAAACATAAAATCATTCCGACAATTTTATCGCGTTGTCAAATATTTGATTTCAAAAGAATTACCGTTAAAGATGCTAAAGAACATTTAGCGGATGTAGCCACTAGTCAAGGAGTACAATTTGAAGACGATGCCTTGCATATCATAGCTCAAAAGGCTGATGGTGCAATGCGTGACGCTCTGTCTATTTTTGACCGAGTAGTTTCTTTTTGTGGAACCAATTTGACTCGTCAAGCGGTAACCGAGAATTTGAATGTTTTAGATTATGAAACCTACATCAATGTAACCGATTTAATTTTGGAAAACAAAATCCCAGAATTATTAATAGCTTTCAATGAAATCTTAGCCAAAGGATTTGACGCACATCATTTTGTGGCTGGATTGGCTTCGCATTTTAGAGATCTATTGGTTTCTAAAAATCCTGCTACTTTATCTTTGTTAGAAGTTGGAGAACAAGCTCAGCAGATGTATGCTGTTCAAGCTCAAAAATGTGATGCCAATTTCTTGTTGAAAGGAATTGAAATTGCCAATGATTGTGATTTGAAATACAAAGTCAGTCAAAATCAACGACTACTTGTAGAACTTTGCTTAATGCAATTGGCCTCCATCACTTTCGATGGAGAAAAAAAAAAGTTGAGCAATTTATAATTTCGCCCACTTATTTTAAAAATTCAGGTTATTCTATAGTTGAAGTAGTTAAAAGTGTCGAAACTACAGAAAAAGTTGGCGTTGCTGTTCCAGAAAATACGACTGTTTCTCTCCAAGAAATTGAAGAAATAAAATCTGCTTCGGTCATTGAAACCCCTATAACTGTTAGTGAACCAATAGTTGAGGTAGCCCAACCTAGTATCGCAAAAGAATCCGAACCTAAAGTTTCTGCACTTTCATTATCCAGTATTCGTGCTAAAAAAGCATTAGAGGAAAATTCCAAAACTTTTGTAAAAGAGACGCTTCATTTACCAACAGAACCATTTACAGAAACTGAAATGTTATTGCAATGGAATAAATATGCGCAGCGTTTGGGTGACAAAGGATACAAAATCATGGAATCCTTATTGCTAATTAATGATCCAGTTTTGAATGGAACTCATATCACCATTGAATTACCTAACGAAGGTTCAAAATTGGATTTTGAAAGCGAAAAATTAGGATTATTAGGCTATTTGAAAGGACATTTACACAACCACGATATTACTATAGAAGTGATTGTAAATGAAAGTTTCGAAAGCAAACGCAGCTTTAATGATCAAGATCGTTACAACCGTTTACATCAAATTAATCCGAATATTGAATTATTAAAAACAACATTCGGATTGGATATTACTTAATATTTTGTGCTAGATTTTCCCGTAGTACATGGCTTTCACAATTCCATCTGCCAAACCAATTTTAGGAACATAAATATTTCTAGCTCCACTC
The DNA here is from genome assembly GCF_024642105.1 of Flavobacterium sp. Classification (GTDB taxonomy): domain Bacteria; phylum Bacteroidota; class Bacteroidia; order Flavobacteriales; family Flavobacteriaceae; genus Flavobacterium. The sequence goes on from NZ_JAHEBT010000003.1 coordinate 32,234, forward strand.
CATTTCATGGCATTCAAATAAATTCGTGTTGCAGGAAGAATTACATCCGCACGGTCTGAGTTCAGTCCTAATTCCGAAATGCGTTGTTCATACGTTAACGAATTCAAAAAGGCATATTGGGAATTAATATAAATATACGACAAGGGTTTTTCTTGGGCTTTTCCGGACAACTTGAATAATTTATTAATATTTCCTCCAGAACCAATTAACGTAACTTCATCGTATTCTTCAGTATTGGTTCGAATCCATTTTTCAATTTCATCCCAAACTACTTCGTGAACCATATTATTTAATAAACGAACGGTTCCCGCTTTGAAAGATCGAGAAGCAATCATTTTTCCATTAGAGAACAATGTAAACTCGGTACTACCACCACCAACATCAACAAAAAGATAGGTTTGATCTGTTTTTAACAAATGATGTAAATCAGTAGAAGCTATAATTGCCGCTTCTTTTTTACCGTCAATAATCTCAATTTTCACCCCTGCTTTTTTCTTGATAATTTCAGTAACTTCTTTTCCATTATACGCTTCACGCATTGCTGAGGTTGCAAAGGCTTTGTACTGCTCTACTTTGTGTACTTTCATCAATAAACTGAATGCTTTCATAGCATCGCACATTCTATCAATATTTTCTTCTGAAATGGCTCCAACTGTAAATGCATCTTGCCCCAAACGAATTGGCACACGAACTAAGGAACTTTTACTAAATTGAGTTTCTTTACCGTCTTGTTCAACAATATTAGCAATAAGCAATCTCATGGCATTAGATCCAATATCGATAGCAGCGTATTTTTTTATTTTTAACATCAAAAATGATTCTGTGGGTCAATTAATTTTAGTTTCAGAAATTAAATAATCTCTTCTTGAATAACTTTATTTTGATAGTATTTATAGGTCTCTAACTGAGCTCTAAAAACCGGGTTATTTCCTCTTTGTCGGTATTTATTGTCTAATTTTTGAGAATGGAATCGGGCTTTTACATTTCCTTTCCAACCTAAATCAAAGTTATCAATTAACTCTTGTTTGATTTCTGTATCATAGATTGGGCAGGTAACTTCAACCCTACCGTCTAGGTTTCTAGTCATAATATCAGCCGATGAAATATAGACTTCGGTTTGGCTCGCATTTCCAAAAATGTAAATTCTAGAATGTTCCAAATAATTATCTACAATACTAATAGCTTCAATATTTTCACTCATGCCAGGCACACCTGGAATTAAAGAGCAAATGCCTCTTACCTCTAATTGTATTTTCACTCCTGCATTACTTGCTTCATACAATTTATCAATCATCTCAGTATCTGAAAGACTATTCATTTTTAGTTTCATGTACGTCTTTCTACCTGCAAGCGCATGGGAAATTTCTCTGTCTATTAATTTGTGAAAACGACCTCTTGTGTAATGAGGAGAAACAATCAAATGTTTATATCGATGCACTCTATAATTGGTATCAAAGAAATCAAAGATTTTAGAAACGTCTTTTAATATTTTTTGATGTGCTGTAAAAAGTGTCACATCAGTATATACTTTAGCCGTTGCTTCGTTGAAATTCCCAGTAGAAATAATTCCGTAACGTTTCACTTTTTTACCTTCTAAACGTTCAATAACACAAATTTTACTGTGTACTTTTAGTCCTTTGATTCCAAAAATAAGTTCGATCCCTTCCGTTTGCATTTGTTCTGCATAGGAAATATTACTTGCTTCGTCAAAACGAGCTTGCAACTCAATTTGAACAGTTACCTTTTTACCATTTTTTGCCGCATTAATTAGGGAACTAATAATTTGGGAATTTTTGGCTAATCGGTACAAAGTGATTTTAATCGTGGTTACTTTTGGATCTAAAGCCGCCTCACGTAAGAACTTGATAACGTACGAATACGACTGATAGGGTGCATTGACCAAATAATCTTTTACTGCAATTTTCTTCATTATGTTTTCGTCCAAACTCAATCCTGGAATAGGCAGCGGCGGATTCGTTTTGTACAACAAATCAAATCTACCTAGATTTGGAAAATCCATATAATCTCTTCTATTATGATATTTACCACCTGGAATAATACTATCTGTGGCATCAATTTTCATATTAGTTAAGAAAAAATTAAGTGTGTCTTTATCAATTGTTTGATCATAAATAAATCGAACAGGCTCACCAATTCTTCTGTCTTTTACACCTGCCGATATTTTCTCTAACATACTCTTACTCATATCACTATCAATATCTAGCTGAGCATCTCGAGTAATTTTTATCATGTGTGCAGAAACACTTTCGTAATCAAAAATATCGAAAATTTTATTTAAGTTGAGACGAATCACATCGTCAAGCATGATCACATATTGTTTTTCGCCTTCTGGAGGCAAAACAACAAATCGGTTAATTGTTTTTGGAAGTTCAATTACCGCATATCTAATTTCTGAATTCCCATCAACATCTTCCTCTTGATTCTGAATTTTAGTAACCAATTTCACTGCTAAATAACCCGCAGTATCTTTTAAAACAGGAAAATGATCTAAATCATTCAAAATGATTGTCACTAATTCTGGACTTACTTTTTGAACAAAAAAATCTTTTAAAAAATTTTCTTGTTCTTCAGTAACATCATTTTCATCAATGGTAAAAATATTTTCTTTTTCTAGTCTAGCTTCGATATCATTCAAAATATCCAAACTCTCTGCCTGTTGATTAATTACAATATCAGTGATATCATTCAGTAATTGTTGAGCTGAAATTCCGTTAAAAAACTTTTCTCCAGAAATTCCTGTCAGTGTCAATCGACGTATTGCTGCAAAACGAACTCTAAAAAACTCATCTAAATTATTCGAGAAAATACCTAGAAATCGCATTCGGTCTAAAAGAGGTACTGTCTCATCCCCTGCTTCTTGAAGTACTCTAGCGTTAAAAGCTAACCAACTTTTTTCTCTGTCAATGTATTTTTGTTGCAAAACTTTTATTTATTTTAAATCTTTTGGAAATAGTGTTTTTTTGATTTTACCCTTATCAATTTTATCCCAATTCTCTGTTTCAAATTGTAATGAAATAAATCCTGATGTAGGAACATTAGGAATAAAACCATCTCCAAATTTATTAACAAAATTTGTAATAGCCTCATTATGTCCAAAAAGAATAACACTTTCATAAAGATTATTACAAGATTTGATTACTTTCTCTAACTGATTTTCATCAAAAGTGTATAAATCTTCTTTGTAAACAATATTTTCAATAGGAAAATAAATATTTTGAGCAAAAATTAGAGCGGTATCTGAAGCTCTTTTGGCTGTACTTGTCCAGAGCAAAAAAGTTTTGGGAATGTAACTCATAATACAAGAGGAAACTAAATGGGCATCTATAATTCCTCTCTTAAGTAAAGGCCTATCAACATCTTTAGTAGGGGTTGCCCAACTTGATTTTGCATGTCTAACTAAAATTAAATTTTTCATACTATATGGGGGATTATTAGTTAATCTATTCAGAAAACAAATCATTCATTCATGAGACAATTTACAAAACATCTGTAAACGAATCTTCTATTTTAACTCTTTATTATTATTGATATCACTTTCAATTACTAAAAAAGCAAGAAAACTATCATCAAAAAATTCTTGAACAACCCTTTAACGAGTTTTTAAGCCTTTAATAGAGATTACTTATTTCTTTCCATTTCATAAAATTAACTTAGATGTAAATATCACTATATCAAATAGTTAAACACTTAGCTATATATAATAGGTAACTGATTCTAAAGAAATCAATTCTACAATAGTCCAATTATTTCTTTTCTAACGATTTAAAAAAATCAATATGGAACCAACATTTACTCGTTTGGCTAGACTTTTTGTCTCCCTTTTATTTTTATGTTCTTTAGGGCTTTATTCTCAAATAGGGCCAGGAATAGCTCCTGTAAACTTGCCAAGTGGTGGGTTTACTATTGATGGTTCACTTTTGTCAAATTCAACCAATGGAGATTGGGTGGATGGGACTGGGTCTGGCGGATTTGTTTTAGCTAACTCTGGAACACCCCTAAATACAAAGACTACCTATCATTTGTATGACGAATACGATAGTGGAACAGATAATATTTTTGGAGGTGGAGACAAAGTGAGTGATAATCCCAATTCTATGACCTGGGTTAATGGTACTTCGAACAATAAAACCGATATGAACAATGCGTTGATTCATTTTACAACCGATTCGAATGGCAATGTTTGGTTTGTATTTGCTGCCGATCGTTTAAGCAATAGTGGAAATGCTTATATTGACTTTGAATTTCTTCAAGACCAATTAACTAAAACAGCCACTGGATTTTCAACAACCGCTTCTAATTCAACTGGTGGGCGAACTGAAGGTGATTTTTTACTTACCGTTTATTTTGAAAGCGGTGTTGCAAAATTCGATATTCAGCGTTGGACTCTTGTTAGTGGCGTTTGGCAATACACAACATATTATTCAACTCTACCTGTTAATTCAGTCTATGCCGCAGGAAATTCTAGTATAATTTCTGTACCTTATTCTGCTTTTGGAACTAATAGTTATCCAGAAAACACATTCATAGAATCAGCAGTAAATTTAACCGAAGTACTAAGTGCTATAGATCCTTGTGCTAGCCTAAAAATAAAAACTATTTTTGTTAAGTCAAAAACGTCTACAGCTCCATCAGCCTCTATAAAAGATTTTTTTGAACCACTACCTGTAACTAACCTTACACTAGGAAGTGCTGATGCGGGAGACGATGATACTGTTTGTTCCGGAGGAAGTTACAAACTTCAAGGGGCTGCGGTACCGAGTTCTAACTATTCGGTTGTATCTACAACTTGGTCTGTAATAAGTGGTAATGCTACGATTGATACTCCATCTTCACTAGATTCTTATGTAACAATCAACGGAGGTTCTGCTACATTACGACTTACTGTAGAAACTCATCCATCAAATGGTATTGGAGCACATTGTGTAGTATATGATGAAGTTACTATTACCACAATCCCCTCACCTAGTTGTTTGATTACAGGCACAGATGGTCCAATTTGTCCGTCAACAGAATCCTCCTTTTCAGCACCTTCAAGTGCAAGTTATTTATGGGATATTTCAGGTAATGGAACTATCAGTGGTAGTACTACTTCGCAAACTGTTACTCTAACCACAGGGTCAACTTGTAATGCATCATTTACTTTAACACTAAATACTACTGATGCTAATGGCTGTACCTCTACGTGCACTAAAACTGTTGTTGTAAATGATACTACCGCTCCTATTGTAACAACAAGTTCAGGTGCATTAGATCACAATATCCAATGTAATAACACTGCTGCAATTGCTTCTGCTTTAACTGAAGCTCCAACTGCCACTGATAATTGTTCGACTACCCCAACTATTCATTTGGTGAGTGATGTAACCACTCCAACTACCAATTGTGCCAATGGTTATTCAAGAGTGAGAACCTGGAATTTTTCCGATGGATGTGGCAATACAAGTAGCAATTTTGTACAAACCATCACTGTAATTGATAACACAGCACCTACTTGGACAACTGCTGTTGGTAGTTTAAACACTACTGTTGAATGTAGCGATACACAAGCTTTGGCGGATGCCCAAAATTTATTCCCAATAGCTTCTGATAATTGTGATGCAGACCTAAGTAATATTGTGAAAGTAGCGGGAACATTTGTCGCTTCTGCAACTTGTACCAATGCAGGAACCTATACTAATATGTGGACAGTAACCGATGATTGTGGGAATGTTTCTGAAACGTTTACACAAACAATCAATGTAATTGATACTACTGTTCCTACTTGGACAACTACTGTCGGAAGTTTAAATACTACTGTTGAATGTAGTGATATACAAGCTTTGGCGGATGCCCAAAATTTATTCCCAATAGCCACTGATAATTGTGATGCAGACCTAAGTAACAATGTAAAAGTTTCGGGAACATTTGTGGCTTCTGCAACTTGTACCAATGCAGGAACCTATACTAATATGTGGACAGTAACCGATGATTGTGGGAATGTTTCTGAAACGTTTACACAAACAATCAATGTAATTGATACTACTGTTCCTACTTGGACAACTACTGTCGGAAGTTTAAATACTACTGTTGAATGTAGTGATATACAAGCTTTGGCGGATGCCCAAAATTTATTCCCAATAGCCACTGATAATTGTGATGCAGACCTAAGTAACAATGTAAAAGTTTCGGGAACATTTGTGGCTTCTGCAACTTGTGCCAATGCGGGGACTTATACCAATACGTGGACAGTAACCGATGATTGTGGCAATGTTTCTGAAACGTTTACACAAGTAATCAATGTAATAGATACTACTGTTCCTACTTGGACGACTGCTGTCGGAAGTTTGAACACTACTATTGAATGTAATGATACACAAGCTTTGGCGAATGCTCAAAATCTATTCCCAATAGCTTCTGACAATTGCGATGCAGACCTAAGTAACAATGTAAAAGTTTCGGGAACATTTGTGGCTTCTGCAACTTGCACTAATGCCGGAACCTATACCAATACGTGGACAGTAACCGATGCTTGTGGTAATAGTTCGGAAACGTTTACTCAGGTAATCAATGTAATAGATACTACTGTTCCTACTTGGACAACTGCTGTCGGTAGTTTGAATACTACTGTTGAATGTAATGATACACAAGCTTTGACGAATGCCCAAAATTTATTCCCAATAGCCACTGATAATTGCGATGCAGACCTAAGTAACATTGTAAAAGTAGCGGGAACATTTGTAGCTTCTGCAACTTGTGCCAATGCAGGAACCTACACCAATACGTGGGCAATAACCGATGATTGCGGCAATAGTTCGGAAACATTTACACAAGTAATCAATGTAATTGATAACACAGCGCCTACTTGGACAACTGCTGTCGGTAGTTTAAATACTACTGTTGAATGTAGTGATACACAAGCTTTGGCGAATGCCCAAAATCTATTCCCTGTAGCCACTGACAATTGCGATGCAGACCTAAGTAACATTGTAAAAGTAGCGGGAACATTTGTAGCTTCTGCAACTTGTGCCAATGCCGGAACCTACACTAATACGTGGACAGTAACCGATGCTTGTGGTAATGTTTCTGAAACGTTTAAACAAACAATTACAATTCAAGACACTACTGTACCTGATATAGCAACCAAAGCTACCGATATAATAGTAGAATGTGATGGACAAGGAAATCAAAATGCGATTGCTAATTGGTTAGCTAATAACGGAGGTGCGATTGCTTTTGACAACTGTTCTGAAATAATTTGGACTAATAACTTTAACTCGATTGCAAATGATTGTTCAACTGCTGTGACTGTAGTGTTTACTGCAACTGATACTTGTGGAAACTCAGCTTCTACTTCTGCAACATTTAGTGTTCAGGATAATACCCCTCCTGTGGTACCCGTAGCTCCTACGACTATTACCGTTGGATGTGCATCCGATATTCCTGCGATGATTCCGCTTACAGCAAGAGATAACTGTTCCGGAAATATTACTGTTGAAGGAACGAATAGCATCGAATTAGGCGATTGTGAAAATACGTATACAATCAACCGAACTTGGACTTTTACAGATGCATGTAATAATATTTCTAGTACTTCTCAAATTATACATGTGATAGATACTACCCCTCCAACGATAGCGCCTTTACCAGAGCTATCGACAATAGCTTGCCCAAACACACCTGTATTTACTCAAGCAATTGCAACAGACGAATGTGGCTCTAATGTGAATTTAACTTTTAAAGATGTCAAAACTGAAGGAAGCTGTGCTGGTTCGTATTCAATCACTCGAAATTGGACAGCGACTGATATGTGTGGTAATAGCACAACTGCTTCACAAACTATTAATGTAGAAGACAAAGTTGCTCCTGTAATTGCAAGTTTACCAGAACCAACGACAATAACTTGTCCAAATTCACCTGTATTTGCATTTGCAACAGCGACTGATGAATGCGGCTCTGATTTTAACTTGACTTTTAAAGATGTCAAAACAGAAGGAAGTTGTGCTGGTTCCTATTCGATAACAAGAACTTGGACAGCAACTGATACTTGTGGTAATAGTTCAACTGCTTCACAAACTATTAATGTAGAAGACAAAATTGGACCTATAACTACTAGCGAGTTTAACTCTAATGTTACAGCTAACTGTGATGCAATTCCTGTGAAACCAGAATTAGTTTTTGTAGATGCCTGTTCTGCTATTAACTCAACTATTTTCACAGAAACTATTAGTAACCAAACCACTGATTCTTATATAATCAACAGAAAATGGAGCGTTTCAGACACCTGTGGAAATACTTCAGAATTTATTCAAACTGTGAATGTAACAATTGCTAATAGTTTGATTACACTAACAGGTTCTGTTTGTAATGATGGAGAAACTACAAGCATTGATTTAACTTCTCTATTCCCTACAGGAACTCCAACTACAGGAACTTGGACAGACTTTTCTAATACAGGAAAATTAGAAGGTAATAATTTTAATGCAGCGACTCTTGCAGTAGGAGATTATATTTTCGAATATGCGATTAATGATGCCAATTGCCCTAGAAGTATTAGAATTACGGTAACTGTAACTACAGACTGTGGCGGAATTGTATTGCCTTGTGGAACTATAGTGGTTCACAACGCTTTTTCTCCAAACGGAGATGGTATCAATGAGAAGTTTGTAATTGACAATATTAATGACACCAATTGTTATCCTGATAATACTGTCGAAATATACAACCGATGGGGAGTATTAGTGTATTCAACTAAAGGGTATAACAATACTACTAATGCATTTGATGGCATCTCAATCGGGCAATCAGCTGTAAGTCAATCATCAGGATTACCTGCTGGAACGTATTTTTATATTTTGACGTATACTTCTTTTGACAACAACAATACCATTCAAAATAATAAAAAAGTAGGATATCTATTCCTAACCAAATAATACAAATAATATTCCCTGAGAATTAAATTTTCTGGGATTATAAAAAAATAAATAACGCATTCTATTGAATGATACCATAAAACCGCAATTATGAAAACTCTATTATTTTCTTTCGTTTTAGTATTGACATCGATGCTTAATTATGCTCAACAAGATGCTCAATTTACACAGTATATGTACAATACAATTACTATCAATCCAGCTTATGCAGGATCGAGAGGAGCCTTAAGCATTTTTGCTTTACATCGTACCCAATGGGTTGGCCTTGACGGAGCTCCAGTAACCAATACGTTTTCTATGAATACTCCCCTCAATGAAAGTAATTTAGGATTGGGGATATCAATTGTCAATGACAAAATTGGACCAACACAAGAAAACACAATCTCTGCGGACGTCTCCTATTCTATTCACACTTCGGAGACATTTATACTTTCTTTTGGGATGAAAGCCACAGCTAATTTATTTAGTTTAGATGTAAACAAACTCAATCCTGTAGATAACGACCCTAGTTTACATGACTTTAATAACAAATTTACACCCAATATTGGAGCGGGTATTTATTTGCATTCAGACAAGGCTTATGTGGGATTTTCAGTTCCTAATTTCATTGAAACCAATCGGTATAATGATAACGAGGTAGCTATTTTTAAAGAAAAAATAAACTATTACCTCATGGGTGGATATGTATTTACTATTTCAAATGATATTCAATTTAAACCCGCAGGGTTACTCAAATTAGTTCAAGGTGCACCATTGCAAGCTGACATTTCTGCAAATTTTATGTTCATCGAAAAGCTTACTATTGGTATTGCTTATAGATGGAATGCTGCAATGAGTGGCATGGTAGGATTTCAAATCTCCGAAGGGCTACATATTGGTTATGGCTACGATTTAGAAACTACCAATTTAGATAGATACAATTCAGGATCTCATGAAGTTTTTCTTCGCTATGAATTATTTAAAAACAACACTCGAATGACTACACCAAGATTCTTTTAAAAACTACCATTATGAAAAACCGTACACTACTTTACTTAGCAATAGTAAACTTCGCTTATCTAAAAGGATTTAGTCAAAAAACAACCCTTTTTATTACCGATAAAGTCAATGAAAAATATGCCTATGTTGATGTAACCAATACTTATGAACGCGTCGCAGCAAAAGGATACAAGTCAGTCGATTTATTTAAAAAATTAGGTGATTCCTATTATTTCAATTCCAACTATGAAAAAGCGGCTAAATGGTATGGAGAGTTATTTGCTATGAGAACTCCATTAGAACCCGAATATTATTATCAGTATGCTGATTGCCTACACTGTATTGGCAATACTAAATTAGCGAATGAGGTACTACTTCGATTGAATCAGAAATCAGAAATTGTTCCAATTAAAAAATCTAAAAAAAGAAAATAATTCTTTTAAATACTTCTAAACTATACGATTATGAAAAAGTATTTCACACTCTATATCGCCCTATTGAATCTATTTTCATTCAATAGCTATTCGCAACAATCCCAACTAAAATCAGCGGATAAAAAATATACTAATTTAGCCTATATCGATGCTATAAAAACCTATGAGAGAGTTGCCGAAAAAGGGTACCAATCAGCTGATATGTATAAAAAAATAGGCAACTCGTATTATTTCAACGGCGAGTTAGAATCGGCTGCCAAATGGTACAGTCAACTATTTGCTATGAATACTGATGTAGAACCTGAATATTATTTTCGCTATTCGCAATCGTTACAATCAATTGGTGAAAACCAAAAAGCAAACGAAATGCAGCAATTGTTCCGTCAAAAAATTGGAATTACTGACAAGTCAATGAATTATCTTGACCAAATTAAAGCCAATTCGGGTCGATATCAAATCGAAAATGCTGGGATTAATTCTCAATATTCAGATTATGGCACAGCAAAGTATGGAAATAAAATCGTGTTTGCGACAGCTCGAGACACTGGAAGTTTATCCCACCGAATCCATTCTTGGAACAATCAATATTTCACTAATCTGTATACTTCAGAACTAGCTGAAGATGCAACCTTAAGTAAACCAGAACCCTTTGATGATGCCGTAAAATCAAGATTTCATGAAGCTACCCCTGTTTTTACCAAAGACGGAAAAACAATGTACTTTAGTCGCAATAATTTTCTAAAAGGTAAAAAGGGTAAAAGCCAAGATAAAACTACACTTTTGAAAATATACCGTGCGTATGCTGTAGATGGACTATGGACCAATGTAACCGAATTACCTTTCAACAGTGACCAATTCAGCACAGCACATCCTGCATTAAGTCCTGATGAAAAAACACTCTATTTTGCTTCGAACCGACCAGATTCTTTTGGTGAATCCGATATTTACAAAGTACAGATCAATGAGGACGGAAGTTTTGGAACCCCTATAAACTTAGGCAATAGCATCAATACCATTGGACGAGAAAGTTTCCCTTCGATCACGGAGGAGAATGAAATGTATTTTGCTTCAGACGGGCAACCGGGATTAGGTGGATTTGATATTTTTGTAACCAAAATTAACCCTGACGGAACTTTTACCGACGTTCAAAATGTGGGGGAAAGTGTCAATTCAGCCAAAGATGATTTTGCCTATTTCATCGATACTAAAACTAGAAGAGGTTTTTTTAGCTCCAATAGAAGTGGCGGGCAAGGATCAGACGATATTTATCAATTCTTGGAAACCAAACGACTACGTTGTGAACAAGAATTATACGGAGAAATCACCGATGAGAATTCTAAAGAATTGTTGCCAAATACAACGATTAGTTTGTATAACAAACAATTCGATTTATTAAATACAATTGTATCTGACTCCAAAGGAAATTATTCTCTAAAAGTAGATTGCGATCAAGACTATTACGTCAGAGCCGAAAAAACAGAATACAATACCAAAGAACAAAAAATCAGTATCTCAAAATTGGACGGAAGAACGTACCTACCTATTGCTTTAGAAAAAACAAAATGTAAAGTAACTATAGGTGATGATTTAGGAAAATGTTTTGGTATAAAAAATATTTACTTTGATTTCGACAAATATAATATTCGTGTAGAAGCCGCTATAGATTTAGAAAAAATATTAATTGTTTTAACGGATAATCCAGGTATGAAATTAGACATTCGTTCTCATACTGATAGTAGAGGTACTTTTAAATACAATGAAATTTTATCAGGTAATAGAGCCAAAGCTACTATTCAATGGCTAATTAAAAACGGAGTGAATCCCAATCGCCTAACAGCCAAAGGCTATGGAGAAGCTCAACTAGTGAACCACTGTTCTGATGGAGTTTCTTGTACAGAAGAGGAGCATCAACTAAATAGACGTAGTGAATTTATTATTACTGCTTTATAAAAAAGGGCGAATTTCTAATGAAATTCGCCCTTTTTATAACTATACAGTTCTTTAAATCTTAGCAAAGATATTAGTGTAATATTTTTTTCCGGTAGTTGGATTTTCACGAACGGAAAGCCCAAAATGAGTATAATTACCTTCCAAATTGGCTTTATGTCCTTCACTTGCTAGCCAAGCATCTAAAACAGCTTTTGGAGTAGTATAATTATATGCTACATTTTCGGTAACATATTTAGCACTTAAAGTTTTCATAATATCTTCCGAACGGGCCACAAAATCATTATGATTAACCACATTATTAGCAATCATATAATTATTATGTTCTTCGGCTTTAAAAGAGATATAATCTGACTTAATTAGGGCATTCAAACCAATACTAACTCGGTAATTATTGATTAATGTCAAGGTTTCATTTTCAAAAGTAGTGTACGGATAAGGAACAGAAGTTTGAGAAACGGCCGGTGTTGTAACTGATGCAGGTGCATCTGCAGTACAAGAATTTAGGGTGCCAAGTACAAAAACGAGTACAAGGACACGTAATAAAAATAATTTCATAAAAGTAGGGCAAGCTTAAAGTAGATTGTGGGGCAAACTCCTTTAAAAAATTTAAATTGTTGATGTATTAATTAAGCGGTGCAAATGTACAACATTAATCGACAAAAGTCAAATAAAAACGATTTAAATAGCTAATTTTCAAGTATTTACAAATAAATTCTTACATTAAGGAGACAGTCTGTCTATCTTCCAACTAAAATCAGACTGAGCAATGTATCTAATTCTATCGTGAAGGCGATTAGGTCTACCTTGCCAGAACTCAACTTCCAAAGGAGTAACTAAAAATCCTCCCCAATGTTCTGGTCTTGGAATAACCATGCCTTCAAAATTAGCTTCCAATTGTTTTAAATTTTCTTCTAAATACTCTCTTGAAGGTACCACTTCAGATTGATTCGATACAATAGCTCCTAATTTACTTCCATCTGGTCGAGAAGCAAAATAATTATCCGAAATGATTTCAGACGTTTTCTGAGCAATCCCTTTAATAATCACTTGACGCTCCATACTAGACCAAAAAAACGAAAGACAAACATTAGGATTAGTAGTAATAGCCTTGCCTTTTTCTGAATTATAATTGGTATAAAAAATAAATCCTTCTTCGTTAAATTTCTTCAATAAAACAACTCTCGATTTTGGGAATCCATCCAAACCAATAGTAGCCACCGTCATAGCGTTGACTTCTTCATTGCCTCCAAAGTCCTCTACTTCATGAAACCATCTATTGAACAAATTAATTGGATCTTCTGGAATAGAAGTTTCTAACAATTCACTTTTTTCATAGGATTTTCGGTAATCACTTAAATCTTTCATGGATTATTTTTTTTATGCTTTATTACAATTCAAACGTTTTGCCATCTTCTGCTAAAAGCACTTCTGGAAAAACGGTTTCGGCTTCTTCTTTAAACAATGTTATACTTTCGTATCGAGTCGAATAATGCCCTAAAATTAATTGTTTTACATTGGCTTTCAAAGCAATTCGAGCAGCTTCTTTTGCTGTGGAGTGTAAGGTCTTTTGAGCCAAACCTTCTTCTGATTCTAAAAAAGTGGATTCATGGTACAAAACATCAACGTTTTCAATAATCGGGATGACTGCTTCATAATAAACTGTGTCAGAACAAAAGGCGTAACTTTTGGGGGGAAGGGGATCAAAAGTCAATTCTGAATTGGGAATTATTCTACCATCTTCTAAAGTGATGTCTTTTCCATTTTTTATCTTTTGGTAATAGCAACTCTCAATTTCGTAATTCAAAACTGCATCCATATTCAACTTGCGAGCCCCTGCTTTTTCTTGAAATAAAAAACCATTAGTATATACTCGATGTTTTAGAGGTATGGTTTTAACCAACACTTTTTCGTCTTCAAAAATAGTCTCACTTTCATCCGATTCCAATTCATGAAAATACAAACCGTAATTCGTCCACGAATTAGATAACCTTAATTGCAATAGAATAATTTCTTTGATACCTTTTGGACCATAAATATGTAAATCCGTTGTTCTTCCTAACAAACTAAAAGTTGAAATCAATCCAATCAAACCAAAAAAATGATCACCATGCAAATGAGAAATAAAAACCTGATTGATTTTAGAAAATTTGATTTTGTTTTTCCGAAGCTGTACTTGAGTGCCTTCTCCACAATCAATTAAGAACATTCTGTTATTGATCTCCAATAACTGGGAAGTTGGATTCGTTATCGTTCGAGGGGTAGCGGCATAGCAGCCAAGAATGGTTAGCTTCATTAAAATCCTAAATCACGTTCGATTTCTTCCATTTCAATAATATCGTGGGCTTCTAAATTGGATGGAACCACAACCAGTTGAGATGGAACAGCATTAAAATCAATCCCTTCTGCTACCACAACAAATGATTTTTTTGCTTTTTTATGTTGTTTAGATAAAGGTAACAACAATTTTAAATCAGCAAGAGTAACCGATTTGTTATGAGACAAATCGATAATTAAATTATGAGTATCAAAGGAGGAATTAGATTGTGACACTTTATCTAAAAATGAAGTAAAATCTCCTTGAGTATCTTTTATTGTTATCGTATGTCCTTTTTGATCTACTTTCATAAATTGGATTTTAACAACTGCATAATACAGTTAATTTGAAACGAACTAATTTACGTAATTAGTATGAAATTATTGGATTTTTGAAGCCAAAAGATAAATAACCGCCATTCGGATAGCTACTCCATTTTCTACTTGGTCTAAAATAACCGATTGTTGAGAGTCGGCAACATCACTTGTAATTTCAACTCCACGATTGATAGGTCCTGGGTGCATAATTACAATCTCTTTGTTTAGCGAGTCCAAAAGATTTTTATCTACTCCATATTGCTGCGCATATTCTCTTGTAGAAGGAAAATAATTCACGTCCATACGTTCGTTTTGTACTCGCAACATATTAGCTACATCACACCATTCAAGCGCTTTACGTAGGTTAGACTCAACTGTCACTCCAAGTGATTCGATGTGTTTTGGAATCAATGTTTTTGGTCCACATACCTTTACCTCTGCTCCTTGCATTTGCAAAGCATAGATGTTAGACAAAGCCACACGAGAGTGCAAAATATCGCCCACAATTACTACTTTTTTCCCCGCTACATCACCTAATTTTTCACGTATTGAATAACTATCTAACAAGGCTTGGGTTGGGTGTTCGTGTGCACCATCTCCTGCATTAACAATACTTGCTTTTACATTTTTAGATAAGAAGTAAGCCGCACCTGGATTGGCATGACGCATCACCACCATATCTACTTTCATGGAAAGGATATTATTTACGGTATCGATGAGTGTTTCCCCTTTCTTAACAGAAGACTGTGCTGCCGAAAAACTAATCACATCAGCTGACAATCGTTTTTGGGCTAATTCAAAAGAAAGTTTGGTTCGGGTACTATTTTCAAAAAAGATGTTGGCAATGGTAATGTCTCGTAAAGAAGGAACTTTCTTAATGGGTCTATTGATAACTTCCTTAAAATGATCTGCGGTTTCAAAAATTAAGTCAATATCATTTTTGTTAATGTATTTTATTCCTAATAAATGATTTACGCTTAATTCTTTCATTTTTCTTTACAATTATAATTTTTTAATGATTGACTTTCTACTTAATTGGTAATTAAATATACTCCGTCTTCTCCATCATTTTCTTTCCAACACACTTTTACTTTTTCGTCGTTTATGGCATCTACCTGTCTTCCTCTATAATCAGGCTGAATTGGTAAATTACGGCTAAAACGTCGATCAATTAATACCAATAATTCAATTTCAGAAGGTCTTCCAAAAGATTGAATAGCAGTTAAAGCCGAACGAATACTTCGCCCAGTAAACAACACATCGTCAATAAAAATGACTTTTTTGTTTTCAACTATAAAATTGATATTGGTCTTATTTGCCTCTAACGGTTTTTCGGTTCTTCTGAAATCATCTCTAAAAAAAGTGATGTCCAAATAACCCAAAGTGATCGCTGGTGTTT
Source organism: Flavobacterium sp. (assembly GCF_024642105.1). Taxonomy (GTDB): domain Bacteria; phylum Bacteroidota; class Bacteroidia; order Flavobacteriales; family Flavobacteriaceae; genus Flavobacterium. The sequence continues at coordinate 48,556 of NZ_JAHEBT010000003.1, forward strand.
GGTATTCTTTTTCTAAAATTTCTTTTAAACGTTCTGCCAAGAAAACACCTCTAGGCTGGATTCCAACTAAAATAGTATCCGAGAAATCCAAGTGTTTTTCAATTAATTGACAAGCCAAACGATGCAGTATGATAGTAACTTCTTTTGCAGTAAGTAATACTTTTTGACTCATGGTAAAGTGTAATGTTTGGTTAGGCAAATATACAAATTCTGTTTTATGATTGATAATTAAAAATCACAGAAAAATTAGCTAAAAAAAAGCCTTGAAAATTCAAGGCTTTTTAAACTATTTAAGAATACATTTTCGTTCTTAATTCCTGTACTTTTTCATCATCTAAATAATCATCAAAAGTCATGTAACGGTCAATTGCTCCATTGGGTGTTAACTCCACTACTCTATTACCCACAGTTTGTGCAAACTCATGGTCATGAGTAGTAAATATAACTGAACCTTTAAAGTTTTTTAACGAATTATTGAACGCTGTAATCGACTCCAAATCCAAGTGATTGGTTGGTTCATCTAACATCAAAATATTAGCGCGCTCCATCATCATACGAGACAACATACAACGTACTTTTTCTCCTCCAGATAACACTCGGCTTGTTTTTAATGCTTCTTCTCCTGAGAAAATCATTTTTCCTAAGAAACCTCTAATAAACACTTCGTCTCTTTCTTCTTCCGTTTTTGCCCATTGACGCAACCAATCTACCAAAGTCAAATCATTCTCAAAATACGAATGATTTTCAGCTGGTAAATACGCTTGATTGGTAGTAATTCCCCAATCATAAGTTCCTGAATCCGCTTTTTGATTGCCGTTTAAAATTTCATAAAAAGCAGTCGTAGCACGTGAATCTTTAGAGAAAAGAACAATCTTATCTCCTTTTGCCATATTCAAATCCACTCCTTTGAATAGAACTTCTCCATCAATAGAAGCACTTAAATTTTCTACATTCAGAATTTGGTCTCCCGCTTCACGATCTTGGTCAAAAATAATCGCGGGATAACGACGACTTGACGGTTTAATTTCTGAAATATTCAATTTAGAAATCATCTTTTTACGAGAAGTTGCTTGTTTTGATTTAGCGACATTCGCAGAAAAACGACGAATAAATTCTTCCAATTCTTGTTTCTTTTCCTCTGCTTTTTTGTTTTGTTGCGCACGTTGTTTTGCCGCTAACTGACTTGACTCGTACCAAAACGTATAGTTTCCTGAATAATGGTTGATTTTTCCAAAATCAATATCTGAAATATGCGTACAAACTGCATCCAAAAAGTGACGGTCGTGAGACACCACAATTACCGTATTCTCATAATTAGCCAAGAAATTCTCTAACCAAGCGATGGTTTCAAAATCCAAATCATTGGTAGGCTCATCCATAATCAATACATCAGGATTTCCGAAAAGAGCTTGTGCCAAAAGCACACGAACTTTCATTTTTCCTTCTAAATCTCCCATTACAGTATAATGATTGTCTTCTGTAATACCCAAATTAGAAAGCATAGACGCCGCATCCGAATCAGCATTCCAACCGTTCATTTCCTCAAATTGCACTTGCAACTCTCCTATTCTATCGGCATTAGAATCGTTATAATCTAAGTACAATTCATCCATTTCTTTTTTAACGGCATACAAAACCTTGTTCCCCATCATTACGGTTTCCAAAACCGTAAATTCGTCAAACATATTATGATTTTGGTTCAAAACCGACATACGTTTTCCTGGTTCTAAATGAATGTGTCCCGAAGTGGGATCCATTTCGCCAGAGATGATCTTTAAAAAGGTAGATTTTCCAGCACCATTGGCTCCAATTACACCATAAATATTGCCTTGAGTAAAGGTGGTATTTACTTCGTCGAATAAAATTCGCTTGCCAAATTGAACTGATAGATTATTAACTGATAACATAATGTCTTTAATTTTTTTGCAAAAGTAGCAAAAATCTAAATAGTATTGCGTTTAAATTCTAAGAGCGCAAATGGAATACTAAAATCAATTTTTGTTGTAGTATATATTAGAAGAAAAGCAGTGTTTACAATCAAAAACCATTTATTCTACAATTTTAACAATATTTATTCCAATTTATTTTTTTTTAATTTAAGTAACAAATACTTTTACACTCTTACAGCAATTAATTTTTATAACCAAAAACCAAAACAAAAATGAATTCAGAACAGACTAGAGCAAACAATTCTGCTCTTTCAACCTTAATCACGGTTTTCTTCTTTTGGGGATTTATTGGAGCATCAAACGGTGTTTTTATCCCTTTTTGTAAAGCTAAATTCGGATTAGATCAATTCCAAAGTCAGTTAATTGACTTTGCTTTTTATGGGGCGTATTACATAGGAGCTTTACTCCTTTTTATTTTTAGTAGTGCTGCCAAAAGAGATATATTAAACGGATGGGGATTCAAAAAAGGAATCATTTATGGATTATTGATTAGTACGTTTGGTGCTGCATTAATGATTCTAGCCGTAATTCAAGGGAGTTATTTATTTATTTTAGGCGCTTTATTCATTGTTGCTTTAGGATTCTCTCTACAACAAACTTCGGCACAACCTTTTGCTGCTTCTTTAGGAGAACCTCACACTGCATCTAGCCGATTGAATTTGGCGGGGGGAATTAACTCGTTAGGAACTACTATTGGGCCAATCGTAGTGTCATTTGCACTTTTTGGAGTAATTTCAGGGGTAAGTATTGAAGAATTTGCACAAAAAGCAGACTCGCTAGATTCTATGATTACCTTATACATGGCCGTAGGTGGATTGTTTTTATTGGCAGCCGCCTTATTTCATTTTTCAAAAAAATTACCTGCTGGAAAAAGTGATGACTCTTTTGAAACAGCAAACAAAGCCTTAAAAACACTTATTGCAATTACTGCATTATTAGTGGTTATTTTTGGGTACATTTTTTCTCGTTACGAAGATCCAGAATTTATTACTCGTTTTATTGAAAACAAAGAAGTCGATTATTTAGGATTAGGACTTACTATCTCTACTTTATTAGTGGTTGTAATTGGGCTTTTATTTGCTAATGCTACCGCTCAAAAAAATCCTGAAGGATGGGGCGCTATGAAATACCCTCAATTAGTATTAGGAATGCTTGCTCTATTCTCTTATGTAGGTGTAGAAGTAAGTATTGGTAGTAATTTAGGAGAATTGCTAAAAACAGAAGATTTTGGAGCTATTACAGGTCCAGGACTTGCACCATTTATGTCTATGTATTGGGGAAGTTTAATGATTGGACGTTGGGCTGGAGCTATTTCGGTTTTCAATCCGTCTTCACAAATGAGAAAGATATTGCTTATTGTAGTACCGTATGTAGCTTTTGGTGTTGTATTGACTGCTAATGCTATTTCTGGACAAGATATTACGCCATTGTATGCCTATGCATTTGTAATTGTATTCCAAATTGTTGGTTTCTTCCTAGGTAAAGACCAACCATCAAGAACATTGATGATTTTTGGATTATTGGGAGCAATTGCAATGCTAATTGGTTTACTTACAACTGGAACAATTGCTATTTTTGCTTTTATGAGTGGTGGTTTATTCTTGAGTATTATGTGGCCTTGTATCTTCTCTTTAGGAATTGCGGGCTTAGGAAAATATACTTCTCAAGGAGCTGCATTCTTAGTCATGATGATTTTAGGTGGAGGAATTATTCCACCATTACAGGGTAAATTAGCCGATGTAATTGGAATTCATACTTCGTATTTTATTCCTGTTCTATGTTTTGCATTTATAGCATTCTACGGCTGGAAAGTAATCGGAATTTTAGAAAAACAAGGTATCGGTCACGATATCGAAGTGGGTGGTGGACACTAAAAATACGCAACTAACCAAAACCAAACCTACCTCCAAAGAGCCATCGCTATTTGGAGGTTTTTTTTGAATCATCCCGAAGCTACGGGTTCGTAAATCTAATATCGTAAATCGTATATTAATAAGGCATATACGAAAATATAATTTCTACTCAAAAAGACTTGTTACCCTGAATTCATTTCAGTGGCTAATTTTCGTAAATCTAATATCGTAAATCGTAAATTCAATAACCATATTAAGGAAATATAGTTCTACTCAACAAAAGACTTGTTACCCTGAATTCATTTCAGTGGCTAATTTTCGTAAATCTAATATCGTAAATCGTAAATTCAATAACCATATAAGGAATATAAGGAAATATAAGACTAAACTCCTTTTCATCGTTACATTTTCAAATTGTTACATTTTAAAAATTAAAATAAATTGCTACATTTGAAATACTCTGTAACTGAGTTATAAAAATTAGTTAGCCATGCTCAACAAAAGAGCAAGAAACTGAGCATATAAATAAGTTAACTGCAAGCTTAAAACAAAAATAACATAGACACAATGAAGAAATATCTATCAGCATTTATTTTGTCAATTCTATTTGTAGGACAAACATTTGGACAATCAAAAATGATAGTTGGACAAAAACATACAATTTTTGTTGACATTCCTAAAAATTGGATTCAAGCACAAAATGACCAATTGCCATTTTTTATTAAACCAGACGTGAAGGATGTAAGTAATGAAACTTACATATACGTTTATGGAATTGATTACAATAGCAAGCCCGAATTGAGCGGTTGGGTGAAAGGGAACAATGATAACATATCTGATAAATTTGATGGTGTAAAAATTGACACTTTAAAACAACAATTTGACAACATTAAAGCTAATGATTATTTAACTGGTAACTATTTGACAATTACTTACGACTATCCGAATGGTAGAAATGAAGTTATTTTGGTAATCGAATGTAAATCGACAATTGTGACATCTGTATTATCGACAAAAGACAAGGCTGAACTAAAGAAGCTTTTACCTTCATTTATAGAATTATCAAATACATTAAAAATATTAGGAACGACCTTAAAAGAAGAATAAAGCCAGCAGCTAACACAGCCTTTGCATCAGGCGGACTGACGTACAAACTTGTAGTTTTGTACTCTTGATGAACATTAGTAATAATTTAATACTTTGTAGTCCGAAACCCTCCCGAACGCAAAGCGCCCCAAAACATTAAACTCCAAAACCAAAAAAATCCCATCATTGATGGGATTTTTTTATTTATAAAAGGAAACTATTATTTATTCCCTTTTTCAAAATCAGCTACAAACTGTGCTAATCCAATATCGGTTAATGGATGTTTCAACAATCCGTAGATAGCCGAAAGTGGTCCTGTCATTACATCGGCACCAATTTTAGCACAATTCATAATATGCATCGTATGGCGTACAGAAGCTGCTAAAATTTGAGTTTCAAATCCGTAATTATCATAGATTAAACGAATTTCTTCAATAAGCGCCAATCCATCTGTAGAAACATCATCCAAACGACCAATGAACGGAGAAACATAAGTAGCCCCAGCTTTAGCAGCTAACAATGCTTGTCCTGCAGAAAAAACCAAAGTAACATTCGTTCTAATACCTTTATCCGAAAAATATTTAGCCGCCATCACTCCTTCTTTAGTCATGGGCAATTTTACCACGATTTGTTCGTGTAAATCAGCTAACTCTTCTCCTTCTTTAATCATTCCTTCAAAATCCAAAGCATTCACTTCGGCACTTACATCGCCATCTACCAGGTTGCAAATGTCAACATAGTGTTTCAAGATGTTGTTTTTACCAGTAATTCCTTCTTTTGCCATTAATGACGGATTCGTAGTTACTCCATCCAAAACACCTAAAGCTTGTGCTTCTTTAATCTGAGCTAAATTAGCCGTGTCAATAAAAAATTTCATATGTATCTATTTGTTATGTGTTAGTATTTGGGCGTGACCACAAGGGTCGGGCTTTACGTTGCAATCTCCTTCTTTGAAAAAGGATTTTCACTGCAATCCCTCACGCAAATTCGGTGCAAAATTACAACTTATAATGATTCATCAGCATTTTTTCATAGACTTTATCGGGTAGTATTCTTTTCAAAACAATCGAGAATTTTTGCATAAAAACGCCTACTTTGTAATGAATTCTAGGATTAGGATTTTGAATAATTTGATATAGTGCTTCAGCCATTTCATTCGGATTGCTACCACTATCAACGTGTGCATCCATGGTTTGTAAAACTCCTGCATATACTTTCTCGTAAGCCGAACCTTGAACCACTGGTGCATGAAAACGTCCTGCTGCAATATTGGTAGCAAAATCACCCGGAGCCACATTCGTAATTTGAATTCCAAACGACTTCACTTCCATTCGCAACGCTTCCGTTATTAATTCCAAAGCCCCTTTGGAAGCCGAATATACACTTCGGTACGGCAATCCCATATAGCCTGCAATAGAGGTAATATTAATAATCAGTCCTGATTGTTGAGCGCGCATTTGAGGTAATGCCGCTTTCATTACTTCGATAGGACCAAAGAAATTAGTTTCAAAATTGTTTTTGATTTCCTCCATTGGAATTTCTTCCAAAGGACCTGTGATACCCACACCGGCATTATTAATTACAATATCTAATCTCCCCGCTTCTTGAATGATTGTAGCTACTGCTGACTGAATTGAAGCAGCATCTCGAACATCCAATGCAATCAATGGAAAAACAGCGTTTGAAACCTTCTCAGGATTTCTACTCGTTCCGTATACAGTGAATCCTTTTTGGCTTAATAACGTTCCAATAGACTTCCCTATTCCCGAAGATCCTCCTGTAATTAAAACTACTTTACTCATCCGAATGTATCAATTTGTTATAAATGCTTTAGACTATAAAAATACTCAAAAAAGAAGTTCTGAATACCCCTAAAACAAAAAAATCTTCCTAATGGAAGATTCATAAAAAATGGCAAGCGACCTACATCGCACCGCTCAACCGCTTACCCTTGCTATGTTCCCATCCTGGGGGAGTCTGCAGGAGCTGGTCGTGTAGGACTTGCCGGTGCAAATATACAACCTTTTTATATTTTTGCAAGTGCATTGCTACTAATAAAATAAGGTTGTATATTCGAGCATTCAAATATTACACTATGAAAAAGTATAACTTCTTATTTATCATTTTATTAGGGTTGATTTTATCCAACTGTGGAGGAGCTAAAAAAGAAAACAACACCTTATTTACTTTTGATACAAACCAATTTAAAGCACAATACCAGCCTCAAGAATCCATCGAATTAAATCTGTTAAATCCTAATTCAAAAACGGTTGATAGTGTTGTGTATTATGTAAACGAAACTAAAATTGGTACTACAAAAGGATTAGATAAACTACCTTTTGCCTTTAAAAATCAGAAACTTGGCTATCAAAATCTGAAAGCTATTATTTACTTTGAAGGAGAAAACACCGAAGCTAGTGACCGAGTAGAATTAGTTTCCAATGTACAGCCTAAATTATTGAAGTATTCTATTGTAAACACTTTTGCTCACGACACAGCTTCTTTCACAGAAGGTCTTGAATTTCATAATGACACTTTATTTGAAAGTACAGGCCAAAAAGGAGCTTCTTATTTTAGAAAATACGATTATAAAACAGGTAAAATATTCAAACAAAACAATTTAGATGCTAAGTACTTTGGAGAAGGAATCACCTTTGTCAACAATAAATTATACCAACTTACTTGGCAGGAAAAAACAGGATTTATATACAATGCGACTACATTGAAATTAGAAAAAACCTTTACTTATGAGAAAGACATTGAAGGTTGGGGAATGACAAATGATGGCAAGTACATTTACCAAACGGACGGTACCGAAAAAATTTGGAAAATGGATCCTAACTCTTTGAAAATGGTAGATTATATTAATGTTTATTCTGGAAATGCTAAAATAAAATCAATCAACGAATTAGAATGGATTAATGGTCAAATTTATGCTAACGTTTGGCAAAAAGATGCCATTGCAATTATAACCCCATTAAATGGAGCTGTTGAAGGAATTTTGGATTTATCTGGTCTACGAAAATTTGTGAAAAATCCAACCGCTGAAGTACTCAACGGAATTGCTTACAATCCTAAAACTAAAACACTATTTGTAACAGGTAAAAATTGGGATAAGCTATTTGAAATTAAAGTTTCAGAATAAAAGCTATCATTTAAATAGCATAAAAAAAGGGAGCAAATTGCTCCCTTTTTTATTAATAACTTGATTGATTGTTATCTCAAAGAAAAACTAGTTTTAGAAACCAATTCATCTTTGTCAAAAACATTCACAAAATAAGTTCCTTTAGCGAATTTTTTTCCAGCTAAGTCTTCAGAAACATCGATCGTTTTATTCTCATATTTCACATTAGTTGTAAAACTATATGTTAACGATTTAGATCCAAAAGATTCTGTCTTTTTGTCTCCAACAACATTATTCTCGCTATCAATTACTTGAACATAATATGTTTTAGTTCCTGATTTAGCAATTTTATTTTCAGCAATGGTAAAACTTACTTTAAGTACGTCAGCTCTATTTGCTTTTTCAGTTTCAATTTGTTTTCCAGAGCTTCTCACTTTATAAGCAGCACCTTTAGTGTTCAAAACAGTTAATACAGACCCTTTTTCAACTGTTTTAGCTAAATCTGAATTTTGAGCTGTTAAAGCTTCATTCGCTTTTTTAGACTCTACTAATACTACTCTTGTACTATCACGTTGTGTAGTTAAAGTAACATTTTGTTTTTTCAAATTATCGTTCTCAGCAATCAAGACTTTCATATTATTTTGCAATAAAGTCAATTGCGTTTTAAATTTAGAAACGTCTCCGTTAGATTTTTTTAAATCTTCCATAAGCGCTACTACTTTATCTCTTTCTTTGATTAATTCTTCGGACATCGTAGTATTTTCTGCAATAGCAGCATCATACGTTGCTTTTAACTCTTGCAAATCTTTCATCACTGATTCTTTCTCAGTCAAAGTAGTTTTTAATTCTGTTCTTACAATTTCAGCATCGGTCGACATTTTAAAAATGTAACCTAAACTTCCTAAAAGTAATAATAGTAATACAATTACTACTGCTTTTAAATTTGAGTTGCTTTTTTGATTTTCCATTTTTTAATTTTATAGTTTAATAGTTTTTACAAAAATAATAATATATCCTTATGACACAACGTATTTTAAGACATTTATAGTATTTTTGGTAAAAATTAATTTTTATTATGGATAAACTAATTCCTTTCACAATAACGGATCTCGGCAAAATTACCAACCATCGAAATGGGGAAATTAAATTTGGAGAGAAAATGATTACTGTACCTAAAGGAATAGAACCATTAGAATTTCTTGCTACTTGCGAAGCTAAATATGTAGTATTGGGAATCCCCGAAGATATTGGAATTAGAGCTAATTACGGTAGACCTGGAGCAGCCTCTGCATGGAATAGTGCTATAAAAAGTATCGCTAACATTCAGCACAACCGATTTTGTAAAGGAAACCAAATTGTCATCCTAGGTCAACTCAATGTTGCTAATGAAATGGTAGAAGTGGAACATTTAGATTTCAACGATATTGATGACCGATCTAAACTAAGTCAATTAGTCAAGAAAATTGATAAAGAAGTTTCGCATATTATTTTCAATATTGTAAAACTAGGAAAAACACCTATTATTATTGGAGGTGGGCACAATAATGCCTACGGTAACATAAAAGGAACTGCGTTAGCTAAAGGAAAACCTATCAATGCTATTAATTTTGATGCTAATTCTGATTTTAGAATATTAGAAGGACGTCACAGCGGTAATGCTTTCTCCTATGCTTACGAAGAAGGTTTCTTGAAAAAATATTTTATTTTTGGTTTACATGAAAACTACACTTCCAAAAGTGTTTTAGATACGTTGAAGAAAATCGAAGATCGTGTTCGATATGTTACTTATGACAGCATCAATATTAGAAAAGAAAAAGAATTTGATTATGAAATGGTTCAAGCTTTAGATTTTATCAATCAAGAGGCTTTTGGTCTAGAAATAGACTTAGGAGCTATACCTAATATTGCTAGCAGTACAATGACACTTACTGGTTTTTCAATAGAAGAACTACGACGATTTGTTTCTTTCTTTGGAAAATTTCAAAACGCCACTTACTTGCACCTTTGCGAAGGCGCTCCAGATTTAGGCGAAGAAAAAAACGATCATCTAATTGGTAAAATTATCGGGCATTTAATTACTGATTTCATAAAATCCAATAATGAAAAAGTAAATCCTCAACCTGAAGAATTACAAAACTAATGCATCAAAAATAATAACACTATCTTTGCCAAGTATTGCTGTACATATTACAGCATATTTAATATCAAAAATATGTTATTCGAAGATTTATCACTTTCAAAAAGTATCCAAAAAGCCGTCTATGAAGAAGGTTATACACACCCCACTCCTATTCAAGAACAATCGATTCCGTTAGTATTAGCAGGTAGAGATTTAATTGGATGTGCGCAAACAGGGACTGGAAAAACGGCTGCATTTGCCATTCCAATTATTCATCAATTACACCGAATTGTAGGTTCGTCAAAAAAAGCTAAAGAAATTAGAGCTTTAATTGTAACGCCAACCCGTGAATTAGCAGTTCAAATTGGTCAAAATTTTGATACTTATGCCAAATATACTAATCTGACTCAAATCACCCTTTTTGGTGGTGTTTCTCAGATTCCGCAAGTAGATACCTTAAAAAAAGGAGTTGATGTTGTCATTGCTACACCTGGAAGATTATTGGACTTACACAAACAAGGATTTATCAATTTAGATCATTTACACACTTTAGTTCTTGACGAAGCAGACCAAATGCTCGACATGGGTTTCATCAATGATGTAAAAAAGATTGTAAAGCTTACGCCAAAAAACAGACAAACGTTACTATTCTCGGCTACTATGCCAATTGCTATTAGAGAACTTGCCGAAATGTTTTTAAAAGACCCCGCTAAAGTGGAAGTCTCTCCTGTTTCGTCGACTGCCGAAAAAGTAGAACAACGTATTTATTTTGTCGAAAAGACAGAAAAAAGAAATTTACTTTATCATTTAATTAAAAATGAAAATTTATCCGATGTACTAGTTTTTTCGAGAACCAAACACGGAGCTGATAATGTGGTTAAAGCATTGCGTAAAAACAATATTGCTGCTGAAGCGATTCACGGTGACAAATCGCAAAACGCAAGACAACGAGTATTAGAAGCGTTCAAAAATAAAGAAGTCGGTGTACTTGTAGCTACAGATATTGCTGCGCGTGGGATTGACATTGACCAATTACCCTTTGTAATTAATTTTGATTTACCTAATATTCCTGAAACGTACGTTCACCGAATTGGTAGAACAGGTCGTGCTGGAAATGGTGGAATTGCGATTTCATTTTGTAGTAAAGATGAAGAACCGTATTGGAAAGACATTCAAAAACTAATTAAAGTGGATGTCAAAATCATTGCTGATCATCCGTATCCTTGGCATTCAGGAAGTCCTAATGCGATTACAGAGAAACCCAAAAACTCCAATCGAAGTGGTGGAGCTCATAAATCAAGAAAATCAAGTGCTTCAAAACAAAACAAAAAACGTTGGTATTAATACCAACGTTTTTTTATTTTACACTTAAACGACAATAAGCTAATTTACAACGTTTTATATGTTAAATACGATTCCATAAATTAATATCTTAATTAAGTTTGTTGCTCTTAATAACAAACAATTAAACTTTATTAGTATGGAAACTTTAGTAAAAAGAAAAAGCTTGTTGCCGTTAATCCCAACAACCAATCTAATCGATGATTTATTTTCAAGAGATATCTTCGATTGGACAGACAGAAATTTCTCATCCATTGGTAGTAATTTACCGTCTGTAAACTTAAAAGAAACAGATAATAAATTACAAGTAGAGCTAGCGGCTCCTGGAATGAAAAAAGAAGATTTCAAAGTCGAAATCGATAATAACACACTCCTTATTTCTTCTGAAAAACAAGAAGAAAAAGAAGAATCTAGAAAAAAAGACAATTACATTCGAAAAGAATTTAATTACCAGTCTTTTTTTAGATCTTTTGCTTTGCCTGAATATATTGACGAAAATAAAATTCAAGCGAACTATAAAGACGGTATCCTTCATGTAGAAATTGCCAAAAAAGAGGGTAGTGCGAAGAAAACCGCTAAAACCATTGCTATCCAATAAAAATTGTAAATAAGAATACTACTGAGTCCTTATTTACAGTAGAATCGTTGCGTCTTTGCCTAAGGCGTGGCGATTCGATTTATTTCAAATAATATTAAAAACACTATTATGAATACTGCAAAATACATCCTGAAAAAAGCAAAAATAATGGGTAATTTTAGATCGCTAGAGATTAAAAAAAATGAATTACTGAAACCTTCAAAAAAATCTAAAAGGCATACTACTAAAGACCACTTGGATGATACTTATTTTTTATTGTCTCAGATGTATTCTCAGGAAAATGATCCTTTGTTTATTTGATAGTATGCAATAAAAAAACAGAAGCCCCAAAAAGAGATTTCTGTTTATATTTTTATAATCGCTAAAAAGTTAGTCTGCGATTTCTTCTTTATCTGCTTCCCATTGACCAACAACGGAAGTTGCTAAGGCATTTCCTAAAACATTGGTTGCTGTTCTGAACATGTCACAAAAATGGTCAATTGGCAAAATCAATGCAATACCTTCAACTGGAATGTCAAACATACCACAAGTAGCCGCAACCACCACTAAACTAGCTCTTGGCACACCCGCAATTCCCTTACTCGTAAGCATCAAGACTAAAAGCATTGTCATCTGTGTTCCTAAATCCAAATGAACTCCGTATGCCTGAGCAATGAATATACTAGCAAAAGTCATGTACATCATACTTCCATCTAAATTAAAAGAATACCCAAGAGGAAGCATAAATGAAACTATTTTATCTTTTACACCAAAACGTTCTAACTCCTCGGTTAACTTAGGAAAAACAGCCTCGCTACTTGTTGTTCCAAAAGCAACAATCAAGGGATTCATAATTCTCTTTAACAAAATGGTCATTCTAGACTTCAAAAAGATATATCCAATCAAAATCAATACCGTCCATAAAGAGGTAATACCAATTAAGAATGAGCCAAAATATTTGAAATAAGTAATTGCTAATTCTTGAAAATCTCTTACAGCAAAAACTCCTGCAATGGCACCAAATACACCAATAGGCGCAAATTTCATCACGTAATTAACCATCTTTAAAACAATATGCGATGTCTTATCCAATGCATTTATTACTGGTTTAACATTATCTCCAATAGCTGCCGCAGCCAAACCAAAGAAAATTGAAAAAATAACAATTTGCAGAATTTCATTGGTAGCCATAGCTTCAAAAATACTTTTAGGAACAATATGTTCGATAAAATTTTCGAAAGACAACGTTTGGGTTTTAGCAGTAACCTCTGAAGCAGTTGTTAAATCAATATTAGACAAATTCAAACCTACTCCTGGTTCTAAAACATTCACAAAAAACATTCCTAGCAATAACGAAATAAAAGAAGCGGTAAAAAACCAACCCAATGCTTTTCCTCCAATTCGTCCAACGGCTTTAATATCCCCTAATTTAGCGATACCTACAACCAAAGTTGTAAATACTAGAGGGGAAATAATCATCTGTACCAAACGGATAAAAACTGTTGCTAACATTTTGATTTTAGCACTAAATGATTGCGCTATTTCGTCAGTGCAATTAGTATGAATAACAATTCCTAATACAGCACCTAAAATCATTGCTGTCAGAATTTGTCCTGTCAGCCCTGAAAAGAACGAATTTTTATTGGTATTTTCTTTCATTTTACTATTGGTTTTTGGTTAGCCCTGATGGAAGCGGCATCCTTTGACAGCGGGGTTCGCTGGCTAAGATATAGCGCACAGCAGGAAATAGCTCCTACTATTTAGTATAGGTTTTGTTTATCAAATGAAAATCAGCTAAAACAATAGCTGCCATTGCCTCAACAATAGGTACTGCACGAGGTACTACGCATGGATCATGACGGCCTTTACCTGTCATTTCAACAATATTTCCTTTGTTATCCAAAGCGTCTTGTTTTTGCATAATAGTAGCAACGGGCTTGAACGCTACTCGGAAATAAATATCCATTCCATTACTGATTCCTCCTTGGATTCCGCCTGATAGATTGGTTTTAGTTGTTCCGTCTGCAAAATACAAATCATTGTGGTCACTACCTTTCATTTCGGCACCACAAAAACCACTTCCGAATTCAAATCCTTTTACAGCATTGATAGAAAGCATGGCTTTACCTAATTCGGCATGCAATTTATCAAAAACAGGCTCACCCAATCCTACTGGAACATTTTGGATAACACAAGTCACCACTCCTCCAACAGTATCTCCTTGCTTGCGAATTTCACGAATATATTCTTCCATTTCTGCCGCTGATTTTTCATCAGGACAACGAACGGGATTGCTTTCAATTTTTGAGAAATCTAACTCTTGGTACTTTTTATCCAAATGGATGTGACCTACTGAAGAAACGTAAGCATTAATTTTAATTTCAGGTAGCATTTGCTTTGCAATTGCACCCGCTACTACTCTACTCGCTGTTTCACGAGCCGAACTTCTTCCTCCTCCACGATAATCTCTAAAACCGTATTTTTGGTCGTAAACATAGTCGGCATGACTGGGTCTGTAATTATCTTTTATATGAGAGTAATCGTCTGATTTTTGATTGGTATTGGGAATAATAAAACCAATTGGAGTACCAGTTGTTTTCCCTTCAAAAATACCAGAAAGAAACTGAACATCATCTGGTTCTTTACGTTGAGTAACAATAGCCGATTGCCCCGGTTTTCTTCTTGACATTTCAAATTGGATTGCTTCTAAATCTATTGTAACACCTGGAGGGCATCCGTCTATAATTCCGCCTAAAGCTTCTCCGTGTGATTCTCCAAAAGTAGTAACTCTAAATAGTGTGCCGTAGCTATTTCCTGCCATTATAATTAGTTTTGAACAAAAGTACCATTTTAGTTTAAAGTTTAAAAATTTAAGGTTTAAAGTTTTTCTTGAGGTAACTAATTAATTTTCTTTTTAATAACTAAAAAATAGCAACTTTAAATAAAGAAACAACACAATTTATTCCTTTTTGGTGCGTTTTTTGATTAAATTAGATAAAAATAAATGACTATGAAAAAATTAATTGTATCAGCGGTACTACTAATGGGATTAGGGTTTACTGCACAGGCTCAAGAAATTTCAAAAAATGCTTTAGGATTGCGTTTGGGAGACAACAATGGTTTTGGTGCTGAAATCTCTTACCAAAAAGGTTTATCTAAGAACAATCGATTAGAAGCTGATTTAGGTTGGAGAAATAATCACGATGTGAGCGCTTTCAAATTAACTGGAATTTACCAATGGCTATGGGAAATTGACAACAATTTCAATTGGTATGCCGGTGCTGGAGCTGGTTTAGGAAGTTGGAGTACTTCCGGTAGTAGTGGTAGTTTTGCTTTTGTAGCTGGAGATGTCGGAATTGAATATAATTTCAAAGACGCTCCTGTTTTACTTTCTTTAGACTACCGACCTGAATTTGGTGGAAACGGCTATTTTAACAATAATTATGGTGGAGATATTGCTTTAGGAATTAGATATAAATTCTAATGTAATAAATAAAAATGCCACTTTAAAAAGTGGCATTTTTAATTTATGAATATTTAGCAATTGCTCTACGGTATAACTCTTCGTATAGCGGTAGAATTTTTTTAATATCAAATTGCCGTGCTGTAACTAAAGCATTTTTCTTAAACTCCGCCAGTACTGCGTCGTCTTTTAGTATTTTCAACGCATTTTTAGTCATTCCTTTAATATCACCTACTTCACTTAAATACCCTGAAAAACCATCTCTATTTACTTCTGGCAAACCACCTGCATTACTTGATATTACAGGTACTCCACATGCCATCGCTTCTAGAGCAACTAATCCAAAGCTTTCTGTTTTTGAAGGCAGTAAAAACAAGTCCGTTTGGCATAAAATTTTGTCAATTTCGTTACTATTTCCGAAGAAGATAACTTTATCCAAAATTCCTAATTCTTGGCATAAATACTCTGCTTTTTCTTTTTCAGGCCCATCACCTACCATCATTAATTTAGCTGGAATCTCTTTTTGAATAGCATGGAATATTTTAATAATATCTGGAATGCGTTTTACTTTTCTAAAATTACTAATATGAGTAATAATTCGCTCCTCTTCATTGGCCATAACTGAACGTTGACAAGGTGTTTTATCTTCTTTTTCAATTTGATCCAATTCAATGAAATTAGGAATTACTTGAATTTCATTTTTAATATTGAATAATTTAAGTGTATCGTCTTTCAAACTTTGTGAAACTGATGTTACAAAATCTGATTTATTGATACTAAAAGTTACTGCTGGTTTATAAAACGGATGATTCCCTACCAAGGTAATATCAGTGCCGTGAAGTGTAGTAACCATAGGAATGTCAATTCCCTCATCTTTTAGCATTTGTTTTGCCATATAACCTGCATAGGCATGAGGAATTGCATAGTGTACGTGGAGCACTTCAATTTTATACAACTTTACCATATCAACTAATTTGCTTGACAGAGCCAATTCATACGGTTGGTAGTGAAATAAGGGATATTCAGGCACGTTTACTTCGTGGTAATGTACATTGGGATTTAAAAGCGCTAAACGAACTGGTTGACTGTAGGTTATAAAATGGATTTCATGACCACGGCGAGCCAATTCAAGACCTAATTCAGTCGCCACAACTCCACTTCCTCCAAATGTGGGATAACAAACTATTGCTATTCTCATTGATATAATTTAAGAATACGAATTTACTGAAATTAAATCTGCTTTTTCAGAATATTAGGAAAGAAATTACAATACGAATTACTATTAATTCTTTTTATGTTTCCTATTTAGCCATTGATTTGCTTTGTGCGTAAGAACAGCTGCTCCACTTCCAACCAAAGCGCCAATTAAAACATCTGAAGGATAATGAACCCCCAAATGCATCCGTGAATAGCCTACAGAACTTGCCCAAACAAAAGAAGGCACAACTACATACCATTTAGGATAGGCCATACTCAAAGACGTTGCTGTTGCAAATGCAGTTGAAGTATGCCCCGATGGCATTGAATAACTCCCTTCTAAAGAATGAGGAATTATTTCAGGATGATTCACATACGGTCTTTCTCTTTGAATTATTTCTTTTAAAGCTATTGTCACAAAAGCAGAAGCCAAAAACGTTTCTCCAATAAACAAGGCTTTTTGTTTCATTAATGAATCCTTTTGAATCAAACCAATTGAATAAATCACTACAGGTGTTGCTATACTTATTGGAACTGCAGAATTTGTAATTATTTTAAATGCAGGATCTAATGTCGTATTTCTATTGATATTAATTTTTTTCAATAAATCAATATCTAGATTTTGTGCATTTCCTAAAACAATGCTTAAAAACAAAAAAATGATACAATTAAATTTCTTCATATTTTTAATTTATTATTGCCTCTGAAATGACTTTTTGAATGTCTTCTCGAATATGCTCTTTCGAAAGAATGTTTACAGGATTTGTTGGATACGTTCTATTCGATATAAAAACATAAACAATTTCAGTCACTGGATCGGCCCAAGCTATAATTCCTGTAAATCCAGTATGTCCAAAACTGGACTTTGAAACACAACCACAAGTTGGACTATCTCCGCTGAGTTGGGGTTTGTCAAATCCTAAACCTCTACGATTTCCTTCTGCGCAAAAATAACAGGTATTAAAATCGTCAAAAGTCTTAGTCGAAAAGTAGTGTTGGTTGCCATAATTTCCTTTTTGCAAATACATTTGCATTATTTTGGCTATATCCATAGCATTTGAAAAAACTCCTGCGTGTCCTGCAACTCCACCCTCTATAGCAGCTGCCATATCATGAACATAACCTTGAATTTTTTGGTGGCGGAAATACGAATCTATTTCAGTTGGGGCTATTTGGTTTTTGTCAATTTTTTGCAAAGGATTATAAAACGTATTCGTTGCACCTAAGGGTTTGAAAAATTGTTCCGTAGCCAGAACATCTAAAGTTTTTCCTGTTAGTCTTTCTAAATAATTTCCTAAAATAATAAAGGTAAAATCACTGTACTTGTATTCCTTTTTAACAGATAACTTACTGTCAACTATAATTTTCATAATCGTATCATGATAATCATTTCGTATAAATAGACTATCAGCGACTTGCTTTGAGAATTGTGAATCGGCTATTTTTCTATAGTATTTTGCTAAAGGCTTATCTTTTGCATCTAAAGTAGCTTTGTAAAATGGAACCCAAGAAACTAACCCTGCGTAATGAGATAATAATTCTTTAAACCGAATGTCTTTTTTATCCGAATTAGCAAAAATGGGTACCATCGAACCCAAAGTAGATTCTAAATTCACTTTTTGTTGGTCATACTGCTGCATCACATTGGGCAATGTTCCTATAATCTTGCTCACAGAAGCTACATCAAAAATGGTTTCATTAGTTACTTTCACATCCGAATCATAGGTGTAATTCCCAAAAGCTTTTTGATAAATCACTTTTCCTTTTCGAGCCACTACAACTTGAGCTCCTGGAGTCATTTTCCCAGTAATTGCTTTTTGTACCAAGGCATCAATCTTAGTTAATTTCACAGAGCTCATACCCACATTTTCTGGAGCAGTAAAACCCAATCTGTTTAATTTATCTGTTGAAAGGCCGTCGTTTACTTTGAAATTATCGTTTATAGAAACTGGTAATTTTCCTTTGGCTTCGATAGCTCCAAAAATTAATTCTGCACCTACTTGTTGGGCAATATCATTGTTTTGATACGACACAATCAATCCTTCAATTTCAGTATAATTGGCTAAAGGCAAGAGCGAATAAGGCTTTGCAAAAACATCTAAAATCACTCTATTATTCCGTGCAATTTCTTGAAGCCAAATCAACTCATTGGAAGTAAAGTCGTTGTTCTTCCATGGCTTGTCGGCCTTATGATAGCCTACAATTACCGTACTAAACTCTTTCAATTTCACATTCAAGCTATCAATTGTAGGAGCTGTAACCTCGGTAACATCTGCATATTTTTTTAATGTAGAAATAAAAGAAGCGTTCGTATCGTCACCTAATTTCACATAAGCAATTTTATTATTTACCAAATCTTTAATTGGCAGTATATCTCCTCCATTTTTAAGAACTGTTGTTGCATTTTCATACAATTGGTATTGCAAAGCTTCATTTTCGACTGGATTAATATCACTAATCAAATTAGGAATGGCAATCGATTTATAATGATTTAAGCCTGCTTTGAACTTGTATTTTAAAATTTTCTTAATGGATAAAGCCAAACGTTCTTCAGACAATGCATTTTCTTGATACGC
The DNA here is from genome assembly GCF_024642105.1 of Flavobacterium sp. Taxonomy (GTDB): domain Bacteria; phylum Bacteroidota; class Bacteroidia; order Flavobacteriales; family Flavobacteriaceae; genus Flavobacterium. Next base: position 67,841 of record NZ_JAHEBT010000003.1, read on the forward strand.
TTTTGAAATTGTTTCTACAGCCAAAGGCACGTTTTCTGGAAATAATAAAATATCATTTCCTGCTAATAGTGCATCCAATTCTAATTCACCTGGCTTTCTGTATTTACTAATTCCTTTCATATTTAAGGCATCAGTAAAAATCAAACCGTCAAATTCCAATTCTTTCTGCAGTAAATTGGTCACTACGTTATACGAAATAGAAGAAGGGAAATTTTGACGAAACTCTAAACTTGGAACATCCAAATGTCCTACCATTACTGAGACTAAACCTTCGTCGAACATACGTTTGTACGGATACAACTCGACCACGTCCAAATGTTCGCGAGAGGAAGTAACGGTTGGCAATCCTAAATGGGAATCTATCGCAGTGTCTCCGTGACCTGGAAAATGTTTTCCTGTTGAAAAGACTCCTTGGTTTTGTACTCCATTCATCAAAGCAATGGCTTTTTCCGTGACATTGACTTTGTTTTCACCAAAAGAACGATTGCCAATAATCGGATTTTTCGGATTGGTATTGATGTCTAAAACTGGAGCAAAATTAAAGTGAACTCCCATTCTATTACTTTCTTTACCCATCAATTCACCTACTTTTTCAATCAGTTTCAAATCTTTGATGGCACCCAAAGTCATGTTCCAAGGATAACGATACGTAGAGTCCAATCGCATGCTCAACCCCCATTCAGCATCGATTCCAACAAATAAAGGTACTTTAGATTTGGATTGATAACGGTTAGTTAAATTGGCTTGACGCAAAGGCCCTCCTTGAAAGAAGATTACCCCTCCGATTTTTTGATTTCGAATTAATTTCTCAATTGCATTAGTATGCGTTGTGTCTTTATTAGAATACGCCGCCACCATAAACAACTGCCCTACTTTTTCTTCGAGCGTCATTTGACCATAAATACTGTCAACCCAATGGGTTTCGGCATCTGAGTCTTTAAAAAAGTTTTTTCTTTCCGATTTAAGCTGCGGGATATAGACTTCTTCAAAATCCGATATTTCTGGTTTTTGAAGCGTCACTTTGGAATGGGTTAAGAACTTATTTTTGATAATCCCACAATTGGCCACCAAAAATAACAACGACAAGTAGAGTCCAGTTCTTAACAAGAAAGTTTTCATCAAATCTATTTTTTAGAAAAAACGGCTGTGCCAACTATCTGCTGCTGGAACTTCCCATGAATCATTGAATTCTTCGATGGTATTAATTAAGTTATTGAAAACAATAGTATTTTCAGTAACCGCTTTGTCTTTCACCATTTTCTTAAAATCAATCAAAGGTTTGTGAGCAATATGTTCTCCTAATTTAAACGTTACGTTCATTTTGTCTAACAAATCAACGTTATATTTTTTTTCTAAACTTTGAATAAATTCAACAGATGCATCAATAGAACAACCTGTTGCATTCTGAACTTCTTGGTTGACAGCCAAAATAATAAAACGGTTGTATTTCAATTGATAAGATGATTCTAAACTAGTTCCATGTGCCGCCCAGTTTTGAAGAAACGCTTGTAAAGCGGTTTCGATTTCAGTCATTTCTTCATCTGAGAATTTTCTATTGGATTGGTAAATCCAAATTCTTGACTCTTCTGGTAAACTTTCAAAAGGAACGTACATGTTTATAATTGTATAAGGTTAATTGTAATTAATTTTACAAATCTTGAGCATTAGCAATAAGTTCAGCGATATCTAACACTTTTACATCGCTTTCTTTTTCTTTATTCTTAATTCCATCGGTTAACATCGTATTGCAAAACGGACAACCCGCTGCAATAATATCCGGTTGTGTTTCTAGAGCATCTTCCGTTCTTTCAATGTTAATCTCTTTAGTACCTGCTTCAGCATCTTTAAACATTTGCGCTCCTCCTGCTCCACAACACAATCCATTCGCTTTAGAACGTTTCATTTCAACTAATTCAACATCTAATTTTTGGATTAACTCTCTAGGAGCTTCATACACTTTATTGGCACGACCTAAATAACAAGGATCGTGAAACGTAATTTTCTTTCCTTTAAATTGTCCGCCTTCAATAGTCAAACGACCTTCATCTAACAATGATTTTAAAAATTCGGTATGATGAACCACTTCATATTGACCACCTAATTCAGGGTATTCATTCTTTAAGGTATTAAAACAGTGCGGACAAGCAGTAACAATTTTCTTTGCTTCATAAGCATTTAACACCTCAATATTCATCATAGCTTGCATTTGAAACAAGAATTCATTCCCTGCTCTTTTCGCAGGATCTCCTGTACAGCTTTCTTCTGTTCCCAAAACAGCAAAAGATACATTGGCACGATTCAATATTCGCACAAATGCTTTAGTTATTTTTTTTGCTCTATCGTCAAAACTTCCTGCGCAACCTACCCAAAATAAGACTTCAGGTTGTTTCCCTTGAGCTAACATTTCGGCCATTGTTGGCACAACTAAATTTTCTGACATGGTTTAGATTTTATATTGATAGTCCTCCTACTTTAAAGTAGCATTCTCTATTTATTCGTTTTTCCAGTTCAATCGGTCTTGTTGACTGTATTGCCATGGCGCACCATTGTTTTCAATATTAGTCATCATCGTATTCAAAGACATTGGAGCAGCACTTTGTTCCATTACCAAATAACGTCGCATATCCATAATTATAGACAGCGGGCTAATATTTACTGGACATTCTTCAACACAAGCATTACAAGAAGTACAAGCCCAAAGCTCTTCTGGAGTAATATAATCGTTTAATAAAGACTTATTATCTGGAACAAAAATACCTTTATTAGCGTCTATATTTTTACCTACTTCTTCCAAACGATCCCTAGTATCCATCATAATTTTACGAGGAGACAATTTTTTACCCGTTTGGTTAGCTGGACAAGAGGAAGTACAACGTCCACATTCTGTACACGTATAAGCATTCATCAATTGCACCCAATTCAAATCGTGTACATCGCTTGCTCCAAATTTAACAGGAGCAGTAGTTTCTGGAGCTGCCGCAAATGGATCAGCATTTGGGTCCATCATTAATTTTACTTCATTGGTTACTGAAGCTAGATTATCAAATTGTCCTTCAGGATTCAAATTAGCATAATACGTATTTGGAAATGCCAAAAGGATATGCAAGTGTTTTGAAAAATACAAGTAATTCATAAAAACCAAAATCCCAATAATATGCATCCACCAAAATAATTCAGATAGTAATTGTACCAACTCATTTGACATTCCATTAAATAATGGCGCAATAAATTGACTAATAGGAAACGAACCTGCTTTTATAAAATGAGAATACCCTCCTGGAATATTTTGCAAATGCAAATCAGAAGCATTCATCAATAAAAATAAAGTCATTAATACCACTTCAAAATATAAAATATAATTGGCATCTTTTTTAGGAGAACCATTCAAATCTGAACTAACAAAACGCTTTAGTTTGATTAAATTCCTTCTTGTCCAAAACACCAAAACAGCCACGATAACAAGAACGGCAAGAATTTCAAAAGAAGCTATTAATACATCATAAACTACACCTAAAGACGCGAATACGCGATGCGTACCCAATAAACCATCAATGATGATTTCGAGTAATTCGATGTTAATAATAATAAATCCAACATAGACAATAATATGCAAAACACCAGCAATAGGTCGTTTTACCATTTTAGATTGACCTAAAGCAATCATAGCCATATTAGACCAACGGGCTTTAGGATTGTCTTTACGATTTACATCAGTACCTAAATGGATGTTTCTGATTATTTTTTTTACGTTAGCATAAAAATAACCAAAACCAATACCGAGTACAATAGCAAATACTATATTGTCTAAATAGCTCATAATTGCTAATTTTTAACTTTTGAAACAGCACCTTTTGCGGGCCCTACATAAACTGAATCTTGAACGGGACTTACATACGGTTTGTTTTTCTTTCCAAAAACAGACACATTAATATAACGAGTAGGATACAATCGAACATCTTGTAACAACAATTCCATTTCCTTTGTTGTTGCTTTTAAATTATTGTATAAAGCTTCGTCTTTCAACAACTTCCCAGCCGTTCCTTTTCCTGATTGTAAATCCAACATTAACCCATCAACTTTGGCTAAGGTTTTATTTAAATTCTTAACTGTTTTTCCTAAGTCGGCTCTATTCAATGAATCAGAAATTTTAGCAAAATCTGTAGCAACCTTCTTAAAGTTAGTGATTACTCCTTTTAAATCTGATTTGTTATCATTTAAAATCGAACTCGCACTTACTGAAGTAGCGTGAAGTTCTACCATTGTTTGACTCAACTCAGACAAACTTGTTTTTAAATTTTCTTGAGATTTTTTATCCAATATATTGTTAATACCAGTTAATAATTGATCTGTATTATTCAATATAGACTCTAATTTTGCTTGCAAAGGAACTAGCTTCTCTTGTACAGATGCACTTAAACTTAATTTTAAGTTACCCTTTAATTCCTGTCCATTAACAGCCAAGTCTTTATTTTTAAAATCGGGTTCAATTGCAATTTGTTTGCCTCCAATCAAGCCTGGTTCATAAATAGTAGCTAAACTTGTACTTGAAATTGGGAAATCGGTTGTGATTTGTAACTCTACAATTAATTTTCCTGTAGACTCCTCTATTGTAATATCATTTACTTTTCCAATAGCCAAACCATTTAAAGTTACAGGTGCGGATTTAGCTAATCCTTCCACATTATCATAGGTAACATAGTAGGTTTTATAATTTGCAAAAACTGCTTTACCTTTTAGGAAACTATATCCCCAAATGAATAACAAAATTGAAGCTATTACCAGTACAGCTGTTTTAATTTCTCTTGATATTTTCAAAATCTAAATTTTTGAGCAAAATTAATATAAAATAATGGACTAAAGCTATAATTTAAGTGCTTCTTGAATACTTATTTTTTCTCCATTCTTAAAGGCGATTAGAAATGCCGAATTGTATCCTTTGCTTTTGGCTTCCTTCAACATTTGCTTTGCCATTTCATAATCCGAAGTTTCTCCATACATATAAATAAAAGAACTCTTATACGAATCCATCGTGATTGGATCTAAACCTTTAAAATTCTTAGGTTCTAAAGCTACTTTTTTAACACTTACTCCTATTTGAACTTTGTAAATTAAAGACAAAGCCGAAATTTCTTTTTTAGGTTCTATTTTTTTAATCTCAGGTATCGTAAGAATCTCTTTGGACTTTTCTTGACTCGCTGTATCTTTAACTAGTTTATTAACAATTCTTTTAGAAGGTTTTAATTCTTTAATTTCAAGATCTCCATCCCCAAAAAATTCATTTCTATAACTCATAATGGCATTAGCAATGGCCTCGGCTAATTCGTCTTGACCTTCTTCTGAATTTAACAAATCTCCCTCAACTGGATTGGATACAAAACCCATTTCAACCAAAACTCTTGGCATGTAAGCTTTGTGTAATACCATAAATCGTTCTTGTTTTACTCCACCATGACGTAACTTCTTACCTAATTTTCCAAATTGTTCTTCAATTTTACTTGCAAGAATAATACTATTGTCTAAAAACTCTTCCTGCATTAATGTAAAACCTAATAATGATTCTGGGGAATTCGGATCAAAACCATCGTACTTTTGCTTATAATCTTTCTCTTTTGTAATTACCGAATTTTCCTTTTTTGCTACTTCTAAATTAGAAGCCAGTTTACTCAAACCCATAACATAGGTCTCAGTACCATCAGCAGCTGTATTTTTATTAGCATTACAATGAATTGAAACAAAAATATCTGATTTCGCTCTGTTGGCAATATTAGCACGTTCAATTAAATCAATAAAAACATCCGTATTTCGGGTGTAAACCACGTCTATTTTCTTAGTTTTTTCTAGGATTTGACCTACTTTTAAAACGACAGCTAATGCAATATTTTTTTCTATTCGCCCACTATAAACTGCACCATAATCATGAGCTCCATGCCCTGCATCCAAGGTTACTTTAAATTTTGAATTTTGGCTATACATTTGAGATGATAGCACTATTAGAACAAAAGAAAATAAAACCTTAATCTTATAAGTAAAAGACATAAATCTGTATGTTAATTTTAATTAAAACTCAATGGTTATAAATTATTTATTTGACTATTTTTGCCGAAAAATAATATGTAAGTTTGGCACATCAAAAAACAAACCATATTTTTACAAAAATAGCATTTAAACCTTTGCGTACAAACTTATTTAATATCGTTTTATTATCAATTTTCCTAACAATTGGATCTGGTAATTTGTATTCCCAAGATATTAAGAAAAAAACACCCTCAATATCTTTAATTAAAGAAACTGAAAAAAACAAAAACAGCACTATCAATCCTTTAGAACTGAACTCTAAAAAAATATCAGACACCCTAAAAAAAGACAGTCTAAAATCTAAAAAACCGTTTTTAGAAGGCAAAGTAAAATACAAAGCGGACAACTACACCAAAATTGATCAAAAGAAAAAGCATATTACATTATACGATAAAGCAGAACTTTACTACCAAGATGTTGAACTAAAATCGGGAGTTATTTTACTTGATTATGAAAAAAACGAAGTCTATGCAGGTAGAATAAAAGACTCTACTGGAAAATTTACTCAATTCCCCAATTTCAAACAAGGTGCCAATATAATTGAACCCGATTCTATCCGATTTAATTTCAAGACCAAAAAAGCTATTATTTGGAACTCCAGAACAGACCAAGGAGAATTCAAAGTAAAAGCTGCTTTTACTAAAAAAGAAAATGATTCGGTATACTTTCTAAAAGGAGCGCGTTTTACTACCTCAAAAGACGTAGATAATCCAGAATATTATTTCCAAACGAACAAGGTGAAGTTTGTACCCGGAAAAAAAGTAGTTACCGGAGTTACTAATATGGTCATTGCTAATGTACCTACTCCTATTGCCTTACCTTTTGCATTTTTTCCAATGTCAAAAGAAACTAGTATTTCAGGCATTCTTTTGCCTAGTTATAATGATTCTAATACACGTGGATTTTCACTTCAAAATGGAGGGTATTATTTTGCTTTAAGTGATCATTATGATTTGACTATTCTTGGCGACTATTACACCAATGGAAGCTATGGAATGCGATTTGAATCGAACTATGCAAAACGCTACAATTATAGAGGTAATGTAAACGTTCGTTTTGAAAATTTAATTACAAGTGAACGTGGCTATCCCGATTATAGTAAACAAAGAATCTACAATATTCAATGGTCCCATTCTAGAGACACTAAAGCCAGTCCAAATTCAAACTTTTCTGCCTCTGTTAATCTTGGAAGTAGTAAATATTTCAAACAGTCTATTAATCAAGTTAATATAGGTTCAAATCTAAATAATACTATGAGTTCTTCTGTCTCTTATAGCAGAACGTTTAATGGGTCGGGACCACAATCGCGATTATCATTAACGGCAACTCATTCTCAGAACACACAAACGGAACAAATTGACATGACCTTACCAACACTCCAATTTAGTGTTGACCGCATCTACCCATTCGTAAAAAAAGATGGAGTGAAAAAAGGATTTTTCAAGAATATCAACCTTCAATACGATTTAAGTGCTAAAAATAGTATTTCTACTACTGACTCCTTATTTTTTAAACCTCAAATGTTTGAAAATGCCAAAGTAGGTTTACAACATTCGATACCTTTAAGCACCAATTTTAAATTATTCAAATATTTTAGTGCATCCTCTTCATTCAATTATAAAGAAGTTTGGTATACCAAAACTATTAGTAGAAATTATGATGCTACACAAGGTAAAGTAATTGATACCGAAATCAAAGGATTTGATGCTTTTAGAACCTATTCATTTTCTTCAAGTTTAGGAACCACTATTTATGGGACATTTAATTTGGGTGCTAATAAAAAAATTCAAGCTATCCGACACGTAATGAGGCCTTCTATTTCTTATGGTTATACCCCTAGCTTTGAAAAATATTACGACACTTATGCTGCAGATGGAAGTGGTACTATGATAAAAGAATATTCTCGATTTGAGAATGGAATATATGGCGCTCCAGGAAATTCTAATTCAAATACCCTAGGAATTGATTTAAGCAATACAATTGAGGCAAAAGTAACTGATAAAGACAGTACCAAAACAGAACCTAAAAAAGTAATGCTGTTAAACAATTTAAATCTGTCCACAAGTTACGATTTAAATGCAGATGGAGTACGAACACTTGCTTGGTCTCCAGTTCGTGTTAGTGGCGGTACTCAATTTTTTGACAATAAGATGAATGTCAATTTTGGAGCCACCTTAGACCCCTATGCTATTGACAATTCTGGTAAAAGAATCAATGTTTATAATATTGACAATGGAGGAAGTTTATTTCGAATGACTAGTGCAAATATGACCTTAAACTATTCCCTTTCGAGTTCGGATAAAGCTAAAAATAATGACTCTGACCAAACAAAAAGAAATGGAGGACGCGAAGACGATTTGTTTGGAAAACCTAATTTAGGAAATCACCAGAAAAGTCAATTTGACGATACTGAAGATAAAGGAGAAGACACTATTTCTGAATTTTTCCACTCAAAACTACCTTGGGATATGACGTTTGCATATTCACTGACCTACGGAAATAATAACCGAGAAAAGAAAATAATTGGAAATTCATTAATGATATCAATCAATGCCGATCTAACTCCTAAATGGAAAACAGGAATTTCAACCGGATATGATTTTGTTCAAAAAGGAGTAACTTACACACAACTACGTTTTGAAAGAGATTTATTAAGTTGGAGAATGGATTTTAATTGGTCGCCTTTTGGAACCTATGCCAACTGGGGATTCTTCATCGGAATCAAATCAGGTGTATTAAGTGATATTAAATGGGATAAACGAAGTACTTTAATTCGATAAATAATAATTATGAAAAAAATAATTTTTACTGATAAAGCTCCCGCTCCAATAGGGCCTTATAATCAAGCCGTACTAACTGGAAACACTTTGTACACCTCAGGACAAATTGCAATTAATCCAGCAACCGGAGAACTAGTTCTTGATACTATTGAGTTAGAAACCAAACAAGTGATGCAGAACATGAAAGCTGTTTTAGAAGCTGCCGGAATGACCTTTGAGAATGTAGTCAAGTCAACCATTTTCATTTCAAATATGAATGATTTTGGAAGCATTAATTCAGTTTACGGATCTTACTTTAATAAAAAAACCGCTCCAGCTCGTGAAACGGTTCAAGTGGCTTGTTTGCCAAAAAATGTAAATGTAGAAATCTCTATGATTGCAGTGCAATAGCATTTAATAATAACTGTGCCGTTGCTTCGTTAGTTGCCAATGGCACATTATGTACATCGCAAACACGAATTAACATATTAATATCTGCTTCATGCGGATGGCTTGATAATGGATCTTTAAAAAAGAAAACCATTTGAGTGATTCCTTCCGCTACTCGACCTGCAATTTGCGCATCACCACCTAAAGGTCCTGAAAGCATTCTAGTTACTTTAAATCCAGCTTCTTCAGCCTTACCTCCAGTAGTTCCAGTGGCAATCAACTTGATTTTTTCTTGTTGCAAAACAACTTTGTTTTTGATTAAAAACTGAACTAAATCATTCTTTTTGCCGTCGTGTGCAATTACAGCTATTTCCATTCTATTTTATTTATTAGCAACGTGATATGCAATCAAACCATCGATTGGTCTTCTTAACACATTACCCAATTTAATTTGGTATTTATCAAAAGTAACTTGTAATTCGTCTTTTAAATAAAAAGCAATCGATCCTACAAAATGAACAGGTACTTCTTGATAATTATCGTATTGTCTGATATAATTTTTAACAAAAGATTTCATCCCTTTGTAAATGATTTTTTTACAAAATGGATCTTCTTTATGCTGAATCAAGAACTTAGCAAAAGTTGCTAAATACGCATTAGGATTAGCTTCTTTATACAATTTGCTCTTGATGTAATCTGGAGTCATATCGTATTCTTTTTCAAATTCAACAGCCAAATGCTGAGGCATTTTATTGAAGTAATACTTTCTGATTAATTCTTTACCAAAAACGTTTCCACTACAATCATCCATTACAATGTAACCTAACGATTGTACTTTTTGATGCAATTCTTTTCCGTCAAAATAGCTACAGTTGGAGCCTGTACCCAAAATACTAACAATAGCTTTTTCGCCTTTTGGTGTAGTAGCATATACTGCTGCATACGTATCTTCTTCAACGACAACAATAGCATTGGGAAAATAAGCCTGAAAAACCTGAGAAAGGAATACTTTCATTCTTTCTGTTCCACAACCTGCTCCATAAAAGAATAAATGAGTTGCCTCATTTTTATTTTGTAAAATATCAAAACGATCATTCAAACGCTCAACAACTTCAGTTTCATCAAGAATCTCTGGATTCAAACCTAAGGTTTGTGTTGTGAATAATACTTTTCCGCTATCGTCTATCGCAATCCAATCGGCTTTGGTAGAACCACTATCAACTATTAATTTCATCTTTTGGTTTTTTTGGTTTTTTGGGTATTGGAAATCTGTTTCCAAAGACTATAAAGTTAAACGTTTTATAGCATTCTGAATAAATGAAAACAGTAAAAAAATAAAATCCCGTTACAATAACAATAACGGGATTTTATTGAAAAAGTATTGATTATTTTAAACCTGCGATATGTACAGATAAATCAATTAATTTACTTGAATAACCGTATTCATTATCATACCAAGAAATAATTTTGAAGAAAGTAGAATTCAAACCAATTCCAGCTTTAGCATCAATAATAGAAGTTCTTGAGTCAGATACGAAGTCATTAGATACTACATCATCTTCAGTAAATCCTAAGATTCCTTTCATTGTAGTTTCAGATGCTTTTTTCAATACAGCCATAATTTCAGCATACGAAGTTTCTTTAGCTAATTTTACAGTTAAATCCACTGCAGAAACGTCAACAGTAGGAACACGCATTGACATACCAGTTAATTTTCCGTTTAATGAAGGAATTACAACTCCTACCGCTTTAGCAGCACCTGTAGAAGAAGGAATCATATTTACTAATGCTGAACGACCACCTCTAAAATCTTTTCTAGATGGACCGTCATTTGTCATTTGAGTTGAAGTTGTAGCGTGAACAGTTGTCATTAAACCTTCAACAATTTCGAAGTTATCGTGAATAACTTTTGCCATTGGAGCTAAACAGTTTGTAGTACAAGATGCATTTGAAACAACTAAATCAGAAGCTTTTGCAGTTTCGTGGTTCACACCCATTACAAACATTGGAGCATCAGCAGAAGGAGCAGAAATAATTACTTTCTTAGCACCACCTTTGATGTGCTCACTTGCAGTCTCAACAGTAGTGAAGAAACCAGTACATTCAGCAACTACATCAACATCAACTTCATTCCATTTCAAATCAGCTGGATTTCTTTCAGCTGTGATACGAATGTGTCTTCCGTTTACATATAATTTACCTTCTTTCACTTCAACAGTTCCATTGAAACGACCGTGAACTGAATCGTATTTTAATAAGTAAGCTAAGTGATCAACATCTAATAAGTCATTGATAGCTACTACCTCAACATTATCTCTGTTGAAAGACTCTCTAAAAACGATTCTTCCAATTCTTCCGAAACCGTTTATTCCTAATTTTACTTTTGACATTTTAATTTAATTTTAGATTTAGTTTATTTAGTGTAATTTTTATTTCTGATTTGATTCTCAATCAGAATATATTTATATAGATACAATATCAGAAACTCGTAACAATTCTGTGTCAATTTCTGAATGTCCTTTTATAGCTTGTTCCAAAGGAGTCAACGTAATTTTATCTTGATTGATTCCTGCCATAAAGTTAGATTTACCTTCTAGTAAAGACTCAACCGCTTTTACTCCTAGTCTACTTGCTAAAACTCTATCAAAACAAGATGGAGAACCTCCTCTTTGCATGTGTCCTAATACCGAAACTCTAACATCATACTCTGGTAAATTGGATTCTACATAATCTTTTAATTCGAAAACGCTTTTACCAATTTTATCTCCTTCGGCAATGACAACAATACTAGATGATTTACCTGCTGCTTTACTCTTTTTAAGAGAGTCTAACAATCGATCCAATCCCATATCTTCTTCAGGAATCAAAATTTCTTCAGCTCCAGCTCCAATACCAGCATTTAATGCAATATGACCCGCATCACGTCCCATAACTTCAACTAAGAACAATCGGTTATGAGAACTCGCTGTATCACGGATTTTATCAATTACTTCTACTACAGTATTCAAAGCGGTATCATATCCTAAAGTATGACTTGTTCCAAAAATATCGTTATCAATAGTACCCGGAATTCCAATTACAGGAAAGTTGTATTCAGAGTTGAATAATAAAGCACCTGTAAAACTTCCATCACCACCAATAACAACAAAAGCATCGATTTCGGCTTTAACCAAATTATCGTATGCCTTTTTTCTTCCTTCTGGAGTTTTAAATTCCATAGAACGAGCCGATTTTAAAATCGTCCCTCCTTTATTAATAATATTATTTACGCTACGAGGTCCCATCTCTTTGAAATCACCTTCAATCATTCCTTGGTATCCTCTGTAAATCCCTACGCATCCAATATTATGGAAAGCACAAGTTCTAACAACTGAGCGTATTGCAGCATTCATTCCTGGTGAATCACCACCCGAAGTAAGAACACCTATTTTTCTTATTTTATTTGGCATTATTATAGTATTTGGCGTAAAATTAATAAACGCGAATTAGTTTCAAAGCGATGTTTTTAATTAATTAGAAAACCATTGTAAATTCAAACGTTTTCGTTAATAAGTTTTCAAAAAAGCAATAAAAATAATTATTTTTTAAAAAAAATCAATAAAATAGTTACAATTTGATAATTAGCAAATTCTTTACAAAATTATATTTAATCTTCTTCTGGAATTACTGCCTCCTGATTTTTTTTAGGCACTTCTTTATTTGACTTTTTCGAATTTGAAAATCGAATAAAATCAGGTGCCATTTCTGAATCTTGATCTAAGTATTCTGCTGGAATAGTTTGAATTATACGTTGTTTCTTGAATATTTTTTGTACCAATTCTTTAAAGGTATCAAAATCAACTTCATAAGTAATACCTGCACCTTGGGTATACCCTATGCCTTGACCAATATAATTAATATCATTTTCTTTATTAAAAAATCGTAAATTTAATGTCCCATCATCGTTTACACGCCAAAGCAACTCTACATTACCTATAAATGCAGTTTGGTTTAAGCCTCCAAAAGGCACTCCTAATTTGCCATTAAAAGTAATTCTCTCATTAATTTTTGACGAAATAGAAGCTTCAAAACGACCATCAGTTTCTTTACCTAATCGCCTGTCTGCTCCTACCACATTAATTCCTAAATTAAACTTCTCGTCTTCTGATTTAATAACGTTACCTAACAAACCTGTGGCGGTTTCAAATAAACTTCCCGATAAGTCACTTTGACTCATTCCTTCAGCACTTAAAAAACTCCCAGTTGACAATAAATACAACGCCTGTGTCTGGCGTACTTCTTTATCATACAATTTAGTTTGAATCTCAGATTTTAACACACTAGTTACCGTTGGAAAATCTATATTAAAATCGGGTTCCGGACTCATTAAATCGCCTTTAATACCTATGACCACCTCAACAGGAACCTTTTTATTAAAAGATGAATTATCAATTAACAATGAAGGGTTTGCGGTGGTTTTATAAACAGCTTCCAAATTCAATTGTGCTTTTAACGGATTTCCGTCCCAGGAGATTGAACCGCCTTTTTTTACAGAAAATCGCTTATTAATTCCTGTTGTTCTAAAATTATAAGTTCCTTCATACGCCTGAAAATCTCCCCACATATTAAATTTTCCAAGGGTATTAATTTTAAATAGTAGCGAACCATTCCCTTTCCCTTTCATACCATGTCCTGAATTTCGATCTAATATTACTTCTACCTCCGCATCTGGTGTAATATTAAAATCAAACTCTAACTCTAAGCCATTATAATCACGTACTTTTTCTACTATACCCTTTTGTAAATTAAATTTTTCCCTTGGAGTAATAAAATGCAAAAATACGTTATCACTTACACTCTCTGCATTATTAATTGGAATCTTAATTGAAGTTCCTTTTTCAGATTTCGCATCAACATTAATAAAAAGACTATTAGTAGGCCCTTTTATAGTGGCTACTCCATTAATAAATGCCGTTCCAAAATAAGCAGCATCTTCAGTGTCTTTAGTATCTAATGCCAATAATCTTTTAGAAGATATTCCTAAGTCTAATTTCCAATCTGAAAAATTATTATGTTCTATTGTTCCGTTTAAAACACCCTTGGTAGCAAATTTTGAATCAGTTAAAAGATTATTCCTAAACAAAAACTTCTCATCAGTTAAATCTACAATTGTTTTATCCATCAAAAAATAATCAACTCCCAAATAAGGAACACTCATACCGGCTTTGTCCAGGTAAAGTCGACCATTTATCTCTGGTTTATTTATATTCCCTTGAACTGTTGCGTTGCCGGAAACCATCCCTCTAATGTTTGACAATACTTCACCTCCAATTGGATCTAAAGTGGCTAACTTAAATTGATCTAGTTTTAACCTTAAATCCAATAACGTTTCATTGTTTTGAACGATAAGATTTCCACTAGCATTAAATGATTCAAAATCATTATCTATAATAGCAGAATTGATAGCAAATTTTGACAAGCTCTCGTCTCCTTCAATATCCAGTTCAAGAGTACCTAAATTTGTTTTATTGAGATTCAAGTGATCTATTACTAAAGAAGCTGTCGGGCGATAGACTGCTTTATCTTGTTTAAAATTGACCGATCCGTTAATATTTCCATCAAAAACAAACAATTCATCTTCAGGAGTAATTTTATTCAAATTCACATCCTTAAAGTTCAATTTCAAATCCTTATACGAATTACCTCTTATCATCCCAAGCAATTCAATTCTTTGATGTTCGTGAGACAAAACAATATCTTCAATTGCGAATTCCCTCAACCCTTTATCGAAAACAATGCGATTGTCTGGGGTGTCATTCTCATTCAAAAACCATAAATAATCCTTGAATTTCACTTCTGATTTACTAATCCCCACAACATTTTTCTTGTCTTTATTAATCGTGTGGTATAGATTCAAATTAAAATAATCTTCTCCTTTAGCTCCCCCTTTAAACTCCGTACGAAAAAACAAAGAGTCTTTCATTGTCACATTAATCAAGCTAAAATCACGTATTTTATAATACTTCGATTTAATAGAATCCAACTCGATGTATGCATTATACAATGGATTTTTATTGTCTACATTAATCCTAACATTATCAAAAGTGTTCTTAGCGGCAATAATCTGAGGTGAATTAAAGTTGAGTTTAAATTCATTTTTATCCGAATTAATTTTCCCTTTTACAACAGTATTGGTTTCAATAGAAATTTCAGGAAAAAGCACTTCTACAATTTTATTATTGATCGAAAAATCAAAATTTAAAAATTGCCCCTTTTCTACCTTATTCGGCTTGTAATTGGTATAAAGACTACCTAATGAATTTTCAACTAATTTTCGTAATTGATTGAATTTGTATTTACCCTCAATTTTTCCTTCAACAATATCTGGAGAATTTACCGTTATCGTTCTGATTTTATTTTCGTCAAAACTAGAATTAACTTTAAAATTAGTAAAGAAATAAGTTGATTTAGAATTAGTATATGTAGTTTGGTTTACAAACACATCTCCTTGTAAATTATCTATCGTATTTCCTGCCACTTGCACTACAATATCTCCTTTCAATAAAGAGGTTGCATCATTAGCAAACTTTAATTGATACAGATTAGCATTGGCAATACCAATATGAAAATCAAATCGACTGTCTTTTTTTGTCCAATCAACCAAACCATCAAAACTCAAATTCAAATTAGGGTCGTTTATTGATACTTTCCCCTGGTAAATAGGCATTTTAAAATTTCCATTTACCTCTAAATTATGATAGGAATAGTTATTATAATCCATTTGAGAAATAGCACCCTTAATTTGTGTGTTCAAATATTTCTCGGTAAAACCTATCCCATCAATAGCTAAATTCAAACTAATTTTTCCCAAATCTTTTTCAGACACAAAGGTTCCTAAGTCAAAATTATCCAAGACGACATTCCCAACATAAGATGCTTTATCAATAAAATCAATAGAATGCATCACAAAATTTGATTTTACATTTCCTAAAGCAGTAGTCATTGTAAAGTTCGCATCAATATCTTTTGTGGTCAATTCTGTTTTACCAACTAAATTGAATTTGCCTAGTTTTTTCAAATTAGTAGGCAATGTCTTTCCTAATACATTGGGCAACAAAGTCACTAGATCTTCATAACTTGACGAAAGTGTGCTAAACTTTCCTTTCATGTAGAATTCCTGACCATTTCTATGAAACAAGTTTTTAAATCGGATCGCTCCAATCATTTTACTCTTTTTAGAATCCACCAAATTCAATTGACTAACTTTTAAATTATTCAGTGTTCCTAATAAATTGGCTTTGGTATAAAAAAATTGGTTTTTGCCTAATTCTTTGTAAAAACAACGAATATCATTCGAGGCCAAAGTAGACGAGGCCAATTGAACATCAAATTGTACTTTATTATTGAAATCCGCAAAATCTTCAATCTTATAATTCAGAGCGACATTTGCTTTTATCTCCGAGTTTTCTTTAGTTAATGCTTCTAACTTGGTTAATTTGATTTGCTTTTTGGTATAACTAAAAATTCCACTTAATTTTTTTACATATACCCCACGATGATCTAAAAATGACATTTTTAGAATATTGGTATTCACATCGGGGCCGTACAATTTGAAATCGGACAGTTGAATATTTAGTTTGGTGAAATCGACATCCTTAGGTACTACTCTATTTTCATCCGTGAGAATGAAATGCCCTTTGGTGATTTGAGCGTCTTTGGCAGTCAATAAAAAATGTTTTTTAGACGGTTTCCCTTGTCCAAAGGCATTAATAAAAACATCGATATTGGTTAATTTTTCTTTTTTGTAGGTTTTTAGATTAAATAACACCTCGTCCAGATGTAAATCACTAAAAATTAAATCACCATCAAGCAATTTTTTCCCATCTAAAATAGAAGTTTTGATTCGGCCCGTGTAAATTAAAGTATCTTGATGATGATCTCTAATCAATACATTTTTGAATTTCACTCCGCCAAAAGGAGAAATAGCAACCTCATCTATCGTAATATCGGTTCCAAAGTCTTTATTAACCGTAGTCATAACGTACTTAGCAATACTCGTTTGCACCACAGGCAAGCTCAGCGCAATGCCCATAATCAGCAAAAAGAGGATGAATCCAATTAGCGAATACGATACTATTTTTTTGGCGTTTTTGATACGGCTTACAATTTAATTTTTTGAAATTCTAATTTGCCTTCCCAAAGAAGACGCTTTAAATAAAAATTCTTTAATTTTGGCTCCGCTGTTCAACAGATACAGAACGCCAAATATAATTTAAAATTCGCGCTTTTTTATGCAAAATTCCGAGGTTTTTATTCTTGCCATCGAAAGTTCTTGCGACGATACTGCAGCAGCCGTTTTACATAACGATAAAGTACTGTCTAATGTTGTTGCCAATCAATTGATTCACAATCAATATGGCGGTGTAGTTCCTGAACTAGCTTCAAGAGCTCACCAACAAAATATAGTTCCGGTGATTGATGCTGCGCTGCGAAAAGCAAATATACAAAAAGAACAGTTGTCTGCAATTGCTTTTACACAAGGCCCAGGTTTAATGGGATCTTTGTTAGTAGGCAGTTCTTTTGCTAAATCAATGGCATTGGCATTGCAAATTCCGTTAATCGCAGTCAATCACATGCACGCCCACATTTTAGCGCATTTTATTGACGAAGAAGGATTTGACAAACCTGAATTTCCTTTTTTAGCGTTAACCATTAGCGGGGGGCATACGCAAATCGTTCGTGTTGATGGTTTTTTTGACATGACCATTATTGGCGAAACCACTGACGATGCTGTTGGCGAAGCTTTTGATAAAAGTGCCAAAATACTCGGGCTACCCTATCCTGGCGGACCTTTGGTAGACAAATATGCACAATTAGGAAACCCTAAAGCATTCCCTTTTACCAAACCTAAAGTACCCGGTTTGGATTTTAGTTTTTCGGGATTAAAAACCGCTATTTTGTATTTCATTCAAAAGAAAAAACTAGAAAATCCGAACTTCATTGATGAAAACATCAATGACATTTGCGCTTCCATTCAACACACCATTATTGAAATTTTAATGGACAAATTGAAATTAGCGGTCAACGAAACTGGAATTAAACAAATTGCCATTGGTGGCGGTGTTTCGGCCAATTCCGGAATACGCAACACCCTAAAAGAAACTGAAAAAAAATACGGATGGAAGACCTTTATTCCTAAATTTGAATACACCACCGATAATGCTGCAATGATTGGAATTGTAGGTTATCAAAAGTTTTTATCGGAACATTTCGAAACTTCATCGGTAGTTTCGAAAGCACGAATTCAATTCTAAAATTATGCAATTATTTTATAATGCTACTATAAACGAAGCCACTGAAACCTTTTCTTTCGACAGAGAAGAAAGCAAACACATCATTAAAGTATTACGTAAGAAAGACGGCGATATTTTATTTGTAACTAATGGTTTAGGATTTTTATTTAAAACCGAAATTGTATTAGCTTCCGATTCGAAATGTACGGTTCAAATGGTGTCCTTTGAAAAAGCAGCTGCTGCTCCATTTCAATTGCATTTAGTCGTAGCACCAACCAAAATGAATGACCGATACGAATGGTTTTTGGAAAAAGCAACCGAAATTGGTATTCAAGAAATCACTCCTATCATTTGTGATCGTTCCGAAAGAAAAGTAATCAACATCGAGCGTTTTGAGAAAATTATTCTTTCAGCAATGAAACAGTCTAACGAATTGTATTTACCTAAACTAAATCCTACTATTTCGTTTAAAGAATTCATGAAACACAAAAACAAAGGACTGCAACTGATTGCACATTGTGAAGAAACAGATAAAAAAACACTAAAATCTGTTTTACAATCGAACACAGATGTTACTGTATTAATTGGTCCTGAAGGTGATTTTTCCGAAAAAGAAATTGCATTGGCATTGGAGCAGAATTACATTCCTGTGTCTTTAGGTAACACAAGACTCCGCACTGAAACGGCCGCTGTAGTAGCCTGTCATAGTGTGGTGTTTTTTAATGAGAAATAAAATAGACTATGAGCAAAATCAATTTCTTATTGTTATTCCTGTCTTTTCAATGCTTCGCTCAGGAAATTGCCTTGGTAAAATACCACGGAGGAGGCGATTGGTATGCGAACCCTACTTCGTTACCCAATTTAATTCGTTTTTGTAATAGCACTATTCAGACGAAAATTAAATCAAAACCGGCTACAGTTGAACCAAGTAGCCCAGATATTTTTAGTTACCCTTATATCCACATGACGGGTCACGGAAATGTAGTTTTCAATCCCGAAGAAGAAACCAACCTGAGAAATTACTTGAACTCAGGAGGATTTCTACACATTGATGACAATTACGGAATGAACGAATACATTCGGAAAGCCATAAAAAAACTATTTCCATCAAATGAATTAGTTGAAATTCCAGCCAATCACCCCATTTTTCAAAAACCGTTTTCTTTCCCAAATGGTTTGCCTAAAATTCACGAACACGATAATAAGCGACCACAAGCCTTTGGAATTTTTATAAAAAACCGATTGGTGTTATTGTATACTTTTGAATGTGATTTAGGAGATGGTTGGGAAGATGCCGAAGTACACAACGATCCTATTGAAGTACGCCAAAAAGCACTAAAAATGGGTGCTAATATTATCAATTATATTTTCAATAATTAATGCAACTTACTCACGAAAATACTTCTTTCGAAAAGAAAAACTTCCCTATTACCTTAGTTTGTGACCATATTTATTTTCAACAAAATATAGGATCGCTATTTCGAATTGGAGAAGCTTTTGGTATCGAGAAAATTATTTTCATTGGGAAAGACATTCCTTTGACTCCCAGAAAAATAAACAAAACTTCTCGAAGTACTCATTTACAAGTACCTCATACCATTATTGAAGAAACGGAAAGCGCGATTGATTATTTATTGAAAAACAAGTACGAAATTATTGCTTTAGAAATAGCCGAAACGAGTTCGCCTATTAACGAAGTAATTGTGAACAAAAACCAAAAAATTGCCTTGCTAATTGGAAGTGAAATAGCCGGTATTAACGAATCACTATTATCCATTGCAAACCAAATTACTCATATCACTATGTATGGAAATAACAGCAGTATGAATGTAGTTCAAGCTACAAGTATTGCCTTGTATGAAATTACAAATAAATTGAATAAGGAATAATTTAGTAGCGTTTTAGAACCGTATCAATTGCTTCTTTTGAATCTTTTTCTATCTTTATAACATAAATCCCTTTTGAAATGATTTCATCTAAAACTATTGCTAACGGAATTTTAAGATCCATTGGAACTTTGGTTGTTATAGCCATTTCTCTTTATTTCTTATATCAAATACAATCCGTACTCATTTATCTTATAGTATCTTTAATTCTTACCTTAATTGGGAAACCCATCATGAGTTTTTTAAAAACTCGTTTGCGATTCCCCAATATTGTAGCTACCATAAGCACATTAGTTTTATTCTTTCTCCTTATCATCGGATTCATTTCACTTTTTATCCCTTTGATATTATCTCAAAGTGAAAACTTGTCTCTACTCAATACCGCTCAAATAGAACAAAATATCAACGAGTTAATCAATCAAATTGCGGTTTTCCTCGATAATCACAATTTAGATTCTACCAAAATTTTAAAAGAAGCCAATATCATTTCTAAAATTAATTTCCATTTTATTCCAGAATTATTGAATACTGTGATTGATACTATTAGTAGCTTTGGTGTGGGACTGGCTTCGGTATTTTTTATTACTTTTTTCTTTTTAAAAGACAAAGTTCACTTTATCGAAACACTAAAAAAATTAATTCCAGACAGCCACGAAGAACCTATAATTAATTCCCTTGATAAAATCAATCATTTATTATCTCGTTACTTTATTGGGTTATTATTGCAACTCAGTATTGTTTTTGTTTTGTACCTGATTGTCTTATCCATTTTCGGAATTTCTGATGCTGTTATCATCGCTTTTTTATGTGCGGTTTTAAATATCATCCCGTACATAGGTCCTTTAATCGCATCCATTTTAGCTGCTGTCCTAACTATGATAAGTCATTTAGGTAATGATTTTCAAACAGACACTTTGCCTACTACAATTTATATTCTAATTGGATTTTGGATTGTACAACTCATTGACAATAATTTATCACAACCTTTTATTTTTTCTAAAAGTGTAAGTTCTCATCCATTAGAAATATTCTTAGTAATTTTAATCGCAGGTTTCCTCTCTGGAATATTAGGAATGGTAATAGCCGTGCCTTTGTACACTATTTTAAAAGTAATTGGGAAAGAATTTTTTCCAAAAAATGTGGTGATTCAATTATTAACTAAAAACATCTAATCTTGGATTTACCTATTTTAAATCCTAGAATACAGGAATTTATTCAAGAACAAATTGGCGTTTCCATTTCAAAATTAGCGCTTCAAAAAAATCCTTTTCCAGAAGTGGCATGGATAACTATTTTAAACCAAATTGAAGCCAAGGCAAAAGCAAAAGATAAATTACCTACTTGGTTCAAGACCGCTACTATTATTTACCCTTCTAAGATTTCTGTGGAGCAAACTTCGTCAGAAAAAACGGCCGAATACAAATCGAATCTTATCGAGGGAGATAGCCTTATTGATTTGACAGGTGGTTTTGGCGTGGATGATTTTTACTTTGCTAAAAAATTTAAAAATGTCACGCATTGCGAAATCAATTCGGATTTATCAGAAATTGTCAAACATAATTTCAACCAATTAGGGGTTGCCAATATTGACTGCATTGTTGGAGATAGCTTAGCTACTTTAGAATCAACTTTCATAAAATGGGATTGGATGTACATTGATCCTTCTCGACGTAATGATGCCAAAGGCAAAGTTTTTATGCTAAAAGATTGCTTGCCTAATGTACCTGAGAATTTAGATTTCTATTTTGAAAAATCAGATGCTATTTTAATTAAAACAGCGCCGTTGTTGGATATTGCCGCTGGACTATCCGAACTACAAAATGTGAAAACAATCCATATTGTAGCTTTGGAAAACGAAGTAAAAGAATTGCTTTGGGAATTGCACAAAAACTATTCGGGTGCAATTACCATCAAAACGGCTAATCTTACTAAAGAAACTATTGCTACTTTTGAATTCCAACTCAACGAAGAAGACACCGAAGCCAATTATTCACTACCGCAACGCTATTTATACGAACCCAATAGCGCCATTATGAAATCAGGCGGTTTTAATGAAGTTAGCACTGCTTACCAATTGAACAAACTGCACAGACATTCTCATTTGTACACCTCCAATGAATTAAATGATTTTCCTGGACGCGTTTTTGAAATTCAAGAAAGCATTCCTTATGCCAAAAAAGAACTCAAAACTCATTTAGAAAATTCCAAATGCAACATTACTACTCGGAACTTTCCTGAAACAGTAGATAGTATTCGGAAAAAATGGAAGATTAAAGAGGGAGGTAATTCGTATTGTTTTTTCACAACCGATATGAATAATGATAAAATAGTTTTAATTTGCGCCAAAATAAAATAATCATGAAACACGTACTTGCTATCGCTATATTCTTATTCAGTTTGCAATCATTCGCACAAAAACCGTGCGAATACACTACTGATGTAACTGATTCTATTGGCACCTATAAATCTACCAAAGAATATATGATTGCCGAGAAAAACTTTGCAGGTACGTCAAGTTATATCTTCTTTTCTTTGGCTGTAGCCGATGGAATGCCTTTGTTGAACGTTCAATTGATTCAAAAAAGCAAAGGATTTATAAAAGCCAATTGTTTCGATAAAAATTCGAAATTATTTTTACAATTAAACAATGGAAAAGTAGTAACTCTAATTCACACTGATCAAGAAAACTGCGGAACCATGCTACGTGATGACAAAGGATTTGATAATCGTCTCACGCCTGGAACTTTTATGTTTATGAAAGATAGTTTTGAGGAATTAAAAAAATCACCGGTATCGATGATGCGTATTAAATACCTAACTGATACGGAAGATTATGTACTCAAAAAACAATTCACATCCGAGTTGAATAATGAAGTGTACGAGCCTGAAACTTACTTCATACAAAACATTGACTGTGCGAAATAAAATTAATATAATTATTTCTAATTAAATCTACCACAGATTCGCTGATTTTTTACCACATCCCGAAACGTCTGGACGGGACATAGAACTAATAGTAACCCATTGGGTGAAATTGTTTTTTAGATTGTAAATTTTCGTCAGTTCGAGTGATTTTCGCCAGAAAATCGTATCGAGAACAAGAAAATTTATCATCAAAAACGGTTCTCGATACATTTTTTGCTTCATTTCATTACTCAAAAAACACTCGAACTGACGTTTTTGATAATTACACTCAACGGGTTAATCGTATTAAGCAGTACTATTTTTTTACATAGCTATGTGAATAGTAAAACGTCTATCCCCATCTTTGTAAAACCATCAAGTCTATGTTTCTATGTGGTTAAAACAAAGTTCAATGATTCAATACCGAAAATCACTCGCATTCCCATTTGGTATTAGAAACTTTATCTTTTGAAGCATTGAGCAAATTATAATGCCACCATTCCGAATCAAAAGAGACAAAGCCGTTTTCTTGCATGATTTGTTTCAGGAATACCCTATTTTGCTTCACCTCATTAGAGAGATTTTGGTAATTATGACCCGCTTCGGGGCCAAAGAAATCAAATGAAGTTCCCATATCCAATGCCACACCTTTGCTATCTACTAAAGTAATATCAACCGCTCCTCCTCTATTATGTATGGAACCTTTAGCTGGGTCGGCTACATATTCCGGATTAGAAACAATTTGCCACATTCTTTTTTGAATATCCAAAGGACGGTAACAATCAAATAGTTGGATTCGGTAGCCTTTTCGAATAAATTCCTTATTGGCTTTTACCAAAGCTTTTACGGTTTTTAAACGCAAAAAACATTCGGCACAATCATAAACTTTGGCTTTCAAAAAATTGTCCGTAGTAGCATATTTCATGTCATACACAAAATCAGCGTTATAGTCTTTTAAATTGACAAAAGTAGTGTCCGAAACCACTGCTACCCGCTGCGCTTTTAGCAAAGTAGTCGTTGTAAAGAAAACCAGTAGTAAAAAAGATAATCGCAATCGCATCGCTTTATTTTCTATAATTATCTGTTAAAAGTATTTCTTTTTTTTGACTCTTTAGTGCCAGTTCTATTAAATTTGAATTCGTTACATGGTAACCCAATAGAAAATCATATTTTTGACTAAAATTATACTTTTATGAAAACCCAATCTATAGTTTGTACCTTCTTTATTTTCATCACTACTTTTTCGGTATTGGCTCAAGCCAAAAAAAACATTCCTGCTAGCCAAATTGAATTTCAATCATCGGAATACAAAAACAAAATGTTTTATCTAGCTAGTCACTATGGGAAGTACCAAACTCTTTTGGACTCCGTAAAAGGAACTAATGACGGAAAGTTGGTCTTCAAAAAAGACCAAAAATACGTTGAGGGAATCTATATGTTGGTGACTCCCGACAAGAAAATAGAATTGGAATTCTTGATGGATGCCAACCAAAAATTCAATATCCAAGTAACCAATCCAACGGAAAAAACTTTGGCGATAAGCAATTCGGTTTTAAACCAAGATTTCAACAACTTCAATTCCTTTTTCAAAACCAAAATGGAAGGAATCAAAGCCTTAGAAAAAACTTTAGCCGATAAAAAGACCAAACAAGACAGTGCTTTAGTTATTAAAGATTTAAAGAAAATTCAAAGCGAAATCAATACCTATAAAAACAATTACATCCAGTCGAATCCTAGCAATACGTTGGCATTATTGTTCCGAATGAGCCAACCTATCGATAATTTCTTGAACAAACCTGCCGAAGAAAAATTAGCTACCAAAACCGATTCGATTGCCTATTTGAAAAAACACTTTTTTGACGGAATTGATTTTAAAGACAATCGTTTGTTGCGCAATCCGTTTTTAGAGAACCGCATCGCTACCTATTTCAACTCTTTTGTTCCTGTAACTCCCGAAGCGGTTACCTCTGAAATAGTCCAGATTTTGAATCAAACCGACCTGCCTAGCGGAGACGTGTTCAAATACCTCAGCTTGCATTTTGTCGATTTGTATTCCGAGCCTAAAATCATGGGGATGGACCGCGTATTTATCAATATTTACAATACCTATTTCAAAAACAAAGAATATGCTTGGCTGCAGCTCAAACAAAAAGAATTCTTTAAGTTCAAAGTATCGAGTATCAAAGACAATTTAGTGGGCGACAAAGGGCGAAATTTATTCATGTTGACCCAAGACCAAAAACGAATTGACTTGTATGACATCAAAGCTAAATACACCATAATTGCTTTTTGGGACCCTACTTGCGGGCATTGCGCCACCGAAATTCCAAAAATGCATGAGTTATACGAAAAGGAATGGAAACAAAAAGGTGTAGTCGTTTTTGCGGTAAACAACAACAACTATGAGATGGTAAAATGGAAAGAGTTTATTGATAAAGAAAAACTATCCGATTGGACAAATGTATACCCTGCTCCTGTGGTTACGGGCAATTACACCAAGGAAGATGTCGATTTTCAAACCCTCTACAACGTGAGACAAACTCCGGTTATCTATCTTTTAGACCAAGACAAGAAAATCATTGCTAAAAAAGTAGGAGCTGAAAATTATACTAAAATTATAGAGCAATTAGAGAAGAAGAATTAATTGTATTAGTAGCACCCATCGCATCTTCTCAACCAGTGCTGTCCCGCTATCCGCGCTACACGGTAGCTTGCTTCTATCGGGGCTAGAATACCCGTATATTTTTCAGTACTCAAAAAAAAAGAGAGACATATAGTCTCCCCTTGTTTGAAATAAATTAATTTAAATATTGATTATCAATATGTTAAATTGTGAAATTTGTGTCATCACTAACTTTGATACACGACCATCATTTTATCAAATAATTTGTCAACCCATATTATAAGAATCTGATAAACTGTTATCATTATAGGCATCATTACATTAAGCATAATGAATTTTACTTTTTCAACCTTTTCATTGTCTAACAAATTACTTTTTTGATAAACATTAATAAATGATTTAAAAAAATTCAAGACAATTATTGAAAGAGAAAAAAACAATAAGAATATTATTAATTTATTAGATAGTGAATTAAGCATATAATTCAGGCCAATTATAATAACACCATATATCACTAATAAGATTAAATAATTTTTACTAATTTTTCCTCCATCTATTTTTTTGTAGATTAAATAATTTAGTAATAAAACAAATACAGTATAAAGAACTTTTATAATCATCATTATTCATTTTTATTATTTAACGAAAGGGATTGGTATACTAATGTTGATTGCCCCTGCTGGCGCGAGCATCTTGCTCGTGCCATGTAAATAAACAAATCAATCCAGTTGATTGACATTACTAAACAAATATACTGAAAATTCTTTCTAATTGATACCCACAAAAAAAACCGCTGCTCAAAGTCTCCGATGGCGCGGATTTACAAACCCGATGGCGCGGATTTACAATCCGTGCCTACCGTAGACGGTAGCACAGCTGTGGCAAACAAATCCACGCTGCACAAAGTCTCCTGACTTTGAGCTTAATCAAATATAGTAAAAAAACTTTCAAAAAAATTCAAACAAAAAAACCCACTGTTTCCAGTGGGTTTGTGATGTGATCGCAGAAGGATTCGAACCTTCGACCGCCTGCTTAGAAGGCAGGTGCTCTATCCAGCTGAGCTATGCGACCAATAATTGTTATGTCGGGGTGGCAGGATTCGAACCTGCGGCCTCCTGCTCCCAAAGCAGGCGCGATAACCGGGCTACGCTACACCCCGAAAAAGCAAAATTAAAAAGCGGAGAGACAGGGACTCGAACCCTGGCGACGATTGCTCGTCGACAGATTAGCAATCTGCTCCATTACCACTCTGGCACCTCTCCAAGCTCAAAGAACGTGTCCTATTTTGCGGTGGCAAATGTAGCACTTCATTGTATTAATCACAACTATTTTATGGCTTTTTTTACTTTTATTTTCAGATTTCAGTTAAATCTGTTCACTATCAAGGGAGTAGCCACAAATAAAATCCCATAAATAATTCCCAAAACAGAATACTGAAATCAAAATTTGAATTTGCATAAAAAAGATTAAATTTGCTACATCAACTAATTAGAAGTGCTATGAACAAAAGAGTCGTTATTGTTGCCGCTGCCCGAACTCCTATTGGAAGTTTTATGGGAGGATTATCTACTACTCCTGCCCCACAATTAGGAGCCGTTGCTATTAAAGGCGCACTAGAAAAAATCAATCTCGACCCTACTCTAGTTGACGAAGTGTTCATGGGCAATGTGGTACAAGCCGGCGTAGGCCAAGCCCCTGCACGACAAGCAGCTCTTTTTGCAGGGTTACCCAATTCTGTAGCTTGTACAACCGTAAATAAAGTATGTGCTTCTGGAATGAAATCAGTGATGTTTGCCGCTCAAGCCATTCAATCTGGCGATGCCGAAATTGTGGTGGCAGGCGGAATGGAAAACATGAGTTTGATTCCACATTACACCCACCTTAGAGCTGGGACTAAATTTGGCCCAACTACCCTACAAGACGGAATGCAGAAAGACGGACTTACCGATGCGTATGACAATACCGCTATGGGTGTTAGCGCCGACCTTTGCGCCAACGAATATAAAATCTCTAGAGAAGAACAAGACCAGTTTGCTATTCAATCGTATGAGCGAAGTGCCAAAGCTTGGGAAACAGGAAAATTTGACAACGAAATTGTTCCGGTTGCAGTGCCTCAACGAAAAGGAGAACCTGTAATCGTTTCAAAAGACGAAGAGTACACCAATGTAAAGCTAGACAGAATTAGTGGCTTAAATCCGGCTTTTACCAAAGAAGGAACGGTAACTGCCGCCAATGCTTCTACCATTAACGATGGAGCTGCTGCTTTGGTAATTATGAGCGAAGAAAAAGCACTCGCATTGGGTTTACAACCTTTGGCTTATATCCTTTCGTATGCCGATGCTGCTCAAGAACCAAAATGGTTTACCACTAGTCCGGCGTTAGCACTTCCGAAAGCCTTGAAAAAAGCGAATCTAACTATTGAAGACGTAGACTATTTTGAGTTTAACGAAGCATTCTCTGTAGTAGGTTTGGCGAATGCCAAAATATTAAATATTGACCTCAATAAAATCAACGTCAATGGTGGTGCTGTGGCGCTAGGACATCCGCTAGGCTGTTCAGGAGCTAGAATCATTGTTACCTTATTGAATGTTTTAGAACAAAATAACGGAAAAATTGGAGCAGCAGCTATCTGTAATGGTGGCGGTGGAGCTTCTGCAATACTAATTGAACGAGCCTAAATCATTCCCTTGATTTACAATCATAACTATAAAAAGTCTTAGATGTTTGGAATTTGTAACCTAGCCATTATCCCACTTCGATTGGAGCCTAGCGACAGAAGCGAAATTGTTTCTCAAGTCTTATTTGGCGAACATTTCGAAGTGTTAGAAGAGTTAAAGCAATGGCGCCGAATCCGACTACACTATGACGATTATGAAGGTTGGGTAGACTCAAAACAATTTCAAATTATTACTGAAGCGGCTTACAATACTCTTTCAAAAGAACCGATTGTATTGAATGCTGATTTGATTGATTACATTTCGGCACCCAATAATACCTTGCTTCCCATTCCTTTAGGAGCGTCCCTTTCTTTTTTAAATCACAGCGACATCAATTCGGCTCATTTTGAATTTGAAGGTAGTAAAACAAGTGGAATACAAGACAAAAGTAAATTGATCAATACCGCTTTTATGTATTTAAACGCGCCCTATTTATGGGGAGGAAAAACGCCTTTTGGAATTGAC
Source organism: Flavobacterium sp. (assembly GCF_024642105.1). GTDB lineage: Bacteria > Bacteroidota > Bacteroidia > Flavobacteriales > Flavobacteriaceae > Flavobacterium. Next base: position 96,932 of record NZ_JAHEBT010000003.1, read on the forward strand.
TGTTCTGGGTTTACTCAAATGGTGTACAAATTGAACGGCTACCACTTATTTAGAGATGCTTCGCAACAAGCCACGCAAGGAGAGGCATTGAGTTTTATTGAAGAAAGCGAACCTGGAGATTTAGCTTTTTTTGACAACGAAGAAGGTAACATTATTCACGTAGGCATCATTATGGAAAACAATTACATCATTCACGCTAGCGGAAAAGTACGTATCGATCGTCTGGATCACTTGGGGATTTTTAACCCCGAAACTCAAAAACATACTCACAAATTAAGAGTCATCAAAAAAGTCATATAAATAAAAAAGCCGAATTTTTCAATTCGGCTTTTTTATTTCTGATAAAATGAAATTATTTTTTCATTTTAGCTTTTAACGCTTTTGCTTTTTCAGTCATTTCTAAAGCTCTGTACACGCTTAACAAAGTTCCTTTTACTTCCTCGTTAGTACCGTCTAATTCAGACGCTTTTTCCAAGTAAGGCAAAGCAGATGTAAACACTGCCTCTCTTTGTTTTTTAAGTACTTCGTAACGTTTGTTGTCTTTTTCTGAATTTCCTAATTTTTGAATTTCTTCAAATAATTTTTTATCGGCATCCAATTTTAAGATCGCCAAGTTCAAATACGCATTTACGTAATCTGGTTTGATTTCGATAGCTCTTTTGTAATACTTCTCAGCTTCCGCTAAATTTTTAGCATTATAACTGATTACACCTAAGTTAAAAACCAAATCAGCATCGTTTGGACTTTGTGCCAATACTTCAGTGATTAATTTTTTGTACGTTTCGTAATCTTTAGTATCCAAATACAAATTAGCCTCTGTAAGAATCAACGATTTATCACCAGGGTTAGCCGCTCTTGCTTCAGCAACTGCTTTTTTAGCTTCAGCAACTTTACCATTTTGAACTAAAATCAAAGCCATGTTTTTGTAAATCTCACCTCTTTTAGAAGGAATTTCTTCGGTTCTTGGCTTTTCGTGAGTTCCTAATTTCACCATTTGGTCTCTTTCTTTGGCCGTAGAGAAAAATTGCTCTTCACCATTGATTTTGTTTACTGCATAGAAATTAGTCCCTTTCCCAGAATAATTTAATTTTTTCAACTCATCATACGCATTATATGCTGTTTCATACTCTTTAGCATTTACATAAGTAGATGCTGCATAGTACAAATTGATCGTGTCTTTTTTGTCTAACAAATACGCATCGTATAATTTTTTTGCTCCAGTAGCATGCTTTTCAGCTTTTGAATCTGCAATTGCACTATTGATTAGTTTGTATTTAATATCAATAATTGAAGTACTTGCTTGAGCTGAATATTTTGCTTTTCCTGAAGCTTTTTCAATAGCTAATAAATCTTGGTATGCTTTGGCTGCAGCCGAAAGATTTTTATCGGTATCTTCATTTTTATTGGCTAAAGCCAAATGTGCATTTCCTTTTACAAAACAGAATTGTGCTTTTTCAGCATCTGGCGCAGTTGCAGAAGCAGCCTCCGCTCCTTGTAAAATAGTAATTGCTTCTTGAGCATTACCTGCTTTTAAGGCTTTCTCAGCCGCTTTGATTTGGTCTTTTTGAGCAAAAGTGGCAACTGATAGCAATAATGCTGATGCAAGTAGTACATATTTACTTTTCATAGTATTCTAAATTTTATTTTTATTTAATGTATTGGTTTTAATTATTCGTCTGAATCGTCTTCGTCAGCATCATCAACATCTTCTTCGTCTTCGATTTCATCTTCTTCCTCGTCCTCATCGTCAGTAGCACCATCATCTTCTAGCACTTCTAGAACTGGTTTCACTCTTTCAATAGCTTCGACTTCAATTGGATTACCGTCTTCGTCTAATTCTACTTCAGCAGGATCGTCTTTCATCACTTTGGTTACCGCAGCAATAGAGTCATTACCTTTAATGTTGATTAATTTAACGCCTTGAGTAGCACGTCCCATGACACGAAGATCTTCCACTGCCATTCTGATAGTCAATCCTGATTTGTTGATAATCATCAAGTCGTCATTGTCAGTCACTGCATTAATAGAGATCAATTGACCTGTTTTTTCAGTAATGTTCAATGTTTTCACTCCTTTTCCACCACGATTCGTGATTCTGTACTCGTCTAAGCTAGAACGTTTACCGTAACCATTTTCAGCAACAACTAAAATTTCGCTGCTCATATCGTTTACTGTTACCATTCCGATTACTTCGTCTTTATCGTCTTTCAAAGTAATTCCACGAACTCCTGAAGCTGTTCTTCCCATTGGACGGGTTTTAGTTTCTTCAAAACGAACTAATTTACCTGATTTTACAGCCAAAATAATTTGACTTTCACCATTGGTTAATTGAGCTGCCAATAATTCGTCGCCTTCTTTAATAGTAATTGCAGCAACCCCATTCACACGCGGTTTAGAATATTTCTCTAAAGAAGTTTTCTTCACCTGTCCTTGTTTCGTTACCATTACTAAATTATGGCTACTTACATACTCCTTATCTTTCAAGTCTTGCGTGCAAATGAATGCTTTCACTTTATCGTCAGACTCAATGTTGATTAAGTTTTGCAATGCTCTTCCTTTAGCCGTTTTACTTCCTTCTGGAATTTCGTACACACGCATCCAGAAACATTTTCCTTTTTGCGTAAAGAACATCATGTACTGGTGATTCGTAGCTACAAACATGTGCTCTAAGAAATCTTGATCACGTGTTCCAGCACTTTTTTGTCCTACTCCACCTCTATTTTGAGTTTTGTACTCAGACAAGTTCGTACGTTTGATATAACCTGCATGCGAAATTGTAATAACTACATTTTCATCGGCAATCAAATCTTCAATACTTACATCTCCACCAGAATATTCGATTTGAGAACGACGCTCATCACCGTATTTGTCTCTGATTTCAGTTAATTCTTCTTTAATTAATGCGATTCTTAAATTCACATCTGCTAATAAAGCTCTTAAATGCTCAATTAACTTCATGATTTCTTCGTACTCAGCACGTAATTTATCTTGCTCTAATCCTGTTAATTGACGTAAACGCATTTCAACAATAGCACGAGCTTGAATGTCTGATAATTTGAATCTTTCGATTAATTTTTCTTTGGCTTCATCCGTATTTTTAGAGGCTTTGATTAAAGCGATTACTTCGTCAATATTATCAGAAGCAATAATTAATCCTTCTAAAATGTGCGCTCTTTCCTCTGCTTTTCGTAATTCAAATTGTGTTCTACGAATCACTACATCGTGACGGTGTTCTACGAAATGATGAATCATATCTTTTAGATTCAACGTCTCTGGACGACCATTCACTAAGGCAATATTATTCACACTGAATGAAGATTGTAATTGTGTATACTTATATAAGGTATTCAAAACTACATTAGGCGTAGCATCACGTTTCAAGATGTAAACGATACGCATACCGTTTCTATCCGACTCATCACGAATATTGGCAATACCTTCGATTTTCTTTTCGTTGACCAAGTCAGCAGTACGTTTGATCATATCTGCTTTGTTCACTTGGTACGGAATTTCAGTCACAATGATAGATTCTCTACCATCTACTTCTTCAAATCCTACTTTAGCACGAATAACCACTCTACCACGACCTGTTTTGAAAGCCTCACGAACACCTTCGTATCCGTAAATAATTCCTCCTGTTGGAAAATCAGGCGCTTTAACATGTGTAATTAACTCGTCAATTTCAATATCGTTATTATCAATGTAAGCGATTGTTCCATTAATAACTTCTGTTAAGTTGTGAGGCGGCATATTGGTTGCCATACCTACTGCAATACCTGTAGCTCCATTAATTAATAAGGTAGGCACACGTGTTGGCATTACTTTAGGCTCATACAACGTATCGTCAAAGTTCAATTGAAAATCAACTGTTTCTTTTTCGATATCTGCCATAATTTCTTCCGAAATCTTACGCATTCTAGCCTCTGTATAACGCATCGCTGCAGGACTATCTCCATCGACAGAACCAAAGTTACCTTGTCCATCTACTAACAAATAACGCATACTCCATTCTTGAGCCATACGCACCATTGCATCATAAACAGAAGTATCACCGTGCGGGTGGTACTTACCTAAAACCTCCCCTACAATTCTAGCGGATTTCTTGTGGGCTTTATTTGAAAAAACTCCTAAATCATACATTCCATAAAGTACTCTTCGATGCACTGGTTTCAAACCATCTCTAACATCTGGAAGCGCTCTTGATACAATTACCGACATCGAATAATCGATGTAAGCTGATTTCATTTCATCTTCTATGTTAATAGGAATTAACTTTTCTCCTTCAGACATAAGTTATTATATTAAAAAATTATATTAGTTTCAAAACGTGCCAATATACGGATATTTGAAATTTTTAAAGGCATTTTTAGCTACTTATTTCAATGATTTATTAACAACTTTTCAATGTGTTTTAGTTAATAAAATAAGCAGATTTTTTCTTTCGTTTTATTATTTTTTTTGTCAATTAGCTGACAGCAGTTGTTATGGGTATGATATTTGTTTTTCAATCCTCAATTAACTAAATTTACACTATCAAAAATAAATTTATGGATGATAATTTTTCACCAAGAGTAAAAGATGTTATCACTTATAGCAAGGAAGAAGCTTTGCGATTAGGTCATGACTTCATTGGGACTGAACATCTAATGCTAGGTATTCTTAGAGATGGAAACGGAAAAGCGATTCAAATTTTGAATAATTTATCTGTAGATTTAGATCATTTACGCCGAAAGGTAGAAATTTTAAGCCCCGCCAATCCAAGTATTGACGTGAGTGTAGAAAAGAAAAACCTGCATCTTACACGTCAAGCAGAAAGAGCTTTAAAGACTACTTTTCTAGAAGCAAAAGTATTCCAAAGTCCTTCAATTAGTACAGCACATTTGCTTTTATGCATTTTGCGAAATGAAAACGATCCAACAACCAAACTACTCAATAAGATGAAAATCGATTATGACGTAGTTAAAGAACAATATGTAAATATGACTCCAGTAGAAGATGATTTCATGGAAAACTTGCCAAAAAACGAGTCGTATAATGACGATTCAGGACAAGATGACAGCCTTAAAGAAGGGAATTTTAATAATCCAACCAATAAATCCAATAAGAAGTCGAAAACTCCTGTTTTAGATAACTTCGGAAGGGATTTAACAGAAATGGCCGAAGAAGGTAAATTAGACCCTGTAGTGGGACGCGAAAAAGAAATTGAACGTGTTTCCCAAATTCTAAGCCGTAGAAAAAAGAACAATCCGTTATTGATTGGAGAACCTGGTGTGGGTAAATCAGCCATTGCCGAAGGTTTAGCTTTGCGAATTATCCAAAAAAAGGTGTCTCGTATTTTATTCAACAAACGTGTGGTAACCTTAGATTTAGCCAGTTTAGTTGCCGGAACTAAATACCGAGGTCAGTTTGAAGAACGCATGAAAGCGGTAATGAATGAACTAGAAAAAAATGACGACATCATTCTTTTTATTGACGAAATTCACACTATTGTAGGAGCTGGAGGAGCAACGGGTTCTTTAGACGCTTCCAATATGTTCAAACCGGCTTTGGCACGTGGTGAAATACAATGTATTGGAGCTACTACTTTAGACGAATACCGCCAATATATTGAAAAAGACGGGGCGCTAGAAAGACGTTTTCAAAAAATAATTGTGGAACCTACTTCGGTTCCAGAAACAATTACCATTTTGAATAATATCAAAAACAAATATGAAGATCATCACAATGTAACTTATACTCCCGAAGCAATTGAGGCTTGTGTAAAATTAACCGACCGTTATATGTCGGAACGCTTTTTACCAGACAAAGCGATTGATGCTTTGGACGAAGCAGGATCAAGAGTTCACATTACTAATATTGAAGTTCCAAAACAAATTTTGGATTTAGAACGCCAATTAGAAGATGTTCGTGTTTTGAAAAATGAAGTCGTTAAGAAACAAAAATACGAAGAGGCAGCTAAACTTCGTGATGACGAAAAACGTATCGAAAAAGATTTGGCTATAGCCCAAGAACAATGGGAAGAAGAGGCTAAAAACAATCGTATTGAAGTAACCGAAGATAATGTAGCCGATGTAGTTTCCATGATGACAGGAATTCCTGTTAATCGAATTGCGCAAACTGAAAGTAATAAATTAGCTAAACTACCTGAACTTATTGAAGGAAAGGTAATTGGGCAAAAAGAAGCCGTTCTAAAAATTGCACGTTCTATTCAAAGAAACCGTGCTGGATTAAAAGATCCTAACCGACCTATTGGTTCTTTTATTTTCTTAGGACAAACAGGTGTGGGTAAAACCCAATTAGCCAAAGTAATTGCAAAAGAATTGTTCGATTCGGAAGATGCTTTAGTTCGTATCGATATGAGTGAATACATGGAAAAATTTGCAATTTCAAGATTAGTTGGAGCGCCCCCAGGATACGTAGGCTACGAAGAAGGCGGACAATTAACCGAAAAAGTGCGTAGAAAACCCTATTGTGTTGTGCTATTAGACGAAATCGAAAAAGCACACCCTGATGTATTCAATATGTTACTTCAAGTGTTGGATGACGGATTCTTAACGGATAGTTTAGGTCGTAAAATTGACTTTAAAAACACCATCATTATTATGACATCTAATGTTGGCGCTAGACAATTAAAAGATTTCGGACAAGGTGTCGGTTTTGGTACAGCAGCAAGAACAGCACAAGTAGATGATAATTCAAAAAGTATTATCGAAAATGCGTTGAAAAAAACATTCGCTCCTGAATTCTTGAATCGTATTGATGATGTTATCGTTTTCAATGCTTTAGAGAAACACGATATTGATTTGATTATCGAAATCGAGTTGAAAAAATTATACGCTCGTATCGCTGACTTAGGTTACAAGTTAAGTTTATCTGACAAAGCAAAAGCTTTTATAGCTGAAAAAGGATTTGACAAACAATTTGGAGCCAGACCTTTAAAAAGAGCGATTCAAAAGTATGTAGAAGATTCATTAGCCGAAGAGATTATCACTTCTAAAATTGGATCTGGAGACGAAATTTTTATGGACATTGAAGAAGGAGCTCAAGAGTTGACTGTACAGGTTCACAAAGCCGGAGAGCCAACAAATCAATAAAAACAATTTTTTTTATATAAAATTGACTAACCCGTTATGTATTTTACTTAACGGGTTTATTGTTTACATTTGACAATAATTCTGTTTTTCATTTTTAAATCAATTTGGTATGAACCCCTATTTAGATATAGTATTACGAAGTATTTCTGTTTATTTTTTCATGATTATTGCCTTGCGAATTTTTGGCAAGAAAGAATTATCTCAGTTAAATACCGCTGATATTATTTTAATATTATTGATAAGTAATTCAGTTCAAAACGCAATGGTCGGTAACGATACCAGTTTATGGGGCGGACTCACTGCCGCTGCAGTCCTGTTTGCCTTCAATTTCATCTTAAAAAAATTGATATACACTTACAAACCCTTTAGCGATTTCATGTTAGAAAAACCGCAAATATTAATTCATGATGGTAATTTAGACTTTAAAAAACTAAGTAAATTAAACATTACTTCTGAAGAATTAAAAGAAGCAATGAGGGAACATGGAGTGGAATATTATAAAGACGTAAAATTAGCCATGCTTGAAATAGATGGTAACATCAGTATTATATCTATATCAGGAAAAGAAACGCTTCGCCAAACTCATTACAAAAGAATGAAAAAATCAAAGAAAACGATTAGATAAAAAAGGCTGACCATTTGGTCAGCCTTTTTTTTATCTAAAATAATCTGTTATAAAAATAAATTTAAAACATAATAAGTAATTGCTGCTAGAAGAGCCGAAACAGGAATAGTTAAAACCCAAGCCCATAACAAATTCACTGTCACTCCCCAACGTACTGCAGAAACCCTTTTGGTTACTCCTACTCCGATAATAGAACCTGTGATAGTATGCGTTGTTGATACTGGTATTTTAAAGTGTTCTGTCAAAAATAAAGTTATAGCACCCGCAGATTCAGCCACTACTCCTTCAAATGCATTTACTTTTGTGATTTTAGATCCCATTGTTTTTACAATTTTCCATCCACCGCTTAAAGTTCCTAAAGCAATAACGGTGTAACAAGTTAACGGAATCCAACCTGGCATATGAGACGAAATTCCTTTCTCCTCATCAGGCAAAACAACATTCAAATCCAACCATCCCGCAGATAAATCAACATGTGGATTCATTCGAACGTACACGGCTACTGCCGCAGCAATGATACCCATAACTTTTTGCGAATCGTTACCACCATGTCCTAAACTAAAAGCCGCAGAAGATAATAATTGCATTTTTTTAAGTACCGCCTCCGATTTAGCTGTAGAAAATGAACTAAAAAACAGATTAAATATGGCCAAACTAAAGAAAATGACACCTACCAAAAACCACTTAATATTGTGAGGCTCTGTAATCACACTCCAAAAAGGGCTATCGAATCTCGGTTTTTCAATTTTATCATAAGGAATCAATACCGAAGATAAAAACCAAACTACTAAAAGCATTAATGTTACAGTAAGTAGTTTAGGATAAATGTTTTTCTTAGAAGAATACATTAACCATAATGAGATAAAATACGAAATAATCATCCCCAATAAAGGTGCGAAAACTATAAACATAATGACAATTAAAACTCCTGAAGGTAATAATTCACCTTCTTTAGCAGCTTTAAACCAACTTACAATTTTCAAACCGTAATGTTCCGGATCTTGAACAATACCTGAGAACCCATGAGCAATTGCAGCCCCTGCAAATCCTCCAATTAAAGTATGAGAGGATGAAGACGGAATTCCTTTCCACCAAGTAAAAAGGTTCCAAATAATAGCTGCTATAACTCCAGATAATATTACAATTAAGTTAATACTACTTGTGTGAGCTGTTTTGGCTACAGTATCTGCCACTCCAAAACCGAAAACCCAATAGGCTAAAAAGTTGAAAAATGCTGCCCAAAGCACTGCTTGAAAAGGAGTCAAAACCTTAGTAGCTACAATAGTAGCTATAGAGTTTGCAGCATCGTGAAAGCCATTGATATAATCAAAAACTAACGCTAAAAATATGATAATTAAAAGTATAGTAAAGTCCATAAATACAGGTTCAGTAAACTGATTAATTAAGAGTGTTTTACTGCAATAGCTTCTAAAACACTTGCTACGCTTTTACATTTATCAGTAGCCGATTCCAAAACAGACAATACTTCTTTGTATTTAATTACATTAATTGCATCTGTCTCGTTTTCAAAAATTTCAAAAACTGCTTTGTTATATACACTATCTGATTTATTTTCTAACTTATTAATTTTAGAACAAGCAGTAGCTATATTTTTAACCTTTTTTAAGTCTTTTAATTCTTTCACTGCCGATTCAATATTCTGACAAGCTTCTAAATTAATCTCTGTTAATTTTCGGATTGACTTTGTAATTTTATCAACATGATACAAACGCATTCTACTCGCCGCTCCTTGAAGATTACCAGCTACATTATCAATAGAAGTAATTAATGAGTGAATGTCTTCTCTATCAAATGGAGTAATAAAATTTCTACTCAATTCTAAATTAGTTTGACGTGCGATATCTTCGCCTTTTTGTTCCAACTCATCTATTTTTTGAAAAAGAACTTCTCTTTCTTTCAATGGTAAATTAACTGCTTCATGTAAATGAGATGCTAATTGAACTAAATTTGACGAAGCTTCTTCAAAAAGTGGAAAAAACTTTTTGTCTTTTGGTACTAGAAATTGAAAAATACTGTTTAATGACATTTTATTTAGATTTTAGAACTGCAAAATTAGTTGATTATTTTACGTTAATGTTAAGCTATTGTTAACAATTGGATTTAAACCCAAATTTACACATTAAAATAACATTTATATAAAGTTAAATTAATTTAATACCTTCTATCGTCTTCGTGTGATTATTGCCCTTATTTAAAAACGAAGAATAAATTATAAAAACAACAAAATTCACACAATACAAGCAATCGTAAAGTGAATTTCAGCGCGAAATAGTTTGATTTTTATAAAAAAAAGAAAAATAAAACAATACGCTTTGAATCAAAAATAGACTACAAAAACACAAAACCAATCAATAAAAACAAACTATATTTTGCAAAATAACGAATATCGATAAAATTAGCCTCTCATTTTTAAAATATTCGTAAAAAGCATATTTTAGGTTTTCTTTTTTATAAAAAAATGTACTTTTGAAGAATCAAATGACAAGCAACAGAAATACATATTCATCTTCGATAACAACTTCAATTGAAGTTGCATTTTCTGTTACATTTACTGCTACAACAACTACTACCCCTTAGGGGTATACATTTTACATATAATCTTGCTATATTTTACTTTTCCTAAAAAAGGAGAAAGTTCTTGGATGTATAGAAAATAGTTGCATTTTTAAATAAAACACACACAATGAAAGTATTAAAATTTGGCGGCACTTCAGTAGCCAATGCAGAAAATATAAAACGCGTTCTTACAATAGTTACAGAAAAAGCAAAAAACGAAAAATTAATTGTCGTAGTTTCTGCCTTAAGTAAAGTAACTGACCTATTACAATTAGCTTCGCAAAAAGCAGCTTCAAATGATGAGAGCTATAAAGAAATTGTAACTGAAATTGAAAAAAAACATTTAGACACCCTAAAGGAATTAATTCCTGTAAGTGAACAAAGTAGTTTATTAAGCCATTTAAAACGAATAGTAAACCATCTTGAAACATTATTAGACGGATGTTTCCTTTTAGGTGAACTTTCTCCTAGAACCGAAGATACTATTTTAGGTTTTGGCGAATTACTATCTTCTTATATTATTGCTGAAGCTCTAAAACAAAAAGAGAAAAATAGTGGGTATGCCGATAGTCGTGAACTAATCAAAACCAATGCTAATTTTGGAAAAGCAGCAGTTGATTTTGAAGCTACCAATCAATTAGTTGCTGATTTTTTTGCCGCTAACGAAAATCAAGTGGTTGTACTTCCTGGTTTCATTGCTTCTACTGCTGACAAAATACCAACAACTTTAGGACGTGGTGGTTCTGATTATACAGCAGCCATAGTAGCTGCAGCTTTAAATGCCACTGAATTAGAAATTTGGACTGACGTAAACGGAATGTTTACTGCGAATCCAAAAATTGTGAAACAAGCCCAACCTATTGCAACTATTTCGTACCAAGAGGCAATGGAATTGTCGCATTTTGGTGCCAAAGTATTGTACCCGCCAACCATTCAACCAGTATTGAGAAAGAATATTCCAATTCTAATCAAAAATACGTTTGAACCAGAAGCGGTAGGAACGTATATTTCAAATGATGTTATTTCTCAAACGAATCCTGTAAAAGGGATTAGTCACATTGACAACATTGCGCTATTGACATTAGAAGGCCCAGGAATGGTAGGCGTTTCAGGTTCGTCGAAACGACTATTTGAAGTTTTATCGCAAGAAAATATCAATGTAATTTTTATTACTCAAGCTTCTTCGGAACATTCAATTTGTATCGGGATTTTAAATTCAGATGCTGAAATAGCCGAAATAGCCATCAATAAGGCCTTCGAAATTGAAATCGCTCAAAATAAAATTGATACCTGTATTGTGGAGAACAACTTATGCATCATTGCATTGGTAGGTGAAAACATGAAAAATCATCAAGGTTTAAGCGGTAGAATGTTCAGCACTTTAGGTAAGAATAACGTAAACATTCGTGCTATTGCTCAAGGCGCTTCAGAAAGAAATATTTCTGCCGTAATCAATGAAAGAGATGTCAAAAAAGCATTAAATACATTACACGAAAATT
>NZ_JAHEBT010000012.1 GCF_024642105.1 Flavobacterium sp.
AACAAGATGACGAAGATGACGATTTGCCTTTCTAAATCGTAATAACTAACAACCACAACCACAACCACCTATTGATTAATTTCTTTAGGTGGTTTTTTAACCCCTAATTTCTAATAATGGAAAATCCTAACTATTATGCAATAATACCTGCTGAGGTTAGATATGATGAAAATCTGTCTCCTAACGCAAAATTATTGTTTGCAGAGATAACTTGTCTATGCAATAAGAATGGTGTCTGTAACGCCTCAAATAAGTACTTCTCGGACTTGTACAAGGTAAGTACAGTCTCTATTTCTAAGTGGGTTGCTCAATTGATAAGAAATGGGTACATTGAGACCAAAATGATATACAAAGATGGCTCAAAAGAAATACAAAATAGGAATATAAAACTATTGGTAGGTGTTAAAGAAAACTTTGATACCCCTATTAAAGAAAAGTTTAAAGATAATAATAATATTACTATAAATAGTAATATAGATGATATTGACTTTCAATCTCTGTTATTGGTATTCAACAAGATTACTGGTAAGAAGATGAAAGTTATGAATGAGAAAGCTAAGAAGCAATTCAGAGCACGTCTCAGAGATGGTTACTCAAAGCAAGAAATAATGAAAGCTATTAAGAATTGTTTTGATGATGACTTCCACAAGGCTAATCCAAAGTATCTAACACCTGAGTTTATATCAAGACCAGATAAGTTTGAAAAGTATGTCAACATAGATGGACATGATGATAGTAAAGAAGATGCTGCTTTAAGAAAAAGAAAAGAATTATTAAAATCAATGGGAATTTAAAATAAAATATCATGCCAGTAAGAAAAGAAAGAAGTTTAAAGAAGAAGAAAAGTATTTTTGAACTAAACATTGAGTTGAAAGAAAAGGCTAAAGAGTTAGCTAAGAATCACGTTGATACAAAACCAATTAAATATATGCTAAAATGAGACCTATACACAAACTAAACGGAGGTATTGGTGCTACATTATGTCATATTTGCTATGTGATAATTAGTACTGGATGGACTGACGATGTAATATGTAATACTTGTAAAGGTTACAAAGACTTAGGTAAGTTCTCAAAGAAAGAGATAAGAGAATTGTCTCACAAAAAATACTCTGATGAATTGCTATCTAAAATGATTGAACAAGAAGCACACAAAAACAATCAAAATCTAAACAAATGAAAATAACACTAGAGTATTACGGAAAAACAAGTTTTATTGAGATACCTGACGGTAGCACCTCAACAGTAGTATTAAACGATATGGCTAATCTATTAGTTGTAGCTGGTTATCATCCAGAAAGTATTAACGAATCATTAAAAGAATTAGCAGATGAGCGACAATAAAGTAGAGTTATTAGGTTGGTACGGAGACGATAAGGTTCACGCATTATCGGCTTGGACATCAACATCGAGAGATATAGATGAATCAAAGGTACAGAGAATACCAAATTTATTAAACATGTTAGCTTCAGAAGGTCATCATACACCGTTTGAGAAGAGTTCTTTACATTTCTTAGTAACAGTGGACCAGGCAACTCATATTCATCTCTTAAAACATCGTATAGGTGTTTCTATTAATGGCGAGAGTGCTAGGTATAAAGAACTCAAAGAAGACAAAACATATCTACCAGAAGATTGGTTCGGTATTGAGATTAGTGATGATGTAATCACTTGGGGTGAAAGGTTACAAAATTTTACCTATGAAGGAAATTTTCTATACCATCAATGTCTTGAAGAATTAACACCAATACTAGGTAGAAAGAGAGCAAAGGAATCAGCTAGGTTCTTTAAAACATTCAACTCTCAAATAACAATGGACGTATCTTTTAATTGGAGAAGCTTTGCACACTTTCAAGGATTAAGAAATTCAGAACATAGTCAAGTAGAAGTTAGGGAGTTAGCTGAAAAAATGTTGCAGCTAGTTAAAAATATTGATGGTAATCCATTTGAACATACAATTAAAGCATTCAAGCTATGAGTAAAGTAACAATATTCAAGGATTTATATTCTCTAAAAGACCCTAAGTATGTAGATATAGACTATGTATTGGAAAGTATAAAAGAAGAGAAGATAAAAGAAGTAGTACTAAGTGTTAGATCTGAAAAAGACAAGTCTTCTAGGAATCAAATTAAGAAAAGACTTCCTTGTGTATTGTTCTCTGGAGAGTTTACAGAAAGAAGTGATTTAGCTATTGTTAATCATAGTGGTTTCATTTGCCTTGACTTTGATGGATTTGAAAATTCACAATCATTAACCGATTATAGAGACTTCTTAATTAATGATAAGTTTACACACTCTGTTTTCATATCTCCATCTGGAGACGGTCTTAAATTGATAGTTAGGATACCTAGTGAAATAGCAGACCACAGAGCACACTTCTTATCACTTAAAGAGTATTATAACTCAAAGCACTTTGATGAGAGTTGTGTTAATGAAAGTAGAATATGCTACATGAGTTCTGATAAGGACATCTTTATAAATAAAGACAGCGAGGTTTTTATTGATAAGGTAAAACCTAAAGAGATTGTAAAGAAAGAATTCAAGGTAGAGATTCAGGATAGTCAAAAGATTATATCTGGATTGATGAAGTGGTGGAGCGAAAGGTATGGAATGGTAGAGGGTGAGAGAAACAGAAATGTTTATATCTTATCTATGGCATTCAATGAATTTGGTATTAGTGAGTTAGAAGCCAAAGGATTTATGATGCAATTCGCTCATCACGGATTCGATGAAGAAGAAATAAGAAACTGCGTAGAGAGTGCGTATAGAAAATCACATTTATTCAACACTAAAATATTTAGTGAAGATGTTAAGTTCGATGACTATACACCATCGTCAGTACAAGTAGATAAAAAAGTAAATATAAATTTTCAGAATATCTATGATAGTTCTTTTGTTGATGTAAGAAAAAAGATTGAGTACCCGCCAGTTGCTATTAGTATAGGTCAGCACAGCTTAGGTAGTAAAGTATTCCCGATACCATTTGGTACTTATGGAAACTTCTCTTGCATAGTTGGTGCTTCTAAATCTAAAAAGACGTTTTTAAAGTCTATGATTATGGCTTCTTATATAGGTGGTAAAGCTAATCAATATGCAGACTCAATTAAGAGCCACAGAGATAGAGATTGTTTTGTTATAGACATTGATACGGAGCAGTCAGCTTTTCACGCTCAAAACGTGTTTAAAAGAGTTCTACGTATGACTGGAGATACATCTTGCGACTTTTATAAACCGTTTGCATTAAGACCATACGAACCAAAGCAGAGATTAGAGTTTATAGAGTGGCTTATATACGAGAGTGATATGAAAGATAATATTGGATTGATTGGTATTGACGGTCTTGCAGATTTAGTTGATGACTTCAATGATTTGAAAGAGAGTCAAAATGCTATTCAGAAGATTATGAAGTGGACAGATGACAAGCAATTTCACTTAACAACTATTCTTCACTCTAATTATGGTAGTGCTAAAGCAGTTGGACACATTGGTAGTTCTGTTTTAAAGAAAGCAGAGACAGTTTGTTCGGTTGTTAACAACGATACTCACATCACAGCTCACTTCACACATACGAGAGGGTTTCCTATTACAGACTTCGATTACTCTGTAAATGATGATGGATTACCGTACATAATAGGAGAGTATAATGATAATGTAGAAGAAATTTATAAACCAAAAGCAGATGTATTTGTAGATCCTAAAGATGCATTTGACGATATACCATTTTAATTATGACACCAAAAGAAAAAGCAATAGAGTTAGTAAATAAATTTAAGCATAATTTATTTGACAAAAGAAATGTAAAAATCTACACAGAAGATGCAATTGAATGTGCATTAATAGTAGTTGATGAGATTATCAAGCAATGGGAATACATTGATACATATTTATCAAATATGAATGGTGAATTAAATCCTAATCTAAAGTACTGGTATGAAGTTAAACAAGAAATAGAGAAGTTATGACACTAAAAGAAAAGTTTTTTGAAGTCTATTTAAAGTATTACAAAAAGAGTAATGAGTTAGATAAAATGGCAGAAGTAGCAGATGATTATGCTATTGAGTTTGCAGATTGGAAAGAAAAATTTGTTTGTCAACATTGTGGAGGTAATGGATATACAGTTGAAGTAGAAGCAGAATGTTGCAGACAAAGAAGCGACTATTGTTGTGGCATACCTAATCCAGTTCAAGTACAAATAGGATGTTATTGCAATAATTTAAGTACAAAAGAAGTATTAGAAATATTTAAAAAAGAAAAAGGATTATGACGCCAAAACAAAAAGCAAAAGAGTTAATAAAAAAACATACACTTTATCAAGGTGATAATGGAGCTTTAAGAGAATATTACACAGATAAACTAGAAGCTAAAAGACATTGTATAAAAACTATTGATGAAATTTATAATTTATCTTGTTTAAAAATTGGACAATATTTGAAATCTTATTATGATAAAGAAAATTATTATTCTTTTTGGGAAGAAGTTAAATCTGAAATTGAAAATCTATGAAAAAAATTAAATATAACATTTCAATTTTTAAATTTTGGTTTAAATATATATTTTTAAAAACACCTATTAAAATAGAAGCGATAGAGTTTTTGCAAAAAAACTATAAAGCAACTAAAAGAGAGCAAAATCTAATTAATATAATAAGAAAAATTAACAATATTTAAAAAAGAAAAAGGATTATGAAAAAATTAAAAATAACTTTTGAAGATTGGGATTACGAATGTGGTGATGGTTGTTGCACATCTTACGGTACATACATATCACTGAATGACGAGAGATTAGAACATCCTAATCCAGAAGTACTTGACAATAGTTATGTAGGTATGGATGTTGAACAGTCATTAGAAGCTGTATTAAAGAAACTGGGGTATGAAGTTGAATTTGAACATAAATACGAAGAATAATTATGAGTGGAGGACACTGGGATTATATTCAGTATAGATTTACTGATGTAATAGAAGATATAGAAAAACTTATTAAACAAAATGGAAAACTCAAGACAAATGAAGAGTTAAAAGACTCTGGTTGGAAAGACGTTGATTGGTATGAAAAATATCCAGAGGATAAATATCATTATAAGTTTACTCCAGATATTATAAAAGAATTTAAAGAGGCTATACCTATTATTAAAAAGTCTCAGGTATATATTCAAAGAATTGATTGGCTATTATCTGGTGACGATGGAGAACAAACATTTTTAGAAAGACTTGGACAAGATTTAAAAAAAGAAGGATTATGATAAGGATATGGCACATTAGTGATACACATGGCTATCACAAATTATTAGATATACCAAACAATATTGACTTGGTAATACATTCTGGAGACGCAAGTAACTCAAGAGACCCGTACAACAATGAGTCAGAAATGAGAAGGTTTATTGATTGGTATAAAGATATTAATGTTAAACATAAAATATATGTAGCTGGAAATCATGATACTTCTATAGAGATAAAATTAGTTACAAAAAAAGATTTCGAAGATGCTGGTATTATATATTTAGAAAACGAATATGTAAATGTATTAGGTTTAAAAATATTTGGATCTCCACACACACCTCAGTTTGGTCAGTGGGCATTTATGAAAGATAGAGTTAAGCTAGAAAGATTTTGGAGAAAGGCAATGAATGAAGATTGCGATATAGTTGTGACACATGGCCCACCTAAAGGAGCTCTTGATAAGTCTTATGATAAAAATGGTAATATGGAACATTGTGGAGACAGGTCTTTATTCAATAGAATACGTGAGATAGAACCAGGATTATCTTTATTTGGACACATACATAATACAGACGACATAATAAATGCTGGAGTTTTAAAGTTTAGTGTTGGCGAAACGTTATATAGTAACGGTTCTGTAGTTACTGATGGTAAGTTTGGAAAATTAAGTAGTAATGGTAACCTAATAGAAAAGAATAGTAGTTTATGGCAAAGATTAAAAAGATATACAACCCAAGCATTCTTGAGTTAGGATATGCTAGATACGCTATTAATGAGGGTGTAGCTATATGTATACACCCCATACCTGATAGACCAACAATGTATTGGGTAGAAAAACATCGTTTAGACAACTATAAAAAGCCATCATTTCTTAGAAAGGATACCAATAAAAGAGATACCACAGAAAATAGAGAGGTATTTTCAGAGATTGATGCTTGGAAAAAAGTATTTGAGATGTATAAATTATATTACGATAAAAATAATTGATTAAACATAGTGTTATTTATAACTTTATTTTATACTTTTGAAGTATTAAATAACATAACGCTATGGATGCTAAAAAATTAGGTTACATAAACTTCACAATGAAGGAGATAAATAATTCTTCTGATGATATTTATGAGTCATACTTTGAAAGTAATGACGAGTTTAAAGACTCAATAATTAAATTAATAACTATTTTAAATTCAATAATTAATGACCTAGAAAATGAGTAAAAAAGAAGAGAGAAAAAAAATCATGTTGTCAGTTAAAGAAAGAGCTGCTTTTATATATAGCTCTGGTGATGTATCAATAGCTGACGCTGCTAGAAAAACATGTGAGGAGTTACAAATCCCTTTCGATGATACTGTTAGAAGATCAATATCAAAGTATCTAAAGAAAGTTGGTTTGACAAATAGTACTTTTAATAATACTATAGAAGACACAGATGTTTTTAAAGATGCTAAAAACAAAGAGATAGATAAAAGTAAAAGTAGGTTTATCTTTTCTTGGTGTCAATCTGAAACAGAAATCCATGAGGGGTTCTTAAATAATATTGAGAAGTATGCTGAACATATAGACGCTTCAATACATATTATTGCTGGTAGGTATAAAAATCCAACATCAATTCAATCAAATAAAAATACCAAGGCAAAAGAAAAGAATCTAAATAATTCGTGGCATCCTAGAGTTATACCTTACTTAGATGCTAATAGACATAAAATACACGACAACCTATGTTTATTATCAGATGTAAAGATACAGCCTACGGCATCAACTCCATTATCAGGATTAAATGGTATGACTGGTCTTGAAAGTTGTATAGTAGGACATCCTAGAGTTCACTTAAAATCACTACCAATACTTGATGGTTATCCACATAAGTTATTGCTATCTACTGGTAGTGTTTCAGTAGAGAATTATACCGATACAAAATCAGGAAAGAAAGGTGAGTTTCACCATACTCTTGGATTTGTAATTGTAGAGATAGATGGAGATAGCTTTCACATCAGACAAGTACAATGTGAAGAAGACGGTTCTTTTTATGATTTAAAATACTTTGTTTCAGACGGAGAAATTATGCTACATAGTGGAGTAGAAGCTATTGTATTTGGAGATTTACACTTAGGAGAAACTAATCCAGATATACTGGAGCAATCATTTGTATTGTCTGACTACTTAAAATGTAAAGATATAGTTCTTCACGATGTATTTAATGGTCACTCAATATCTCATCACGAAAGAATGGATCCATTTATACTAATGAAAAGGGAAGCTGATGGAACAGATGATTTAGATGAAGAGTTAAGTAATGTTATTCAGTTTTTTGATTTATTTTCAGAATATAACTTTGTAATGGTTAGGAGTAATCACGATGAGTTTTTAGATAGATGGTTAAAAGATGTTGATTGGAGAAAGACAATAAACAAAAAAGCTTATTTAAGATTAGCAAACCTACTATCTAGAGATGATAAAAGTATTGGTATAGTACCAATGTTTCTTAGCGATGTTAAAAACGTTACTTGTCTAGGTATTGATGATAGTTATAGGATAAATGAATGGGAATGTGGTATGCATGGACATATTGGTAGTAATGGAAGTAGAGGAGGCGTTATCCAATTCAAAAACCTAAACACTAAGAATGTTACAGGACATACTCACACACCTTGTCGTGAAGATGGTCATTGTTCTGTTGGTACGTTAACGCATTTAAGGGTAGGTTATAATAAAGGAGCTAGTTCTTGGATGAATTCAAACTTTGTTATATACCCTAATGGTAAAGGACATCATGTCCATATAATTAATAATAAATTTACAACGCTTTAATATGATTGATGCTATAGATTTTTTAAAAGAAGAATTAGCAGTAATTGATGCTAAACTAAACTACTTAATGAAAAGAGGTAGTAATGATGAGTCATTAGTAGATGACAAGAGAGAGATACAAACGCAAATAGCAATTTTAAAAGGAGATAAGTATGTACACGTTAGAAAGTATAGCTAGTATTATAGAGGATAAACTTAGTGTAAAATTAAAAAACCAAAATAGGGAGGCTCATAATGTAAGAGCTAAATCATTATTCTATTTCTTTTGTAAGAAGTTAATACCAAAGGTAACTTACCAATCTATGGTAGAGTATGTTGGTAATAGAAACCATTCTGGAGCAGTACACTTAATAAAAGATTTTAACTCTAGTCTAAAGTACGATAAGAATTTAAGACGTGACTACAATTTGGTAGCTCCGTACTTTGACGACTCAAACATATATAATTATGATGAGTTAGAGTTTATGGTTTTAGAGTGGGCTAAAGATAAAGGTATACTTGATAAGGCTACAACAACTGGTCAAGCACTTAAAACATTAGAAGAATGTAATGAATTAATTGATGCTATTGATAAAGAAGATACTTTTGAAATTGTAGATGCTCTTGGTGACATTTTAGTTACAATTATAATTCAAGCTAAGATGCAAGGAGTTCCATTACTTAATTGTTTAAACTCTGCTTACAATGTTATATCAAAAAGAACTGGTAAGATGGTCGAAGGACAATTTGTAAAAGACAAATAGAATGAATATAGAGCAAAGTATAGAGGTAGAGTTTACAAAGAATAGTAAAAGAAAAGAATATTACAACGTGGTGCTTGACAAAGACTACACTGTCGACTTTACCCTATACGTTTGTTTTAAGAATGACAATGTAAACATATCTGTTTATGACATTCAGGTTTTTGACAATAACGGAAAGTACATGACTCTTACTGATATGGAGTATTTAGAATTAATAAATGAGATAATAAAAAAAACAAAATGGGAAAAAGAATGATTTTACAAAAAAGCAATCCAAACAATACTGAAAACTTAATTATTAATGCTGATTTATCAAAACCAGTTGTTAGTCAATTAAATAATGTAACAGCACTAAGAGCTGAGGTATTTAGACATAAAGATATTAAAAAGTTCTCTGACATAATTATTGGTATTGACACTGATTTGTATTTAGATATGTTGATAGATATAAATAAAATAAATGATAAAGAAGATTTATCTATATTTTTTGCTACATCTATTGAAGATAATTATGACAGAGTAGTTAATTCATCAAATAATAAACAATACTTAATGTTTTTTGATGGTATGTTAACTACGTTGGATAAAGATTTTAATGAGGAAATAATTAAAGAGAGTTATTATGAGTAATATAACAAACGTAAAGAATGGCATTGAGTTATTAGTAACTCTTCAATTGGCTTTAGAGCTAATGGATGAGTACAATCTTAAAGGCAGAGCTAAGAATACAGCTAACATGTTTAAGGATGCATTAGAGAAAGATATAATGCAAAACTATCATAGAGTATATAATGAAGATCCTGAGATTCTTACAAACTCTTTAAACTTCAAAAACCAAATGATTGTAGATATAGCTTCTCTAGGAGAGAACGATGCTATACTTTTAGCTGACTACATAAGAAAGTTTATGGAGAATATAGAAGAGGTTAGAGAAAAAAAGGTTTTAATCTTTGATAAACTAATTTAATACAATATATTTGCAACGATAAGCACGTCAGAGTTCCTAAGGTAAAACACAACTCAGCAAGTTTTAAAAAACCTAGACCTATTCGTCTAAAGTGCGTTTTAGGACGGTGCTGCCTAAATGACTACTAGGAAAGACTAGTAACGGACTTGTATCGCCTCGCACTCATAATGCGTAGAAAGCGTAAAGGTTACATGGGATTTCGAGATTCCCCAGGTCCACTAAAAAAATAAGTATGAAAATAGATTTAGAATTTCCGTTTTTAGATTTTAAAGCTGGTTATTTAAACATAAATAAAGAACCTAGAAGACTTGTTTTACTTGTAAGAAAAGACAATACTAAAACAACAGTTTCTTATGCTAGATATTTAATGTCTGTAAAACTAAAAAGACTACTTAATAAGGAAGAACAAGTAGACCATATAGATAACAATAAGTTAAATGATAGCATTGAAAATTTACAAATACTAAGCGGGTTAGAAAATACAAGAAAATATGTTGTTAGTTCTGGAAAAAAAACAAAAGATATTGAAATGGAATGTCCAGTTTGTAATGCCAAATTTTCAAAGAAAAGAAAAAATGTTATCTCAAAAATAACAAGTGGAAAGACTCCAACATGCTCTAGGAGGTGTGGAGGTATATATTCTCACAGAAAAATATAAAACTGATTATGAAATAAGAATCCTTATAAACCTTATAATGTTGGTCGTTGTTATGGTCGTATCACTATCTAGCTGTAATCGGAAGTTATTCATAACACTAGGTAAATAACAATATAGGTGACTGATGGAGAGACATCAAATTATTAATCTAAATTAAATTAAAAATGTTTGTAAAAATTAAAGAATTACCAAAAGATTTAAAAAAGAAAGCTCTAAAAAGAATGGTTCAACAAGGAAAAGACGCTGATGAAAATGAAATATTAGGAGGTGCTTTTGCTTGGAAACAAACTAAAGAAGGTCATAATTTCTGGAGTGAAGTATGTGATAATTTCACAAATATCAAACCAATTGATACTAAAAGGTTTATTGAGCTTTTAGGTATAGAAGTTATAAATCACGAAGAGGTAAAACCAGACTCAGTAGTAGAATCTATTGTCAATCAATTCAGAGATAGGTCTTCAGTTGGTATTAAAAAATACGGTACTACTTTAGATAGAGACGACTTGACAACTAAAGACTGGATTGAACACGCAAAGCAAGAGGCTATGGACTTAATTCTATACCTTGAGAAACTAAAACAAACTCTATAATGAGAAAGAAAGGTACTCCACTAATCAGAGCTCAAAAGACTGAGTATAAAGGAAAGAAATTCCAAAGTAGACTCGAAGTATACATGTATAAACTTCTTGATGATAACGGTATTAAATGCAAGTATGAGGAGGAGAAGTTCACAATCATCAATCCATTTAACTTTCCTAATAAGTCCTATGAGAAAACAATAAATAGTAAAGATAAATTAGTAGACAAAGGAGGTAAAAAACATCTTGGTATTATATACACTCCAGACTTTATTGTAGAGAATGGAAACCAAAGAATAATAATCGAGTGTAAAGGATTAGCCACCGATGTATTCTCTATGAGGTTTAAACTATTTAAGAAGTGGATAGCCGATAATAAATTAGATTATGTTTTATTTACCCCTAGAAATCAAGGTCAATGTACTTTTGTTTTTGAAGAAGTAAAGAAGTTACTAAAAACCCCCAATTAAGGGGGTTTATTTTTACATTTTACTTTTATATATAATTGCTTGTTGTAGTTCAGAAGGCTTTATCGCTCCTATCATAGTGTAAGCGTCTAATTTAGACATCGTTTCTTTTGGTATTTTCTTACCATCATACTCTTTTAAAATACCAGCAACCCACATCTCTCTCTCTACTTTAGATTTTTTTGAAAATTCAACAGCATAATCTGGTATCTTACCACTCTTTATATCTATTTTCTTTTTAGCATAATCCCTAGCTTGATTAGACATTTCTAT
This sequence comes from Flavobacterium sp., assembly GCF_024642105.1. Taxonomy (GTDB): domain Bacteria; phylum Bacteroidota; class Bacteroidia; order Flavobacteriales; family Flavobacteriaceae; genus Flavobacterium. The sequence goes on from NZ_JAHEBT010000012.1 coordinate 11,716, forward strand.
TGGAACACTTTCAAAGACTCTTCCAAATTTCTTCCAACCTTCTTCTTCTTTAGCTAATATCTGCTCCTTTGTAAGCCCTTCAGCTTTAAACTTAACTTGCCTAGATAGTCTATTGTAAAAATAATCTTCAATAAATTTCTTTTTCTGAAATTCCATCCTCTCTATTTTACCAATATTTCCAGACTGTATTATCTTTTGTTGTGCATCTAAATCAGGAACTCCTTCATTATCAGACATTTTAGCAAATAATTTAATGTCTTTGTATGCTGGAACTAACCCACCAGCATTAGCTACTCCTAAACCAACACTAAAATAATTACCTTTCGTTGCGTTTTTATAAATATCTATACCTTCATTAGCAACCAATCCTTTAGCTCCAAGAAATGAAGTTCCTAATCTAACTAAATTCTCTCCAGTGGTTTTATTTGGGCTATAAGCACTTTGTACTACAGCACTTGATTGGTCATATTCACCATCTCTTAACCCTAAATCTTCACCGTATTTTTCTTCAACCATTGATGCTCCATAGTTCATAATAGACCTTGTTGCACTACCAAATCCAGATGTAATCATTGATAATGCACCACCAGCTATTTGACGTGAAAGAGTTCCTTTTTTCTTTTCATCGTCGTCATTGACTTCCATTCCTATTATCGGTGCTATTACCCCTGTAAATATAAGTGCTTTTAATCTGTTGTTTATAACTGTATACGCTACTTGAGCCGCTATCTTTTGAGCTAAAATTGCAGCAGCCTCAGATTTTGATATTACACCATTATTTAAAGCTGATTTAATAGCTAAATATGCTCCTCCAGCTTGAGAAGTCATGTGACTAGCAAATAGAGATTGAGCCTTAACATACGCTTTTGTTACAGAGGAGTCATTTGCTGATGATAATAATTTATCAGCATTAGTCATGGGATTTTTACTGGATAATACACTAGATAGATTTGTATCAGCATTTATAACTGCATCTTCCATTATACTTCTATGAGCATCCATATACTCAACATCTCCCTCTGCTATTTTTTTATAATCTGGTTTTACACCATTATTTAATTCAGAAAACGTCTTGTCAAATAAACCAATCATAAATCTTTTAGCTACAAATGCATCTGGGGCTTCTACTAAAAACGATTGAATTTTTTCTATTGCTTGTTTACCTTCTGCTGCGTGAGTTCTATGATATATCTCTACAAGTTTATTTCTTAAATCAGAACTAATATTTTGGTTAGCAGAAACTCTTTTTTCAAATGGTACGTCAGCATTACCTCTAAAATGAGAGTCAGATAATACCCTAGAACCTTGTGGAAATTTTAAATTATATAATATATCATTAAAGTTAACACCTTCTTTCTCCATATTATATAGTATATTAAATCCATTAGCTATATCTGGAATGTGAGTAGCAGAGTTAACAATATTACTACCTAACTCAGCAGTTGCTTTTTCAACTCCAGCCAATTGAGATTTAGTAATTACCTTTTCAAGACTTGTTAAAATACCAAAATCTGAATACTCTCTATTTATAAAACTATCTAATGAGTTTACATGTATAGCTTCTAAGTAATTAACTAATGCGTTATGTTTGTCTGATAAAGACTTATCTGATTTTAATTTATTAAGTAATGAGCTTACAACTCTAGATTCATATAAAACATGATATTGTAACGATACATCGGTAAGGTAAGAGTTAGCGGTATTCATTGGTTGTGTTATATTTAAAACAGAATCAAAGTCACCAGTAGCACCAGTCTTTTCTTTTAAATTTCCAGACTTCATAGACGGTTTTAAAAACATATCTGCATTACCAGCTATTGAATTCTTAACACTCTCCATTGTTTTGGTATTACTAAAGAAATCAACAGGTCTATATATACCTTTATTTTTAAACTCTAAAGCTCTCTTCTCGTCAAAATAACTAGTACTCTCTGCTTTTGAAGATATATCACCACTATAAAAAGCATCTAAATCAGTTATCATTTTTCTGTCAGCTTCATTAAGACTTTTAAAGTAAGATTCTATATCTGAACCTCCTTTAGTTATCTTCATAAAGTTATCGTACTCTTCTTTTATAGCTTCTTTAGTATCTTCACTATACGCATTAGAATTTCTATTTAACGCCTTATCTATATATTCTGATACATTTCTATTTATTTTTGAATTACCTCCTTCTAAATGCATTCTTTGTATGGTATACAGTGTCTGTCTAACATTTGATTTAAGTATATCTCCAGGATTTCCTTTATATGCTTTATTTTGAGCGTTTTCTATTGGATTTAAAATCTGAAACTCTTGTTTTGATTTATAAGTTTCATGAGCTCCAATTTGCATAGCCATTTTACCGTATATATTTTTATATATTGGACTATCCATAACATTACCTAATATAGAATCTATACAATACTTAGGGTAATTTCTTAATTGATGGTAAAGAGCTGATTTATTTAATTGGTTTTTAGCATTAAAAATTTTAAATCCTAGTGCTATAGCTCTTTTTGATAAAGCCCAGTCAGTAAGTTCCTTTGATTTTTCTATAGCTGGTTTTAATTCAGATTCTCTTTTAAATTCATCAATTGATTGCCTAACATCTACAAGGCCAGCTTGTTGCAATCCTTTATCTAATCCAGATAATACCTTATAAAAATACCTTAGTTCTTCGGGTTTCAAACTATCTATCCATTTATTTTTCAATTCATTTCCAGACATTGTTTTAGAGCCTTGATTAAGAGTATCTCTAATAAAATCAGCATGTTGTTTAGAGTCTTTATCTAAAAACGTAGTTCCTATAATACTATCTTCAGCATTTAAAGACTCCACTGTTTTATTTATAGAATCTTTAAGCGAAGACATTTCCTCTGAATTATCCTTTGGTTGCTTTGGTTCTTCAACCTCTGGCTCAACCATAGATTTTTTTATTTCTGAAGTTAAATTACCTAGCTCTTGCAAAAACAAAGACTTATCCTGTATGTCAATATTTCTACCACTTATTTTCTCTAAGTATTTAGCATACTCTTTTTTAAACTCAGCAGGTACATACTCTGGTTTTATGGATAAAAAACCACCTATAACGCCTAACGAGTGTTGAGACTTATCTATTTTACCAGTTGATAAGTTAGATATAGCACTTTTTCTTTTAGACTTAAGTGATGCATCAGATTCTTTCCCAATAACTTTAGTAGCACCTTTAGATTTTATATCTTTATTAGATACTGCTTCATCTAAAAGACCATCGTAAAGTGCTTTTGCAAGTTCTTCTTTACTCTCGTATGTTTTAGTGTTACCGTTCTTATCTGTGTATGTATATTGATTACATGGATTAGCCATATATTAAAATAATTTTTCTTGTAGTAATAACATTTTAAACTTATCGTTAACATCAACTCCTTCAAGTTTATTTAACATATCACTAAATGTAGTAACGGAACTTTTTTGTGCATCTCTATAAAATTGCATAAAATCAAAAGCACTTATATCGCCACATTTAAAAATCTTCATTGAAATATCATTGTACTCTTCGTAAAGATTTATTTCATTATCGTATATCTCTTCTACACAATTCAACAAATTTTTAAACTCTAATATTCTAGGAGTTTTGTTTATTGGTAATTGAGGTATGACATTCCAATCTATTAAATAGTTTTGAAATCTTCTAGCGTGAACAATCTCTTCGTCACTCTCTTTTAAAAAGAATTCAGCAGCTTGTACAAAGCCAACAGAGGCACACCAATTACTTACAGATTGGTAGAAATAACTATGTTCATATTCTTTTTGTAATCCTAAAAGTAATAAATCAACTACTTCTTTACTTAATTTGTCTGGTTTAATCATTTGTATTATAAATTACAAGGTTCTTTTTTAAGTTTATCAGCTTTCTCAAGCTCTTTAATTAGTTTATCCATGTTGTCGTGAATAAATTTCATTTTTTCATCAGAATTAATAGCTTCATCTCTCTTTGATTCTAATTCTTTTTTCTGTTTTTCAAGTTCAGATTTAGCCTCTTCCATCTTAGACTTTCTATTCTCAGATTTACTTTTAGCTATTTTCTCTTCAGTAGATTTTATCTCAGACTCTTTTGCTTTTATTTCGTCTGACAAAGATACATAATCATCAGATACTTTTTTAGTTTCCTCTGATTTATTTTCTTTATCAACAGACTCTTCTTTAACTTTAATATTCTCAACTGGTTCTTTAGCAACAGGTTCTGTAACAACTTCAGTTTTTGTTTCCGTAGGAACTTCCCCTTCATCTTTTACATTTGAAAAATCTTCTTTAACAGCATTATCTTTCTTCTCGTTCTCAACAACCTTTTTGAGAACATCGTAATTAGTTATTTTAAATCCAGACTCTTTTTGTGCATCTGTAACGTCTTTTTCTAATTCAGACATTGCGTCTTTCTTTTTAGATTCCAAATCTTTAATATCCAAACCATCTACATAATCTACATATTTTTGAATCTCTAAAGCTTTATCTTTTATTTGCTCCTCTGTTATCTTTAACTGTTTTTTACCAGTAGGATTAAGTTCTTTATTTAAAGAAACCTCAGCATCAGACATAAGCCTATCTTTATCAGAAGCAGTCATGGTATCTAAATGATTATGCTTATCTTCAAATATAGATTTTCTTTTTTCTTCTAACGAATTCCACTCTTTAGCTAAATCATTTTTAATACCAGACATTGCATCTTCAGGTATACCACTATCTTTTAATTCCTTAACTTTATCTCGTATACTTTGTTTTTTATCTTCTATATCTAAAATATTAAACCTTTGTTGTCTAGTTAATCTACCAAAGTCATTGGCTTTTTTATCTATAAACTCTTGATTTCTTTTATTTAAAACTTCTATTCTATCTTTAGCTATTTTAATATCTTTATCGGATAAACCACCTATTGTTATTTCCTTATGTAATTTTGTCATCTCGACAATATTACTTTTGAATTTATTCATATCTGTTTTGTCAGAGAATTTTTCCAATGCGTAACCACCAGCTAACCCTCCAGTTGCTAAAATAGAATGCATAGCAGCCCCATCAAGATAACCAACTAATATTTTCTTTGTTCTATCATCTACTTTTTGACCAAGTACAACTTCATCAACAAACATTTTAGTAGCCGCAGAAGAAGCCATTACAACTCCAGTTTTATTTGATTCTAAAACACCTCTTGATAATCTATTTATATTTGTTTCAAAAAAGCTTTTAACGCCTCTATCGAACGTTTCTTTTTCAAAAGCACTCATACTACCTAAAATAGGTTTTAATCCCTGTAAAGCTCTACTAGCACCTCCTAGGGCTAGGTATTCAGCTCCAGCATATCCAGCCATAGCAGAATACTTCTCTAACTCAGAATAATTCTTTCCGCTTTCATCAATTCTTTTTGAAACTCCACCAGCTCCACCAGCCATTATAATAGCTTTAGCACCCATAGAGAATCCTTTAACCTCTGCAAAAGAATATGGAGCCATACCAGCTATTGTTTGAACTGCATATCTACCAAACATTTCAACTGGATTATCAGAATCAACAATGTCAGATAAAGATACGTGTCTAGTATCTTCACCAATTTTCTCTCCAAACCCCTGTATAGCTCCACCTACCTGTTTTGTTGTATTAGAGAAAGATGAGTAAACATTACCTATACCTTTTAAGGTTTCATTATCTTGACCCTTAAGTTTTTTACCTATAGTTCCTTCTACATCTCCAAGTGTTCTTATAGCACCACCAACTATATCAGCAGATGCTGAAGTAACATTACCAACTACAGAATCTATAAGACCATAGTTTAAAGAATACATTTTAATTCTTTCTTTAGCGCTAGTTTTTTTACTATCGTTTTTTTCGTAATCGTCAAGTAAATTAGTGTAATCTAATTGTAGTTTATTATATTCTTCTATGTTTGATTTATAAGAATCTAAAAATTCCTGTGTGTTTCCTTGACCAGACTTAAAGATAGCTTCTTGTGATTTTAAGTCTTGAGATAATAATTTTACTTTATTAGATATTGATTGTACATTTAATGCAATACCTTTTTGTATATCATTTATATCAGAAACTACAGATATATCTTTATACCTCAAAGATGCTTTTACGTCATCATCTAGTTGAGGTACTTTTTCGGCATAATTTCTAGCTATCTCTTCTCTCTCTATCTCGTGAGCTCTCATTTGTTTACCAACGATGTATGCTTCACTATCTGTAGCTTGAGGATGTAATTTCTTATACTTTGCTATTTGGTCTTTAAATGGAGTTGTATTTTCAGTAAACTTATACTCTGGGTTATTACCCATAAATTCATCAAATACATTATTAGTTACTTTTCCAAGTACGTCAGTAACTTTATTTATTGCAGACTTAAACAATCCTGGATTTTCCTCCTCTTTTATTTTTGAATCTACCTTTGTTTTATCAACTTGATTTAATGCAGCGAAGGCGCTATTAACTTTCTCATTGTAAATATCATTTCTATTTCTAACAATAGATGATAATTCATCAGTCATTTTACTAACTTCTTCTGAGTTTGAATCATTTACACTTACACTTTTCAAGTAATTTCTTAATTGAACCTCTCTAACACCACTTGTAACTCCTTTTGCATTAGAAACAGAAGAGCTCACTGGCTTCATTTTATCAAAGTCAGGAGCTATACTATTTGTGTCTATATATCCGAATGGAAATTTCTTTTTACTTATTCCATTTGAAGATACCAATCCCCCAGTTTTCTTTGGAGCTTCTGTAACCAATGTAGTATATACATCTTTCGGTTTTGATTTTGAACCCCAAACTTTTTCCGAAGAATCTTTTTTTTTTAAACCGACTAAGCTGTTAAATTCATTGTAATCTTTAAAACCCAACTCTTTTTTTGATGATTCAAAGAATACTTTTCTGCTATTATCGTTATCCATTAATGATTTAAACTCACTATAATTAGAAAATCCATTTTTAGAAGCGTAGCTATCGTAAAGCAATTTTAATTGTTCTTCGTTCATTTTTTTTAAATTTTATTTACCAGCTGCTTGTCTCATTTTTTCAGCAACAGTTAATTCTTTAGTATTAGATTTTGCACTTACTCCAGTACCACCTAAAGCTTTTCTTAATTCAGACTCATTTTTATAACCAGTTTGTCTCAATACTTCATTTAACATAGCCGCACTTGGTTGTCTAACAAAGTTATTAGTTTCATTAGGCATTCCAAAAGATGACAAAGCAAATTCTTGTTGGTCTTGAGTCATTTCTTCAAAAGTAGCTACTCCAGCTTTTTTCAAAGCCATTTTCATAGCTGTTTTAGAAACTCTAATTCCCTGAACCTCAATATTTCCTGTTTTGTGGTTATATAAAACATTTTGAGGAACATATCCTCCAAGACCAGGAGTCAATAACATTTTAATTTTAGTTAAACCTATTGGATTAGGATTATAATCAGATGGATTTCCAGTATATTTAACATCTTTTCCAAATTTATTTTTAAAATTATCAACTAAATTAACCCTGTCTATAGATGATATTACAAATCCAGTTTTGTCTTTTTGTCTATCTATAGCTGATTGATCTACATTTTTAATTACAGATTTATCTGTAGTTCCAGAAACAATACCCCACACTTTTGAAGCTATATACTTCTTATCTTCATCAGAATAATCGTCTTTATGTCTCGCTTCTGGAAACCTATTAGAATCCACTTGAGTTGCTAAATCAGCTAACGTAGTGTAGTTATTAAGAAGAACGTCTATTTGAGATTTAGCAGAATCTATTTGAGTTTTATTTAATCCAGTATAAAGTATCTTAGTTATTCCATTATCTGTTTGAGTTGTATTTTTACCAATATTGTTTCCGATTTCGGTAGCTACTTTATTCAAATCTGTAGCTAAAGGTATATTAGTAATAGCCCCGCTATTTATTTCCCCTTGAGTCCATCTATCTTTTACATTACCATAATTATCTATAAACATAGAAGTAACAGGTTTCCCTTTATAATCTAATACTAGTGACTGATCTGGATTTGTTTTGAAATTTTGAAAACTTCCATCAGGTAAAACTATAGAGCTTTGACCTTCATTAGCGTAAAAGTTATGAGAAGCATCAAACATTGGTTGAAACGCTTTAGATGTTTTACCTGTTATTTCTAATAATTTATTACCAGATGTTTTTATAGCTGTTGCTGTTTTCGCTAAATCTGAGACAGAATTTTTTAATGTAGAATGTCTAACCATTTCATCAGTAGTAGCTACTCCTTTTTGTATTTTAGAATCTAAATCAGCAAATTCACTTATATTATTTTGAACATAAGTAAGTGCTGATTTATCCCAAGCATAACTACCAGATTTTTCTCCAACATTAAACTCAATTGGTTTTTGTGGTTTTACTTCCTTTTGTTTTGGAATCATATCCTTAAGTCTCTCCAAATCCATTTGCTGAATTTTTTGAGCGTTAACAGCTATCTCTCCAAAGTCTACTTTAGGAGCTTCTACCGTTGCGTATGCACCTGCTTTTCCTATTGCCATTTATATATTTATTTACCGAATGGGTTTAACTGAGATTTAAAATATGATTTGTAAGCATCAGAATTATTACTTCCAAGCATTTTATCAAATTGCTTACTAGATTGATCCATTTGAATACCACTAGAAACTCCTTGTAGAGCACCACTAATTCCCTGCATCATTGATTGTTGTCCAGCATTTACTTGAGAAGATAAAGCAGCCACATTGTTTTGGTATCTTTGTTCTTGCATAGCTCTAATTCTAGCATCATCTTCAACAGCCATTTGAGCTATATCATTTTGTTGTTTCTCATAATCAGCAGCTACTTCTAAATCGGTTTGTTTAGCTTGTGCATTTACTGAAGACAATCCACCTATAACTCCTCTAATACCACCAGAACGTAATGTATCTACATTTTGAGCAAATCTGTTACCAGCATTCTCCACTTTTAAATCGTTACCCATAGTACTTACTTGAAGACCCTCTGTAACATTTTTTAATTCTGGAACCTTTAATTCCATCAATGCATTTTTAGCATCACTAGCCTGTTTAGCTCCTTGTATTGCTTGAAAAGCACCTCCAATTAAAGATAAACCACCTGATATAAGTCCAAACATTATTTTTTATTTTTATATATTATTGTTTTGTTCACAATCATAAAGTATGCAAAGATAATTAAATATTGTTAGATACACATAGTTATATATATATTTATATATATATATATTATTATCTTTAAACTTTTCTTTAATACCTATTAAACAAATGTTTAATACCTATTGGAATGATTTAAACACTTCTGCGTTTACAGAATATAAATCTTGTGGTGTTCCTTCACCAGTAGAAGTTAACTTTACTTCTAACACATATCCTTTAATACCATAACTTTCAGCCTCTGCATTTTTAGCTATAAAATAAAAAGCATTATTCTCTATTGTTATAGATGGATTTGGAGTTATAGTTGTTAATTGATATAAGTCAAATGAAACCAACTTACCAACTTTAACGATTGTACTATCACTTGGTTTTACAAAATAAAGACAATCCTCCTCTGATAAAAAAGAAGGTAAACTATTAAAAGTATACGTGTTTTCACTTCTTGATATTGGTGTTCCAAGACCCTGTACTGAAATATGATGAAAATCTGTCGAATCAGCTTCATTTCTTCTTATAAAAGCATAATGTTCTCCTTCTCTTGTTTGGAAATGAGAAGAACTTATGTAGCCTGAATCCATAGTGCTTTTTAATTCAACATCCCAATTGTTATCACTAGATTCTAATGATATTGTTTTAAAATGTTTTACATCACTAGGGTCTTGATTAAATGCAAATGTAATAGTTGAATCATGATTAGTTAAAACACCATCTTCATTATAAAAGAAATTTTTAGGAGATACTTCTGAATGGTGTCTAAATAACTGACCCTTTTTAAATGAATAAAAATTATCACCAAGCCTAGACATCCACTCTGGTTTGTAAGACCACATAGATGTCCATCCATTATTTTTTTCGTCAAACGATATTGTATTTGCCATTTTTTAACAAGCTGTTAATTTAGTTATTGTTGTTCCAGTACTAGGACTAACTGATATTATTCCTTCTTGAACACATGTATATGTAGCTGTTCTATCTTTTTGAAGACCAACAACATGAGTTATTCCATCGCAATCAGTCCAAGTAACATTTACAGTATATGGATTTCTATTTTCAACTGAATAATTAAAACATTGTATTGATGTGCTACAAGATTGAGATTCTGTTAATATTGGGCATTCAGCACCTCCATTTGATGCTGTCGTTATAACAGTTCTTGTTCTTGTGATTTGACCATCTATACATTCAGACCATCCAGACCAATCAGAAACCACACAATCTACAGATATAGGACTTCCATCACAATTAAAAGGCTCTAATAACTTACCAAATAATTGTTGTCTATAAATACCTCCAAACGAATAATAACCATCTGTAGCTTTATTAGATAAAGTAACATCAGTATATACTGAAGTTGCTGTAATAAAACTATTTGAATTTATATAAAATGTTGATGATATTGGCATCTATTTATTTTTTAAATATAACGTAATCAAAATCAAAATTTTGAACTACAGATTGCATTTCTCTAAAATAAACTTTAAAAGATGTAGATGTTTTATCTTTAACAACAAATATAACTTCATCTTGATTAGTAACACCAGTTGCTTTTGAAACTATAGTTCCTAAAACTATATAGTCTGAAGTTCCTAAATCAGAAAATGAAATAGTTGCATTGTCGTGACCACTATAAATATCTCCAAATGTTAATGTTCCTTTTAATAATGGAGCTGAGTCAGCTATATAATTTAATATAGCAGTTTCAACAGCTCTGTGTTCTGTAGCGGTAATTGTACTTCCACTAGCTAAGTTAACGTCTATTAAGTTTTGTATTTCTGTTTTTGTCATAATAATGAATCTATAAAATAATCTGATGAATAATCTAAATTTGAGTAATCTGATGTTGATGAACAATCACAAGCTATTAAATAATCTGTTTCATTATAACATAATTCTATTTGAGTTGCAATAACATCGCAATTTTCAACATCTATATAATCCCAAATTAAATAAAGTTTTTGACCAGATGTTCTTGTAAAATTAAATTCTATATAGTTATCTGAACCACTATTTATAATTGTTGGGTAAGTTGCTGTATCTATTATTTGTTGAGCGTCTAAATCAGAAGATGTTATAACATAACCTATTTTATTACAAGAAGTAAACTCTCCAGTTTCTTTTGTTGATGTAACTCTTATTAATGAATTATTATAAGGTATTTCATTCTCACCTTCATTTCCAAAATCAGAATTAAATCTAGAAATACCACTTGATAAAAATACATCTAATAAAGAAGATTCTCCACTTTTACCTAAAGTAGAGTTACTCCAATAATATTTATTTGTCATAGATTTACTAACATCTAAATCATCATTTACTACTAAAGTAATAACTTCCAATTCAGGTGTTGTAACGCAATGATTTGTCAAAGATAATGAAACTAACGTATTTGATGTATTGTATATTGTTAATACACCTTCACTACCACTAGTTGGTTTTGAGATAGATAAAGTTCCAGAACCTGTCCTGTTACTAAAAGTTGTAGTAACTCCATTTATATTTACATCAAAATCAGCAGAATCACCACTATCTAAACTATAATCTATTGTATGTGTTCCTATATTCGAACCTAAATTAATTTTATAAATATAAGTTGAATTAGGTTCTATATTTAACCATTGTATTTTTTGGTTACAAACAAGTATATTTTCATAAGAAACTTTTGAATCTGATAGTGATAATATATAATTATTATGAACTGGATCGTATCCTCCGTATTTAAAGTTTGATTTATACGTTCTTAAATTATCAGAAAACCAATCTCTCATTTTGTATCTTGATATTGGTTCTAATCCATCTCCTCCTAATCTTAATACAACTCCTTTTGTAGTATCTGTAAAATACAAAGAATTAGCATAATAAGAAAAACTTTCTGGATTAATACTAATACCCCATTCTCCAGAAAAAGGAACTTCTTGACCCAACACTTCTTCTATAGAAGATATTTGACCACCACCTATAGCATCTGTTAATATGTTTTTATTATATAATACTTTATGAACCTTATCTTCTTGCAATATGATTAAATCAGTATCTCTTGAATGTATTTTTTGAATACTACCATATTTATCGTCTAAATCTTTATAATTTGCTCTTGATAAATTGAATTCATTAAGTGAATTATAATTTGTTGTTTTATCAAATGCACCACTATAAGTTAATGAAGCTATATTTCTTCTTTCTTTATATCCATCTAATTGAACCGCATTAGGTCTTGAATTTGTAGATAAGAAATTTTTATTAAATACATCTTTAACAATATAACTTTCGGCTCCATTTCCTTGAGTAAAACAGTTGAACCAATCTAAATTTATTATTGCTGAATTAGAAGTTAATGATTGACTTGTATCGGAATTTATTTTACCTAAATGATACCCATTATTAATTAAATATGTGTCTTGAGTTTCGTAAAAAACTTCGGAATGATTATCTTTCGGATCTGTTTCAAGTATCAAAACACTAAAACCTGTAGTTATGGTTATTTTTGCATATAAAAAAGATCTATTTTGACCATTACCATTTAACTGGTTTTTAATTTTTAAATATAAAAATCCATTAGGGTCTAATGTTATTACTTCTCCATATTCTTCTAAACCTCCAATACCAAATAAACCACCTCCAGAAGAAGATTCGTTTTTAGTAAATCCTCTAACAAATTCATATGTTTTAAAATCACCTAATCCATCTCCTTCTGTTTCGAACCAAGATTGAAAATTATCATAACTATCGCTTACTATATAATCTTTTTTAAACTGAACATTATTACCAGAGTTTCCACCTTTTGTATTTGAAATATCTATAGTTATTCTACTACCAGGCGTTATAGCAATATCTTCTGAAATTGGCATTGTATATGTACCTATGTTTTTAGAAAAACCATTAGCACCACCTGCAAAAACAAAAAAGTAATCACCCATATTAGCTGATTCTTTATTGAATTCGTAAAAGTTTTTTTCAATTCCATCTATATTTAAAGCTCCAGATGATTTTACTTTTATATATACTCCAGCAGCTTCTATTAAATCCTCATTTAATTGGTTTTTATTTCCAGATATAAAATCTTTAGGTTTAACAGCATATTCTAAAACCTGTAATTTTATTACTTCTTCAGAAGGTCCATTTATATTTTTCTTTACAATTAAATAATCGCCTTCTTGTACTTTTTGTTTATCTTGACCCTCTAATTTAATCCATAAAAAACTACCTTCTTGATATGCTATAACTCCATATATTGTTTGATAGCTTAATTTACTATCTTTTACGAATATTTTATATCTATTAGCCCAATATGGTGGTTTATGTTTTATTTCTAATTGTAAAGAATTGCTATTTATACTATTTTTGATAGGTATAAAAGCAGTATTATCTTTAGACGACAATACAGTAGAATATCTTCCATCATCATCTAAATAAACAATACCAGTTTCGTAACTTCTATTTGATTTACAACTAGCATAAACATTTCCAGAAGAAGAATATAATCTAACACTATCTATTTTTATATGATAGTATTCATCTTGATATGTATAAACAGAATCATCTGGATTGCTTGGAGTAGAATCTATTTGATGATGTATATATGGTATTTTTATTCTTAAAACATTTGAAGATGTAGCTGGTATTATTGTAAA
>NZ_JAHEBT010000027.1 GCF_024642105.1 Flavobacterium sp.
TTGGAATCGTATTTAGGTATCTACTTTCTTGGAGGTTTAGGAAGTAATATTATACCTTTAGTCGAATGTATTTTATAACATTGGCTTTAAAAGCTGTAATAGATGAATTGATTAATGACTTCCCTATACCAAAGACTACAAAATAGGGTAAATAGATTTAACCTTTTCTTCAAATTGAACTATTCGAATTTCAATGCCTGATATTGTTTGTGATCTGAATAATTTATCTCGACCTTCAACCTTTTCTTTTACAAAATCAAAGTAGGCATAAGCGATTTCATGAAATAATTGGGTTAAGGACCAGCTCATAGGAAAAAATGTACTAGTCCCTGGCTTTTCAATCCATTCTTTAGTCTTTTGATTAAAAAATTGAAATCTAGCTTGAAAAACGCCAAACTCATTTGTCCCTAAAATTTCCAACAACTTTATCTTATTCGGGTCATAAAAATGTACCCCACTAAGCACTCCCTTTTTAATTGATCCTGCTGTGGCGTGCTGAACAGATTTCATGAATTCATAAGGATACCCCTTTCTTGAGGTTGTAACTATTCCTTGATTTGTTAATTCAGATATCCATTTTTCTTCACATATTTTCTGTGCGCGCTTGTGATGTAAGTTATTGTAAATTTTCCATCGAGGCGAATATCGTTTTAAAGAACGTGATGAATTGTATGGGCCATCAGTATTTTCGTTGCATGGAAAAGTCATGTTTGGTTTAATTTTAAATACCCTAGGGCCAGCATTTAAATCATTCGGATCCAACGAATGCATATTCTCATCCAAGAAGTAATAATGATATTCAATACGTTCACTCAACTTAGCAGGTTTTTTAGAATCAATAAGTGTACATTGCCAGCATTTAAGATACTATTTTTGTCCAGAATCTAACTATCTAATAATTGTAGACAAGTTGTCCATATTTTTTTCATGTCTTATGTTGATTTGCATTCATTTGCTCGTTGGATGATTGCTTGATATTGATTCCATTCTTATTCTACAATGTTCATTTATTCATTTGTTCAATGTTCACCGCTCTCTGGTTTGACTATTTTGCGGTAGTTTGCTTTGGTAATACGTTCGAATTGGCCACACAATAAGTAGCGGCGGACAGATGACGGTGACATTCCGAATTGCTTTCCTGTTTCTAATGCTTGGGCCCAACTGAATTCATTGGGGAGGGCTGCAAAAAAGTGCTGCTGCTTTGCTTGTGTTTGAATGATTTTACTACCGTCTTTCATGTCGGCGATGAGCATATTGGCATGGTATAATAGCGTTAAGCTAATCTTTTTGGCAATGACCAAATCTGCCTGCTGTATTTTGACCGTAAGCTGGTTTTTTCGTTTCTTAAAATGGTAATAGCGCACCATGCTCATGACCATCGCGATGCGAAAACTAATGAGTCCAAGGCGGTGAATGGTGGCTAAAATAGGAACGCCAGATCCTCGATGTGCAACCTCTGTTACTTCACGAAAAAAGGCAATAAAATCGGCTTGTTGTTCGGGTAAGAAATATAGTTGTATAGATTCAGATTGTGCTTTTAGAAATTGGTACATCTGCTGGACCAACTGTCCCAATTCACGAAAAGAGTGACCCGGATCTGTCCCATTGTGGACAAATACGTCCCGGAAACTTGGGACAGCTGGAAACGAATAAAACATGAAACGACTAAACAATCCGTTTTCGGTATTCGGTATCAAACGAAAAACTTGACCGCGTGTCCCGGTAAGAAGAACAGATAGCCGTGGATGTTCTACTGAAAAGTGTTCGCGGTTCTGACGTCGTTGCATCTCTACTGGTTCATGATGAAATGCGCCACGCAAAACATCACTGAAATTTCCCCAATCTTGCGCTAAGGCGTTGGCGAGTGTATCGGCTTCTGTTGAAAATAGAATCCCTGCCCCGTCGTTTTCACTGAGGGTTTGCACCACCGAGCTCGCACTATTGTTGGCAGGAATAAAAAGCAGTTTATAAGGTGGTTCTTTCAGTTGAGCAAGATCCTGGTCTTTGTTCTTGATCTTCTCTTTTTTGAGTTCTTCGAATGCTTGTTTGGCCAAGCGTGTCTCTTCCAAAAGCATCTTATGGATTTCCATGCCAATGAGACGAGTCCAACTCAGCACACCTTTACCAGAACCTGCTGGGGCTTCAATAAACGTGTAGAGGTTTGGAGAAACCCATTTGCGGTCATAGAAGCCAATCACATTTGGCATGCAACCCGATAAAACGGTGATTGAGCCCAGTAATAAGATGTCTCGCTCATACGGATTATTGATGTTTTCAAACAAACTCTTAAGTGGATCGGGCAAATGTTTGTATATTTCTTCAGGAAAGGTAGCGCAAAGCTCGTCCTGGTATTGCGGTAATAAGAATAAATCTTCTTGCTCGACATTGAATGGTTTTGAATGCATGATTAACGTCTTAAAGGTTTATCCTGCACATACCTTAATGCCTGTCGCTGAATGTTTTTCTCTTGCTCGTGCTTTCCAGCATCAAGCCATTCTTCTAAATCCCCTCTTCGAAAAAGAATCTTTTTTCCATTCTTATAGAAAGGGATTTTTCTTCTACTCGTCATGGAGTACAAAGTCTGTTTGGCAATATGCAGAAACTCTGCTGCCTGGGTGGCATTGAGTACTTCGGCTTTTTGATTGTTCTCAGCCAGTTCTGTAACTGACGATTCTTGATGCTGTTCTAATGCGGTCTGAACTGCTTCATTCACCAACTCTGTGATGAATGCTTGTAAATGAGTAATACTTTCTTTCATATAGATTTATTTACTCACCCTGCATCAAAAAAAAGACCGTGCCAGTACTTATTGTTTCTGTGTTTTATTTATCGACTTTTTGAAGGTTCATTATGCTAAAATCTCCGCGTTTTTTCTGTGTCAATGTGTGTCAGAATGTGTCAAATTGCACAGTAAATCATTGAATTGCGCAAATTCGCGTAACTTAGGTTCGAGAACCTATCTTGCTGATTATCTGTCACTTTGTCACTGCCATTTATTCGTTTTCTTGTTTTTTATTTTCAATTGTGATCCCTAATTGAATACTTTTCATCGCTTTAGTTTTCGTTGTATCCATCACCTTACCATAAATTTGAGTGGTATGAATATGCTTGTGACCAAGTAATTTTGAAACGGTATAGATATCAGTTCCTTCCGCTAGTTGTAAGGTCGCAAATGTGTGTCTGAAATTATGGAAAGTGATCTTCTTACGAATGCCCGCTCTGAGCAACCAGCTATTCAAATTCGCATAATCACGCTGAAAATTATACTCGCCAAAAACAGGCACTTGATTGGGTTCAAAATCACCAAGTAAAATCAAGGCTTCATCTGAAATAGGTAAGGTTTCCATCCCCTTTGTTTTGCTTTGGGTAAAGCGAATGAAATAGCCCATTCCCTCTGAATGTTGAATTTGATCTCCACGCAATTTAATGACATCACCCAAGCGTAGGCCTGTAAGTGCAGAAAACAAACAAGTACGTTTCAATAGATCGGAATCTGCATCTGTTTGATATAGCTTTACCAATTCTTCTTTGGTTAAAAACTCGCGGTAAGTTTCAGGTTGTTGAATGCCTTTTACTGCATCAAACGGATTGGTGATCATATGACCAAATACCATGGCTTCGCGCACAGTTGCCCTGAGCTTATTAAAGTAAGTATAACAAGAGTTGGCAGAAATGCGCATTTTAGGAGAATTGATTCGTGTTGCTTTCTTCTGAAGAAACTCTTTGTATTCATTGATGAATTGTGGAGTGATGTCACCAAAATTACATTGCCCATTACAAAACTGAAGAAAGGTTTTATAGGAAGCAACCCACCCTCCATGCGTATTTGGGTTGCCCGTCCATTTCTTTACTTGCTTTTCATAGAATGGTAGGAAGTCATCAAACTGTGAACTGCGTTTGATGCCAAATTTTCCTGCCAATCTATCCAACTGCCGGTTTGCAGCTATGGATCTGGCCAAGGTCTCCATATCTTTATTATGTCGTTTCTCCATCTCATCTCTAGGTGGATTGTAGAGATACATATCAAGGTATTCCCACCTGGTAATTTTACCACTTTCGGGATGCACAATTGGCGGATAATGATCAAGGTAAAGGCTGATCCTGCCTGTCTTTAAACGACGCATTCTAAGTGTAACTCTCATAACTATTTGGATTTTAAAAGATTATCTAATTCTTCACGGAGGATCAAGCGCCGTGTTCCAATCATAATCGTTTTGATTTTATTGGTTTTATACATGCGCATTACTGTCCATCGGGATATTCCGAGCAACAAACCCACCTGTTCTATACTTAATACTTCTCTAGCTTGAAGCAGTACAACTGGGGCGGTTAATTCACTCTTCACTACTTCCTTACTTTGGAGTAATTTTTCTTGTCTTTTGTTCTCTTTATATGCCCTTGAGGCACAAT
Organism: Flavobacterium sp.; assembly: GCF_024642105.1. Classification (GTDB taxonomy): domain Bacteria; phylum Bacteroidota; class Bacteroidia; order Flavobacteriales; family Flavobacteriaceae; genus Flavobacterium. The sequence continues at coordinate 4,411 of NZ_JAHEBT010000027.1, forward strand.
TCGTAGTACAATAAAGTGTGGTGCTTTTTCGTGCCACAAACGCTTCTTGACAGAAAACGCAGATTTTTGGATAAGGGTGTTTACTAGCAGTCATTGTTATGTGGCCATTATGTAGCATCGTGTAGCAGGATGTAGCTACATGGTGCAGGGTGTTGCAAAAAAAATTTCTACGTTCTGAATTTGTTGCTGACATGTTGCTCAAAATATCTGGTGTACAGGTGAGCAACAAAAGGGGTGCAAAATGCGCCAAAAGACGAAAAATGACAGGAAGCCTAAAAACGCAAAAAACCCTTGACTAGCAAGGGTTTTGTTTATCTTTTGTTATGAATGTTTATCGATGCTTATCGGCGTTTATTTGCCAATACAGAACTTCGAGAAGATAGACCCCAAAATATCGGTATCCACATCGATGTGGCCAGTGATGTTTCCGAGGTGACGCATGGCTGTT
>NZ_JAHEBT010000057.1:0-57854 GCF_024642105.1 Flavobacterium sp.
TTCTTCGTTTGTAATTTCAATTAATTTGGCATCAACGTCAAAGATACCTCCTCAACGCACCAAGGCGTTCTACAATACCTTTTATTTGTTCGGTAGTTGTCATAAATTATGTAATTTTGTGAGGCAAAAATAAGACTTTTTTAAGGAAAGACAATTCGGGAATTGTTTGTCCTTCACTATAAAAACATAAAAATGGAAATAAACTTAGTTAGCGACACCATTACCAAGCCTACACACGAAATGTTACAGTATATGTTTAACGCTGCTGTAGGTGATGATGTTTACAAACAAGACCCAACGGTTATTGAATTAGAATCGAGAGTTGCAGCATTATTCGGAATGGAAGCGGGATTGTTTTTTCCATCAGGAACAATGGCCAATCAAACGGCAATCAAACTGCATACTCAACCGGGCGAACAGTTAATAGCAGATAAATATGCACACGTTTATAACTACGAAGGAGGGGGAGTTTCTTTTAACAGTGGGGTTTCGTGTTGTTTATTAGACGGAAATCGCGGCATGATTACAGCTTCTCAAGTCAAAGCAGCAATTAACGATCCAGAGTTTTATCACAGTCCGTTGACGAGTTTGGTTTGTGTAGAAAACACCACAAATAAAGGTGGGGGAGCGTGTTACGAATTGGACCATTTACGCCAAATCAAAGAAGTTTGTACCGATCATAATTTGAAATTTCATTTGGATGGCGCTCGAATTTGGAATGCTTTGGTAGCCAAAAATCAAGATCCAAAAGAATTCGGAAAACTATTTGATACGATTTCGGTTTGTTTGTCTAAAGGATTAGGCGCACCCATTGGCTCTGTTTTATTGGCTGATAAAAAGACGATTCATCGTGCCTTGCGTGTTCGAAAAATTTTTGGAGGAGGAATGCGTCAAGTAGGGTATTTGGCTGCAGCCGGAATCTATGCTTTGGATAATAATATAGACCGTTTAGCTGATGATCATCGCCGTGCCAAAGAATTGGCAGCTGTTTTGCAACAAAAGGATTGGGTAGCTTCAGTTGAACCTGTAGAAACTAATATTTTGATTTTTTCATTGGCACCACAAATAAAGGAAGCCGATTTGATAGAAAAACTAAAACAAAAAAATATTTTAATTAGTTCGATGGGACAAGGCAAATTGCGCATTGTAACGCATTTGGACTACCGAGAAGTAATGCATACTTATGTCTTAGAAACACTAGAAAAGTTGGTAGTTTGTTGATGGTTTGTTAGCTAACAAACCATCAACGGTATTCTTTATTTGAACAAATTATCCATTTCTGGAATCATTGGCATGTCCATTTTGGCTACTGCATCTAATTCGGCTTCGTTTACTTTAGTCGCTTTCTCGATGGCTTTGTTTAAAACCAAGATTAAATAATCTTCTAGTTGTTCTTTGTCTTCCAATAATGCATCATCAATTGAAATCGATTTGATAACTCTATTAGCAGTTAAAGTAACTTTAAGTGTTCTGTCAGTACTTTGTTCGTCAATAAGAACGGTATCCAAACGTTTTTTAGTATCTTCTATTTTTTGTTGGGTTTCTCTTAATTTACCCATCATTCCCATTAAATCCATTTTGTCTCTGTTTGTTAAATTGGAATACAAAATTAGTACATTCCGACTGTAATTACATAATAAAATAAAGTTAAAATAGCAGAATTTTCAATAGGCTTTGCCTTATTTTTGTACCTTAATTAGTAATAAATACAATCGAAAGATGTCTACAAATAGTACGGCTCCAAAAGCAAAAATACTTCCTAAAAAATTAAAGAAACATAATGAGATTCGAATCGATAATTATTTTTGGTTAAACGATAGAGAAAATCCTGAAGTGATTGATTATCTGAATCAAGAAAATGCCTATTATGAAACCATGACAGCTCATACCAAGGATTTTCAAAAGGAATTGTTTGAGGAAATGAAAGGCCGTATTAAAGAAGACGATCAATCGGTTCCGTATTTGTATAATGGGTATTATTACATCACTCGTTTTGAGAAAGGACAAGATTATCCTATCTATTCTAGAAAAAAAGGAAGTTTGGAAGCCAAGGAAGAAATCTTGTTTGATTGTAACGAATTAGCCAAGGGGCATGCCTTTTTTCAATTAGGAGGTTTGAGTGTGAGTCCGGACAATCGCTATGCTTCCTTTGGAGTAGATACTGTTGGAAGGCGTATTTATACCATTAAAATTAAGAATTTAGAGACCAATGAAATCCTTCCAGATGTCATTGAAAATGTAACAGGAGGTTCAGTTTGGGCCAATGATAATCTAACCCTTTTTTATACGAGACAAGACAAAGTTACCTTACGTGCGGATACCGTTTTTAAACATAAATTAGGAACTTTGGCTACTGCAGATAGTTTAGTTTTTGAAGAAAAAGACGATACGTTCAACGTTTCGGTAGGGAAGGAAAAATCGAAAAAATACATTGTGATTGGCTCTGAAAGTACTCTAACCACAGAATATCGAATTTTACCTTCGGACACTCCAGATGGAGAATTCAAGGTGTTTCAGCCTAGAGTTCGCGGACTAGAATACAGCATTTCTCATTTTGGAGATTCGTTTTATATCTTGACCAATAAGGATAAAGCGACCAATTTTAAATTAATGAAAACCCCTGAAAATGCAACTGAAAAGAAGCATTGGAAAGAAGTGATTGCCCATAGAGAAGAGGTATTGATTGAGGATATTGAGATTTTTAGGAATTATTTGGTAGTAGAAGAACGTTCTAATGGACTGAATCATATTCGTATAGTGCCTTGGAGTGGAGAAGGAGAGTATTACTTGCCTTTTGGAAGTGAAACCTATAATGCCTACACAACTACAAACGTTGATTTTGACACCGATATTTTGCGTTATAGTTACCAATCGTTGGCTACTCCTTCTTCGGTAATTGATTTCAATATGAAGACCAAAGAAAAAGAAATCAAGAAAGAGCAAGCCGTTTTGGGAGGTCAATTTGACAAAAATAATTACGTTGAAGAACGTGTTTGGGCAACAGCCCAAGACGGAACTAAAGTACCTATTTCTATGGTATATCGCAAAGAATTGAAGAAAGACGGTACAAATCCTTTGTTGCAATATGCGTATGGTTCGTATGGGGCTACTATGGAACCTTATTTTTCAACTACTCGATTGACTTTGTTAGATCGCGGATTCATTTTTGCCATTGCACACATTAGAGGTGGGGAAGATTTAGGAAGACAATGGTATGAAGACGGAAAATTGTTAAAGAAAAAAAATACGTTCACTGATTTTATCGATTGTTCTCGATTTTTAATTCAGGAAAAGTATACTTCGCCAGCTCATTTGTATGCTGAAGGTGGTTCTGCAGGAGGTTTGCTAATGGGAGCAGTTATAAATATGGCACCTGAGTTGTATCATGGTGTGATTGCCCAAGTACCTTTTGTAGATGTTGTAACGACAATGTTAGATGACAGTATTCCCTTAACTACAGGAGAGTATGATGAATGGGGTAATCCTAACAATAAAAAATATTACGACTATATGTTGTCCTATTCACCTTATGATAATGTGCGAGAGCAAGAATATCCTAATATGTACGTTTCGACAGGATTACACGATTCGCAAGTACAATATTGGGAACCAGCAAAATGGGTTGCTAAATTACGTACTCATAAAAAAGGAGATGCCGTTTTGTACCTGAATACGAATATGGATGCGGGTCATGGCGGTGCCTCAGGACGATTTGAAGCGATTAAAGAATTGGCAAAAGAATATGCTTTTTTATTAGATTTAGAGCAAATTAAAAAATAATTAGAAAAATAATGTTAAATTTGCTTCAAATTGGGGCGATCCAAAAATGTCCTTAATTAACTTTTTTTTATATGAAAGAAGAAATAAATGCTTATAATTCGGTTTTGGACTTAATAGGAAATACACCTCTTATTAAGCTAAAAAAAGTAACTGAAGGTATGGAAGGTAATTTCTATGCTAAGGTAGAAGCATTTAATCCAGGACATTCTTCTAAAGACAGAATTGCATTATACATTATTGAACAAGCTGAGAAACAAGGAATCTTGACTCCTGGCGATACTATTGTAGAAACCACTTCAGGTAATACAGGATTTAGTTTGGCAATGGTAAGTATTATAAAAGGATACAACTGTATTCTTGCCGTGAGTTCAAAATCGTCTAAAGATAAAATCGATATGCTTCGTGCAATGGGAGCTAAAGTGTATGTTTGCCCTGCGCATGTTTCTGCAGATGATGAACGTTCGTATTACAGTGTAGCCAAACGTTTGCACGAAGAAACAAAAGGGTCGGTTTACATTAATCAATATTTTAATCAGTTGAATTTCGATGCTCACTATTTGAGCACAGGACCTGAGATTTGGAAACAAACTAACGGAAAAATCACGCACCTTGTTGCTTGTAGCGGAACAGGAGGGACTATCTCTGGGACGGCCAAGTATTTGAAAGAGCAAAATCCTAATATTAAAATTTTAGGTGTGGATGCTTTTGGTTCAGTATTAAAAAAATACCACGAGACAAGAGAATTTGATAAAGAAGAAATCTATCCGTATCGAATTGAAGGTTTGGGTAAAAACTTAATCCCATCGGTTACGGATTTTGATGTAATTGACAAATTCATGAAAGTAACTGACGAAGAAAGTGCTCATGCTACTCGTGAATTAGCTAAAACAGAAGGCTTATTTGTAGGGTATACCTCAGGAGCTGTTCTTCAAGCTATTAAGCAATATGCTGATGAAGGAGAGTTTACTCCAGATAGTAATGTAATAGCTATATTTCCAGATCATGGCTCACGTTATATGAGTAAAGTATTTAGTGACGACTGGATGAATGAACAAGGTTTTTTTGATAGTATTAATGAAGAAGAAGCTCAAAAAATAGAATTTATAAAGTAACCTTTTATATAAGATTAAATTAAAGCTCCACAATCCCTGGAGTTTTTTTATTGTATCAAATATAGTTGAAACAAAAAAAACTCTCGAGCAATCGAGAGTTTTGTATTTGAATTAACGGGGCTTAACCCTAAAGGAAATTTATTCTTCCATAGTATGATATACGTTCATCACGTCATCATCTTCTTCAATTTTTTCGATCAATTTTTCCACATCGGCTACCTGGTCTTCGGTTAGCTTTTTAGTGATTTGTGGAATTCTTTCAAATCCAGAAGATAAAATTTCCAAACCTCTGTTTTCTAATTCTTTTTGGATAGTTCCAAAGCTTCCAAAAGGCGCATAGATTAAAATTCCGTCTTCGTCTTCAAAAACTTCTTCGGCACCAAAATCAATGAATTCTAATTCCAATTCTTCTGGATCCAAACCTTCTTTTGGAATACGGAAATTACAGGTATGGTCAAACATAAACTCAACCGAACCTTGTGTTCCCATTGTCCCATTACATTTATTAAAATAAGAACGAATGTTAGCTACTGTTCTGTTATTATTGTCGGTAGCCGTTTCAATCAAAAGTGCAATTCCGTGAGGAGCATAGCCTTCAAACAACACTTCTTTGTAGTTGGCAGTATCTTTATCAGTTGCTTTTTTAATAGCACGTTCTACATTTTCCTTAGGCATATTGGCTGCCTTCGCATTTTGTATTACAGCTCTTAACCGTGAATTGGCATCTGGATTTGGTCCTCCTTCTTTTACTGCCATTACGATATCTTTACCAATTCTAGTAAAGGCTTTGGCCATTGCTGACCAACGTTTCATTTTTCTTCCTTTTCTAAACTCAAACGCTCTTCCCATTTCTGATATTTATTTAACGGTGCAAAAATAGTATTATTTTGCAGTTTTTACAATCCTTGTTATTTTTTATAAAATGGTAGTTTCACCACTTTAGCAGGGACATCATTTTTACGAATTCGGATGTAGATATCGCTATCAACACTACTAAATTCAGTATTTACATATCCTAAACCAATCCCTTTGTTTATCGATGGTGACATGGTTCCAGAAGTTACAATTCCGATACCATTTCCATCAGCATCCACAATTTCGTAATCGTGTCTTGGTACAGCACGTTCTTGCATTTCAAATCCCACTAATTTTTTAGTAACTCCCGCTTCTTTTTGCTTTTTCAAATTAGCTGAATTGGTAAATTCTTTATTGAATTTGGTTATCCACCCTAGACCTGCTTCTAATGGTGAAGTAGTATCGTTGATGTCGTTTCCGTACAAACAGAATCCCATTTCTAAGCGTAACGTATCACGAGCTGCCAATCCGATAGGTTGAATATTGAATGCTTTTCCTGCTTCAAATACTTTGTTCCAAATGTGTTCTACATCGGCATTTTTACAATAAATCTCAAATCCGCCAGCTCCTGTATAACCGGTTGCTGAAATGATTACCTCATTGATTCCGGCAAAATCTCCCACTTGAAAATGATAGTATTCAATTTGAGCTAAATTCAATGAAGACAAACTCTGCATCGCTTCAACAGCTTTTGGTCCTTGGATGGCTAATAATGAGTATTCGTCTGAAAGATTTTTCATCTCAACACCTAAATCATTGTAGCTACTAATCCAGTTCCAGTCTTTATCAATATTAGAAGCATTTACAACTAATAAATATTCATCTTCTTTCATTTTGTAAACCAATAAATCGTCTACAATTCCGCCTTCCGCATTTGGTAAACAGGAATATTGTGCTCTACCAATAGTTAATGCAGCAGCATCATTTGAAGTTACTTTTTGAATTAAGGCCAAAGCATTAGGTCCTGAAAGTAAAAATTCACCCATGTGTGATACATCAAACACACCTACTCCGGTTCGGACAATTTCGTGTTCAGCATTTACCCCTTCGTAAAGAATTGGCATATTGTACCCTGCAAACGGAAGCATTTTGGCTCCCAAACTTTCGTGAATGTGCGTTAAAGCGGTATTTTTCATTGTGATTGAAGTAAATTTTTTGATGGCGCTAATTTATCGCTTTTTTATGGAGTGGCAAAAAATAAGCGAAACGGATTTCGGAAGATAATTCTGTTTGTCTAAGACGAGTGGTTGTCGTTTTTTAGCAGCTAATTAAGAATATATAAAGCTCCTCGAATTAGACGAGTTATAGATTTAGAACAAAAAACAGAGATACTATATTAAAATAATTCCAATTGAATTGCCAAGTAAAACAAGTGTTTAGCTTTGGTTTCATTTGCTTTTTCAAAGTCATTATCTACTTGGTAAGTAGATGTTTTTATACAGCTGTAGTTAAAATTAGAGATGATTTGATTCACCACATTTAAAGTCTCTCCCTTAGTTTTCGAGGTGCAAAAGAGAATATCTGGATTATAATTGGCTATAATTTTTTCTAAACTGTTTTCGGGTTGAGTATTGGAAGTTTCTTTGCTTTCGAAAGCAACAATTTTTCCTTTTACTCTAATTACTAAAGTAAAATCTATAGTCGGTGGATATTTATAAGTGTAAACTATTTGAGCATCAGCATATTTGTTTAGTATTAAATTAGCCAATTCGACTAATGTACTAGATTTGCCCTTGTTTGCCGAATTAGAAATTAGTATTATCGCTCCCATAATTCCAAACAGTTTTTAATTGTTATAATTGTTATATTATTTCTTTCAAAGCATCATTTCTAAATTAGCGTAGTGTTTATTAGAAATCGATTCGTTAAAAGTGAGTGCCGTCTTACTTTAGATTTTCTTAGGCATAAAATTATACAATAACCAGAGTATTCTGTTACGGTTTTTTAGGATTTTTTTTACGGTTTTTAGATTTTATCTACTATTACTCAATAATCCCATTTTCTTTACTCGTTCAATTAAGTCGGCATCTGAACCTCCTTGAAATATGAGTTGCTTTTTTAGATTTGCTTTTCGTTTTTCAATAGTGCTTAATGAAAGAGGTATGTATTGTGTTAGGTGTTTTGTCTTTATCCCATCAGCAATGAGTTGTAGTATTTTGCTATCATGTTCGTCCCAGTTGATGTTTTTGATGATAAACTCTTTTTGTGCTTCTATGATGGTTTTACTATAATAGGTGTCTTTTTTTGTAATTGCTTCCATTATGAGAGGAAAGCTCTTGTAATTGATGTCGTTTTTTGAGATAAATCCTTGTGGATTTAGTATTTTAATGATTCGGTTTACCCAAACTGGTTCGTTGTGCATGGAGATAATAATGATGCTACAATTAGGAAAATGGCGCTGCACTAAACTACCTATATCATCTCCAGAACGCAAATTCATTTCTTCATATTTAGGGAGACTTACGTCAATGAAAGCAACATCTAATCGGGTTTCGATTGCCTTTAGTTTTACAATCGTATTGTAGGCTTGTTCGCAATTGTATGCCAAGTGAAAGTTGGTCTTTTCGTTAGCTTCAATTGTGGATAATAGTGCTACATAACTATCTACAATTAGTGGATGGTCGTCAACAATAAGAAAGTTCATTTTATTTTTTTTGGTTGAATAAACATTTCGAATTGGGAGCGAAAACGAACCAAATTTAATCAAAATATAATTAAAAGACTACGGTTTTACCGTAAAATTGGGTATCTAGCTCTTTCTAAATTGCAAATAAAAATGCAATTTTCTTATGTACTTATCGATGGATCCCAAGTCATTGAACCTACATTAGAATTGATAAAAATTCACGATGCTTTTTTGTGCGTGGCTATTTGTACCAATCGAACTGAGAGTATCAATAAAATATTAGAATTGAAACCCGATGTAGTCTTTATGAATATTAGCGATGAAAATGTACCATCGCAAGAAGCTATACAGCTTTCTTTATTGAGTGAACTGCACGAATTTTTGGATGTTTTGCCCACTATCATTGTAGTAAGTACTTCTAAAGATCAGGCTTTTGATGCCTATCAACGGGGAGTATCTGGCTATTTATTGCATCCAATTGATGCGAATGAATTGCGCAAATGTTTGATGCGCTACCAAAAGACGCATAACTCTTTATATGCGGATAAAATTTCGATTAAGTCGAATGGCGATTACCACTTTATTAAGACTAGTGATATTGTGTATTTGAAAGCAGACAACAATACTACCGATTTCTATTTGCAATCCGGAAAGGTGATTACCGCTTTCAAAACCTTGAAACATTTTGAGAAATTATTGCCGTTCTATTTTTTTAGAATTCATCATGGGTATGTAATTAATGTGGACTATGTGAGTCGGATTAACTTAGGGAAGAGTAAGTGTTATTTATTGAATAACGAGCTTGTCTTACCTTTTTCCAGAACCTACAAAGACAATATTGCGACTATTATCATACGAATTTCGTAACACTGTTTTTGTCACTTACTCGCAAAAGCAGTTGACTTACTATACCTGCTTTGTCATTGACTAATCAAGGCCTTTTTGGGTGTGATTTGCTATTTCTCCTTGCTACATTTGGCTTATCCAATCAATGGAATTAAAGCTTTAATGGTTGTTTTTAGTGTAGGGTAAAGATGCTAAAAATGACTCTGAGAAAGACCACCCTTCTTTTCAGAACAATCAATTGAACCGCTGCGCTCAGAAGGCATGGCTAGGATATTATTTCTAATCCTTAAATGATTTATTATGAAAACCCCAGTTGTATCAAAATTTGTTTTGTTGTTTGTTTTTAGTATTGTTCTTCAATCGTGTACCGCAGATGCCTTGCCAGGAGACCCGGCAGCTAGCCCTGATAAGACGGTGGTTAAGCCAACGAATGTGAGTGCGGATCTTAATGCTGATGGAGAGCCAATTATACCTAAAACTAAAGGTTAATTAGAATATTCAAGACCATGTTTTCATGGTCTTTTTTTGTTATTTTTGGATAAAAATATTTTGAACAAATTAGTAGTTTTTTTATTTCTTATTTTATTAGTTACGATTTCTTGTTCCAGAAATAAGAACTATGATTTTTTATTTATTCAATCTCAAAAATACATCCAATTCAATTCTGATCAAAAAAGGAAGTGTTTAGATTCTTTAGAGTTAATTTCAAAGTCTCTTCCCAACGATATTATAACTCGTCATTTCTTATTTGATTTGGCAGCAGAATACTATTTTTTAAACCAACTTCAAAAATCATTTAAAGTTAGTAAAAGAGTATTTCAATTATCATCAGATGTTAAAGACAGTTTAGGAATAGCTAAGTCTTTATATTATATGGGGGATTGTTATGAAATTACTCAAAAAGATAGTGCTTATTTTTATTATCAAAAAGCAGAAAAACTATATCGTTGGCTAGGTAATAAAGAAAGAATAGGTAGGATGTTGTTTAATAAGGGGTATTTGTTATTTTATGATGGAAATTATTTAGAGAGCGAGATTTTAGTTTCTAAAGCTTTACAATTATTAAAAAAAAGTGATGATATTAAATTAAAATTTACGTGTTATAATTTAATAGGTACCAATTTTGAAAAATTAGAAGAATTTAGAGAGTCATTAAAATACTATTTATTAGCAAAAGAACTTCTAAATGATTTAACAGAACATAATAATGATTTTGATCAAAAGAATAGTTATAAAATTACTCTATCTGTAAACATTGCAAATATTTATGAAAAGCGGTTACAATATTCAAAAGCAGAAAAAGAATTAGAATCCATTTTGACAACGGACTTAAAGGAAAAATGGCCCAAAGACTACTCAACTGTTATAGGCAATTTAGGGTATGTTAAAACCAAATTAGGTAATTTGAAAGATGGTGAAGCTTTGATGAAAGAGGCTTTAGTTCTTTCTAGAAAAAGTGGAATTAAATCTAGTATTGTTTATAAGTTACACAATTTAGGTAAGTATTATATTGATACCAAAGATACTCTCCAAGCTATTCTTTATTTAAAAGAATCTCTTCAGTTAGCTGAAAAATTGAAATCTACTGATGATGTCAAAATTAATTTGCAGCTGCTTTCTACAATAGATAAAACAAATACATCCTATTATGATAAAAGATATATTACTGTAAGTGATAGTCTCACTAAAGTGCAACGCAAAAATAGAAACAAATACGCGCGTATTGAATACGAGACATCGGTTGTGGAAGATGCTAATAAAGAATTGAGTAGCCGGAATTTGTATTTGATTGTTGGGGTAGTGGTATTGGCAGGTGCTTTGGGAATTCGTTATGTGTTGGGACAGCGCAAAGAATTGGCGTATCGAAAACAATTGCAGGCGGCAGAGTTGGAGTTGTTTGATTTGATGCGTTCTTCTCAAATTGCTTTGAATAGAGCTAAGGAAGAGGAGCAGAATCGGATTTCGAGGGAATTACACGATAATGTGATGAATAAAATTTATGGCGCCCGATTACAGTTGGGGATGTACAATACGATGACAAGTCTTGAGGCTGAAGAAAAACGATCCAAACAAATTGATAATCTTCAATTAATTGAACAGGATATTCGATCTATCGCTCATGATTTATATTCGGATATGGTTTCTCATTTTGATTTTTCCGAATTATTGGCCAGTTGTGTACAACAAGCTAATGCTACTACTGAATTTCATTTAGACTGTGATGAGCGTATTGATTGGGAATCTATTTCGGGCTTGGTTAAAATAACTATTTATCGAATTGTTCAAGAAGCCTTATCTAATGTGGCTAAATATGCTGATGCTTCGCAATGTTTTGTAACGATTACTCAACTAGATGCTACCTCCTTACGTTTGACGGTTATCGATAACGGAAAAGGGTTTGATATGAGTCAAACTACAAAAGGAATAGGTCTTAAGAACATGAGTACTCGAGCTCGTGCGGTTAAAGCTGAGTTGAATATTTATAGTTTGCCAGAGCAAGGAACTACTATTCAGTGTAGATTTGAGGTTTAATTTAATAAAACGTGTTGATTGACTAATTGTCAATACTTATACATCTTATATTTTTTTTATTGAGGCTATAAGGATACCCCAAATGATAAATTCGTTATCCTGCGTTACCTTGATGGGTTCAAAATCGTCATTCTCTGTAATCAACCAAATTACATTTTGTTCTATTTTGACGCGCTTAGCAGTAAATTTACCATCAATATAACATAGAGCAGTTTTATCATTTTCGGGTTCTAAACTTCTATCGATAATCAGCAAATCTCCATTATAAACACCCATGTTTTTCATCGAGTTATCCTTTACTTTTGCATAGATTGTAGCCTCTTTGTTCTTTATTAATTCATTAACAATATCAATTTTTACCCCAACAAAATTATCAGCAAGTCCAGGAAAGACTGGCCCTGGTATTCCATCAATAAAAGGAAGTTCCAAAGTTGTTGAATAATCAGGGGTATAGAATTCTAAGGTTGGATTACTATATAAACGTCTCAATTTTGTCATTATACAAATATAAAAATAAAAAATTTAATAAATTGTTGTCAATAGTTATAAAGAAAAAACCCACTAAATTGTTGAATTTAGTGGGTTTTAGAGCCTTTTGCTTTTCAGCCAGCGGAGAAAGAGGGATTCATTTACTACAAAAGTTATCAATAAAATCAATACCTTACAAAGTATATTATTTAAGTGACACCTCGACTGACTCCTCTTTTATAGGGCTACTATTATTCTAAATTCAAAGTAGTCAAATATAAGAATTTGTATTTACATATTAAAATAGTAAGACCAAAAAATGAACTGATTTTAGGTATTTTCTACTACTTATGCCGACTAAAATTTGGCTCACTTTTATCCAATAATCAAGTGGTCTAGTTGTTCATATTTTATACCTGAATAGGTACAAAACTCATCTATCGTCAAGAACTCATTATCGAGCTTGTTGAGGTCTCTTTTAATTTTTTGCATTAATCTGGTGCTTTGTCGGTAACTCTTGCCTGTAATGCGCTGTATGTCCTTTGGGTAGATGCATACTCTTTTAATGGCTGTTTTCATACTTTATCTATGCTTTTGATTGGGGGTTGACTGGCTTGTTCCTACGCTTATTTTGGAACTAAATTTAAGCACTATTTTGCTAATTCTATATTGGGTACCCTAAATTATTTTAAATGTCATTTGTTGTTTTATTTGTCAATTATGTCATTATAAGTCAAATGGTAGTATTACTTATTTTAAATAATAAGTTTAAGTATCATATTTGCTCAAAATCAATCAAAATGCTGCAGTAAAAAAAGATTGGTACGAGTATCAAAAATTAATTATTAATCAAAGATTTGGGGTAATTATGGCAAGACAAAAAGGCATAATTAAATTAAAAGGGACTATTGGGGATATTACCTTTTATAAAACTAAGGATGGGCATTTGGCACGCGAGAAAGGCGGTATTGAAGGCAACAGAATTGCGAGTGATCCTGCGTTTCAGCGCACCCGAGAGAACGGTTCGGAATTTGGGAGAGCAGGCAAAGCAGGGAAAACCTTACGTACTGCTTTACGAACTTTACTCTTGAACTCTGCCGATGGTAGAATGGTGAGCCGATTGACGCAGTCGATGATCAAAGTGATTCAGGCGGATCAAACCAACGAAAGAGGGCTACGCAATGTCATTGACGGCGAGGCCGAACTCTTATTGGGATTTGAGTTCAATATCGGGGGGAAACTAGGCACTACTTTGTTTGCTCCTTATACGGGAACAATCGACAGAGTAGCTGGTGCAATCAAGCTGGATATGGCTTCTTTCATTCCATTGAATATGATTGCAGCACCAGGAGGGACTACGCATTTTAAAATTGTATCTGCGGGGGCGGAGGTCGATTTTGAGGCGGAAACTTTTGTGAGCAGCAGTTCGGAGACGGCAATCCTTGCTTGGGATACCACTGCTACGGCGGTGATCAACCATGTCAATTCGGTGACTCCTAACAGCACTAAACCGTTGTTTTTGGCTTTAGGAGTTGAATTTTACCAAGAGGTAAATGGTGCGATGTACCCACTTAAAAATGGGGCATTTAACCCGCTATCGTTAGTTCAAGTGAGTGGACTATAGATGGTTTTAGTGTTAACAAGAACCTATTTCCCTTCGGGAACCAACGGTACACTCGCTATGGAGGGGCGGTTCATTTGTAATACCATTGAACTCCCTTGGAAAGACAACAAGAAAAGGGTGTCGTGTATTCCAGAAGGGAAATACTTGTTACGCAAGCGGTATGCTCCTAAATTTCGCTGGCATTTGGAAATTGTGGGAGTGAGGAACAGAACTTTTATTTTGTTTCACCCCGCCAATAATGCTTTGCGGGAATTGAACGGCTGTATCGCTCCCGTAACGACTCTTTCGGGACCAGGTAGGGGATTTTTGTCCCAACAGGCTTTTGTCTCCTTAAAAAAGTTGGTATACCCACATTTGGATGCCAAAGAGCGTGTGGCATTGATTGTACAATCTTAAAAATTACATCAGATGAATCTCATTCAACGAGCGAAAGCTCCGACACCAAAATTTTTCAAAGTACTTCGCACTATAGGATTGGGATTAGCGGCTGTAGGTGGCACTATTTTGGCCACACCCATTGCGCTACCAGTCGTAATCACTTCGATAGGAGGCTATCTGGCTGTTGCAGGCAGTGTGGTCTCGGCGGTCAGTCAGGTCACGACCTTAAACGAAGCCGAGCATGAATCACACTAATTTGACCTTGAGAGGTACGGCGGGCGGCACTTTTTTGAGTGTTTTGCCCAACCTCAGCTCGGAAGACGTCTTCAAGACGGTGATTTTAGCTGCTATTGGTGCTATTGTGAGTTTTTTACTTTCGTTAGTGCTTAAACTATTTATTAAGAAGTCGGATTCCTAGTTTGACCCTTGTTGTGGTGACCTTTGGGTCAAACGAATTAAAGCCAAGTCGTGAGATTTGGCTTTTTTATTATCTGCTTTTGAAAAGAAAAAAGAGAAAAAAAGAAAGCACACGTGATAGCGGAAAGGACGAACGGAAATGGAGGGAGGCACGACCGACTGGAAGTGAGGACTGGACGCTAGTTTAGCTGCCTTTTTTTCTTTTTCTTTTCAAAGAACATGATACTTTCACTACTAAACAAGTGGGGCAATAAACACCCCCAAGCACCGCAGAAAAGGAACTGTAGCGGTAGCGAAAGTTGCTTTTTCGAGGAGCGCCGTGGCGGGGTTGCGGCAATCGAACAGCCACCGCAGGATGAGAGCGGAGCGGAGTATACGCAGTGGATCATAATGATGCGAGCGTAACACGGCGGGGAAATAATAGAACATAGCCTTTGGCGTACCTTGATTTAGGCGAAGTGCTAACGGCGCCGACCCCGATGGCTGAGCGAAGGAGCAACCGCCCAAACTATAAGGGGCTGCAGACAGCCTACGGCTGATATAAAGCGGAAGGTAGCTTGCGGACTGTAGCTGAATGAAGCGGTAGGGTGGATGTGGTAGCCCCGACGAACGGAAGGTAGGGAGCGTGTGAAGATGAGGAAGTGTGCCACAAAAAAAACAGTGGCTTGCTCAAGCGACTGTTTTTTTTATGGTGGTGCACTGACTGCGGAATGGAGGGCGTACCCCGACTGGAGCAGCCGAACGGAACAAAGCCACCGACTGGAGAGAGACCGCTTGATTGCTTCGCCAGTTCGAGTAAAGCTCTCGAGTGCCCGTATTATTTAGGTATTATTTAGGTATTATTCTTTGGATAGAGAATGTTTTGTAATTTTTCTACTGCTTCTTTGTGTTTTTGAACAGGCATTTGTTCTAGATTTATCATTTTCCAACGAACCGATGGAAGATTGGCAATTACCTCCACATTATCCATTTCTAATAGATTCCAATCAGGGGCTTTGTTTTTGAATGACAGAAGGAATTTCTTTTCATTTTCTGTCATATCCATATGGATTTGATGAATTAGGTTTTCTCTAGCTTCTTCCAGTTGTTCTAACGGAACCTCAACTTGGGCCATTTGCATGAACTCTGTGACATAAATTTCGCTTATGTCTTTACGATTTGGAGCTAATAGTTCAGCCATTGGCCTTTGGTGGCTTATCAGAAATATTAAGAATGTTTTACGAAGGTTTTCGGTTAATCCTTCATTTTCGAGAAGAAATTTTACATCAAATAAATCTCTCGGATGTTGTCTGTCTAAAGCAGCACACAATTTTCCTGCATATAAGTCCGGAAGTGATGCTACTTGCATTTCGACATATCCGAATTCTTTTTCTACCTCTTCACTCACTTCCATTCTTATTTCTGGAAAAACGGTACCTCTTATTACTGGTGATAACTCCACTTTGATACGCACTTCTCCTTGGCTTACAATGAGTCTTAATGCATCGCTTTGATCGTGTGCATTCTGTACTTTGCTATCTGGTATTATTTCAAGTATCAGTTTGCTGATGCGTGACAAAGCCGCTTTGATATTTATAAGCGCCGTTTCGCGATCATCCATTGGTATATATAATAAATCAATGTCGACCGAAAGGCGAGGTAATGCTCTAAAAAATAAATTGATTGCTGTGCCTCCTTTAAGCGCAAAGCACTTCTCTGTATCCACTAAAGGTAAAACCCGGACTAAAAGTTGTACTTGTTTACTGTATCTATTATTTGCGTCTATAGCCATTCTGGTACCGTTATTTTATATTTAGTATCTAATTTACCTCCTTTTGCGATCATTCTATTACCTGAACCTAATGTTATGGTCTCTCTGTTGATTTTATTTAACCAAACATAATTATGACGGTCAGCAAACCAAAAGAAAAGTCGTTTGACTTTTACATTTTTACATTCTTCTAATAGCTTTTGAAGGCTTCGAGGGGATAGTGTTGTTAGCCCCTGTATTAATTGATCTGCATGTTCAAAAGTTACTTTTTGAGGCACATCTAAGAGTACTTCCAGGTAGGCTCTTTCGGGTGTTGATATGATTAGTTTTTCACTTTCGTTATCCCAATTCCTTTCAGTTGTAAAAGAATGTAAACGACTGTTTTTATTTGATTCTATTTTGTTTTCTTCTTCACTTTTACCCAACAAGCTGTTTGTAGTATGCCTAACAAAATTTGTATTCAAAGATAGATTCGTAACCCATTCTGGTATTACATCATTTCCATACAAATGCACTATTTTGTTTTCAGCTAATGATAAGTAATGTGATAACCCTTGTATTTCTAATGCTGTTATACCACCTACTACTAAGTCTGTTTGGAATATTGATTGCAAGGAAAATACCAATGATTGCCAGGATATTTTAGTTCTGTTTCTTACATACACCCCTTTACTTATGGATTCCAGTTGATTGCTTTTTACTAAATTATCTATTGCGTGATGGCTTAAATTGTTTTTTAGTAGCCATTTACGGTTAGTTATTACTCCTTCGGGCATTATATGATATAACTCTTTTCTACGAACTACATTTACAGCCATAATTTAAATATTTTACTTTTTACGGCGATTATCGCCGTTATGCAAATGTAGTGTAAATTATTTTATTTACAAAAAAATGTTATTACGGCGATAATCGCCGTTGTTTTTATGAAATGTAAATTATTTTTGTTCTATAACT
Organism: Flavobacterium sp.; assembly: GCF_024642105.1. Classification (GTDB taxonomy): domain Bacteria; phylum Bacteroidota; class Bacteroidia; order Flavobacteriales; family Flavobacteriaceae; genus Flavobacterium. The sequence goes on from NZ_JAHEBT010000057.1 coordinate 17,346, forward strand.
AATTATAACGGGTTACAAATTTGCAACTCAAACTAGAAAAGGTTTTCGGACTAGCAGTAAGAAAACTTATAATCAACGTAAAAGGATTGACTTCGTTGAATTATTGTTCTTTTTTAGTTATTTACCATGCGATAGGATTAGCTACGCTGAACTACGTTTCGCGCGGTAGCAGGGGGAAGGAATTTGTAAACCCCCTTGAAAAAAAAAAAATGATATTTGGAATTCTACCTTTTACTTTTTAGTAAATCAGGGACATTGATAATAGGTAATATTAGAGAATTCAAATAAGTATCTTTCCAAATGTTAAACATTATTCCTCTTAAAGTAGAATAAGAAATAGCCAATAGCGTACAAACAAAAACTCCAGCAAATAATGGTTTTTCATTGTTTATTTGGTAATGGTCTTTTAGATCTTCAATCTTAAAGAAAAAATCAATTTCGTAATTACCACCTTGATTTATTGTTTTCCCATTTATCTCTGCACTTACATCTAAATAAAGTCTAATTTTAACTAATTCTTTATCTAGATTATGCATCATACTATGAGATACCTGTATGTCGTATATAGGTTTGATATCCAATTTTTCATTATATAAAACCGTGTTTTCTTTCACTGTTTTTATATTGGTTAAATGGATTTTTGATGGAACTATTTGAGCATTATCCATACTTATGATACTTTCTTTTCTAAACCACCTTCAGTAGCAAATACTTCAGAATTTTCAAATGAAGTTTCTTCTAATTCGTCTTCTTGATTCACATAAATTTTAAAGTAAACAAATTCTTTTTGGGCTTCGATATGAATAATATCTTCTCCTAAAACTGTTTCAATTTTTGTGATGGTTTTCGTTGTAAATGTGTGTGTGCCAGTTAACCATTTACTTATTTCGGAAGGTTTTTTATCTAACATACGTGCTAAATCCGCTGCTTTTAACCCACGTTCTTCTAACATCTCGTGAATTTTGTTAGCAATTGCTAAATTTTTTTCTACAAGCTTAGCGATTTCTGGATTACCGTTTTCTTGTAACCAGTCGTTTATGATATTGTTTTTTGGAAACTCCATTGTTTAAAGAAATAATTTTAAATCTGATGAACAGTTTATTAAAGTGAAATCGTCATTCCAAACGATGTCTTTTTCTACAAAAGCTAAATCAATTGCTTTTGTTAACCGGTTTGCTAATGTAAAGTGATCTTTAACATTCGGACAGTCTTGTGCATAATGTGTAGTTTTTATGTCGCCATTAAACAAAAACACTACATTTTTATTTGCTCTGAGGCAATATAACCTGATGTTATTTGCTTTGGTCTTTCCCAATTCAGTATAACATGGTTCTCGGTCTTTGCCTTTTGGAGGCAATGCAGAAGCATCTGCGATGGCTGCCTCTGGTCTAAATAAGTGATGTTGTGCACCATATTTATCTCCTATAATTTTTATCCATTCTAGCACGTGATTTAATTTTTTTCTATTATGTTCACTATGATGATTAATAAATTCTTCAAACAATGATGTTTTATTATTATTAATACATACAGAATAATAAGCTACTTTATTATAGCGTGCTATTGGTTTTATGTGTGCAAATGTATTCACTTATAAGTTAATTTCCAAATTATTATTCACTTTTAAGTGAACTTTTATTTTTTTAGTTTCTATATACTAAATGAATCCAGATTAATCATTATTTTTTCTACTAGATTTGAAGTCACGGATTATAAATCCGTGCTATAAGGGTTTATACCTTTTTAGCAGCCGTATCAACAATAGTATTTACAAAATTAGAAGTAGTTTTTTCTTCTGTTGTATTGTTATAACCCGTAGATTGAGGATTAAATAATTCTTTAGCAGCTATGTCTAGTAATTCAGGATTATTTCCTTCTCGAGATAAATCAATTGCATTAGATAAAGTCAATTTTTTATTTCTATTAACTATTTCATTGTGCTTGTTAGAGTTGTAATTTTTAACACTCACTTTTAGAGAATATATTATAATGGAATAAATTAAAACATAAGAACTAATATACTTAGCATAGGCAATGTATAGCATTGTCTTATCTTGGATTGTAAAACAACACAGGTCTTGTCTTATTCCAATTAGTCCAGATACTTTAGTTGACATGCAATAAATAATTGAAATTAAAATTATTACAATAATCACTGCCCCTATTAACCATTTTCTAGAAATTTTTCTAGATTCTTCTTCTGCATATTTATAATTAACAGTTTCTTTATTTAATAATATTTTATTAAATGCTTCTTTTGATTTTTCATCAAGTCTCGTATTTACTTTTTTAGTATTTTCTAAAAGTGTATTTAATTCGTTAATTTTAGCAACCAAATCTTCCTTTTGTGCATCTAACTCCTCTTTGAAATTTGAAAATTCTAACCACTTTTTAAAATCTTCTAAGTTCTTTGATCTTAGTAATAACTCCTTAATTTTAGTACAAAACTGAACTAATTTCTGAATGGCTTCTATTAATTCCGATTCAGCCATTACAATACAATTAATTTTTTCTAATTGAAACAATAAAGTTTCGTTAGAATCAAGATTCTTATTGATAAAATCGCTTACTTTTTGTTTACTTGTAGTACCCCATTCAACAAATAATTTTTCTCCATAAATATTTTCCTGAATGTTATTTATTTCATCCATTAATTTATTAAGTTCTTGAATAATTTGTTTCATAAAATCATTCTGCTGTCCATTTCCTGCGTAGCCTCCCATAATTTTTTATTTTGAATCTTCTTTTTTCATCTTCTTCTCTTATTTGGTGTGACACTTTCTTTATTTGGTTTTGGTCCTGTTTTGATTGCTTGGATGATCATAGGTCTTTATTTTTATATTGATTAAGCACGGATTACAAATCCGCGCAATCGGGTTATTGATTAAGCACGGATTACAAATCTGTGCGGTCGGGGATATCGGTAGTTTTTATTTTACGCATAAGTCAACAAAAAAGTCAAATAGTCCACGAGAGAAGAATGCTAAAACATTAAACACAATAGTAATTAGTATTTTAATTCCAATGGATTTTAGTATATCGTTATTCTTCTTTTTGTTTTCTTCGTTTTCATTTTCGTCCCCTTTTGTAAATTTAAAAAGTGTTGAAGGACGTATTCTATTGATATATCTTTCAGTTTTGTTTGCCCATAATTTACCACCTTCGTAAAAAAGGAAATATATTAACGAAGAAATTAGTAAACCTGCAAAAATTCTACTGAGAAATACTTTGTCAAATTGATTTGTCCAAATTATGTCAAGATATATTTTGCTTAACCAAAAAAGAATAGTTGAGCCTGCAATTAAAACTAGGAAAACTATAAATTGCTCTACTTTTTTAGAATTACTTCTCAAAATGGCTTGCCATTTTGCATTGAAAAAGTTTTTAGGTAATGCTTTATGCCAATTTTCAACAATTAAAAATATTTCATTGCTAACAACTGGATTTATAAAGTCAATTGAACAAATTGCATGTGCAAAAGCTTCATGCAATTGTTCTTCCTCTTCATGATTCATAACTAATTCAAGCATATCTCTAGGTTTTAATTTAGAGCCAATTCGAAGTTTTACAGTGTGTCTTTGAGGGAATTTATAATTATTCAGTTTAATACTAAAATCCCAAGTGACTGTAATACTTTTTGTAACGGCACTTGTATGCCATTTTTCAGTAATAAATTGTCCCCAAGTACCAAAATCAAATGTTCTGTTATTGTCCAACGAAACAACCGCTGTGACTTGACTTGTCAATATTAGACTTAAACTTAACTTTTCTTGTATTAAATCATTTAGTTCTTTGATGTTATCAATTGAAACAATTTTACTTTCAGGGTAGAATTTAGTCTCTCGGTCAGGCTTAGCATTTATTAAATAATAAAAAGATTTAAAGTCCTCAATTGAGATACCTGATGTCATTGCTGTCGTTGTCGTGCTGTCAACAAGGACTGGTTTATTTTCATTAGTTTCTTCTGTCATTTTTTATTTTAATGTTTGTTGTCGTGTTTGTAAAATTATCGCTAACTACCAAATAGCATTAATGTTATATAACATTTTTGGCTCTGTCAGCAGTTAAATTATTCTTTTTTTTTGGAGTTGATTTCGATGGTTGTAACGATGGTGTATTGCCAGGTGTTCCTTTATTATCACGTTGACGTTGATCCTGTTTTCCTGTTGAAGTTGCTGTTCTTTTTGGGCCTGGTTTGATTGCTTGGATATTGACATAGGTCTTTATTTTTAATATTGATTAAGCACGGATTACAAATCCGCACCATCTTGGTTTTATTCAATTCTTAATAATTTCAAGATTTCTTTTTCATGTTTGGCATAAGATGAACGACCTAATTGAATCATTTTATTAAGCTTTTTTATATCATATTCGAACATATTTGTACCATGTTTTGGTTCAGGAAATGATTCGCTAATTCTTAACATATCAAGGTTTGGAAATAATAATTTTGAAACTAAAGAATTACTGTTTGTGCTTGCATTAAGAACTCTTTCAAAAAAATTAAAAATCTTTATTTTTTTTAAAAGTTTTGAAATTAGTCCTGAAGTGTTTTCTATATATTGGCCAACACCAATGTTCAATAAATGTATGTTTTTTTCTTCGTAGCCCAATGATTTGTATGCGTCTATCATGGAATATAAAGTCGAATTATTAGCAATAAAGCCTCCGTCGACAACTTCAATTTCTCCATGATTTTCAGTAACTATTTTCATTTTATCAAAAAAAGGATAGGCAGCACTTGAACAACGAACAGCAGTTTCAATTGTGCAATCAAATCCAGGTTTGAACGATTGTTTCATCCCATGTGCTTGCTTTATATTTGTTTTGAATATTAATGGCATTTGAGTTTCAAAATTTAATGCAACGATTCCAATGTCTGTTTTAAAAGAATCAAATTTTTTCTTACCAAAAACTTTCTCGGCTTCAATTGCCATTGCTCTACTTTTTCCAGATTTAGTCTTGCATTTCATTATTTTAGGAATAAGAGATAGATATAGTTTTTCAATCTCATTTATAGAATATCCTAATGCTATTAAGGCTGCAATTATAGATCCTGTACTTGTTCCATAAATTAAACCAAAATGTGTATGTAGAGGATTTCCTAATTTTAGTTCTAACTCTTTAAGTACTCCAAGTGAATAGACTCCTTTAGAACCACCTCCATCTAATACTAAAATATTCAATTCATTGTTTTCTATATTAGTATTCATACCAAAATTTAATTAGCTGATTAACAAATATTGTTGCGTCATCAATATTCCATTGTTGGTCATTAGTGCCAAATAATTTACTTTGTTCATTTTGAACTAAATAATTTGCCATTTTACCATTATTAACATCATTACTAAATTGATTGATTATTGATACTGCAATTTCGGAAAAAGAATTTTTCCTAAAATTTATATTGTCAGAGTTATAAATTAAACATTCAAGAAAATATGATGGCGCTAGTGTTTTTGTTATATAACCTTTATCAATCATAGCAGCTTTCATATTCTTTAAAACTCTAACACTTGGCTTAAAATTGCCAGATGTATTTTCTTGTTGATTTTTTAAACTTCCATTTTTTAGATGGATTTTTGGATAGTTTATTATATCTCTATTTGGAGTTTCATTTTCTGTACGGAAGATTATACCTTCAATATATTTCTCTGAACTAGGTAGGTAAGATATATATTTTCTGTATGGGTTACATACAATGACATCACAATCAAGTCTATTTCCATCTCCTTTTACTAAAATAGCTTTATTGCCAACTTTTACATTTGACTCTCCAAAGCATGATTTAAGCTGTTCGATTACTGCCAATTTAAATGCAGCTAAAGTGTATTTAGCATCCGCATATTTTGTGTCAAATTCTTGCTTTTGGGATTCTGTTAATGCTGATAGATTTTTAGAAAATATTGATCGAAATTCAACGACTAAATCTACATCACTATTACCATAAATATTTGTGTAATTAGGATACGAGCCTTGTAGATATGTTTCATAATTCACATCATTATCCCAATTTACTTTGTCAATACAATTGGTAACACTTTTGTGTGTATTTGCCGAAGTTTGAACCGCTCCTTGATTAGACCAAGTTTGAAGTTGTTTTTCTGGTATTGCCATTTTTGTTGAATTAAGTTGTTGAATTTATGGAGGTTTATTAAAATTGTTGCTTACGTATTACTATCATTAATGATATATAACTTTTTAGGTGCTTTTAGTAGTATACTAATTTTATTTTTTCGTTGTTGATTTTGATGGTTTTAAGGACGGTGTATTGCCTGGTGTTCCTTTATTATCACGTTGACGTTGATCAGGTTTTCCTGTTGAAGTTGCTGTTCTTTTTGGTCCTGGTTTGATTGCTTGGATAGTCATAGTTAGTATTTTTGGTTAATTATTGATTTGTATATTCATACAGCTCCAAAGTCCTAAACTTTGGAGATTATACTTTACATTCACTTTTTTGTTGTAAAAAGTAGCCCACCACTAGATCTACAATTATTACAAAGTCCATCAGAAAAAATAATTGATGATGTGTCCAATTTTCCACATTTTTTGCATTCACCTAGCATAGGATTACCATACAAGGATGCACTACTACCCGGTGTTACATATGAGGAAGTTAATCCACTGAGAACGGTTGTGTTTATTTTACTTTCAGTTTCTCTAAGTTTTTTTCTGGTATTACTTAAATCATTTTCTTTGTCTATTAACCTTTTATGAAGGTCTTCTTTTTGTTTACTACCTTCTTCTTTAATAGTTTCGATTTTTTCGTTTAGAGTTGAAATATCATTTTCAAGATCTATTTGTCTCAATTTCATATCAGACACTAACCCAATTTGAGTTTTCAAATTAGCAACCTCTGGTATAATATCTGTCCAATTTTCAATTGAACTGATGATTTCTTCTTCTAAAATATTGCATTTTTCAATCATCTCTTCAAAATTGGAAGTGATTAGTTTATGTTCTATATTTTCCTTATCGAGACAAGCAATATATTCCTTTGTTCTCCTCTCAATATTAGAAATGTTAAGTAGAATTAGTTTTAAACTTCTTATAGCGGATTTCCCCCTAGCAACTAGAACCTTTAATTCTGTCATTTGAGCCCATTTATTCGCGATTATGCCTCCCAATAATCCTGACGATAGTGAGATGATTAGGTTAATAATAGTTTCTAGTTCTTGGTTATCTGTTTCTGAAGAATAAATAATTAGTAATATTGTTGCTGCTAGCATTATTATAACCCAAGGATCAAATAGTACATTAAAAAAATTACACCACTTATCTTTTAATGACTCTTTATTTTTATTTTCTTCCATGTTGATGCTTATTTATAGTTGTTTACCCCATAAGGTTTTAATATTATTTAAACTAAATATTTTGCAATATAATTTATCTACTTATCTATTGTAATACGTATAAATACGTATTATTTTAATTTGAGTACTATCACAAAAATTGTATGAATTTTATCTAAAAGTCGTTCAATTGTTTGCTCAAGTTTAAAGCTACTCATCCCAAAACACTATCAAAAGAGACAGCACATTAGAATAATAACAAAGCCGTTATTTCGTTTTTGGAAAAATAGAAAGTTTGTCGGGAATGATTTTACGGTTTTCCGGACAATTGCTTGTGGTGTTCAAAAAAAATTGTGAAATGCCTAGCGGATGGCTTGGAGCATTTGGGGGCGAAATGGTGTAGTTCATCTTCAATTTGGGTATTTAGAATTGGGATTATAAAAGTAGTAAAAATAGTAGTATGTAGTTTACTATTTGGTCTTCTTTTTTTTGCGGGTTGCTATTCAAAGGGTTCTCGATACATTTTAAGTTCTTCCCAATTACTATTGGGAAGAACTTAAAACACTCGAACTGACGAAAGATAGAGATTGCTTCGTTCCCCACAATGACTAGCGTTTGTCGGGGGTGGATTTGTCGAAGGAGATGAGGTTGAGCATGGCGCGCATTCGGGAGCGGACACGATTGCCATAGGCGTTTTCGATTTCGGAGGCGGAGAGGTTGGTGGTGATGTGGGTTTGCACTTTCTTGGCCACAAAAAGGTCGTAGCGCGACAAGATGATTTCGGCCATGACATTGCATTCGTTGCCGAAGTACTTGAGATTTTTCTCCACTCCCAAATCGTCAAAGCAGTAGTTGCGATCTTCTTGATTGTTCCCTCGGCTGTAACGGTGGATGACTTCGTAGCCGTCTTTGATGAATTCGAAACTAATATCACGGCAGGTTTTTAGATGAAAACGGTTGTCTCTGTGGGTGACGTATTTCATCAAGCTCATCAGTGAGGTTTTGCCACAACCGATGGGTCCCGTCAGGAGAATTCCTTTGCTGAGGTCTAGGTCGAATAGGGTCGCGACTACTTCGTCTTTGAGGTAGTAGGCGATGAGTTTGGATAGGTTGTTTTGGTCGGCTTCACGGAAATGGAATTGGGTACCGTAGTCGGTTTTTCCTTTTTGTTCGAGCCATTTGATTATTTCGGGGTAGTCGTAGTGGGTTTTCATTTTTTAAATTTATTGGGTGGTTCAGTATGGAGATTGCTTCGTCGTGCCTCCTCGCAATGACGGGTTGCTTCGTCGTTCCTCCTCGCAATGACTATAAGGGTTCGTCGTAGTTTTTGTCTACTGCAGTGTGTAGGTTTTGAGCCTGGGGCTTGTCGGTGTTTGTGTTTTTGGGAGGGAGGCTGCTGCTGAATTTGGCGGTGTTGAGGATCCAATTGCGCGCGGCGGCTTGCCAGTCTTTCATTTTTGTTTTTCCGCCAATGAGCCAACCGTTGCTGGTGTAGTAATTGAAAAAGCGTTCGGCTTCGAATTCGGAGGCTTCTTGACTGCTGAAATATTCCTTCACAATTTCGAGCGCCGGGTGTGTTTTTTGGATTGACTCTTTTGCTACCGGAATTGAATTTTCTTCTTCTTTATTTTCTATTTTTTCGGGTGTGGTCTCTTTATATTGTTTTCTTTTTGTTTTAAGTATAGGTTTACTATATATAGAGGGTTCATCCACTTGTTCAGCGACCTGACTAATAGGCTGCCTATTTTTGGTACTGCTTCCGTTAGACAAATCATGAATAATAACTGTCGTTCCCGCATACGGATTGTAGGAGGGTAGGTAGTCGATGAATCCCAAACGCTGCAGTTCTTTGATGCATTTGTGGTAAGTAGCTTTGGAAGCGATTTTACTGGCTTTCATCATTTCGTCTCTGGAAATGGTTATGGGATTTTTGAAACGGTTGATGTTCCATCGCTGAAAGAGTGCTAGGTACAAACTGATGTGCGTTGGGTTGAGGGTTGCTTCATGGGCGATTTGTATGAAGAAGCCGGTGAGGTGTTTGATGTAGTTCATTTTGGTTATCAATTTACGATTTACGATTTACGATTTACGATATACGATTTACGGTTGTCAGTTGTTGGTTGTCGGTTGTCGGTTGTCGGTTGTCGGTTGTCGGTTGTCGGTTCTCGATACGATTTTTTGGCAAAAATCACTCGAACTGACGGTTGTCAGTTGTCTGTTATCAATTTACGATTTACGATTTACGATTTACGATATACGATTTACGATATACGATATACGATTTACGGTTATCGGTTATCGGTTGATGGTTTTGTTTTCATTTAATAGTTTGTCGATGTGGGCGGATTCATAGAAGAGGATGCCGCCGACTCGGGTGTAGGTGAGGGTGCCGTTGATGCGGAGGTTTTGGAGGGTGCCGGGCGAGATGTTTAGCAGCTCTCGGACTTCATTGGATTTGAGCCACTTTTTTTGCTGCTGTTGGGGTTTGATTTCCAATAGGGTGCTGAGGTCGGCGATTAATAATTGGCGGAACTCGTTTAGGTCTTCTTTTGTGATTACTTCAATTGCCATACTAATAGTTTTTATATGTTATGGTGCAAAATTGTAGTGTTTGATTTGTTTTGTTTCACAACGGGGTGGGTGTTGGGTGTTTTTTTGTTGTCGGTTGTTGGTTCTCGATACGATTTTTTGGCAAAAATCACTCGAACTGACGGGTGATGGTTGTCGGTTGTCGGTTGTTGGTTGTCGGTTGTTGGTTCTCGATACGATTTTTTAGCAAAAATCACTCGAACTGACGGGTGTCGGTTGTCTGTTGTCGGTTGTCTGTTGTTGGTTGTCTGTTGTTGGTTGACGGTTGTTAGATTAGTTCGTCGAGGTTGTCCATGCGTTTGAGGAGTTGGTGGTTGAGGTTGGTGAGGAATTTGGTTTTGTCGCTTTTTCGTGCTCGGATTTCGAGGAAGGCTCTGCGGTATTGCCCGAGGTCGATCTCGAAGATGTGTTCGAAGTATTCGGCGATGTCTTTTAGGTCGGCAGCTCCATTGTTGAACACTCCTTCGGTGTGGAGGGCATATAGTAGTTCGGTTAGGGCGACTTTTGAGCTGGTCCAGGTTATTTTCCTTTTCGGTTCGTGTTGTGAATTTTCTGTGTTTTCTTTTTTATCCAATGCCAATAACTGGTTTTCGATATACAATTGGATCAAATCATTGGCTAGAATAGTGGCTACTTTAAAATCGTGGGAAGTCGCAAAGGAGGGGTCTGATTCGAAATAATAGGAGTTTAAGGCGAGTTTGATGTCAAACTTTCCGCGGATGAAGTATTGGTAGTCTAAATAGGAATTTCCCGCACGGAAGTACTGGTAGAAGTCCAATTCTTTGTCAAAAAAGGCCTTGAGTATTGCGAGTTCGTTGTTGTAGTATTTCTTTAGAATACGATTGCCACCACTGGGCTTTTTTCGCTCTATTTGATAGATTTGGTTGTAATAAATCAGCTTGGAAGTGAACTGCGGCTTGACTTCTTTGAAGAATTGGATTTCTTCTACTTCGGTTTTGAAATGGGTTTTGTTCACCAATTTCCGAACGGCATGAATGGATTTTAAAATCACATTAATGGCTTGTTCGCACTGTTGGATAGGGTTGTCGATTTCTAAATCGATGAAGTTTAACTGCTCGTTGAGGTTGTTTAGTAAAGGGGCGTATTTGGGATGCAAGAGATTTACGATTTGTGATATACGATTTACGATGTACGAGGTACGATTTACGAAGTACGATATTCGATATCAGATTTATGATTTTTTTAGGGTGGGGACATGGGGTTTGATTTACGATTTATGATTTACGATATTCGATTTGCGAGATACGATATCTGGTTTATGATTTATTTGAAAAGATTTATGATTCCTGCTTTTTCGGCACTATTGAGGAGTTCGATGTCGGTGCCGCCTTTGAAAAGGAGTTGTTTTTTCATGTTGTTTTTTCTTTTTTCGATGGCACTCAGGGAAAGCGGAATTTGATTAGGAAGGTCTTTTGTCATTGTCCCTTTGGCAAGTAGTTCTAAGATTTTTTTGTCGTGCTTGTCCCAATCGAGATTTTGTCCCGTGATTTTGTTTCGTGCGGCTACAATGGTCTGACTGTAATACAATTGGTTGTTATCGATGTCTTTTATTATTTCGGAAAATTTGCCAAAATTAATGTCACTTTTGGCAATAAACACTTGGGGTTGTATTCTTTTAATAATGCGATCTACCCAAGCGGGTTCGTTGTGCATGGAGATGATGATGATTTTGCAGTTGGGGAAAGCCTTTTGAATTAGAACTGCCACATCATCACCAGAGAACAGCTCTTTTTCTTCGTAGGGTGGGAGGCTGATGTCAATTAGCGCTATGTCGAGAGGCATCGCATTGTTTTTGCAATTTGCCATGCAATCGTAGGCTTGTTTGCAGTCGAATGCTTGGTGTAGTTGTGCTTCTTTGGTGTTTTCGGCGGTTGCTAAAAGGGAGGCGTAACTTTCTACATTTAGTGGATGGTCGTCAACAATTAGGATGTTCATTTTGGTTTTTTGGTTGTGCATTGTTTTGGAGTTTGGGATTACTACATATCAAACCTAATTAAAATAGATTAAAATGAATTACGGGAAACCGTAGTTTTTTGTTACGGGGGGGTGTTGGTTGATGGTTGATGGTTGTTGGTTGTCTGTTCATGGTTGTCAATTTACGATATACGATATACGATTTACGATTTACGGTTGTTGGTTGTTGGTTGACAGTTATCTGTTGTTGACTATAATTCTTTTTTCTTTTTCTTTTGGCTTGATTACTCATGGGTTTATATTTTATTGGAATTCGTGAATCTTCGATTTCAAAAGAAACAAAAGGTCAAGACTTGGAGCCCTCGTCGGTCAAATTAAGTCTTGAATTAGAAATGAAAAGAACTCGCTTCGCTCAAACAGCTTTTCATTTTTACTAATTCTTCGACTATTTGACGCTCGACTGCGGACTCTAAGGTCGGTTCTCGATACGATTTTTTGGCAAAAATCACTCGAACTGACGATTAATATTTGATTTACGATTTACGGTTGTTGGTTGTTGGTTCTCGATACGATTTTTTGGCAAAAATCACTCGAACTGACGATTGATATTGGATTTACGATATACGATATACGATTTACGATTTACGGTTGTTGGTTGTTGGTTGTTGGTTGTTGGTTCTCGATACGATTTTTTGCAAAAATCACTCGAACTGACGGTTGATGGTTGATGGTTGTGGAAAAATATGCGGGAAACCGTACAATTTATTTCAGAATTGGTTTTTAATTGCCTTGCTTAAATTATTCTTTGTCAGGTTTTTGTGCTTTTTGAAGAATATTTGGATTGAATTCTTCCCCCGAATTGAATCGCCTGGGCTTTGTTTTACTGGGCAAGTACGATCTCATTTCATACATAAATAGTACAACCAAAATCATTATTTATTATGAAGAACAACTACTTCTATCTTTTGCTTTTTGCAACATTTTTCATGCATGGGCAAGACATCCTCTGGGAAAAATCTTATGGAGGAAAAAATGCTGATTATTTATTTGATGCTCAACCCACTGCCGATAATGGATTCATATTGGCTGGGAGTTCGTTGTCTGGAAAAACAGGAACTAAAACGGCTGGGAATAACGGCGATTTGGATTATTGGGTTTGGAAAATGGATGCCAGTGGCCAGTTGGATTGGCAAAAAAAGCTTGGGTGGAAGTGGCTTTGACTTGTTGCAAAGTATCAAAGGAACTCAGGACGGTGGTTTTATACTAGCGGGTACTTCGAGTTCGAATAAGGGTATGGATAAGCAGTCGGATAGTAAGGGCTTGTCGGATTTTTGGGTAGTGAAATTGGATGCCAAAGGGCAAGAGCAATGGCAACAAACGATAGGAGGAAGTGGTCAAGAGGATTTGTTGACGGTACTTCCTACCCGAGATGGCGGCTATTTGTTGGGCGGTTCATCGAGTTCGGGCAAGGTGGTTCCAGCACCGAGTTCGGGTCTTGGCGTGCTTAGTAGTACTGTCAAGGTAGATTTGACGGCAAAATCAGATGCTAGTCGTGGGAATATGGATTATTGGATTATCAAACTGGATGCTACAGGTACTGTAGTGTGGCAAAAAACCTATGGTGGTTTGTACAGTGATGTGTTGCGCAGTGTGGAACAGACCAAAGATGGCGGCTATATTTTGGGAGGGTATTCCAACTCGCCACAATCAGGAGATAAGACCGATGCTAGTATTGGTATTGGCGATTATTGGATTCTAAAAACCGATGCTTTGGGTGCTGTTGAATGGCAGCATGCTTATGGAGGTACGGGAGACAACCAGTTGTATGTGATTCATCAAACAGCCGATGAGGGCTACATTGTGGGAGGGAATACGAATAGTCTAGGAGCTTTGACTGTGAAGGGCGGTAGTGTGCAATCAGGTTCTGATTTTTGGTTGTTGCGTTTGGATGCCAAAGGTGGTGTGGTTTGGAGTGAAACCTACAATTACGGCAAGGTGGATATTTTGACTTCTTTGGTTGAGAATACCGATCATAGTTTTTTGGTGGGCGGATATGCCCAAAGTGAGCGTGCTAGTACCGCCAAAGGCGTATTGCAGAAAGAGGCTAATGGCATTAATGATTATATCGCGTTGAAAGTGACCGCTCAAGGCGAAGCTGTTTGGGAGAAAATAGTAGGCAGTGGAGGCGAGGACATTTTGCGCAAACTCATTAGTACCCGTGATGGCGGTTATTTATTAGCCGGAACCTCGAATGCGAGTTCGTCAGGGGATAAGAGTACGACTTTGGGTAGTAATGATTTTTGGGTAGTGAAGTTGCAAGACCAGTTGGTACCCTTGACGGTTCAGGCTTCGATTGAGGCGATACCCAATCCTGTGAGTACGTTTACCAATATCATTATTGGGTACGAGTATGAAACGGGGACTGCTACAGTGGTGGATATTGCAGGAAGGACGTTGCAGCAATTTACCATTAGTAGTCGCACGGTGCCGATTGATATGAGTATGTATCCCGAGGGTATTTATGTGGTGAATATCAAGACGAATGTGAAGAGCGAGGGAATTAAAGTGATTAAAAAAACTAAAAAAGAGTAATTGGATTCAAAATTTTAAAATGTAGCACCACGTGTAAGGATTCGTGCGGGAGAGTTGGGGATACATTTTACAATAATTTAGCATCACCACGTTATGCATCCCAATCGATTTAGGTGATTATTATAACAAGTGTAATTATCAATACAAACTTTCAGAGTGACAAGCGTCAGAAAATTAAAATTAAAAAAAATTAAAAAAATATGAAAAGAAAATTTTTACAATTGCTACTATTAATGTTGATTAAATCAAACTTAATTTGGGCGCAAACTACAGATTATACACCAAAAATTTTTCCTCCTGATCCAAGTGCACAATTATTTAATAAGTATATAGACCACCCTGTGTCCTTGAATACAGGGTTAATTGATGTTTCTATACCATTATATAATTTTAAAGAATATGGATTTGATATACCAATTAAGTTGAATTATTATACAGGAGGAATTAGAGTGGATGAGGTTGCTTCTGAAGTAGGTCTTGGATGGTCTTTGAGAGCGGGCGGAAGCATTTCAAGGGCGGTTAAAGCAAACCCCGATGATTCTGCAATAGGATATATGTATAGCCCCTATACAGTACAACAAGCCAGAACAGGAATTACTAACGTCGACTTTAACAACGACTTGCAGCAATTAGCATCTAGGGATTATGAACCGGATAGTTTTTCTTTTAATTTTTTAAATTTTAGTGGCAAATTTTTCTTTGACAAAGCAGAAAATACGTTCGTTCAAATTCCCAAAACAGATTTGAAAATTAATTTTAATAAGGATTCTAATAACAAGATTATATCGTGGGTTTTAATTGACGATCAAGGAAATCAATACTTTTTTGGAAAATCAAGTGACTTAACAAGATCTCAGGTAGTACATAGCACCCAAAGCACCCAAGTGACTTATAGTGATGATGGCATACATGGTGGCACATCTACTGCAGAAGATCATATTCTTACTTGGCATTTAATGGAAATCAAAAATTGTAATGGCCGTGCAATTAAGTTTTTTTATAATGAAAGTGAAGCGTTTTTAGATGTAAGCAAAACAAATGAGAATTTTGTTTATAATGGAAATCTAATGTTTGAAGATCAAGGCACAGAATATACTGTTGATTATGTAAAGAGACGAATTACAAATGTAACCCTATCAAAAATTGAATCAGAGAATCAACAAGTTTTGTTTAATCAAAGTATTGACGAAAGATTAGATTTGCCAAAAACCAAGAAGCTTCAAAATCTTATAGTATTAAACAAATTAGGCAATCAAGTAAAGAAAGTAACATTCGATTATGATTATTTTAGTTCATCAGAAAACACTACTGATCTAAATTATGCGTATCCTTTAGATCAATACAACTATAGGTTAAAACTACAGTCTATTAATGAAATAGACAACGCTAATGTGCTTGTTGCAAAACACACTTTTTTTTACAATGAATTATACACACCAAACAGAACATCCAATTCCCAGGATGCTTGGGGTTATTACAATGGACAATCAAATGTAACACTAATTCCTAAGTTAGCTGTTTCAAAAAGCTTTCCAGAATATAAAGTAGCCAACAGAGATATTAATGAAGAATTATCGAAAGCTTTTATACTGACAAAGATTCAATTTCCAACGGGAGGTGTTGTGGAATATGAATATGAATCCAATAGAGCAGGGTTTATAGAAAATAAATCGATCATAAATAATTTTGACACTAAAGAACATAAACTTGTAGGTTTTGCCCCTTTAGTTGGACCTGGAGGACCAGAAGAAAGTTCGGCTCCTGTTTTTGAAAATATGTATCGTGAATATTTTAGTGTTCGCAATATATCAGGATTGGTTTCCATAAATTGTTGTATCGAAGGCTGTGAAACAATCCCCTCAACAAATTGTCATTATACAATTAAAATAGTAGGGATTAACACCAGTTTTTTACAGTATGTTTATGGGGGAGATACCAATCTAAGCCTCCCTAATGGGGATTATTATATTGAAGCCGTAAAAAACGGATCACCTGTATCAAGTATTGGTTTTTTTGCCACCTTGGAATGGAATGAGTTTACTGCTGGTCCAGAAGGAGGAGAAAGGGTTGGAGGTCTGAGAGTGAAAAAAATACTCATTAAAGAAGCTAATAGCCCAGATATAATCAAAGAATATAAATATCTAAATCCTCTCAATTCTCAAAGTAGTGGACATATGTATCAATATCCGGTTCTTTACGAATCGCCCCATTTAGCTAATGATTATATTGGTTCATTTAAAATTTCATCAAACAGTTTGGCACAAACATCTTTAACAGGAGGTAGTTTTGTAAACTACGAAAATGTTACAGAATTGTTGCCTTTGGCTAACAGCGCTAGCTTCAATGGAAAAACCGAATACATCTTTTCCATCGGGTCTCTAAACCAACCTTTCGAATTCGCAACTTTAGCTGTAGATAAAACCGAAAAAAATCTAGGTTGGCAAGAAGGAAAATTATTGAATGAAAAAAAATATTCATTTAAAAATAACTTATTTAACCTAATAGAAGAAACAATAAATGAATATGAAACTTTAGATCAAAAAACTATTGAAAATTTTGGGGTATTATTTGACTATAAACTAACCACTTCAAATGGTCAAAAGTGGTATAGATTTACTTTTTATCCTCTTCAAACAGGTAGATGTAAGCTTATAAAATCAACACAAAAAAATTATTTTAGTAATACTACGTTAGTTGAAAAAATAATGAATTTTCAATATTATACGAACACCGATTTATTGAAAAATAGAACTTCAACTACTTCTAGATTAAATGAAACACTCACAACCAATTATTTTTATCCCATAAATACTGAAATGGCTAATAAGCCTTTTGTAAATGAATTAGTTACCAAAAATAGAATTGGCACCCCTTTAGTTACCCAAACTTTGATAAATAGCGTAAAATTATCTGTGCAAGAAATTGTTTTTGACAATAGTGCTTCCACAAGCAATTTGCTATTACCAAAATACATTTATTCAAATAAAGGTGCAGCTGTCATTACTGACGCTGACAAAAAAATTACTTATGATCAATATGATGCTAAAGGTAATCTTGTTCAATACACACCCGAAGCGGGCGTGCCAGTCACTATTATTTGGGGATACAACAAAACCCAACCCATTGCTAAAATAGAAAATGCTGCTTATGCCAGTATAAATCCTAGTTTAATCACTGCTGCACAAACCACATCAGATACAGGCACAGAGGACAGTTTACTAGCTGCACTCACTGCTTTACGAACAGGACTTCCTAATGCCATGGTAACCACTTACACTCATAAACCCATCATTGGCGTGAGCACCATAACCGACCCCAAAGGCGACAAAATCACCTACACCTATGATTCTTTTAGCAGATTACAAAAAGTTAAAGATAAAGAAGGCAATATCTTATCCGAAAACGAATACCATTATAAAAACTAATCGTTAGCGTTATGAAAAATATATTACACCTATTAGTTTTGTTGCCTTTAATGGTTGTTGGACAAACCCCAACTGAGAATTACATCAAAACTACGACTTACAAAATACCAACCACTACCAGCATAACAAATCCTACTATCACCCAATCCAATCAAAACATTACTTATTTTGACGGTTTAGGTAGACCGATGCAACAAATTGCTAACCAGCAGTCTGCCACGGGTAAAGATATTGTAACGCCTATTGCATACGATGCTTATGGTCGTCAAACCAAAGACTATTTGCCTTATGTGCCAAACGCAGCTGCTTCTCTCAATTATAAACCCAGCGCCTTAACCGATGTTTTGAATTTTCCACAATACTACGGACAAAACCCTTATAGCGAAAAACTCTTTGAAGCCTCACCGCTCCACAGAGTATTGAAACAAGCAGCCCCTGGAAGCGACTGGGCGTTGAATTCAGGACACGAGATTAAACTGGATTACCAAACCAATATTGCAGGTGAGGTGAAACGCTTTGATGTGAGTTTGACCGCAGACTATGTGCCTAGCATTACTGCAAATGGCTCGTATGACCCTAATGTATTGTACAAAACGGTGACTACTGACGAGAACAACAACCCAATTGAAGAATTTAAAGACAAAGAAGGTCGTGTTGTACTGAAACGCAATTATGACAGCAGCGTGGCTCATGATACCTACTATGTGTATGATGTGTATGGTAATTTGACCTATGTTTTGCCTCCTAAAGCTGAGGGAGCAACGACTGCTGCGGTACTGGACGAGTTGTGTTACCAATACCAATACGATTACCGCAACCGCTTAGTAGCCAAAAAACTACCGGGCAAGCAATGGGAGTTTATGGTGTATGATAAATTGGACAGAGTAGTGGCAACAGGACCCGCGTTTTCGCCATTTAGTGATGTGACTGGCGCCGGCTGGTTGATTACTAAATACGATGTGTTTAACAGAGTGGTCTATACAGGATGGTTGAATAGTATTCAAGTTACTAGTACTGAAAGAAGTACGATGCAGCAAACACAAAATAATGCCACGACTATCAATGAGAGTAAACAAAGTGGAACTACGATAGATGCTATTGCGGTGAATTATAGTAACAACGTAGCACCAACGAGTTTTAAACTTCTTAGCGTGAACTATTACGATGATTATGCAATACCGAATGTAAGTGGACTGGCTACCAGTGTAGATAACCAAACTGTAACCACCGCTACTAAAGGATTGGCGACAGGTTCTTGGACACGTGTGCCGACAACTACAGCTGAGGTAAAAGCAGAAACCACTTCTATTTTGTACGATTACAAATACCGACCAATTCGTAGTTACACCACCAATTATTTAGGAGGTTATACCTATACCGATAGTAAACTGGATGTTTTCTCAGGGCAATTGCAGTACACGGTGCAAAAGCACAAGCGTACTGGCAATGATGCTGAATTAACAGTAAAAGAAGCGTTTACTTACTCGCCGCAAAAACGACTGTTGACCCACACCCACCAGATTAATGGAGGAGCCGAGCAACTGTTAGCGGATAATACCTATGACGAATTGGGTAAACTGACCAGTAAAAAAGTAGGGAATACTAGTGCTGCACCGCTACAAAAAGTAGATTATAGCTATAACATTAGAGGGTGGCTGAAATTTATTAATAACCCAAATGCTCTGCAACAAGGTTCAGATCCAGCGGATTTATTTGGTTTTAAAATCAATTATAATACTTTAGATGGAAGTACAGCTGTGGCAGACAAACTCTATAATGGCAATATTGCCGAGACGTTTTGGAGCACGGCTACCGATGGTGGGTTTGTTAGGAACTACGGCTATAAATATGACCAATTGAACCGTTTGAAAGACGCTTCGTATGGAAAATCAAGTTTGGTAACTCATATGTATGATGAAAACTTGACCTATGACAAGAATGGTAATATATTGACTCTTAAACGCAATGGCGATAGAGATGTACAAGCAGGAACCATAGGGATTGACGACCTTGTATATACCTATGCTATTAGTTCCAATAAACTCTTGAGTGCGACCGATACACCTGTTACAGCAACAAGTGGATTTAAAGATGGTAACTCCACAGGCGATGATTATGTATATGATGCCAATGGTAATATGACCGTGGACAAAAACAAGAATATTACCAGTATTGTGTACAACCATTTGAACCTACCGACTAAAATAATTTTTCCAACTGGAAATATTGTGTACTTTTACAACGCTAGTGGGCAAAAAGTACAGAAGGTGGTAACAGAGAATACTACGGTAACCACAACTGATTATTTAGAGGGTTATCAGTATCAGAACACGGTATTGCAGTTTTTTCCAACGGCAGAGGGCTATGTGAAAAACACCCCTGTGAGTGGTACTAACTCGTACAATTATGTGTTTAATTACACCGACCATTTGGGTAATGTTAGGTTGAGTTACACCAAAAACCCAAGCACCAACGTTCTTACAATTTTAGAAGAAAGCAACTACTATCCATTTGGGTTGAAGCATACTCCTTACAATGCAGATAACTTTCAACCTGGGTATAAGTATAAGTACAACGGAAAGGAACTGCAAGACGAGCTATCACTGAACTTGTACGACTATGGTGCAAGAAATTATGACCCAGCACTTGGGCGTTGGATGAATATAGACCCTAAAGCAGAAACAAGCAGAAGATTTAGTCCTTATGTGTATGCATTGAACAATCCTGTTTACTTTATTGACCCAGATGGAATGAAAGCAGATGATTGGATTGTTTACTTAAATTCCGAAGGTAAAACAGCTGTAACATATCATCAAGGAATTGGCACAAAAGAACAAGCTGAAGCAGCGGGCTATAAAGGAGTAAGTCAAGTAGTAAAATCAGGGACATTATCTGGCACTACTTCTGAAGGTGTTAATTATTCATATCATTTAAATGAGAATGCTACTGTAACAAATTCATCAGGAGAAACAACGAAGGAAGGATTTTCAACACCTAACGGTACATATGTTAGTGAGAATCCAATAGGTAGGGTCAGTGAAAAACTTACAAATGCAGGTGAGTTTTTATCTAATGCAAGTACATATGTAAAAGGAATAGGTGTATTAGTTACTGCATCAAGTGTTGTTTTTGGTCCAGAAGTAGCACCAGTGGGAATTGGGATTTATGATGCGGGTAGTACAATGAGTGCTACTTCTAGTGCTTTATTAACAACTTTAAATTTTGCTGAAGGGAAGAATACTGAAGCAGTTACAAGAGCTGCTTCCTTAATTGTTGGAAAAAAAATTGATGGAGTTATTAATAATAATGTTTCTGGTGAAGTTTCAAAAACAATATTAAAGCAAAGAGCTGATGCTTATTTAGAAAAAGCTACTGAAGGAATAGTAAATAAAAACAAACATTAAATTATGAAAACGGTAGTAAATATCATTTTTTCTTGTATTATTTTGTCATATGGTTTATATGAAATTTATATTACTTATAAAAAACCAGCTCCGTTATTTAGTACAGACTTAAAAGGTTATTTTGGAGGTTTTTTCTTGATTGTTTTAAGTTTTATGTCTTTAATTGGCAAACTAAATTTAGTAGATATCTTTAAAGATATTTTTCATGTAATATTTAAGTAAACTGGTAATGTATCAAAGTTAGTGATGGTGGTGTAAAAGCTAGTTAATAAACTGAAAATCAATTATATTGTTACTTTAAAAAGGAAAAAGAGAAGCTATGGCTTCTCTTTTTTTATATTTATTATTTCTTAAAAACGCTTAAAATGGCTTTTAATACGTCCTCGTGTATCAAAG
This sequence comes from Flavobacterium sp., assembly GCF_024642105.1. Classification (GTDB taxonomy): domain Bacteria; phylum Bacteroidota; class Bacteroidia; order Flavobacteriales; family Flavobacteriaceae; genus Flavobacterium. Next base: position 38,979 of record NZ_JAHEBT010000057.1, read on the forward strand.
TTAGTGATACTAAAATTTGTCCTCATTGTACTGCTCCTACACTAATTAAAAATGGGTTTACTGCTAACCAGAAACAACAATTTTATTGTAAAACATGTACCAAACGGTGCATTGATTTTTATACAAATAAGGGATGTCGTAAAGAAATCAATGCCCATATTGTAATGCTTATTAAAGAGGGTATGGGAATTAGAAGTATGGCTCGAGTTTTATGTATTTCTACCACCACTTTACTAAAACGTATAGTATTCATTGCCAAAGGAGTTCAATCGCCACCCATTCATTCTGGTCAAATCTATGAAATAGACGAAATGAGGACTTTTTTAAGGCATAAAGGCAAGGTAATTTGGATTGTATATGCTTTAGATAGAGTCAATAAAAATGTAATCAGTTTTGCTGTTGGTTCAAGAACCAAGAAAACACTCAATCAAGTTATTAAAACCGTAGTACTTTCCAATCCCAAAAGGATTTATACTGATGGGTTGATTCACTACAAATTTTTAATTCACAAAACTATTCATAAAGTCACCCGATTTGGAACCAATAGAATTGAAAGAAAAAATCTAAGTCTCCGTACTCAATTAAAACGCCTCAATAGAAGGTCAATTTGTTTTTCTAAAAGTTTGCTTGTACTTAGTGCAGTGCTAAGGATTTATTTTTGGTTGTGATTGTGCGCTTGTTTTAGTCATAGTTAAGTTCATTGTCAACTTATCTTTGAGTATTTTCATGTCCTCGCTTACTTTTCTGTCTAAGACCTTAGCATAGTGCTGGGTGGTGCGTAGGTTTTTGTGTCCTAGCATTTTGCTCACGCTTTCTATGGGTACGCCGTTAGTGAGGGTTACCGTTGTGGCAAAGGTGTGTCGAGCAATGTGAAAGGTGAGTTCTTTGTTGATCTCGCAAATTGCAGCTATTTCTTTTAAGTAGGCGTTCATCTTTTGGTTGGATAGAATAGGGAGGAGCTTGTCCTCGTTGTTGCTCTGTGGGTGGTTTTCGTATTTGTCAATGATCATTTGCGTTACTGGAAGTATGGGAATTTTTGAGGCGCTTTCTGTTTTTTGGCGGTGGGTAAATATCCACTGTTCTCCATCAATACCGTGGCTTATGTGCGACTTTGTTAGGTTTTTGACATCAATGTAGGCTAAACCGGTAAAGCAGCTAAAAAGGAAGATATCGCGTACTAGTGAGAGTCTTTCGGTTTTGAATTCTTTTTCAATTATGGATTGAATCTCTGCTTCGGTGAGATACACTCGTTCTACTTCTTTGACTTTGGCTTTGTAATTGGCAAATGGATTTTTATCCAGCCAGTCGTTGGCCAAGCATATCTTGATGATTTTATTGAAGTTCTTGATGTACTTGACTGCGGTATTGTTGTTGCAGTTTCTCACGCTACGAAGCCAGAACTCGTAATCTGTGATAAAAGCGTGGTCAATCTTAGTAATGTCAATGTCGGATATGTTGTATTTCCACTGCATGAACTCAATGGTGTGTTTTAACGAGGTGGTGTAGCGTTCTAATGTACCTGGCGCGTATTCTTTTCCAATGAGCTCTTTTATCTTCTTGTTGTGGTCTTGGAAGATGGTTACGAGCATGCGTTTGGTTTCGGATAAACCAAATAATTCATTCTTCAGATTCTCTGAAGTAATACTAATGTCTTTTTTGATCAGTTTCTTCTCAGCGGCTAGAATTTGACTTTTTAGGTAATCAAGATGACTATTGATTGTTCTAGCTTCATCGGTAGTGCCTTTGACTTTGCTTCCTTCTGAAGACCATTTATCAGGACTGATGTATTTGTTGGTGCTAAACTCAAATCGTTTTACATTGACTGTAACTCGGGTGTAGATGGGGCAAACTCCTAGATTGTTCGCTTTCGCTCTCTTGATGTAGAAGAGAATGGATACAGATGTGTTCATTATTGGTGACCTTAAAGTTAGTATTAAATTTATTCGATTTAATAGCTACTTACAAGATGTGCATTTTTTGTATATGCTACTGAACACCTTGTGAGTAGTGGTGTCTTCGTTGCGAGGTGTCACTTGTTTTTGTTTTTTGTAGTGACTCCTCGAAAGACACCTAAACTTTGAGATTTAATGAATAATTTGATATAGCCATAAAAGAAAAAACCCACTAAATTGTTGAATTTAGTGGGTTTTAGAGCCTTTTGCTTTTCAGCCAGCGGAGAAAGAGGTTCTTTCGTATGTCGCTTCAAGCCAATGTTTTCAGTACTTTATAGAGCTAAATTTTACAGGGTACCAAATAGGGCACCGACTGATTAGAAACTTTCTACAGTATAACTATACAAATTTACTTTTTTTTGTCTAAAAAGAAAAGATAAATATCTATAATTCAATTTTATTATTTAAATTCGTAATGCTCTTTTAGTATTTAAGTCTTTTTGGCAATGTATTAAAAAATTATAATATACATTTGCAAAAAATACGTTTTAATTACATAATAAAATGGAAGTATCTTTAACGGTTAAAAATATAGTTATTGTTGGTGAATTTCAACCATCTAGATTTGACAAGTATTATTTTTTAAAAAACCAAATTTTTGAAGAAGGGGATATCTTAGAAACTTCAATTTTTAGTTCAGAATTTTCAGTTGTGAGGACAAATCTGTTTAATTTAACGGTTTTGAATAATCAAATTATTTTAAATGAGAACGAACCTAAAGATGAAGATTTTATTTCAGAAATAATTTCTAAGATTGTTAAAACTATTGAATTTAAAGCTAGTGGTTTTGGTATAAATCTTCATTGGTATATTTTTTCTGAGAATGATACAAATAGATTGTCTAAAGAATATTTTTATAATGAAAATAGTGTAATTAATCAATACTTTATTGATGGTAATGTAAGTTATGGTACTTATATGAGTAAAGATTTTGGTAATTCTAGAATGAAATTAGATATTAAACCTGCAACAGTAACTAAAATTGAAACTGGACAGGAGCAAACAATTATTGCATTTTCATTTAATTTTCATACAGATTTAAATACAGAAAATTTTAAGGTTAATATAATGAAGTCATTAAGTGAAATTAATGAATATACAGAAGAAACTAAAAAAATAGTAAAATTATATGCAAAATAACACTTCTCAATTTATAGAAAAAGAAGCGTTTACATCATTGCCTTTTAACGCTAATTATCGACCAACAAATGGTTCAAGTTCAGAGTTTGTTGGTAGTTTTATTATTGCTACAACCGAAAATAATCAATTTGATTCAGTACAGGGTTTTTTAACTCCTCAAATTAAAAGTTGGTTAAATGGGTTTAGTAGAAGTGAATCTAAGGAAGAATTATACATAACAGCTATTGATAATTTATTAAAAAAAGTAGATTATCTTAATCTTACAATTGAGTTAGATCAAGAGTTGATTACCGAGGATGAATTTGACCATGAATTAGAAAAGAATGAAGACAATTACTTAATTACTGTTAATCAAAATTTCAAACCAACTGATTTCGATTTAGTAGTTTCAATTACCAATAGATTAAAAAATAGAAAATTCTCTAGTGATGAAATTTCTGAATTATTTTCAATTGATATTGAAAAAGTTGAAGAATTTATAGATTATCATAATCATAAATTTCTTTTGTAATATGAAGCATGTTCATTTTAACTCTTCAATTGAGTGTGCTTCAGCAATAATAATATCTAGAAAGATTACTCCATCATCCTATATGGTTATTAATAAAATAGGTAAGTGCAGAACATTTAAATGTTCTAGGAATAGTGAAGCTGTTATCCTTAAGGAATTGGATCCTAAAGAAGCGTATCATAACATACACTCTTGTTTAGATTTGAACGACAAACTAGAGAGTGAGGATATTTTTCTAGCAATCAATTGTAAAAAATCTCCAAAAATTGAATTGATTAATCATACTGGTAGGCATAAAGCTCAAGCCTGTAATACATCTGAGTATACTTTTGCGAAAGTTTCAAAACAATTTCCTAATATAGCTGATTTAAATCCACAAAAAAATATTGTTTTGCTAGAAAATATTGAGCTTTTAGAAGAATAGTTTACTAATTATTTTTTTTACAAATTCATATAAATATCATCTAGCTCTTCCTGTCTAATTCCTAAGTATCGTTTTGTTATCGCTGGTGAAGAGTGATTGAATAGCTCACTAAGATATAACAACGCTTTGTCGGTTTCATTGTTATTTGACCATACTTGACGACCAAAAGTCTTTCTAAGGCTATGTGTTGATACTGCCAAAGACTTAGAACCAAAGACCTCTTTTAGTTTACGGTTAACGTATTGTTTAGATAGCACCGTATTTTGATTTGATGTAAATACATAACCCTCAATGTTTGGGTTTCTCTCTTTAAGTAATTTAAAAGCAGTCTTGACGTTGTCATTTAATTTGATAATACGTTTTTTATTCGTCTTAGATTCCATCAACGATATTGAATCACTATTTAGGTCTTCTACTTTTAGTTTTAGAATGTCGGAGATTCTTAAACCTGTGTTGATACCAAACACAACTAGGAACCCCAATTTATAGTTGCTATCGGTTTTAATGATTTTCATTGCTTTGTTTAACGTTGCGTCAAAATTCAAGTAGTCGCTGGTAGTTACGGAATTTTTTAAGCTCATGACGAATTATTTTTGATTTGAAGTAAAGATAGCGATTAAAAGTTTCATAAACAAACTAAAATTAATAAAAGTGAAACTATTATTAATTATCAAACACTCAAAATTACGTAAGTACTTTGTTTGCAATAGTTTATATAAAACAAAAAGTTTCACTATTATTATAAGTGAAACTTTATGGTTGTTAAAAAAATGATATAAAATAACTCTGTCGAATTTTGAAGATTAATTATTCTTTTAATTCTAGTAGATGTTTTTTGGATTAAAAACGGGGGGGGTAGGGTAAAATGAACCCCCAGTTAGGGTGCCATTTTTCAAGATGGTAACGGGTGTTAACATATAAAATTAATTTTTGCAAGTAACTTAAAATATATCTTTTTTACTATATATTATATATGTTATGCTAGAAGTTTAAATTTCTAGTTGGTCATTCATCAATATATAGCCTTAATCTACATAGAGCCGGACATTCTAATTCATAATTTGTTTAAGTTATTTTTTTATAGTAATTCTGCCAATTCAATATTTAATCATTTTCATTTTGATGGATCCGGAGAATTTATTTTTCATTAATGACAAAGGCAAAAGGATTGACAGTAATTCTTCATACAAAGTAATCCTTAAAGAAATTCACTGGCTGGGCATAAACACTTCCAATATCACAATTAATGAGTTGCTAGATGAGTTGGATTTAAAATTGGCTATCAAGCACAATCTGATAGTTCAGGACAAAACTTATTTAGAACAACTTAGAGAATATAGTCAATTTCACAACCAAATTAGGGTTTTGTACAAACACATAATTGCTGATGCGTTTAATCTGTATTCTTATGATGAAGACAAAATGCCAAATGAAATCAAGCGTACATTTACTAGTAAATACATTTAGGTATAAATTTGATTTGTTATAGATTGGACACATGATCAGCTTTATTCTATTTTTATTTTTTTCTTGCTATTAACCCCTATAAACTCTCTAGGTGTCATTCCAGTATTTTCCTTGAATATTGTATAAAAATTAGATCGTGTTTTGAAACCAGATTGCTCCCCAATTGCTTCAATTGTTAAGCGCTCTTTTGCATCTGTATTTAATAAGTCTATTGCATGTTTCACTCGTAATTCAGCTCTCATTTTATAGAATGTAGTTTTAAATATTGTATTAAAACAATATGAAACATGACTTTCAGGCACTTGTAGCGAATTAGAAATCGAAGTAATTGAAAAATCTGGATCTAGATAGGGTTTTTCCTTTTCTATAAAGATTTTTATTTTTTCTGATAACTCATCTAATGGGTCTGGGTTAAAATCTGATTCACTACTATCTATTTCTATTTCCTTCCTTTTTTTTGTTTTCAATTCTTTTAAATAAATTTTTCGAGGAATTCCATAAAGTATATTGGGAAATAATAATAATGAAAATGTTAATATAAAGAATGTAATAGAACCAATTAAGTGCAGATTATAACTGTTACTATATACGTCTTTTGGTGATTTATTGATAAAGATTATGGTTATTAACAGAAAGTAAATCGCTATAACCAATGAACAAATCAATACGATACTAAGCCATCTTAACTGAATAGAAAAGTTTTCCTTGATTGATGTGTTTTCCTCTTTCTTTTGAAAAACAGCTTTAAAAACTAAATAGCCGCAGTATGAAGTATATATAATAAACGCACCGATTCGGATAAAAAAGCGTTGTTCTAAATTGAAAAAAATGTTTGCATTTTCATTAGCTACAGTTCCAACATTAGCTATTAATAGCTCAGCATTTTTTAACTTAAGTTCAAAGGGAAGTAAAACAAAAGGTATTATACCAATAGCATGAATAACAGCTGGTATAAAGTGCCAAATATCTTTTTTTTCTAATCGGGAGTTATTATGTATTACCCCTCTAGTGTAAAATAAAAGCAGAGGACCCAGCAATAAGTATAATGGTGTAAAATGATTGTAAATAATTGCTAACCAAAATTTATCTTGACCAAACAACACCAAATGATGTGTTGTATAATACAAAGAAAAAAGTATTAAAAATAGTGAAAGGTAAATAGATGTTTTATTGGTTTTATAATTATTAAAATATAAAACCAACGCTAGTAAAAAAATAGAAATAGAGATGTATAACAGCATTTTTTGTTTTTTTGCTTCGCAAAACTATAAAAACCAAGCAAATTTGGACTTTTCTGTAGTTGATAATATGTCCTATTGCGCCTATATAGGACAAAAGTAGTCCTAATTAGCGATTTTAGGCTAGTACAAAGCGATAATTTTGTGAGTTAAGTTTACCAACATCATTTGGGAAACGATTAATTACCCCACAAATTAGTAGCTATGATATTGAAAAAATCTTTTTTCTCAAAACCAGTATTGCAAATTACTTTCACTTTTTTATTGTTGTTTAGTTGTCATTTTGCAAGTGCACAATTTCTTATAGTAGATTATCCTTTTAGTGGTATTATGACATACAGATTAGGCGTAAATAGTAATTCCTATTTAGGATCTACTTTAGCCACATTAAATCCTACAGGTTTATTTACTGATTGCTTATCTAATGAAATTCTAGACGAATTGCATCCAGTTACTATAACAACTTCAGATATTTTCTCTTTTTGATTCAAAATTTACCTCCCTAAACATTTAATATGAAATTCAATAAAATATTTTCGACACAATTAATTAGCTCCATAATTTTAAAAAATCTATTCTGCTTTACTGCTGTACTTTCATTTTTCTTTTCAGTGAATTTTGCTGCTAACGCTAATAACATTCAAATTAATACTGTTTATTTATCTGATAAGAATACAACTTTAGATACTCAGACTGTCAATTTTAATTTGAGTTGGGAAAATAGCTGGCGTACTACTACTGGACCAAGTAATTGGGATGCTGCTTGGATATTTGTCAAATATCGAAAAAACGGTGGAGTTTGGGAGCATGCTAAACTAAAGACGGGGTTAAATCAAACAGCTCCCTCTGGTGCTACTATTGATATACCTTCAGATGCTATGGGTGCATTTATTTACCGATCTGTTCCTGGTTCTGGGAATTTTTCTTTAAATAATGTTAAACTTATATGGAATTATGGTTTGAATAGTATAGCTGATGCTGATGTTGTGGAAATTAAAGTTTTTGCAGTTGAAATGGTTTATGTACCACAAGGAAGCTTTTCTTTAGGAAACTTAATCAATGAAGCAAATAGTTTTAGAGATGGCTCTTGGGTAAGTGGTTCAACAACTCCTTTTCAAATTTTGTCAGAAGCAGCATTAACTATAGGGAAACAAGCTGGTAATCTTTCTTGGGGAGATGAAACAGTTTCATCTTCATTATCTGCATCCTATCCAAAAGGATATTCTGCTTTTTATTGTATGAAGTATGAAATTACTCAAGGTCAATATAGGGATTTTTTGAATCTTCTCACAAGACAACAACAAGTTAGTAGGATTAATACATCAATAACTGTGTCTGCAACTTCTGTTACCAATAGGTATGTATTGTGTAATTCTACTGCTCCAAGATCTAATGATCGAAATGGAATTAAATCACCGGCTAACTTTGAAGCTAATAATCCTATCACTTTTTATTGTGATTTAGATGTTGATGATATTCCTAATGAAAGTGTAGATGGAGAATGGATTGCATGTAATTATTTGAACTGGCTTGATGGTCTTGCTTATTTGGATTGGTCTGGTTTAAGACCTATGACTGAAATGGAATTTGAAAAGGCCTGTAGAGGCAATCAAAACCCCGTAATTGGAGAATATGCTTGGGGATCAATTGTACTTACTGACGGAAGTTCAAACATTATTAATCCTGGAGCTAACAATGAAACAACAAGTATAACAGGTGCTAATGCAGTGTATTGGGATACTACCTTAAGCGGACCTATTCGTGTAGGTGCTTTTGCTCGTGGGGCTACTACCCGTCAAGAAGCTGGCGCTACTTACTATGGTATTATGGAAATGAGTGGTAATCTAGTTGAACAAGTTGTAACTGTAGGCAACACAATGGGGCAGAGCTATTCATCTATAAATGGAGATGGAGTTTTGTCTGCAACGGGTTCTAGTAATCAAACATCCTGGCCTACAAACACAATTGGAGGAGGTAGTAGAGGAGGTAGTTCGTTTTCGAGAAATTCGCATTTAAGAGTGTCTGATCGTAATAGTGCTACGACGGTTTATTCACCTAGGTATTCCTCTTATGGATTTCGAGGTGTTCGAAAGCTATAAATTATCTTGTTAAATCAATTGTTTTTATAAAAATTACAACTATTACATCACTAAAAATTATGATTAAAATAAATTCATTGTTCAATTTTAAAGTTCGAACAAATTTTAAATTAGCATTTTTCTTATTTATTTATTTTATATGTTCTTTTAATTCTAATGCTCAATATTTAGGAGGTAATGGAAGTGGTTATACAATGGCTAATGAAGGTTTACCTCCAGGTAATGTAACAGTTGTTTCTTCGGGAGGAGATAGCCAGGGTTCTACTACATGGAATTACAATAATGGCTTAATTACAATAAATGGAAATATTGTAACAATTAATGCTTCAGATATATTAGCATTTGTTAATTCTGCTCCTTTAACAATCTCTGCTAATTCAATAAATTTTAATGCAAGTTTTTCTAGTAATTCAACAAATGCTATTTCTTTAATTGCTATAGGAAATATTATTTTAAATAATCCAATAAGTACTTCTGGACCTCTAGAAATTTCGGGTGCTTCAATTGCAATAAATAACACATTATCAGCTACAAATTCTAGTATTACTTTATCGGCTAGTACAGGTGTTACTCAAACCAACCCATTAGTAGCAAATGATTTAATTTTGCAGGGTTCAGGTACATTTACATTAGATAATATAGATAATAATGTAGTTAGTTTAAGTGGTGGTACTAGTGCTAGATTAGGAAGTCTAAGATTTGTTGATGCTGCAGGAGGTTTAATTATACATGAATTAAATTTAGGGTCGACGGCTTCAAATGGTACGCTTCGAATTGAAACGTTAAATGGTAATATTACTATTGGTCAAAATATTACAACTACATCTACTGCATCAGAAGCTATTTTAATTAATGCAGCTAAAAACGATTCAATTGGAATAGCAACCGGAGGTAACATATTGATCACAGGAAGTCCTATTATTACTACAGGATTAGGAGGAATAGTAAAATTATTTAGTGGAGATGAATCACTTAGTACTGGCTTAACAGCTCTTGTTGGAGGTATTTCAAATATTCGTGCTAATGTAGACGAAACATCATCATCAATAGTTCCTTCATTAATTTCGGGTAAAAGTTATGCTCTTTATAGAACTAACACTGCACCATTAGAACCAACTAACTTAATTGGTACACCAGGTAATACCTTGGTTTCTATCGCATTTACTTCTGGATCTAATGGTGGTTCTGCAATTACACGATATGAATATTCGCTTAATAATGGTACTTGGACATCTGCAAGTCAAATAAGCTCCCCTATAACTATAACAGGATTAACCAATGGAACAGCTTATTCTATTAAATTAAGGGCTGTAAATAATATTGGAAATGGAGCTGTTAGTGACGCTATTTCAGTGACACCCGTTACAACACCATCTGCTCCAACTAACTTAATTGCTAGTCCAGGTAATACCTTAGTTTCAATTTCATTTACTTCTGGATCTACTGGTGGTTCTGCAATTACACGATATGAATATTCACTTAATAATGGTAGCTGGACAACAGCTACTCAAACAAGCTCTCCTATAACTATTACTGGACTAACTAATGGAACTACTCTTAATATTAAACTAAGAGCTGTAAATTCTGTTGGAAATGGTGCGGAAAGTATTGCTGTTACAACAATGGCTGTAAATCCAACACTAACAGTAAGTAATACTACACTTTCGACCATTACAAATTGTTTGGCCCCAAGGATAATTCCGAACCACTCATCGGGTATAGCTGATTTCCCAATTACCTCTTCGGATATTATCAATTTAAGGGTCGCTGATCCATTTGCATCGGTACTTTCTTATACGCCTTATTTAGTGTATCAAAATGCTTCAGATGGTAAATATTATCTTTCTAATTTATATCCTGATAATGGCACTCTAATTGGTCATACTACTGCGGGTAACTTGAACCAGTTATTGGCTGCTAATCCAGGACTGGAAGTTCGTGGTGGTAATTTCCCTGGAGCTAATTTTGAAACTAACTTTAACAAAGCTACAGGAATAGCATCACAAGCCAATTCTCGTTTAACCTATTATGAGACCTTTACAGTATCAGGACAGTCTTTAACATCTAATGTTACTATTACGCCACCAACTAATTTTCAGTTGTCAGTTAATCAAACCTCTTGGATAGGTGCATCTTCGGTTATTACTTTAACGCCATCTTCTGGAACATTGGCCTCTACTGCTGTATACGTTCGTCCAATACCAAACATTACTCCTGGTACTTACTCAGAAAATATAAGTATTGTATCTGGTGCTTTATCAAGCTCGAAGGCAGTTACCGCTACTATTAATGCTCCGATTGTCATTACAAGTCAACCTGCTCCTTTAGTTTTTGCTTGTCAAAACTCAACACAAACACTGACTGCATCAGTAACAGGAACGGGATTAACTTATCAGTGGTTTTCAAATACAACTAATTCAACAACTGGCGGGACCAGTTTAGGTAGTGCTAATGGTGCACAAACAGCTTCTTTAACCATTAGTACTACTACAGTAGGTACAAAATACTATTATCTTATTATTTCAGGAACGTGTGGATCTGTAATTAGTACAGTAACTACTTTAACTGTAACGGCTCCTTCGGTTGGAGGAAACGCAACCGCAACTGCTACTACTGTATGTCCTAATACTACTACAAGCTTAAGTGTTTCAGGTTATACTGCCAATTCTATTCAATGGCAACAATCGGCAAATGGAACCACAGGTTGGGTTAATGTTAGCGGAGGTTCTGGAGCTACAACATTTAACTATACAACTACTGAATTAACTAGCCCTACTTACTACAGAGCGGTAGTAGCCAATGGCTCTTGTAATTCTGCTGTTAGTACTACTGTAGCAATAGCTATCCATGCCCCTTCGACAGGAGGTACTGCATCTGTTCCAAATAGTCTTTTAGCTGCAGGAGCAAGTACTACAATTAGTTTAACAGGTCATACAGGAGCGATTCAATGGCAACAATCTACAGATGGGAATGTTTGGACCTCTGTCGCCTCTGGTACAGGCGCTACAACCGCATCATATACCACTTCTTCTTTATTAAATTCGACTTACTTCCGTGCTGAAGTAAACAACGCTTCTTGTAATCTGGTATACAGCAACGCTGTGTTGTTGACCATTCCATATAATATCAATTTGAGTTCATTAGCAATAGGTACAGGAACTTTAACTCCAACTTTTAATTCAAGCACATTGGATTATGCTGTTGTTTTAAATGCAGGAGCGACTAGTTTTAGTTTTACGCCCACTTTAAATGATAGTAATGGAACTATTACAATAAATGGAGTTACACACACTAATGCTAGTTCATTTTCGGATGCTATCAATGGTCAATCAAAATCCTTTTTAATCAGAGCGACATCTGCAGACGGAATGAGTTCTAAAGAATATCGATTGAATATATTGGTACCAACAGTAAGCAATTCATTTTCTGTATCACCCACTTCAGTAAAAGAAGGAGATGCTTATATCAATTTTATTGTGACGGGAACACCTGGTGCAAAGGTGTCTTTTGAATTAGCGGCAATTACAGCCAGGGGGAAAGGGATCGATTATGGGGCGCTATCCTCTGTAACTACTGTTGGACAATCAGATTTAGAGACCTCTATTGATATGGGAGTTACATGGACGCGATTCAATAATTTTATTGCAATACCATCCAATACACTTTTATGGGTTCGTACTCCAATAATTGATGATGAAATTATTGAACCTGACGAACTTTTAAAATTAATAGTATATCCTCTTACTGAAACTTTTGATGGTAAAGAGATAATAGATGTTAATAATGAACGATTTAATTTAGACTTTACAACTCTTGTATCAGGAACGGCAAAACGAGTTGGTGCAATATATAGAACGGCATTGTTTACAGTTAATGGGGTTCAATTACACGCACGAGCTAGGGTTACTGCAATTAGTAATGTAGTCTCTAGCCCATGGGGGGATTATTTAATTGATAAAGCTGGCACAGGTTTTACACCCGTTTTAAATTCGGATAGTAGTAGCGGAAGTTATATGAACTTTGAGATAAAGTTTTACAAAGGCAATACTACTGTAGAAGTTGCATTAAAGGATTTTACCGTAACTATAAATGGTTTGTACTCAAAAAGTTCACTACAGTTAAATAAATTTACAAGTTATCGTTTAGGTAACACCTCTACTATTAGTGTAACACCGACACTTGATGGTGCAGTATTTAATGGCTCAGGAAGTTCAAAAATAGGATTTAACGAACAAAATTCTATAATTGTAAACTATAGTAATCCAGTCAATTCGATACAGCTTTCGTCAAAGGTTAATGGAAGTACTAAAAAGTTAAGTTATTCTGGTTACAATACTGTAGAATTTGAAATGTTATTTGGAGATTATTCGAATGATTTTAGTATTCAGAATCCTAAAGGGACGTTTACATCTGCATCCGCAGATGCTACAATTGTAGATAACGAACCAATACAACTTAAAATTTCGAATCCAGTACTTACTAAAGCTAAGTCATATTCGGGTACTACTACTGCAGCAGTTGTTAAAGGTGTTGTGATTGGAATAAAATCAGGAGATGATGTAACTGTGACGGCTGTAGCTACTTATGAAAATGCTTCAGTGGGAGTTGCCAAAAAAATCACAGTAGTTTATAGTATTTCTGGAGTTAATAGTGCTAATTATATTGCTCCATTACCCTTTGAAGTAACAGATGGTGTAATTAATCCTTTAGACTTAGTAATTACTCCAACGGCTGGTTTGACTAAAGTTTATGGTACTCCAGATCCAATTTTAACTTATACTACATCAGGAGCTTTAGCGGGAGAAACTCCGTTGATTAATGGTGTATTGGTTCGAGCTGTAGGGAATAGTGTCGGTAATTATGCTATCTCAATTGGGTCGCTGATGATGAATGATAACGGTACATTTAAAGCAACAAATTACAACCTGATTCTATCGCCTAATAGTAACTTTAGTATTACTAAAGCTCCGTTAACGGTTCAAGTTTTAGATGATAGTAAGTTTGTTACTAAGCCAGATGTAATTGGCTATGCAGGTGTTAGCTATATAGGATTTGTATTTGGTGAAACGAAAGCGGTTTTGGATGAGAGCAATTTAACTATTTCAAGAAGTAATGTTGGCGAGGAGATTGCGGGAGAGTATGTTGGTGTATTAAATGCAACAGGTGTAGCTGCTTCTAATTATGAGTTGAATTATCAGTCAGGGAATTATACTATTATTGCTGCAGATCAATTACGAGTACAACTTCAAAACGCAGAAGCGGCTTATGGTGCTGTAGCCAGCTACCAAGTGGTGTCTGCTCAATATTTATCCTCTTCTAATTCAACTGTGGTTGACTTAACACAGAATGCAACAATTTCTAACAACAAGGTAACTGTTACCGATGGTTCAGGTGGTTCTGCAATTTTTGATATTATTCCTTTACAGCCTGCATATAGCAGTACGAGTAGGCTTAAGGTAGGAAACTATGAACTAGATGCAACCAATATAATTATTGCTAGTTCTAACTTTAATAATTCCATTGTGTTGCAAGGAAACTTAAGAGTTACAGCCCGAAATCTGACAATAGCTATCACAAACGGTCTAACTAAAATTTATGATGGGAATACGTTAATGAATAATGTAACACTTTCTACAACTGATGCTTTTTTTGGTGATAAAGTAGCACCTACAGGTTCAGGTGTTTATTCAAGTAAGAATGCGGGTTCTCCATCTTATGTTGTTAGTAATATTGTGCTTTCAGGAGTTGATAGCGAAAATTACTATGTTAATGGAGGAGCTTCAGCAACTATTAATGGAAATAATGGTCTCATTACTACTCGAACTTTATTTATTATTCCAAACAATAACCAAAGTAAGATATTTGGGGATTTAAATCCTATTTTATCTTATAATTATAGTGGTCATTTAGGTAATGAAACGCCTAATTTTTCTGGAGCTTTAAGTAGAATTAGCGGTGAAAATGTAGGGGTTTATCCGATTACAATAGGAACTTTAGCAACTGCTGATCAATCCAGTTTTTTAGCGACTAATTATACTTTGGAATTTACATCAGGAATTGCATTTACAATTACTAAAAAACAATTTTCTATATCAGATTTAACTATTAGTTCCCCTCAATCGGTAATTTATAGTGGTCAGCTCCATACACCAGAACCACAGGTAAGTTATAATTCAATTGTTTTAGTGAAAGGAACTGATTTTACCTATTCGTATTCTAATAACAAAGCTGCGGGTATTGCAACTGTTTCTATAACTGGAACGGGGAATTATTCAGGTATGGCAACCATTACCTTTGAGATTCAACCTAAATTACTTAGTATTACAGCTACATCAAGTAGTTCAAAAGTATACGGTGATCAAGATCCTGTTTTTTCTTATTCATTTTCAGGAACAATAGCTGGTGAAGTACCGCTATTTACCGGTGCCTTAAGTAGAGAGTTTGGCGAGAATGTTGGAGTTTATGATTATAATCTTGGAGATTTAACTATAGGAAATACCTCGACATTTAATGCATTAAACTATTATTTAGCCCTTTCTAATAATGAAACCTTAACAATAACTAAGGCGCCTTTAACCATTACTGTTAATGACAATAGTAAGTTTGTAACGCAAAATGATGCTGTAGGCTATGCTGGGATTTCAATAACTGGACTGCAATTTGGAGAAACTAGAGCCGTTTTAAATGATACCAATTTGGTTATTACAAGAACCAACTCCGGTGTGCAAAGTGCTGGAGTATATAGCAATGTATTAGTAGCCAGCGGCTTAACATCTGACAATTATTCATTTACTTATGTGCCAGCGGATTTTACGATACTAGCCGCAGATCAATTAGTTGTTAAAGTAGCTGATGTTCAGACTGTTTATGGTGGTATTGCCAATTATACCTTAGTATCTGCTAAATACATGATTGCAGGCAATACTATAGTAGATTTAACATCGAGTACCACTATTAGTAATGGAGTAGTTACGGTTCAAGATGGATCATCTGGATCAGCAATATTTACTATTGCAGTTGTGAATCCAATTTTAAGTACTTCATCAAAATTAGCAGTTGGTTCTTATGCCTTAGGTGCTTCCAACAGTATTGAAACTACAACAAATTTCAATAACACAATTGAAATACAAGGAATTCATACGGTAGTTCCAAAAGAGTTATTGGTTACTGTTACTAGTTCAAAAATAAAAGTATATGACGGGAATGATCTCATGCCACCAGTGGTTTTATCGGTTGTCAACAAATACCCTTTAGATTTGGTAAGTGCAACAGGATCTGGTCAATTTGATGGTGCTTCTGTTGGAGATAAAACCTATACCATATCTAATATAATTGTTTCAGGCGCTGATGCAAGAAATTATTATATCAACGGTGGAGCATCGACAATACTAGTAGCTACAGATGGTAAAATTACTAAACGCTCGCTTGAGATTGTACCTAAAACTGGTCAATCTAAGGTTTTTGGACAATTAGACCCTCAATTTGAATATAATTACTCAGGAAATGTAAATGGAGAAACACCAATGTTTTCAGGTGGTTTGGCTAGAGTAACGGGTGAAGCTCCAGGTACTTATTTAATTAATGTGGGTAACTTACAATTATCATCACAAGGATCTTTAGAACCATCTAATTATAATTTATCTTTTTTTAATAATGTTAGTTTTACAATTGGAAGAAAACATATTTCATCTGGAAGTATTATAATTAATCCAATTCAAGATTTAACCTATAGTGGTCAGGCTCAACTGCCCTTGCCTGTAATTAAAGACAGTATAATTGATTTAGTAAGTGGTGTAGATTACACACTTACTTATTCTAACCATATTAATGTAGGAACAGCAACTATAACTATTGTAGGTATCGGTTCCTATACTGGAACCAAAACAGTTACATTTAGAATTAAGGAGAAACAATTAATAATAAGTCCAACTACTGGATTGACTAAAGTATATGGTGACTTAGATCCTATTTTGACCTACGGATTTTCAGGTGCTATTTCAGGAGAAATGCCATTATTTACTGGTACTCTTTCTAGGAATATTGGAGAAAATGTAGGGTCTTATACACTAGTACGAGGTACTTTAGGGTTGGCTGACAATGGAAGTTTTAAGGCTAGTAATTATTTAGTTACTTTGGTTGAAAATGTTAGTTTATCTATTACGAAAGCAAACTTAATAGTAAAGGTAAATAACGA
The DNA here is from genome assembly GCF_024642105.1 of Flavobacterium sp. GTDB lineage: Bacteria > Bacteroidota > Bacteroidia > Flavobacteriales > Flavobacteriaceae > Flavobacterium. Next base: position 56,004 of record NZ_JAHEBT010000057.1, read on the forward strand.
TAGTAAATTTGTTACTAGACCTGACACAAGTGGTTATGCAGGAATTAGTTTTCTTGGTTTTAAGTTTGGAGAAAATTCCAATGTGATTGATCAAACAGGATTAATCATTACCCGAACCAATGCAGGAGCATCAGGAGTTGAATTGGCACAATTCTATCCGGGGGTTCTATCTGCTTCAGGTCTTGCTTCAGGTAATTATAATTTTATTTATCAGTCTGGAGACTATACAATTGTTGGCGCTGATCAATTATTAGTTAAAGTAACCAATCTTCAAACTACATACGGTACAACTAGCAACTATGAAATTGCCTCTGCACAATATGTTAGTACTGGAAACACAATAGTAGATTTAACTTCTAGCACAACAGTAGTTAATGGAACAGTAACAGTTCAAGACGGATCATCTGGTGGTGCAGTTTTTGATATTTCTGTTGTAAATACAATTTATAGTACATCAGGAAAATTAAAAGTAGGTACCTATATTTTACAAGCTAATAATATTGTTGAAACCAGTGCTAATTTTAACAACACTATTATTGTTCAAGGGATTCAAACTGTTATACCTAAAGCTCTAACACCAAGTATTACTAGTGCTAAAACAAAAGTATATGATGGAAACCGCCAAATGCCTAGTTTAACATTAGCATTGGCACCAATCCAAGCTCAGGATATTGTTACTGCAACAGGAACTGCTTTATTTGATAGTCCTAATGGTGGAACGCAGTCTTATAAAATTACCGATATTATCTTATCAGGAACAGATTCTAATAACTATTTTGTAACTGGGGGGACTAGTGCTATAATTTCTGGAACCGATGGATTGATTTCTAAACGCGCACTTACAGTCACAGTTGATAATAAAAATAAATTTAGAGACACATCAGATCCTTTATTTACAGTGGTTGTTACAGGCTTAATTAGTGGTGAAACATTGTCAAATCTTTCGGGTAGTTTAACCACATCTAGAGCTCCTGGAGAAGCTTTGGGCACATATGCTATATCCTCTGCAGGTTTAATATCAGATAATTATTCATTTACATATGTTCCAGGAATATTGACAATAGAGACATCAAATGTTAGCCCAACAGATATTACAATTAGTTCCAATATAATTATAGAAAATAATTCAATTGGATCTATACTTGGCGCATTAAGTACAACAGACGCTAACTTAGATGATACACATGCGTATACTTTAGTTAGTGGTGTAGGAGCTACGGATAACACTTTTTTTACTATAGTAGGTAATCAATTAAGATCAAATGAAGTTTTTGATTTTGAGACGAAAAACAATTACAGTGTGCGAATAAGAACTACTGATTCTGAGGGATTATTTTTCGATAAGGTTATTACAATTACCGTTAATGATAGTAACGAATCACCAACAGATATTGGGTTAACTAGTAGTTCTATAAATGAGAATGTTACTGTAAATACAATTGTTGGAGTATTGAGTACTACCGATGTAGATTCAAACAATACCCATGCATACACACTTGTTAGTGGTATTGGAGATTCAGATAACAATGTGTTTACTATAGTTGGTTCTGATTTAAAAATTACGTCTAGCCCTGATTATGAGACAAAATCGTCTTATAGTATTCGTGTACGTTCGACTGATCAAGGGGGATTATTTTTTGATAAGGTTATTACAATTACTGTTAATGATAGTAACGAATCACCAACAAACATTGGGTTAACTAGTAGTTCCATAAATGAGAATGTTACTTTAAATACAATTGTTGGAGTATTGAGTACTACCGATGTAGATTCAAACAATACCCATGCATACACACTTGTTAGTGGTATTGGAGATTCAGATAACAATGTGTTTACTATAGTTGGTTCTGA
>NZ_JAHEBT010000057.1:57954-93212 GCF_024642105.1 Flavobacterium sp.
TAGTTGGTTCTGATTTAAAAATTACGTCTAGCCCTGATTATGAGACAAAATCGTCTTATAGTATTCGTGTACGTTCGACTGATCAAGGGGGATTATTTTTTGATAAGGTTATTACAATTACCGTTAATGATAGTAACGAATCACCAACAGATATTGGGTTAACTAGTAGTTCTATAAATGAGAATGTTACTGTAAATACAATTGTTGGAGTATTGAGTACTACCGATGTAGATTCAAACAATACCCATGCATACACACTTGTTAGTGGTATTGGAGATTCAGATAACAATGTGTTTACTATAGTTGGTTCTGATTTAAAAATTACGTCTAGCCCTGATTATGAGACAAAATCGTCTTATAGTATTCGTGTACGTTCGACTGATCAAGGGGGATTATTTTTTGATAAGGTTATTACAATTACTGTTAATGATATCCAAGAGAATGTAGCGCCAATTAATATCAGTTTAAGTGCAAGTGCTATAGACGAGAATAATGCTTTAGGAGCTGTAATTGGTACATTAAGCAGTACGGATTCAGATAACGGTGATTCACACACTTATACATTAGTTACAGGAGCAGGGGGTGATGATAATGCTAGTTTTAGTATTGTAAGCAATCAACTTAAAGCGGCAGTTATATTTGATTATGAAATAAAAAGCAGCTACACGTTAAGAATTAAAACTACCGATACTGGAGGTTTAAATTATGAGAAATCATTTACTATTACAATTGGTAATGTAAACGAAACGCCTGTTTTAAGTCTATCACAAAATAATTTTACAGGAGTAATTGGTAGTCCATTAGCAACTATTAGTTTGACCACTTCTGGAGGAGTTGTTAGTTCGTTTTCGATTGTTCCAAGCTTACCGGCTGGATTGCAATTTAATACTACTAATGGTTCAATTAGTGGCACACCTACAGTTACTAGTACAAGTCAAACATACACAATTTCTGCGACTAATTCAGACGGTACCGGTACAGCAAGTTTTACATTATTTATTGATAGTGATTTGGATGGTGATGGTATAGGAGACACTACGGATCCAGATATTGATGGAGACGGAGTGCCTAATACTGAAGAAATACAAGAAGGGACCAGCCCAACTGATCCAACAGATTATAAGGATACTGACGGAGACAGTGTTCCAGATTATGTAGAGGTACAACAAGGAACGAATCCTAATGTTCCAGGTGACGCAAGAGACACAGATGGGGATGGCGTTCCAGATTATATAGAGATTTTACAAGGAACAAACCCAAATACTCCAGGTGATTCATTAATTGATACTGATGGGGATGGTGTGCCAGACTATGTTGAAGTACAACAAGGTTCAGATCCAAACAACCCGAATGATTCTATAGATACAGATGGTGATGGTATCCCAGATTATGTTGAGAATTTACAAGGCACAAACCCCAATATACCTGGTGATGCTATCGATACAGATGGCGATGGTGTTCCTGATTATATTGAAGTACAACAAGGAACAAATCCTAATTTGCCAGGTGATGGTAGAGATACCGATGGTGATGGGATTTCTGATTATGTTGAGAACTTACAAGGCACAAATCCAAATACTCCAGGTGATTCATTAATTGATACTGATGGAGATGGAGTGCCAGACTATGTTGAAGTACAACAAGGAACAAATCCTAATTTGCCAGGTGATGGTAGAGATACAGATGGTGATGGGATTTCTGATTATGTTGAGAACTTACAAGGAACAAACCCAAATACTCCAGGTGATTCATTAATTGATACTGATGGAGATGGTGTACCAGATTATGTTGAGAATGTACAAGGTACAAACCCCAATATACCTGGTGATGCTATTGATACAGATGGTGATGGTGTTCCAGATTATGTTGAAGTACAACAAGGCACCAATCCAAATCTACCAGGTGATGGTAGAGATACCGATGGTGATGGTGTTCCAGATTATGTTGAAGTACAACAAGGAACTAATCCAAATCTTCCAAACAACCCTGTATTGGATACCGATGGCGACGGTATTATTGATTCTATTGATACGGATGATGACGGCGATACTATTTTAGACATCAACGATGCCTTCCCATTAGATAAAAATGAATGGAAAGATACCGATGGCGATGGAATAGGAGATAATGCCGATACTGACGATGATAATGATGGTATACTAGACGTTTGCGATGTGGATGTCAATGGCGATGGTATTCCAGATAATGGAACGGATAGGGATGGTGATGGCATTATTGATAGTTGTGATTCAGACCGCGATGGCGATGGAGTGAATAATACCTCAGATAATTGTCCAGACACACCTAACAGAGATCAAGCCGATAGAGATCGCGATGGAAAAGGAGATGTTTGTGACACTATTGAATTGAATGTTGCAGCAGCAATCACTCCAAACGGAGACGGGATTAACGATACTTGGGTTATCTACAATATAGAAAACCATCCAGGTTCAATTGTACGTGTGTTTAATACGAATGGTAAACAAGTATTTTACTCAGCTAATTATAAAAATGATTGGAATGGAAACTACCAAGGTAGCAGCGAAATGCTTCCTGTTGGGTCGTATATGTTCCAAATTGATTTAGACGGTGATGGTACAATTGATTCACAAGGTTGGTTATACATCACAAAATAAAATAGATATATATGAAAAAGATTCAAAATATGCTTGCCATAATACTACTTTTAGTAAGTAGTGCTGTCCTGGCACAACAAGAAACTGTTTACACATTTTACCGTCAACACATGAACTTAGTGAATCCAGCTTATGCAGGAGTGGATAGTATAACAGTAGTGTCAAGCACATTGAGAAAGCAGTGGACTGGAATTGCCAACGCTCCAGAAACACAAGCAATATCCTTTGGAACGAGCTTAGGAAAGAAAGTAGGATTTGGTATGACTGTAATTAACGATCAAACCTTCATTGAGAAACAAACCTTTGTGAGTTTGGATTTTTCATACAAACTAAAAATGAGTGAAACCGCCGATGTCTATTTTGGAATAAAAGCAGGAGGCAGTTCGTATAATGTGAATACCTCAGGACTGGAAACCTATAACGTACAAGCAGATCCTGCTTTAGCTTCTATTAGCACCTTCAACCCAAATATTGGAGTAGGAGCAGTGTACAAAGAAGGACCTATGTACATTTCCTTATCTATCCCAAGATTATTAAACACGAAGAAAGCTACTAACGATGCTGGCTATGCCAGCGTAGCTACCGATAGTCCACACATTTATTTAAGTGGAGGGTATGATGTTCCCTTACAAGGAGAATTCTCAAGCCTTATCTTAAAACCCTCTGCCATGTTACGTTATGTAAGTGGCGCCCCAGTATCCTTGGATTTGACAGCAATGCTTCAGATAGACAAGATATTCGAGTTGGGTGGGATGTATAGAACTGATAAAGCCTATGCAGCCATGGCAACAGTAGTCATTAGCAAACGACTAGTTTTTGGATTTGCTTATGAGATGAGCGCACGTCCAGAACTAGCCAGAGCGAGAAACACCAATGAAATGCTATTACAGTTTCGATTTTAAAAAGTCAATAATTTTAAAATTAATCCCCTTTTAAAACTAACGGTTATTTAGCCTGTAAACAATTTAAATGTTATTGCATTTGTAGAAAATACTGTACGTGGATTTGATTCAATATTAATAGGTTTTATAATTTCTATATATTTAAACTTACCAATTTTCACTCTTAATATCAGCTTCAATTCCTAAAATTTCATAAAGTCTTTTTTGTATAAATGCTTTTACTTTTATTTCGTATTCTTTAGGGACAACTATGCTATCATGTATAGTAGCCATAAACATTTCAGGATAAATCTTAGATAATTCTTTAGTTACAACATCTAAAATTATATATGCTTCCAATTGTTGTAAGAACTTAGCAAACAACTTTTTGGACTTAACAATTTTATCACGTTGTATTTTTGTTCTTTTCTTATCGCCTTGTCTTTTAGGAATATTTAATTCTTCACAAAATTTAAAGTTATATATAAACTTATTTACAGCGTCTGGATATATACGTTTCATCTCTTTAAGACGTTTTGAGCTGGTTTCAATAGCACAATACATATACTCTAATACCAGAACTTTACAATAGCTTCTGAGGTCTTTATAATAGGTTGTGGTTTTTCGCATTAATGATGCGTTATATTCTTTATCTTCGTAACCACCTTCAGGAGAGATAATGGATGAGATAAAAGAGTCAGATAAATTTGCACCAATGTAACTGTAAATATCATTACAACAAACCAAATTCTTGTAAGCTTCAAAGTCAGTAATAGTAAGGGAATCGAGAGATATAGTATTCATAACAGTATCAAACTTATCCTTAACATCCGTCGCTCTTATACCCTGTTTTAATCTTTCTATCTTTTCCCACTCTTTTCCAATAATTAGGTTGAACAGTCCCGCTAGGAGATAAGGTTGTGATGTTTTAATATCAAGTGATACCAATGATTGACCTTTATGGGACAAAAACCGTCTTAATATTGATGGAAAATTTGTTAAGTTAGAATGTAACCTATTATCATTACTACTTCTTGAATACTGCCATTGATTAAACCTAATTCGGTTTAAACTATGAGAATATTGTTCTTTTTGTTCTATGCTTAAAGATTTGTTGTTATCTATAAACTTAAATGCGGAAAGCCAATCAACTTGTATATTTTCTTCATTAATCCATTTAGTTAAATGCTTGGTATTTCTATCTGCCGCCAGCTTTTTTTGCTGAATTTGTGCATTCTTTTCAGCAGATTTTATTAATGTCTGTTCGTAACTTTTGCTAAGAAATTCATAAACGATATACTCTCTTTTTTCTTTATCCGATTTGTTTGAATCATAATTTAAACAGACCTTATAGCCATAAGATTGGGATAACTTATCGCTATAAGGTAAAACTTTAATATAGTTATGATCTTTTAAAAACTCTTTATATTTTTTAAGTTCTTTTTGTAAATAAACATTAAGAATATCAGAAGGGATTCTTATAAATCCATTTTCTGTAATATCATCTTTTCTGTAACTTTTTTGGTAATTGATAAAGTCCAATAAAAAAACAGCCTTATCCATCTTGATTTTATTAATTTCATCATCGTAATAATGCAAATTGTGTTTAGTTACAGTTTGCTCTAAATTGTTGAATAAATCTTTTTGTATAGCAATAAAATATTGCTTTTTGTTTTGGTTATATACCATGTTTTGTACTTATAAAAAAAAAAGACAAAACGATAAATATTTATCGCCATGCCTATTGTTAAAAAATTATGTTTTGAAAGGGTATTTTGTCCTTAAAAATTATTCGATTTTAACCGTAATTTATTTTGGTTTCTTTCATTGAAAAACTCATTATATTCCATGCAATCAATTTGAAATAATAGCTCTCCAAGTCGGTTTAGTCTATTTTTTATCTTAGGATTATTTGGTAATTTTTGATATGAAGATGTGTTAACCCTAAAATTAAGTTTACTATTATGTGGATTTACTTCAACTATATTTAGTTTTACTAATTTTAAAAGAAAATGTCTCCATTCAGGAATAAAATCATCCAATATTTCTTCATTTGGATAAAACCAATCAAGACCTTTATTTTGCTTAATTTGCCAAGCTTTTAATAGTGCTAATAATTCTAAACAATTTAACTTATAATCTTTCCAATCTATACCTTCATTATTTATTAACTGCTTTTTTAATTGGCACTTTGGAATTATTATTATAAGATTCCAGTGATTTAAATATTTGTATGGTTTTCGTTTTTGTTTTGTATTAATGTATTGCATATTTTCTTTTTTGATTAATTCCATAGCGATGCCAGAGCAATGAAAAATATCACTTTGTACCTGTCGATATGTTATATTGATTTTGGCTACTACAGCCCTGATTTTAAAGCTCCCTAAAGTTTATTTTAAGCACTTTTAAAGTTTATGTAATAAATCTAATACATCAGATTTTCTATAATAAACTCGTCTTCCGATTTTATGATTTTCTAATATTTTGTTATTATCCCAATTAAATAAAGTGGTGTTGCTTACTTTTAGTAATGTACTTACTTGTTCTCTGGTGAGAATTTCTTCAATATTTTCATTATTATTTGAAGAAGTGCTCAATACTATTACTTTCTGTAATTCTGTCGCTACAATATCTCTGATTGTATCTGTTAAAACTTCTAGCGGTACATTAACTAGATTTAAATTTTTAATTTCCATTTTTCACTTTTTTATAAGGTACAGTAATGCCATAGCAATGCCACAGCAATGCAAAGCATCACTTATACCTTTTCTGTTATTTTGATTTTGATTTTTGGCTACTATAGCCGTTTTAAGAGTGTGTTAGTTTTTGAAATATTCAAAATTTCCACTCTTATTTAGGAGCATTTTTATTTCATTTACAGGATAAAAGTAGATGTCTCCAATTTTTGTGTAGGGGAGAATATTATAATCTCTGTAATTGATTATAGTATTATCACTAAACCCAAATATTCTTTTTAAATCTTTGTTCCTATAATACTTTAGATTAGGAACATTTTCTACTAATGATTTTACTTCATTAAGTAGTTTAATAACTGTTGCATTCTCATCGTTTTGTTTAACCATACATATATTGTTTTAAATTATAATGCAAAGCTAAATCTATAAGATGTAAATGCTTTTTCATTGTTAACAATTGTTAACTTTTAAATTCATACTCCATAATAAATTGAATTTTATCTTTTAATAAATCTAATCTTTTATTATATCTCTTAACGTTAGACTTATCTACACTTTTAACATTAGAATACTCTACATTAATTCCTGTTAATTCTTTTACAATATTTTCATTTTCATCTGAAGCATTTTCTGTGTTTCTATATTCGGTATAATTAAAGTTTTGTTCAATAAATCTATTTCTTTGAGAGGTGCTTTCAAATTTTAAAAGATTAAATTTTTCAAGCATATATAAAAATATTATTGAGTCTGTTCTACTAAGATTAAAAGTTGCTTTGTTGATTGAATTAGTACTGTCTTTCATATCTTTTTTTTCATGGGGGTTTGATTTTTCTAAAATATTATGAGTGTCTTTAGTATTTGTGCTGTTTATTGTTAAATTTTTATTGTTCTTATATGTGAAAAATTCAATTTCATGCTCCAATAGTTTTATTATTTTCTTTATTTTATCAGTTTGTTGTTCGTGAATTTTATTAAAAAAATAGTATTTCTTTTTTTCTTCGTCTGTAAAATTTTGGCTTTGAAATGCATTACTGTTTAATTTAAAGTTATGCTTCGATAATTCATATTCAAAAATTGTTTTGGCACTATTATTAAATTTTTCTAATAGTTTAATATCACAATTATTCTCTAATTGAATATATATTAAACTCTCAAATTCAGTATATATACTGGAGTAAAATTTTTCGATTGATATTTCTTTAAAGTGTTTCTCAAATATTTCAATTTTTACGGAAGTATCTCTTATATCTTCACTGTATAATTTGATTTTGCCAACTTCATTTATAATATTAAATATTTTTGTTATATTGTCTTCTCTCATAGATTTAAAATTTATTCCCTAAAATATCAAATAATATTTTATTATATTAAATTTATTCAAATTTATTACTCAATATTTTCATTTGATGTTTTACTGATTCATTTTGAATTTTTGCATAATGTTGGGTTTGGGTGATTCGTTTATGTCCCATAACGTTGGAAATTATTTCTAATGGTACATTGTTGGCTAAGGTTATTGTGGTTGCAAAAGTATGTCTAGCTACATACCATGTTAAGTTTTTATTTATACCACAGATATCTGCAATCTCTTTTAGATACAAATTCATATTAGAATTACTTCTATCTGGAATAAGTCTATTTAGTTTAACACATTCAAAATCATCTTTGTATTTTTCTAGAATTCGTTTTAATTGCGGTAGGACAAAAACATCCGAATTAGTATTTGTCTTTTGTCTTTTTGTTTTAATCCACCAATCATTTTCATTTTCTTTAATTAGATTATCGGTAGTTAATTTCATTGCATCACATGGAGCATAACTTGTATAGCAGCTAAATAAGAAAATGTCTTTAGCAACATCTAATCTTCGATTTTCAAATTTTTTTTCTTCAATTTTTTTAAGTTCATCCATGGTTAGAAAAATTGTATCCACATCAGTTAATTTTTCGTTATACATATTGAAAGGATTGTGGTTTATTTCTCCAGTTTTAATAAAATAGTTTAACATACTGTTTATATTACGGATGTACTTAACTGCTGTATTATTACCTAATCCTTTTTTACCATTATGCTCTCTAATATAACGTAGGTAATTATCGAGGCTATAGACAAACTTTCTATCTACTTCTTCATAATTTATGTTTTTTTTATTTTGAATTTTTTCAAGGAAATCAGACACAACATCAACCATACGAGAATATTTTTCTAATGAGCCAACTGAGCGTTCCCCTTTGTCAACTCTTTGGCTAAAATAGTTATTGTGTTCTCTTAACAAGTATAATAATGTAATTTTAGATTCTATCTTGATGTTAAAACATAGTTTTTTTAAATCTGATGCAGTTAATGTTTGAACAGAGTTTTCTTTTAAAAATTCATTATATTTTCTTTCAATATTAGTTGAGAAGGAGTAGATATAAGTGCTCAGGGAATTTTCATTTTCTATTCTTGAAGGTTTTCTTAGATAGTCGGTTTTAATCCATCTTTCTGGAGATAAATATCTTCCTGTAGAAAATGAACATTGTGAATTACCTAGTTTAATTCTTCCGTAAATAGCTATTAATCCATCTCGGTTTTTATCTCCCTTTTGGAAGAATGATACTTTTAATTTTTTCATAAACTTTTTTATTAATTTTAAGTTGCAAAATTACTTTCAAAAGTTGCTAAGCACCAGTAATTGTTAACAATTGTCATCTTTTTGGTACCCTTAAAAGTATTTAATAATACAGGGTACCAAATAGGGTACTTGTTAAATCAGATAGAATGTGTTTAATGAAATAATAAATCATTAATCATCTTATCTGAAGACAATTGTCAGGTACTGTAAAATATAGGATTTTATGAAATAAGGAAAGAATTGAAATGAAAAAAGCACCTCGTTGAGGTGCTTTCAGCGGAGAGAGAGGATTATGAACCATAACCACTAAACTCCTGTATATCAAGTATTTTACTTCTCTATTTCTCTTTGGAAACCCCCTTAGAAACCAAGCAGCCAAAAGGAGGGCTTGATTGTCCAGTTTGAGTTTCTTTAGGTTTCACAAAGATAATGAACCTAATTAATTTATCATAGTGATTTATGATTTTTTAACCCACTCATTAAATTCATTCTCCAATTGTTCAGCAAATCCCATAAGCTCTTCAAACGAAGGGATATCTTTATAAATCATTACAGCAGTTCGAGTATAGTCTCCACGCCAATCTGTCCAGCTTTCTTTTGATGGAACAACACGCACGCCCTTACTTGAGATCCCTGCATAATCCAAAGTGTTATAACGAAAAAAAGTTTGCCGATGCTCCACAACCATTTGCAAAAGTTCACGATTATATTTTATTCGTTCAAAAACACCTGCGTTATAAAGTTTCAAAAGATCGTAATAATGCCTACTCTTTCTTTCGCTGCCTTTGTTAAACCCTTCAAGTGTTTCGTGAATGAAAAGTAGCTTTTCTAGAAAGGTACGCTCTGGTGCTAAAGTGGATATATTAAATGAGCCATCTCCCAAAAGGTCTTCAAACACTTCATAAATTATCGGTGTTATTTTTCTTTCTTCATTTGGAATTTCGTCAGCCCTCGGAACCAGCTCAATTAAAACAACAGGAAGCAATCCTCCTAATTCATTTTTAAGTGTACCAGGATATTCAAATTCTATATTGATTTCATTACCCTTTTGAATTGGCTTGAGAGTGAATTCTGCGGGGTTTAGATGCTCTGCGATTTTTTCTTGTAAAATTGGCAGAAGTATCTCCATAATAAAAGAGGCACTTTTATCTTCTAGTTCTACTAAACGCGTCTTTCGTTGTGTGTTAGATGTTGCATCCTCCGCACCATGAGGCGGCTGTTGTCCGAATACTTTTCGGTTAATCGCAATATCTATATCTTCTGAAAAACGCTCAATCAAACCCCAAGCTTTCGACAAAGATGTGCCTCCCTTGAAGGTGATATTTCCTTTCAATTCAGGAATTTCATTCAGCAAATTGAGTGTCCAGCAGACCCAAAAATCTTTTTCAATTACTGCGGCAGGCAAAGGTGTCTCCATTCTTTCTGCTGCTTGACGACAATATAAGTTTCTCTCGACAGATGATAACTGTATAAATGTATTCATAGTTTATTTTTCATTTATGATTGAGCGCATGATTTTGGCAATCCATACTGGAGCAAACTGAATCTGTTTTTTGATGTGTTTGATATCTTGTTCTTCTATCTTGCTCCTAATCTGCTTTATCATTTCATCAGTTATATTATCTTTTCCTATTTGTCTAAGTGCATGAAGAATTAATCCTGCTTTGGTTCCAGCACCAATCATATTTTTAGGAGTTGTTGGTTTGAGTATTATTTCTTGTTTCCCGATCCGTATAGTCTTTTTTGGGCCGTTTGTATAAAGCTCAATTCGCATAGGAATCTGCGTTGACAGTCCGAGTAGATTGGCAGCGTATGCTCCTGTGGGCTGAACTTCTATTGCATCTGATGCTTTTATTGCTTCAATGATCTTTTGAGTTGTAGGCATAATAGCACCAAGTTTCGGATGGACTTCAGGCAAATCATAAAGGCCATGTGTCAATCTTCGGATAACTTTTTTTTGCACCAATCTACTAAGTGCAGATGTTACCACGCTGACATCATCGGCTTTAGAGGAAAAATACTTTGAGGTAAAAACAAAACCTTTTCCTTTTGCCTTGATCAGTTCTTGTATTTTACTTTCAGTTAACTGCATAATTTTCTTCTTTGTTTTCGTGACAAATATACACTATTATTTGTCACCATAAAACAAATTTGTCAGTTTAAAAACAAATCATAGTGCACATACACACAAATTCTTAAATTCCGAAATTCTTTGGATTTCGATTGGGTAAACACCCAAAATTTGAAACTCCCCTCAAAAACACCGCAAACCCTTGCAAATAGGCAGTTTTCTAAAATCATATCTAGGTTGGCAAATGGCAAGGTATATATATATATCCTTGCCAATTGCCAAGTGGGTGATTTTACCATTTAAGCTAACAAAAAGTATTTTTTGTTTTGACCTCATTTGACAAATGACTTTCGTTATTATTATCATTTTTTAACAAAACGTATAAGTCATGAAAGAATTATTAAACAATGCATTGGAGCAATTGAAAATTGCCCGAATTAATGTCAATCCTCGAACCCTTAGAAAACAGATTTCACTTTTTGAGATTGACGATTCACAAGAGGTTGAATTTAACGGTTTAAAATCAACTGTCACCTATCACGAATACCTCTACACCTTCTACTTACCCTGTAAAAGGCTTGTAGACGAAATGATGAACAACTCCCTCAATCAAGCGGATTCCATTAAAAGAGAATTTGACTTATACTGTTTCGAGATCAGGGAATTTCGACAACGGTTTTTCCCAAAAGACTATGTAGAGGTATTGCTTCATCGTGTAGAGCTCCATAAATCCACTTCCAGAGAGCTCGTAAACAGTGAAGTCATAAAAAAAAATTCTTGACTATTTTACCGTTCAGTATCAAATGCTCGAACTTTTAGAACAGCTCTACTTGCATCGCATCTCGCATTTGAACAAATACGCCACAAGGCAAGTCGCACTGCAAAACAACCAGGATTTATCCATCCCAACAAAACAAGAGTTATCGGCCTACATGTCAGGTCAACTATCGTTATTTCCAAAAGGCAGTGGAATGACCCTCATCCAATGGCAACGGGATAAAGTCGCGTTTATTGAGCTTTTTGTATCGGTTTACGAGAGTAATTCCGTTAAGGCGATAGATCGCCCTAAAATCACCAAGAAGGAGTTTTTTGGGATCCTAATGTGGTTTTTCAATATCCAGATTGGAAACATCGATTCTACGTTGCAAGCGGCAAAAAATAGAAAAATTGAACAAAAGCCCTACTTGAAAGAGCTCATGGAGGTTTTCGATAATTATTGCGCCAGGGGTCTTTGAAAAAAATCATTGTAGTACAATTGTAGTACAATAAGCAAGCTGAAAAGTGTTGGTAGCATTGCAGCCTAATTAATTTATAGGCAGCTTATGTGGGAAAACAAAACCAATAGTACAGAAATACCTAGCATTAAATTGCTGGAAGAAAGACTTATGAAAGTTGAGCGTATCCTGAGCCAACTTGCTGAAGAAGTAAAAGAACCTAAGAAGGAAATGAAATACCTGGATGTTGCCAGTGCGGCAAAAATCCTGGGACTTTCTAGAGCACAAATGTACATCCTCATGAGAGACGGCAAATTGCCCTACACTCATGTGGGTCGGCAGCGGCGACTGATTTTATCAGACCTGGTCAACTATGTGAAAAAAGGCTACCAGCCTGCTAGAAAATCAATCATTTAACCTTCTTACAACTTTTTATATGTCACTCAATAAAGATTCAATTCTTCAAGCAACCAACAACGGATTAAGCATTTTTAAACACTTCCTCGGAAGTAAATTTTCAAAGGTTGGGAAATCCTTTAAAAGCCCGTTTTATCAGGATTCAAAAGCATCATGCTATTTGTATTTTGATAAGAAATCATCTATTTACAAGTTCAAGGATTTCGGGGATGCCGAATACAGTGGCGATTGCTTTTTCTTTGTCAGTAAAATATTTGGACTCAGCTGTGATGACCGACAAGATTTCATTAAAATCTTAGAAATCATAGACAACGAACTAGGCCTTTGCCTGGAAGATAACGACCAAAAGGTAAATCGGATTGTAAGGGATACCAAAGGTGAAGTTCAAAGAGCCTCCTCCCTACCTTCCATTCATGATGGATTTGAAACAGCGAAAACCAAATTGCCGATTCAAACCAGGGAATTCAACGAAAGTGAAATTCTATTTTGGGCGCAATACGGAATTACCAGAGACATTTTAGATCGCTTCAATGTAACGGCCATTGAACGCTTTATTGGTATTGGCAAAGACGGCAGTGAATATGCCCTAGGAAGCACCGATGAGCAACCCATGTTTGGTTACAATGGAAGAAGGTACACGAAACTTTATCGACCCTTTTCGAAGTTGCGCTTTTTGTACACAGGCGAAGTAACCGAGAGCTATGTGTTTGGATTTGACCAATTGCCGATTAGAGGCGATGTACTTTTCATTACAGGTGGAGAAAAAGATGTGTTGAGTTTGGTTTCCCATGGTTTTCATGCCATTTGTTTTAACAGTGAAACGGCTCACATTCCAAAGAATTTAATCAGGGGCTTGGGTTACCGATTCAAGCACATCACCCTACTATACGATGTTGATCAAACGGGTAAAGCATCTATGGAGAAGCTTACCAAAGATTTAAAAGAATACCAGCTTAAAAGTTTACTCCTGCCACTATCGGGCGATAAAACAGAGAAAGACATTTCAGATTTTTTTCGCTTGAACCATTCGGCAGATGATTTGATGATGCTGTTTCGTGAAATGCTCGATCACTTGTACGAGGACACCATTGCAGTAATGAAGAGCTGCGAAATTGATTTTGACAATCCACCAAAAGCACCCGAACCGCTCATTACCATAAACGACGTTACCATTGGTACACCTGGAAACATTGTTTGTGTGGCTGGATCCGAAGGCAGCGGTAAAACCAATTATTTAGGAGGCATTCTTTCTGGAGCCATTAAACCAGGTGAAATAGAAATTGACACCCTAGGAACCACCATCAAAGAAAACATTGAGCAGCGAGCTGTATTGCTTTACGATACAGAGCAATCGGAATTTCAGTTGTACAAGAATCTAACCTACATTATTCGCAGGTCTTCTCAAGAAAAACCACCGTCCTGGTTCAAAGCTTTTTGCTTGGTGGGTATTTCAAGAAGTGAGCGCATGAATTTGATCCTGGAATCCATGGATCGGTTCTTTTATGAGCACGGTGGTATTCACATGGTGGTCATTGATGGTATTGCCGATTTGCTGGGAGCCGTAAACGATGAAGAAAGCTCCGTGAAATTGGTTGAGGAACTATTTCGAATGGCAGCCATTTACAATACTGTTATTATTTGTGTATTGCACCTTGCGCCATCGGGCATGAAACTTCGCGGACACCTTGGATCAGAGGTTCAGCGAAAGGCCGCAGGTATTTTATTGATTGAAAAAGATGATAACAACAATTGCAGCGTGGTAAAAGCACTAAAAGTTCGTGATGGTTCGCCTTTAGATGTACCCATGATGCAATTTGGCTGGAGTAAAACCGAAGGCCGACATGTTTACCTGGGTGAAAAGAGCAAAGAGGATTCTGAAATCAGAAAAACCAGTGAGCTGAAGGATGTAGCAAACGAAATTTTCAAGAACCGTGTGTACATCAGCAACCAAAACCTATACAAAGCACTCATGGAAAGCATGGATGTAAAAGAAAGAACCGCTAGATCGTATATCAAATTCATGCGCGAGAATGGAATCATCGAGAAAAATCCCTCAAATGTGCTAGAATACTGCCTAGTTACCATGCCTTTCTAACAATATTCGGAGTTTTTACTACGAAATTACCAGATTTAGTCCCCCTTTTCTGGTAAAAGTCCTGCGGTTTTCCGTGGGACTTTCTTTTTTACCACGCGGTTCCGCAGTATTACTCACTTTGACCTTAAATGGCAGAAAAATTTCAAAATAAGGTATTAAATAGCAATATTTATTTCCTATTTTTGACCAATACAATACAAGTTTTAATAAATACAACATGCTGGGTGCTAAATTAAAAGAGTTAAGAGAAACGAATGGAATGGTTCAACGCCAAATTGCTGCTCTTTTAGAGGTTGATACAGCTTTTATTAGCAAAGTAGAAAAAGAAGAAAAGCAAATTAGCAAAAATCATATTGGTCGACTAGCTAAATTATTTAAAGTATCCGAAACCGAATTAAATTCATTTTGGGTTGCTGATAAAATTTTAGCACTTATAGAAGATGAAAAGAAAGAAAATATTGAACGCATTTTGGATATTGTTTCCGTGTCAAAAAACATTAGAGCAAAATAATTACAATCATGTCAAAAGTGAAAAATCGAAATACACTCAATAAATTAAAATAAAGGATGGCAAACATAGCACAACAACAACAAGAATTACGGTCTAAAATATGGAGAATTGCCAACGATGTGCGTGGATCAGTTGATGGATGGGACTTTAAACAGTTTGTCTTAGGAACACTTTTCTACCGCTTTATTAGTGAAAACTTTACTACCTATATTGAAGGTGGAGATGATAGTATTGCTTACGCAAAATTATCGGATGATGTAATAACACCAGAGATTAAAGATGATGCAATTAAAACAAAAGGGTATTTCATCTATCCAAGTCAACTATTTGTAAATGTTGCAAAATCCGCAAATACCAACCCCAATCTTAATACTGATTTAAAAGCCATTTATGATGCTATAGAAAGTTCAGCAAACGGCTATCCATCTGAACCCGATATCAAAGGTTTGTTTGCCGACTTTGATACCACAAGCACAAGACTTGGAAATACGGTTGAAAGTAAGAACAATACCTTGGCTAAAGTATTAAAAGGAATTGAAGAACTAGATTTTGGCAATTTTGAAAACAATGAAATTGACCTCTTTGGTGATGCATATGAGTTTCTTATATCCAATTATGCAGCTAATGCAGGTAAATCAGGAGGAGAGTTTTTTACACCGCAACACGTATCCAAACTCATTGCCCAATTGGCAATGCACAAGCAAGAAAAGGTAAATAAGATATATGACCCTGCTGCTGGTTCAGGCTCATTATTGTTACAAGCCAAAAAACATTTTGATAATCACATTATTGAAGAAGGTTTTTATGGACAGGAAGTAAACCATACTACATACAACCTTGCTCGTATGAATATGTTTTTGCACAACATCAACTACGACAAGTTTAATATTTCATTAGGCGACACGCTTCTGAATCCTCATTTTGGTGATGAAAAGCCTTTTGATGCTATAGTTTCTAATCCACCATACTCCATTAACTGGATTGGCGATGGCGATCCAACACTAATTAACGATGATCGTTATGCTCCTGCGGGTGTTTTGGCTCCTAAATCAAAAGCTGATTTTGCCTTTGTATTACATTGCTTAAGCTATCTATCAAGCAAAGGCAGGGCTGCATTGGTTTGTTTCCCAGGTATCTTTTATCGTGGTGGTGCCGAACAAAAAATAAGAAAGTATTTAGTAGAAAATAACTTTGTGGAGAGTGTAATATCTGTTGCACCCAATTTATTTTATGGTACTTCAATTGCTGTTACTCTATTGGTGATTTCAAAACATAAAATCGAAAATAAAACTCAATTTATTGATGCCAGTGGCGAAGATTTCTTTAAAAAAGTAACAAATAATAATTTACTTGAAGACAAACACATCGAGCGGATTATGGAAATCTTTGATAGAAAGACCGATGTGGAATATGTAGCAGTTTCTATTGACAATTTCAAAATTGCGGAGAACGATTATAATCTTTCAGTTAGCAGTTATGTGCAAGCCAAAGACAATCGTGAAACAGTCGATATAGCAACTTTAAATACTGTAGTTTCTAAAACAGTAGAAAAGATAAATGCCCTTCGTTCAGAAATTGATAACATCATAAAAGAAATTGAAGCATGAACTATTTAGATAAATTAATAAAAGACGTTCAGGTGGAATGGAAAACACTAGGAGAAATTAGTGAGATCTATGGCGGTCTTACTGGAAAAAGCAAGGCTGATTTTGAAAATGGAAATGCAAAATATGTTTCATACAAAAATATATTTGGCAACATTGAAGTTGATTTTGAGAAACTTGAAAGTGTAAAAATTTCTTCCAATGAAAACCAATACCATGTAAAATATGGAGATATATTATTTACAGGTTCGTCAGAAACCCCCGATGAAGCTGGTATGTCTTCTGCAGTTACCACAATCATTGAAGGTAATGTTTACTTGAACAGTTTTTCATTTGGTTTGCGTTTTAATGATGATATTGAACTTGTACCAGAGTTCTCTAAATACTTGTTTCGCAGTTATTTTATGCGTCTTGAAATTTCAAAGACAGCAAGTGGTGTAACTCGTTATAATGTTTCAAAAGCACGATTTAAAAAAATCAAAATACCCATCCCACCGCTTACAGTTCAAAAAGAAATTGTTCGTATTCTTGATACGTTTACGGAGCTTACAGCGGAGCTTACAGCGGAGCTTACAGCGGAGCTTACAGCTCGTAAACAGCAGTATGAGCATTATCGAAATAAGCTATTGGATTTCAATGGATTAGATATTAACGGGGGGGGGGGTATAAGTGGTTAACAATCAATGAGATATGTAAAATAATGAGGGGAAAAAGATTAGTTAAAAGTCAATTAGAAGAAAGTGGGAAGTATGCTGTTTTTCAAAACAGTATGACTCCTCTTGGTTATTATCATGAAAGTAATGTCCAAGCAGACACAACATTTATTATTAGTGCTGGTTCTGCAGGTGAAATTGGATATAGTAATTATGATTTTTGGGCTGCAGATGATGTTTACTATTTCGTAACTCCAGAAAATTTTAAAAGTAGGTTTTTGTATTATTTTTTATTAACTCAACAAAACAAAATTTCAGGCCAAGTGCGTAAAGCAAGTGTGCCGCGTTTGTCAAAAACTGTATTTGAAAAAATGCTTATTCCCATTCCCTCTCTCGATGAACAAGAACGAATTGTTGCTATCCTCGATAAATTCGACACAATCACAACATCCATTAGTGAGGGTTTGCCAAAAGAGATTGAGTTAAGAAAAAAGCAATACGAGTATTATCGTAATTTATTGCTAACGTTTCCAAATAACAACATAGAATAATAATATGGGACAATCCTTAGTTGAAATAGCTCAAACACTCAAGGATGCTGATAAAAAGGCACAGTTAATCTATGCTTTTAATGGCTCGGGTAAAACTCGATTATCAAGAGAATTCAAGGAATTAATTTCTCCAAAAGAAATAGATGAAGAGCAGCAAGAAGAAACAGGTATCAAAATACTGTATTATAATGCCTTCACAGAAGATCTATTCTATTGGGATAATGATTTAGAATCGGACTTTGATAGAAAATTAAAAATACATCAAAACAGTTTCACAAATTGGGTACTTCGTGTGCAAGGTCAAGATAGAAATATTGTTGACAATTTTCAAAAGTTGACGAATGACAAATTAACACCACAATTCAACCAAGATTTCACAGAGGTTCGATTTTCCTTTGAGCGAGGAAATGATAATGAATCTGAATTTATCAAAATATCTAAAGGCGAAGAAAGTTGTTTTATTTGGAGCATTTTTTTTAGTTTGATAGCGCAAGTAGTTAGTGTATTAAACGTTGCTGAAAAAGAACATCGTGAAACTGACCAATATGATAGGCTTGAATATATTTTTATTGATGATCCTGTTAGCTCATTGGATGATAGTCATTTGATTGAACTAGCTGTAAATATTGCTGAATTAATAAAGTCAAGCACTTCCGATTTGAAGTTCGTAATAACTACACATAATCCGTTGTTCTACAATATTCTTTTCAATGAATTTAATGGAGTTAAGAAAACTAAAAAATGGCTACTTGAAAAACAGAGGGATGGAACATTTTCAATAAATGAATTGAAAAATGACTCACCCTTTTCATATCACTTATTTCTATTATCCGAATTGGAGAAAGCGATACAACCGTCAGGCGAAATAAAAAAATATCATTTTAATTTTTTGCGTAATATTCTTGAAAAGACTTCAACTTTTTTGGGATATAATAAATGGGAAGAACTTTTGCCTCAAGAATCACGTGAAGCATATTACAAACGAATAATTAATCTCTCAAGTCATTCCAAACATAATGGCGATGAAATATCAATTGTTGAAGAAAATGACAAGAGAGTATTAAGCTTTTTAGTGGGTGAACTTAAGAGAATGTACGGCTTCAAATAAACAAACAATAATATCGAAATTAAATGTCACAGTACAGAACCATAGCAGAATCAAATAACTTCATAGTACTTGATAAATTCACCAAGTATTATGAGGTGAACGAGGCGCCTGCAGTCTATCAAACGGAAGCCGATCTTGAAAAGGAGTTTATCCAAGATTTAATTAATCAAGGATACGAAAACCCATCGTTAAAAACGTACCAGGAAATGTTGGCAAATGCAAGAATACATCTGCAAGCGCTTAACAATATGACATTTTCAGATAGTGAGTGGATGCGTTTTGTAGAAGAGTATTTAGACAAACCAAGCGACAACCTAGTTGAAAAAACAAAGAAAATACATGACAATTATATTTATGATTTTGTTTTTGATGATGGACATATCCAAAACATTTACCTAGTCGATAAAAAAAATATTGCTCGTAATAAAGTACAAGTAATTGCTCAATTTGAACAAAACGGAACACACGCAAACCGTTATGATGTAACCATATTGGTCAATGGCCTACCATTGGTGCAAGTAGAACTAAAAAAACGTGGAGTTGCTATCCGTGAAGCATTTAATCAGGTGCATCGCTATTCAAAAGAAAGTTTTAATAGCCAAAACTCACTGTATAAATACCTACAGATATTTGTCATTTCCAATGGTACCGATAGTCGTTATTTTGCTAATACCGTGGAGCGAAATAAAAACAGCTTTGACTTTACAATGAATTGGGCAAAGGCTGACAATACATTGATTAAAGACCTTAAAGATTTTACATCAACTTTTTTTCAAAAACATACACTTCTAAATGTACTATTAACTTATTCGGTTTTTGATATTAGTGAAACGCTACTTGTTATGCGTCCTTATCAAATTGCAGCAACAGAACGGATGCTTTGGAAAATTGCAAGCTCCTATCAAAGTAAAAAATGGTCAGATACAGAAAGTGGAGGATATATATGGCACACTACTGGTTCAGGAAAAACATTGACCAGCTTCAAAGCTGCTCGTTTAGCCACTCAACTTGATTTTATTGATAAAGTTTTCTTCGTGGTTGACCGTAAAGATTTGGACTTTCAAACTATGAAGGAGTATCAGCGTTTCTCTCCTGATAGTGTAAATGGTTCAGATAGTACAGCAGGTTTAAAGAGAAATATTGAAAAAGATGACAATAAAATAATCGTTACGACTATTCAAAAACTAAATAACCTCATGAAAACGGAGGGTGATTTGGCCATTTATCAGAAGCAAGTTGTTTTCATATTTGATGAGGCACACCGATCCCAATTTGGCGAAGCACAAAAAAACTTAATCAAGAAATTTAAAAAGTTCTATCAATTTGGTTTTACAGGTACGCCCATATTCCCTGAAAATGCTTTAGGAGCAGAGACTACTGCTAGTGTATTTGGCCGTGAATTACATTCTTATGTAATTACTGATGCCATTAGAGATGAAAAGGTACTGAAATTCAAAGTGGATTATAACGATGTACGACCACAATTTAAAAGTATTGAAACAGAAATCGATGAGACGAAACTAAGTGCGGCGGAAAACAAGAAAGCCTTACTTCATCCAGAACGCATCAAAGAAATATCTCAATACATCTTACAGAATTTCAGGATTAAAACGCATCGAACTCAAGGTAGTAATAAAGGTTTTAACGCCATGTTCGCTGTTAGTAGTGTAGATGCTGCGAAATGCTTTTACGAGGAATTGAACAATTTGCAAATAGGTAAAGATAAACCATTGAAGATTGCGACTATATTTTCGTTTGCAGCTAATGAAGAACAAAGTGCAATTGGTGAAATAGTCGATGAAAGTTTCGAACCTTCGGCGATGGATGTTAGCGCCAAAGAATTTTTGACAAAAGCTATCAATAACTATAATTCAATATTCAAAACAAGTTATGGAGTAGATAGCAATGAGTTTCAAAATTACTATCGTGACCTTGCAAAACGTGTTAAAAGTAAAGAGATAGATTTAGTAATTGTTGTTGGAATGTTTTTGACGGGTTTTGATGCTCCAACACTTAACACGATTTTCGTTGATAAGAATTTGCGTTACCATGGTTTAATTCAAGCCTTTTCAAGAACAAATCGCATCTATGACGCAACAAAGACTTTTGGAAATATTGTAACATTCAGAGATTTAGAAAAAGCAACTATTGATGCAATTACGCTTTTCGGAGATAGCAACACTAAGAATGTGGTTCTTGAAAAAAGCTATAAAGAATATTTAGAAGGCTTTACAGACATTGCCACAGGTGAAGCACGCAGAGGTTACGTTGAAGTGGTAAAAGAGTTAAATGAGAAATTTCCTAACCCTGATGAAATTGTAAAAGAGAAAGACAAAAAAGAATTTGCAAAGCTATTCGGAGAGTATTTGAGAGTAGAGAATATACTCCAGAATTACGATGAATTTAACCATCTTAAAGCAATTCAGACCATTGATATAAATAATCTTGAGGCAATAGAAGAATTTAAAAAAACACATTTTGTTACAGATGAGGATATTGCGGAAATGCAAAAAATTGAATTACTCAAAGATCGTACAGTTCAAGATTACCGTTCAACTTATAACGATATACGTGACTGGTTAAGACGCGAAAAAAGAGGTAAAGAATCAGAAGAGTCTAAAATCGACTGGGATGATGTAGTATTTGAAGTTGATCTCTTAAAATCACAAGAGATTAACCTTGATTATATTCTTGAATTAATATTTGAGCATAATAAAAAGACCAAGGATAAAGCAACTTTAATTGACGAAATACGAAGAGTTATTCGAGCAAGTGTTGGCAATAGAGCAAAAGAAAGTTTAGTGGTAGACTTTATAAATGAAACAGAACTTGATACTCTTCAGGATAAAGCAAATGTGATAGATTCTTTTTTTGCATATGCTCAAAGAAAACAAAAAGAAGAAGCATCAGAATTAATCACCGAAGAAAATTTAAATGAAGAAGAAGCAAAGCGATACATAACAGCTTCATTAAAACGTGAATACGCTAGTGAAAATGGAACTGAATTGAATGCTCTTTTACCGAAAATGAGTCCTTTAAATCCTCAATATTTGACAAAAAAACAAAGTGTTTTCCAAAAGTTGACTTTCTTCATTGAAAAATTTAAAGGTGTTGGTGGAAATCTTTAAATATGGGAAAAGCAGAATTTTGAAGTAATTATAAAAAACAACAAGGAAATTAAATAAAATGGTGGGAATAATCTATCTATTATCAAATCCAGCTATGCCTGGAATTTTAAAAATAGGAAAGACAACCAAAGAAGATGTAAAACTTAGAATGAAAGAACTATATTCTTCTGGAGTGCCTTTGCCTTTTGAATGCTTGTATGCGGCCAAAGTGAGAGATATTGATAGCGTAGAAAAAGCCTTACACACTGCATTTAGCCCTGATAGAGTAAATCCTAAAAGAGAGTTTTTTGAAATAGAGGCAACACAGGCAATTGTCATTTTAAAGCTTTTAGAGTTAGAAAATGTAAGTCCTCTTGTGGAACAAGAAGCAAATGTAATAGATACAATTGAAGTAGATGCAGCTAGAGTTTATGCTCAAAAGAGACCTAGGATGAATTTCGAAGAAATGGGAATTCCTGTTGGATCGGAATTGTCGTTCAATAATAGTGGTGAAATTGCTGTTGTAATTTCTGATAGAACCGTACAATTCAGAGATGAAGAAACAAGCCTAACTAATGCAACGCGACAAGCATTAGGAGATGGATACGCGTACAATGTTGCACCTGGCCCTTACTGGAGTTTTAATGGCAGAAGATTAAGAGAGATTTATAATGATACATATCAAAGACCTGAATAATATGAAAAATGATATTACTCAAACCTCACTTTTTGAAGAAGATTATCTTGTTCGTACACTAGGTACAATAGCCCATTCAAATGAAATTGCACTTACGGAGTTAGTTGCTAACGCTTGGGATGCAGGTGCTACACAGGTACATGTAACTATCCCAGAAAATAGAGGTGAAAAATTAGTGATTGAGGATAATGGGACAGGGTTATCTAGTGAGGATTTTCAAAATCGTTGGATGAAATTGGGTTATAACAGGCTTAAGCATCAAGGTAAAAATGTATTGTTTCCGCCAAATACTAATGGGAAAAGAATTGCCTATGGTCGAAACGGTATAGGACGTCATGGTTTACTTTGCTTCAACAATGAGTATATTGTTACCACTTTTAAGGGAAATGAAAAATCAATTTTCAATATATCTACTTCAAGTTCAGAGCAACCATTTGTTATAAAGTCATTCGAAATCACATCCCAACCATTTGAAAAATTTGGATCTAGATTAGAAGTTGAAGTTGAAAGAAATTTGCCTACAGAAAATAGAATATTGGAAATAATTTCAGCTAGATTTTTACATGATCCATCTTTTCGGGTATTTATAAATGGTAAGACTGTAGAACTCGAAGAGCACACTGGTTTGATTGATAGTAGAGAAATTTTTATTAATGATAAAATAAAAATAAATGTACATTTCATAGACACTAAAAAGTCCTCTAGAAGCACAATATATCAAGGTATAGCATTTTGGCAAAGTAACAGACTAGTCGGTGAACCAACTTGGATTTTAGGAAGTGATTTTGTAATAGATGGTAGAACAAGAATAGCAAAAAGATACACTATTGTTGTTACTTCTGATGATTTAGCTGATTATATTTTAGAGGATTGGACTGGATTTAAAAAAAATTCTAATTTAAATTTAATGTACTCTGAAATCGAAAAATATTTCAATGAGATAGTTTATAAAATCTCAAAGGATACGATTGATGAGACAATGAGTCAAGTTACTGAGGAGTTTTCAACTGAAATTTCAAGCCTTTCGCCAATGGCTAAGTATGAGTTAAATTTAGCTATTCAAGATATTGCGATCTCAAATCCAACTGCAAAGGCAGAGTCTATTTCTTTGGCGGTAAATACTGTAATAAAGTTAGAAAAATCAAGATCTGGTAAAGAGTTACTATCTAAATTAATTAATTTGTCAGATGATGATATAAACGGATTAAATCATTTACTTGAAAATTGGTCAGTTAGAGACGCATTAAGTGTACTTAATGAAATAGATAATCGCATTTCTGTTGTAGAGGCAATTCGAAAGCTTTCATCAGATGAAGATGTTGATGAATTACATGTACTTCACCCGCTTGTAACATCAGCAAGATGGTTATTTGGGCCTGAATTTGAATCTGCCGAATTTGCATCTAACCGACAGCTTCAAAATGCAATAAAAATTGTTTTTAAAAAGGATATATCTGTAGAACAGTTCACTAATTCAAAAAAACGTCCTGATTTAGTTATATTCAACAATTCAACAGCGTCAATTAGTGGAACTGAGCTTCACGATTCTGAAACTGGCTTAGTCTCAATTAACAAGGTACTTTTAATTGAACTCAAAAGAGGTAAGTTTAAAATTACCAGAAATGAAAGAAATCAAGCCCAAGGATATGTTGAAGACATAGTCGGTTGTGGGGCATTAATTGGAAATCCATTTGTTGAAGCATTTGTAGTTGGTGATTCATTTGGCGAAAAAATCTCTCCCGTAGTTGTTGTTAAAAATGATAATAATGTTGAAATCGGCAAGATTCGCGTTACCACTTTTGCGCAACTCGTAGATACTGCTGAAAAGCGTTTATTCGGTTTAAGAGAAAAATTAGCAGAACGTTATGATGATGTTGACGGCATGTATATGTTTCAAAAACAAAGCCTAAATCAAAGTAAACTAGATCTATAAAATGAAATTCGGATTCCGCATACCTTCCCTCACAAAACGAATTGCAGCTCGTACCTCAGTAAAGCGTGTTATTCGTCACAGTCTAGGTTTTAAAGCACCTAGAGGTTTGGGCTGGATAACCGATCCTAAGAAAGCTTTGTACAACAAAGTGTATAACAAAACAAGTAAAGGCTGCTTAGTTAGTTTGGTTATTTTGATGAGCACGCCATTGGCTTTAGCTTATGGGGTATGGAAAATTTTTATCGCATGAATCTGCGCCACTTCGTAATAGCTTGTATTTTCCTTCTGCTAGCGGCTTGTGGCAAAAGTAATGATTCAGGCTCTGGTAGAAAGCCCGTTTATGTAAAACCGAGCATTGACTATAAAGGCAAATTTAGAAAGGGGTACGTGCGCATGCCTGTAAGCACCAAAAAGAACGCCATTAAAAGTCAAAATAGATCAAGGTACTATTATCAAACGAGAGGGAAATACAGACGTAAAAAGAACTAAGTATTCTTTTGTACTACCCGCTGTATGTAGCGGATAAATTCTTTTGAGCCTACAACTTGTACTTCTTCTAAAAAGCCCAGAACAAAACGCCCTGGCGCCTTGAAGCTTTTCACATTTGCCTTGAAATAATACTTGCCAGTTTCTGGAATTGGATTTATGAATGCGGCACTCATGGGGTACTCTTCCTTTAGCAATAAATAGGCACGCATGGACATTTGCAATTCAATTTCTTTGTTCATGCTTTTGCCCTGGAATCCAAAAATATCGGGCTTGTAAAATTCATGTTGGGCTTCATGTTTCATAGGTGTTTCTAACACTTCTACGCTAGCCATTCGCTCAATATTGAAATACTTATTGAGCCTTGTTTTTATTTCAAATGCTGAAACAGCATCGTAATTATCTGTAAAACATGTGGGCTCAACCATGCGGTCTGAAACACTTTGACTGTTGGCAGAACTATACCCTTTGATTAAAAGCTGCTTTCCTTCAATGATTGCTACTGAAATTTGCTCCACGATTTTTGCCAGGTGCGCCTTAAACAAGCTTTCAGCCCCTAATTCTATTTCGCTAGATTGCTGCACTTTTTGTAAGACACTCTGAGCCAACTGATTTTTCTTTCCAGTAGATAATATGAGTTTTTTAAGGTAGTCTGCTTCTTGGGGTGTAAACGGAATAAGATCTAAGTCTGAAGAAGCGGCAATAAATATTTTGTTGTTGCTGTCTTTCTCAATAGTGAAACCCAGGTCTTTTAATAAATCGAGGTAACGATACACGGTTCTTTCGGAGGTATCCAGGAATGTTTCGATGCTTCGCACCGATTTTGCAGGGCGAGCTTTCAAGTAATTTATCAGCTGAAATAGCCTGTATATTCTATTCTGATTAAACATGTTGAAAAATATTTTGACAAATAAAGTCAAATGATTACAACCTACCAAGCAGTTGACCCTATTTGGCAAAAAGATTGGGTTATTTTGTCAAATTAACATTTAAAAAAACGACTATGAAATTTAATTTAATTGCAGCTTTTCTTTTCACCATAACAATGTCAACAGCATTTGGTCAAGAAATAAAGTACGCTGATTTAGCAACAGCAGAAAGAGGTGAATTCACATCATACCTCGGCAGTGATGGCGCTGTCTATAAAATTGGTGACCGCGTAAAAATTGGTGTGCCGTCCTCAAACAAAACCTTTGCATTTATCACTGAAGGTGATGGCATATTGTTGCCAATTACAAATCTATTGGCAAATTCAAGTGGTACTGAAACCGAAATCAAACGAATATTTGTTGTAGGAAATAAGCGATCTGGCTATACGGTTGCCTTTAGAACCAAAGGAATTACTGGATTATCTAATTACACAATCCAATTTGAAAATGCACTATCAACAGGCGAGGTCAAAGGATTTGGTTTGTCGAGTGATGATGCACTCGCTCAATTAAAAAAAGCAAAAGACAAACTAGACCTTGGCTTAATTACACAAGAGGAATTTGACAAATTAAAGGCCGAGCTTAGTAAATACATAAAGTAAGATTAAATCTCCATTACCCCACCAGCATTAAACCTGCCCGTGGATGTTGCTTTTCCCTTTTCAACCTGTACAATTACATCAACTTCATGGGCGTGTTCATTCACGCCTTTGAATTTTCCTTCCTTGGTGGTGTGGTAGATAAAAATAAAGGAGACTTCTGGGTGCATTTTTCTTAAAGCGTCAATGTCGTTCACATCCATTCCTGCTTTGGAAACGCTATCAATGAACACGAAGTTGAAATCATTCAGATTTTCAGGAACACGGTCGGTGATATACAGGTTTGAGTGATGCGCTTTTAAGCGTTCAATCTTTTCTTTTAGGGTATAGCCAAATCCTTCTTCAATGGCACAGTACAATACCTTACCGTGGTTTGCTGCTAGGTAGTTTGCAAAGTCCAAACACATGGTTGATTTTCCAGACTTTGGTAGTCCGTAAACCATGGCTGTGAATCCTACGCTTGGATCACCAATAAGTTCCTTATATCGACCTTGTAGGCCTATGGTTTGAAAGTCCATGGCAAGCAATTCGCCTGAACTTACAATCATTCCATTGTCATCGTCGTAACCGCTGAGGCTTTTTTTTTGATGGAACAAGTTTTCTCCCAAAATGCCCATTAATCCATTAAGCTGTGCCTTGTTGATATTCAACATCGCCGAATCACCGTCAATGTAGTTTTTAAGCGTTTGGTAGGCTTCATTTAACTTATCGGCATACTTGTCCGATTTAGTGATCTTTCCTTGCTCAACAGCCTTTTTAATTCGGTTAAATAACCTTTGCGACCTGTCTTTTACATCTTTCTTTCCATTGAGTGCGATATAGGACTTTAATAAGGCAACAGAAAACATGCCTTCCTGACTATGTGCAATTTCAAGGTAGCGTTTTAGGTTTTTGCTGTCAATCTTGATTTCTGCCATGTCGCCCATTTTTTCGTAACAGGAAATCAGTTGTTTCTGCATCATATCAATCTCCTTGGCGTAAGGGGAGTCCTTTCCTATTCTGCGTTCAATAATGGCTTTTTGCAGACTGTGTAACAGGGTTAATATTTGAGCCTGACTTTTTACCTTTCCATGCATGGCTGCATAGCGTTTGATAAATTGAACATCGGTATCAATGAGTTCTACATCTTCGCTATCGTATTGTTCTTTCTCCACCGCTGCTTTTTTAGGTGGCATATATCGCGTTGCAGGCTTTGCCGCAGCAGGTTTTGGACTTGACTTTACGGTTTTTGTTGGCAAGGACTTTGAAGTAGCCACCACTGAGCTAGGATTTTTACCCAGGTATTCCGTTAGCTTTTGAAAATATGCATCAACAACGCGTTTGATGTTTTCGTTTGAATTGTATGCAGCCCAGTTGTTTTGTGATGCTCCTTCTACAAGTTTATGTCCTTTTGTAAGGGCTTCGGGTAGACTATCCCAATTGATACTTGCGGCTTTTGAAAAGTAATTGTTCGTATTTAGCATGGTTTAAAAATTTATAAGTTCGAGTTCTATTTCAAGGGCTAAAGCTTCGAGCTCTAATTCACTTGTATTGAATGTTGGTGTTGCTGGAGCTGGAGCCAGGTTTGTTCGGTATTCCAAAAGATAATTCAAGCGCTGAAATTCGGAGGCTCTATCCTGGGCACTTCTGCCTTCTACTTGCAAGGCTGATTTTTTTGCTTGGATTTCTAGTCTAAGCTCCGCCCATTTGGGAGAGTTTTCTTCGCCGTTATAACTTTGAGATTGGTTAATTACAGCTTGTTTCTCTGCTTCGTATTGCGCCATAACAGGACTTAAATCACTGGAGAGTGAAAATCCTCTTGGTTTGAGCAGGGTACGTTCTGTTTTTCGCACCTTGCTTACATATTCCTTGAAATAATTGAGGTAGTAGCGGTTTGAAAAGTAAATGCCAAGTACCTGGTACGAACTTTCAATTTTTCGACCAATGGCAAGTATTTCCTTGTCCTGTTGATCCGTTGAATTCAGTACCGCTTCAATATCCTCTTTAAGCTCCTTTGCTTTCTTGGATTGTTTGTTGATCACTTCACCATCTTCGGCAACTTTTGGTGTTTCTAACAAATAATTCGATGCTAACAACGTAGTGTAAAATCCGCGTATAGCTTCAATAGATTTTTCACGGTAAATTTTGTAGTCTCTAATATCACTTTGTACTTCTTTGAGCATCTCAATGGCTAGTCCGATTTTTTTGTAATCGCGATTCAGCTGCTCCTTCGCCTGGTCAAAAAACATACGCACCAAACGGTCAACATCGGTAATAAGAGCCAGCTTAATCTCCTCAGGATCCATGCTTTCTAAATCCAGCACGTTTCCTCTGTCACCCCTGAACCAAATGTCATTGATACGTGAGGTCTTTTCTTCTAGCTTTTGGAACACAAAGACATCCATGGAGTCCTGCACCAATGGCATCACAATACGCACATACTGAAACTGATTTCCCTGGCGCCAAATTCGGCCTTCCAGCTGTCGAATATCCGTTGGATTCCATTCAGGATAGCAGTTGTAAATAACCGTTCCGCGTTTTTGTAAATCAATCCCTTCACGGATTGTGGCGGTTCCAATGATGATTTTCACCACTCCATCTAGGAACGCTTCTTTGATGGTTTCTTTTCGCGTATCGTTGATTTCAGAAGAGATGATTTCTACTTCATCAACCTTTACTTTATCGTACATCACCCCACGCTTGTAACCTACCTCTTTCTCCAGGTATTCTTTAATCAGCGGAAAAAACAGTTTACCGCGGTTCATGTAAATCACCTGTCCACTAGCGGTCTCTTGGTGCTGCTCATGCCAAGCTTTCACAGATTTGATGCAGTCCATGACATACGCAATTTTTGGGCTTTGATCAACAAAATCCTTGTAGTCTTCAGGTGTTCCATTTAACAAGAATGGAGAAAGTGCATTGTCCAAACTATAAGCCAATGCCCGAAACAAATTACCCATATCCAATTTCCCTTGCGTAGAACTTTTCGCCATGGCCACAATGCCATTTTGATTTTCACGCTGCTTTGGTGTCATGTTAATGTAGGTAAGCACTTGCTTATCTTGGGACAATCTTTCCTTGGCATTTTCAAAACTATAAAGCAGTGGCAAGTTGATTTTCTTTGGTCTAACCACACCAGCTTCTTCACCCGTTTTATACAGGATATGGTTGTAGATGAGCTTTTGTAAAATCCTGCGGTTGGTGAAGCTTTTGATCACTTCCTTTTCTACAATTTCCTCTTTGTAGTTGGCAGCCCATTCTACCGTTGGAAGGACAAACAAATCAAAGAATGTGTCCAGGTTTAAAATACCGTTGTCTCGCAAAGAATCATAGGCCACGAGAGACAACATCGAATAAATTTCCAATGGTGAATTCGAGAACGGAGTTGCCGTAAGCAGCATGGTATTTCGGCCATATTTGCGCTGAATAAAACTTAGAATCAAAAATGCTTTTTGTCCTATTTCTGATGTGGCTGATTGTATGTTGTAGCGCTTGTTTCCTTCATCATCGCTCTTTACGGATGCAAATACATTTTTACACCTGTGCGCTTCATCAATCACAGCGTAATCAATACCAAGTACATCAATATCGGCAATCGAATTCTTTAATCCCACGCCAATCATTTCTCTGAATTTTTGGTATTCGATTTCTTTGTCTCGGCTTGATTTTTCTTTGCTCTGCCCAAGGATATTTACCAGCTCGGTAAACAATTCATCCGAAACGGATTCACCAAAGCCCAGACGTTTAAAACCTTCATACGTAACCATGGTGATAGACCTCTCGGCAACAGGCGCATTCAAATTGATTTTATCAATGATGTCCGTTCCCAGGTTGTACCAATCATTCACGGTAATGCCTGTATGGGACAACACACCCGATACAAACTCACCCGTTTTTTTATCGGTGTAACCGATGATTTCGTTCATCCACTTTTTATAGGTAGGCTTAGGAACTACTACAATTGGACGTTTACATTTGCCTGAATACAAGTTATGCGCCAAGTTCACAATAGCTGTCATAGTTTTACCTACGCCCACGTCAAAGGCATTGATGCCTGATCCCATGGCTTCCATGAAAGCCACACCTTCGCGCTGAATATCGGTTATTTGCAAAATGCCCGACTTGAAACGAGCGGAACACTCAAAGCCAATCGGAACCTTGGAATAGTTGATATCGGATTGACCGTTGTATAATCGGTTCCAGGCATAATTTAGTTTATGCTGGTCGTCAAAGGCCAGTACTTCATGCAGGAACTTAGAGAAGAGCTTTTCACCCTCGATTCGGGCATTGGCTCTAAGCTCTGCCTTTTCTTCCTTAGATAGTTTGTCATCGCGAAGTGATCTATTCGCTAGGTAGTAATCAGCAATATCAATGGCGGAGCTTTTTTCAAAGTCGGTGTCATTATTCAAGGTGAACAACCATTTAATGAAAACATGTTGTAGCGTGTATTTAGTTTCACCATCAAAACGAATACTAATTTTCTCGCGGTCTTTTTTGCGTTCAATTTTACCGTTCACCTTTTTAAGTTCCTCGGCATTCTCTAAATCCATGTATTCCTCTCGAACACTTGTTACATAAAACAATAGGGGATCAACGGCAAAATCAGAAATCGCGGTTATAATTGGCCGTTCTTTTTCATCGGCATTCTCAACGGTAAGTAGTTCTGGTTTTGCTTTTTCAACTACCTGTTTGTGATTGTTCCAAATCTCTATCCCGAAATGTTTTTCAATATCCTCTTTGTCATTTTCAAGTTGAGTAAGCCTATCATACATATTCCCATAGGTATATGTCGGAAATGGCAATAACTCACCTGCATGGTAAAACAATGCGCCAGCACGAACCAAATCAAAGAGCTGCTCTTCCAGTGCTTTTCCTGTTCCTTTTAGGTAATAGTTTTCCCAGCCGTTCATTGGAACGCCCGTTTTTCGCTTGTACCAAACCCACGCTTTGATTTCAGGCTCAGTGATGCCCTTGTTGTATTTTGCTACAACATCAGAAAATGGAATCTTTTTTCCTTCGGTATCGCCCAGTCCTTGAAGTTCGCTAGCTTGTTTTAAAATGCGCTCCACCACTTGAGAATTACCTCTAATCTTAGTCGATGTATAGGGATTCAAAGTCCCCAAAGAATGAATGTTTGATATGCCTGATAAATAGCTCATAGTCTTTTTAATTGTAGTTCGTATTCTAGTGCCAATGCTTCAATTTCTAAATCCGAAACATTTGTGTTAGCCAAAGGATTCGACTGCATAAATCGTAAAGCATGGGCATTAGCATCCTCGATGTATCGGTAATTAATGTTCTCCAGTAAGAAATCTCCATTTTGTATTTGAAAATTGTAATCCACTCCATGAGAGAAGATTTGTATTTTATAAGTTCCAAGGCGGTAATCCACTGAAAAATCCTCATTGCCAGGATCGTAGTAATCGATGTGCCAGTCACCTGGCAGCTCCAATATCAGCTGAAAATCACCCAATGCATGATTGATTGTATTGGTGATCCAAGTTTCATTTCCTTTGATAGATAGCGGAAACTCTCTGCTTGTTGTTACGAGCTCTTCACCACACACTTTTTCAGGATATAAATTAAACCAGGTATTAAATGTGCATAGTTCTGTGAGGCTCAATGGTTCATTGGAATAATCTTTTTGTTTGGCGTAAACTTCCACCAAGCCCTTCTCATCTCTATCCTTTGGAAATACTCCATTACGGAGTAATGCCACATGAAAATCCTTTGCATCAGATTTTGATAGCACGTCCCGAATCATGTCTATTCGAGCTCTGAGATATGCAGGGCTTGTAATGTCCACTAGATCATTTCCATTTCAGATTCAAGCATAGGAATTACCGCTGCTGGAACCATTTGGTCGTGCAGCATTTTTCGAATTACCAACTCTTCTGCCTGCTCATATCCTTGGGGAGATTGCATCATGGCGAATAAATTAGGCGCATTGGCTTGGGTCACTTTTTTGAGCTGCTTAAGAATTTCTTCGCGCAATTTTTGCTCCATCGGATTCATCGTTGACCTATCACCTGAAAGTGAACTTTCACTCCTCTCAGCAAACGAATAGTATCCATTTTTAGTAACGATGAGGTGGTCAACCAAATGCACATCAAAGAGTTTCAATGATTGTTTTAGCCTTCGAGTAAGCTGCCTATCCGCCTCAGATGGTTGCAGGTTTCCACTTGGATGATTGTGTGAAATAATCACGGACTTGGCCAAGGTTTTTAAAGCCACCGCTACCACAATTTCTGTATCCACCATGGTGGCATTGATTGTACCTGTTGAATGATGGTAGTAACCAATTATCTTGTTAGCTTGATTTAAGTAAAGCGCAATAAAATGCTCCTGTATTTCAATTCCTTTCAAGATTTGCTCTTTGAGGAAATTATATACATCATTGGAGCTCGTTACCTGGCCAAAGAAATAAGCTTCCTTATTAAAAGTGACTTCGATTTCACGGATTTTAAATTCTGCATCAAGCTCATCTATTTGGTTTTCTAAATCGCTGTACGATGATTTGTCAAACA
Source organism: Flavobacterium sp. (assembly GCF_024642105.1). GTDB lineage: Bacteria > Bacteroidota > Bacteroidia > Flavobacteriales > Flavobacteriaceae > Flavobacterium. Next base: position 91,261 of record NZ_JAHEBT010000057.1, read on the forward strand.
CCATTTGAGGTTGTATGTTGGGCTGATTATATTTCATGATTATTTGCGTTTTAAAACGATAATGTCCGTTGGGACTTTTGAGAATTTGAAAACGGGAGGCAGACGATAGGCATCCACTATATCTGCTAGCTTTTCAATCTCCAATTTTTCACTTTGGTAACTGATCCCATTTCGCAGGAAATTACTACCAGTAATAAAGACCATTATTCCGCCTGGCTTCAAAAGCTGTAAGCCATAATGCATAAAAAACAATTCTATTTGGTGCATTTTGGGCTTGGTAAAATAGCTGCTGTACTTGTTTTTGTACTTGCCGTAAGGCGGATTGCCAATGACAAGCGAAAATGGATAACCTTCAAGCCAGGTAAGCTTGTCTTTTAGTCTTGCTGTGTAGCGTGGCTCTTGCAGGAAAGCCGTTTCAAAATAGCCTTCATAAATCTTCGCATCGGGATATAATATCTCTGTGATGCGCTTGGATATGGGATTGATTTCAAAGCCGTAGCATTTGGAGTTATTGGGAGCCCATTTTAGTAAATTCCCAGTTCCTAAACTTGGTTCCAGTACTGATCCACCAGCCTTAAATCCGTAGCGGTATGCTAGTTTCCACATGAGCTCACAAACAAAATCGGGCGTGAAAAATTCATAAAGCACACCTTCGCCAGTCGCTCCCTTTGAACCTTGTCCGCCTGAACCTTCATACTGAGCAATAAACTTCTTCTCATCGAAACTATACGTTTCGCCTGCCTTGTCCTTCTTCAGGATTAACTGCTGGATTTGTTTATTGAGCTCAAATTGATTCATTACACCATGGATTGGGTTTCTAGTAATCCATTTTTACCCACTACTTTTATGATATAAGAATACGCTTCGCGGCTACGACCTTTTACGCGATCCAATACTTGTTCTACGGTTCCCGTTCCAGGTTTAAAAAAGTAACCTTGGTTGTAGCGAACCAGCGCCTTATCGAGTCTTAAAACACCTTGCTCATAATGTTGATCTATGAGAATGCCAATAAGCATAGCACCCAACAAAATATTGAGTTCTGGCTTTTGTAAATCAGCACGGGTCATAACATTTCCCGTGTAATTATTTTCCTTGATCTTATGAGATATGTATTGTTGTTTCAACGGGCCGTTAACCCTTGCACCTAAATGCTTTTTCAACAGCTCAATTTCAGGTGCTGTCAGCCTTTTGGACTTGTTTTCCAAATGAATGACATCATTTCCAGTTTGTGGTTTTAACTGCATTAATCCCACTGCACCTGCCGAGCTAACAATACTTGGATTACCAGCACTTTCAGTGAAAATGAGGGAAAGAATGATCGCTCCTGGGACATTGGTTAATGTCTCTGCGAGTTTTATTTCGTTGAAATACTTTTTGCCAATGGTTTCCATTTTTGTTTTATTCTGTGGCAATGCTGCAACTGGATAAAATGTACGTGGGGTCATTGGTATTGGGACTGCTAACTCTGCCATACTTATGCTTTATAAAATGTGATGGTTCTCTGCGCTTTTTGGGCTGGAGTAATTGGAGGATTATCGTCAGTACTCTTCGAGTTTTTTTTAAGCAGTGCCAACAAGGCCAATGCTGCTGCGCCAAATATTAACTTGTTCATTGTTTTTGGATTTGAATGAGGCTACTATATTTTATAGTTGAATTAGGGTTTGAAACGCTTATTCTTTGTTGAAGCTTGCGAGGAGAGAATATCCAAAGCCAGGGCTTGATTCTTTCACCTTTGAATACAACCTGTGTAATCGTATCGGTAGTAAAAATGCTTAATTGCTGCGTTTTGTCATTGCCGATTCCGCTGATTTGATACCACTGATCTTTATAAGAAAATACTTTTACCCTGACCGTATCATGAACGATGCTATCTCTTAGTACTGTAATGATATTTTTCTGTGTTTCAATCACCGTACTACTTACCTGAGTTGCCCTGTTTAATTTGATTCCCA
>NZ_JAHEBT010000032.1 GCF_024642105.1 Flavobacterium sp.
GGTCAAGAATTCAGTTGGAAGATCAATTTACAGCAACCATTCAACTACAAAACCAAGCTCCAGGAATATACTTTCTACATGTAAAACAAGGCGATCAGTTTTGGGTGAAGAAAGTGGTGCTGCAATAAGATTTTAGCTTAAGTATATGAGCCCCTGCGAATATTTCGCAGGGTGAGTGGCAATGGGGGAAGAAATTGGTGGTGAGGTAGGGGAATACTGGAATTGAATTTTAATAAATCCGTAAGTACAAAAGACAACTATAATATGAATGCAATTTTAACTAAACTGAATGAGCTGAGCTCGGATGACATTAAAGAAACTTTTATTGAATTAATCGCTGAATATATGAATCCTGCATATGGCTCCATTTCGAAACGTGATTTTGATATTTTACTCTTTATTCAACTGCAAAAGCTCGAGGTTTTTAAAAAGAATCCTGAAATCTATGATCTTGTTGCTGAATTAAGAATTACAAGGTCAAAAGCACGAAATCTACTTTATGAATCAAAATTGAGACAAACGAGTAAAGAAGAGCTTGACGACGAATTAAAGGAGCATCTTTTAAACCCAATTCTACTCAAAGGTATTGATAAACAAATCAGTATTGAAATTGGAAATCCATTCCTAGCAGATCATTTAAAATCAAAATTAAAAGAACTGAATCACATTACAGACGGTTCATTTTCTTCCGAAATTGTGAAATTAACAACAGAAGCGTATTTGGCACTTTTTACATCTTATTTACCTGACGAATCAACAACTAAATTAAAGAAGTTGTTTGTTGAACTAGGAGTAATGACAGAGGCCTCTTTAACTGGGTTCTTAAAAGGTGCTTTGAAAAAAATAGGTTCAAAAATTGCGGATGAAACGGGAGAACATGTGGCTGATTCGGTCTTTGAATATTTAATGCCTATCATGAAAGGTGATATTGGTTTGGTGCGAGAAAAGTTTGAAAAACTGTATAGCTAATTAATCCCTTTAGCTGTTTTTTCGAAAATAAATCTATTTCATAAACGCGTTTTTAAATATGGATATGTGTATTTTTCTAGTCCAATTTTTATTTGGAATTGGGCTTTTTTTTACAGTCAACTTAATTGGCAAACATTCATACTCATTGGGGTATATGGAAATGTCATTATTTGTCAGAAAAGAGGAGGCCCCTGCTTTTAATGTTTTGATCAGAGTATTTATTCCTATTGTTTATCTTATAATTACCTCTTCAATACTTTATTATTTAAATTTTGATCGTTTTGTTCAAGACTTTTATTGGGTCAACATTCATTACATAGTATTTAGACTAATATTTAATTTGGTTACAAACCGAGGGGCATTATTAAATTGGAAAAGACAAGTATTTTACTGGACTTCAACTTCATTACTTTCTTATTTGGTTTATGAAAAATTAATTAAAGTCAGAACTAATTTACTTCCCGATTTTACTTCAATTGCAAATGAAATTTGGTTTATCATTCTAATATTCCTCTATCAAATAGCTAATAACTTAACTTTTTCGCAAGAAGCAACTGTTCAGAGAAAAGAGACTTACCTAAAAAGAAGGTATATCTATTTCAAATCAACTTATGATAATTTAATTACAGAATTGACTAAAAATCATATACTGGAGTCTATTGTTTATGCCGTTTTGATTTATGAAGACTTTAATAGACCTAAGATTGTAAGAATTATTGAAAATATTTCATTCAGAATATGCGGTAAATCAAAAACATTAGGTGTAATGCAAGTACGTACTGAAAAATTGTTGAGTGACCTAGAAAGTGTAGAACTAGGAACTCAAAAAATAGTAGCCGCTTACAATAGTTATATCAGCAATATTACAAATGAAAATCCTGGCTATGAATGGGAAGCGAAAAATAATATAATTAACGATTATAATGTGGGTTCTCGGTATTGCAACGAAGTAAATGAATTGGCAGATTTGATTAAAAATCAATTTTATGATGATTCACTTGATGAACTTGTTCCAAAAAACGAATAAAATGCTTTTTTTGAAACTTTTAGTTGGTGTACATAATCTAAATACGGAATATCGCAGGAATAAATGCCCTTGTTACAGGAAAAACTCGGAATTTTCAACAAAAACTGGAATCTTGATGTAATTTCATTGGAATTTCCAGTAAATTCTTAGGAATTACCCGGAAAAAGATCTCAAATACAAAGGTAACCTGCTTGATTCTTTAGAAAAACAGCTGCAGAACCCACCAAATCTCTACTGATCATCCCAAATTTCACGATCAACCCCTACCCTGTTTTCCACTCATACTATCATTAGCGTGCTAAATCTTCGTTTCCATCAGTTTTAATGCGAATGAAACGTTCATAGAATGAACTTGAACGATATTTTGGTATATATACTAATTAATTCGGGTATTTATACCATTGGATTGATGGTGGGGAGTGGGTATATTGCAAACTACTCACTTTACAAAGTAAGTAAGCATTTATAAAATAGTGGGATTCTAAATATCCAAGCAAATGGGGAAAATTGAACAAGAAGAATTTGAAGACAGCTAAACCGAAGTTAAATGAATAACAAATGATAGCAGCCACCCTTTCTATGGTGGATGACGGATGAAAACTATTGAAACAAAAATTAACTATCCTAACCGATCAGAAAAAAAGTTTAAGGCCGAAGTTGTTGAAGGGGGAAGATAGTGTTAAAAAAAGAATATGGAATTAAAAGAGTTTGTATCGAATACAATCAAACAGATCGCAGACGGTTTGCAGGAAGCCAATTCATACATCAAGGAAAAAGGTGGTGAAGGCGTAGAAAATGGCTATAAACGTATTATGTTTGATGTCGCTGTTACAACAACTGACGAGGATAAAAGTGGGGTTGGAGGAAAGATAACAGTAGCAAAAATCTTTAATGCTGGTGCTGAGACCGAAAACACAACTAACAAGACTCAATTCAGTAGAGTTGAGTTTAATACTTTAATTCACGTAAAGACTAATTAATTATGGCTAAACAAGTTCCTCAAAAAAAGACTTTTAATTTTGTTATTCAACTTGATTCTGTTGACAAATGGCTTATTTGGCTTATTTTATTAATGTCCGTTATACCACTTTTTGTGACAAAAAAAGATGCTCAATGGATATTGGATTTTTTTGAATGGTTGCTAATAATTTTGATTCCAGCTGAATTTGTCTTGTCAATTATTAAATCACATTATCTTTTACCGAAAGCCGAAAGAGAACGTAGATATGATGCTTTGGATAATGCATTTGGATCCAAATTCTCGCTGCAAAGCTCAATAGAGTATTTCACTAATGATGAAATTCCCACTGGTGTGAAAAAGTTAGGAGTGAATCTCTTCCAAAATGTGTTTTACACAACACGTTTATCTGATAGAATGATGGTGCGTTATTTCGTAAAGTCATCAATATTTGGCATAACAATCATAGCAATGGGTATTTATGGGCTTAAAAATAGCCCAATAATGCTTCCTTTTCTTCAATTCATGTTCTCAGCAACAGTGTTTGGAGATTTGATAAAATTCCTCATGTACCACCGTGAAAACAATAGAATATTGGAAGAAATTAAAGTTTCATTCCAAAATTCACCGAATGATTCAACCATACTAAAAGAGTACTTTGATTACGAAACAAATATATCATGGGGTCAAGTATTGATTAGTAATCGTGTTTACACTAAATATAATGATGCTTTAGAAAAAGAATGGCAACAAGTTAAAACTAAATATAATCTAAATGGCAAGTAGTTTAAATACTTATTTATTAGGCTTGGCTTCAAGTTATTTTATTAGCCATGGTTCGACGGAACGTAATCAAATTATAAGCTCGATAGTCACTCTCAAAAGTCGTTTAAATAGTTATTTTGGTAAGGATGTTAAGGCTGTAAAAATCTTTGGGTCATGGGATAGGGATACAACTCTACCAAGAAAATATGACTTTTATTCCGATGTTGATATTATGATCATTTTTGATCACGAGAATCTAAATAAAACAGCTGAGACATATAGAACTTGGTTAAAGACTTTTGCCGAGCAAAAATATTCTTCATCAATTGTACAAAAGGATTTTCCAACAATACGATTAGACATGAATCACATTACTTTTGACCTTATACCTACAAGGGTAACCAACATTCTTAACATAATTGAAATACACTACATACCTGATAGTGGAAACAATTGGATGACTACCGAGCCATTTACATTCACCCAAAAAGTCAAAGATAAACATTCAGAAAAAAACTACATAGTTAAGCCCGTTCTGAGACTTATAAAAGCATGGAATATTCAGGCTGAATATCCATTTGATTCCTACTTACTAGAAAAGGAAATATTAGAAAAAACGCCTTGGTTCTGGCATAATTCTGTGGAACCTGCTTTTTATGCTGCGTGTAATATTCTTTGTACTTATTCAGGAACCATCACTCAAAATACAAAGGTTCAAACCCTTCAAAATGCCATCGGCAAAGTGGTGTCATATTTGGATATTGGTGACATTTCAACGGCAAAGTATTGGTTGCATAAAGTTTTACCTCGTTAATAAACAAAGGATACTTTGGAGTAATGTTTGGAATCGTATTTAGGTATCTACTTTCTTGGAGGTTTAGGAAGTAATATTATACCTTTAGTCGAATGTATTTTATAACATTGGCTTTAAAAGCTGTAATAGATGAATTGATTAATGACTT
>NZ_JAHEBT010000004.1 GCF_024642105.1 Flavobacterium sp.
TTGTGTATTCATGGCGCAAAGATAGTGCTTTGGTTGGCGAATAAGAAAACCCAAGTCTTTATTTGATTCTTTTTCAGTGATAATTTAAAAAAAGCTACATTTGATTTTTATAAAAACTACCGAAAATGAGATTTTTAACGACGCTACTTCTTTTGTGTTCCTTGACTATTTTGGCACAAACCCACACAAAATACGATACCTATTTTGAAAAAGGAAACGGAAATCAATCAGCAACTTACCAAGAGACAATCGCTTATTTTGAATTATTAGCGAATGATTTTAAAACCATCGATATAAAAACAATGGGCTTAACCGATAGTGGTGAACCCTTACATATGGTGACTTTCAATTCGGATGCCACTTTTGACTTTGAAGCAATTCAAAAAAATAAAGCTGTGTTATTCATCAACAACGGAATTCACGCAGGAGAACCTGATGGGATTGATGCATCGATGCAGTTCTTTAGAGATTTGGCTTTAGGCAAAATAAAAGCGCCTAAAAATACCGTAATCGTGTGCATTCCGGTGTACAATATTGGCGGCGCTTTAAACCGAAACAGCTTTACAAGAGCCAATCAAAACGGTCCAGAAGAATACGGTTTTAGAGGCAATGCCCGCAACTATGATTTGAATCGGGATTTCATCAAATCGGATACACGAAACACCAAAAGTTTTGTCGAAATTTTTCACCAAATTAATCCGGATGTTTTTATTGATAACCATGTCAGCAATGGGTCTGATTACCAATACAAACTCACCTACATCATGACAGAACCTAGTAAATTAGGAACAGTTTTGGGTTCGTATCTACGAAAAGAAATGATGCCCAACTTGGTTTCGGATTTGAAGAAGAAAAAAATCGAAACGACTCCTTATGTCAATACCTTTCACGAAACACCTGACCAAGGATTTGCGCAGTTTTATGACAGTCCGCGTTACACAACGGGGTATACTTCCCTATTCAATTCGATCGGATTTGTGGTAGAAACACACATGCTGAAAAAATATAGTGATCGTGTGAAAGTCACCTACGAATTCATGAAATCTACTTTGGAATTCACCGATGCGAATGCTACCACCATCAAACAAAAAAGACAAGAAAACGAAGCACAATTCCAACCCAATAAAAACTACACTTTGCAATGGGAAGTGGACAATAGTGCAAAAGAACCTTTTACTTTTTTGGGTTATAAAGCGGGTTACAAAAAAAGTGAGGCCACTACGGGACAGCGTTTGTTTTACGACCGAAACAAACCCTTCAAAAAAGAAGTGCCTTTCTTTCCGCAATACAAATCAGTAAAAGACGTAACCATTCCTAAAGCCTATGTCATTCCGCGTGGATTTTGGCCGGTGATTGAACTTTTGAAAAGCAATGGCATTATCTGTCAACCCATTCCAAAAGACACGACTATTGAAGTAGAAAGCTACCGAATTGTAGATTACAAAACTACGCCTTCGGCTTACGAAGGACATTATATTCACCGAAATACCGTAGTAGCATCAAAAACCGAAAAACTGGCTTTCGCCAAAGGAGATTATATTGTTCCTACCCAACAAAAAGGCATCAAATACCTTTTAGAAACGCTCGAACCCGAAGCGATTGACTCCTATTTTAATTGGAATTTCTTTGATCCCATTTTACAACAAAAAGAAGGGTATTCGGATTATGTATTTGAAGATACGGCAGCGCAATTGCTGAAAGACAATCCGAAATTAAAAAGTGATTTGGAAGTAAAAAAACAAAAGGAACCCGAGTTCTTGAACAATCCTAAAGCGCAACTGGATTGGATGTACAAACAGTCCGTCTATTATGAAAAAGCGCATTTACAGTATCCTGTGTACCGAATAACTAAATAAAAATCTGTCTGAAAAACTTTTCATGTCAAGCTGAACTTGTTTCAGCTTCTAAAAATTAAAGTAATGATTATTTTAGATTCCGAAATAAATTCGGAATGACAAATTTTGTAGATTTAAATAACTTCTTCTTCAAATAATAATTTGATATTTTCATAGGAGTTCTTCAAGGCCTCTTTGATTTGTAATGGACTCAGCCAAGCTACTTTCTCAATTCCTTCCTCGGCTTGCCCTACCAATGTCCCATCATAATCAGAAGTCATCTCAAACCAATGCGTAATTTTAAGTCGGTACTTACCGTTACGCTTAAAAACGTGATAGGTTTTTTGAAGTTTTTTGGTCACTTTTAGTTTTCCAACACCAGTTTCTTCTTCTACTTCGCGCATAGCGGTGTCTTCAATTTCTTCTCCTTTGTTGGTGCCGCCTTTAGGCAAATCCCATTTTCCATTTCTAAAAATAAAAAGCACCTCCCCTTTTTTATTGTACACCAAGCCGCCACCCGCTTTATTTACAGGAATTTTTTCTTTTAACGTTTTCAAAATTTCCTTTTCATCGGGATGATACAAATAGGCTTTTTGAATTTTATTTTGAAAAATTTTTACAATAAGCTGTTCGATGTCAATACTTTCTAACAAAAACAATTGAAAATCGGTCTCCTTAGAGATATGATTTGTTAAAAAAAGTGGTTTGTCGTTCACAAAAACTTTATACATTTGCACTATGATTTTTAATAAAGAAACAGCCGAAAAAACAGCCGAATTGCTTTTGCAAATAAATGCAATTAAATTGAATCCAAGAAATCCTTTTACATGGGCTTCTGGATGGAAATCGCCAATCTATTGCGACAACCGACTAATCCTTTCATTTCCAGCCATCCGAAATTATGTTCGCGATGAGTTTGCCAAAAATATTGAAAAACAATTTGGTAAGCCAGACGTAATTGCAGGAGTTGCTACTGGAGCCATTGGAATTGGTATTCTTGTTGCCGAATGTATGGGATTGCCTTTTGTATACGTACGTCCAGAACCTAAAAAACACGGAAGACAAAATCAAGTAGAAGGTTTTTTACAAAAAGGACAAAATGTAGTAGTGGTGGAAGACTTAATTAGTACCGGAAACAGTAGTTTACTTGCTGTGGAAGCTTTGAAAGAAGCAGGAGCTAATCTCAAAGGAATGGCTGCTATTTTTACGTATGGATTTGATTTAGCCGAGCAAAATTTCAAAAATGCTAATGTGGAATTATACACCTTAAGCAATTACGAAAACTTATTGAACTTGGCTGTAGCCAAAACCTATATCACCGAAGAAGAACAACAAACCTTAAGCGAATGGAACGTGAATCCTTCGACTTGGAATGTGTAATTTGAAATAAAAACCAGATGAATTTAGAAAGTCCAAAAGTTAGTGTTCAAAAATCAGCTCAAGAATTATTTGATTTATTGTCTGATGTAAAAAACTTTGAACAATTAATGCCTGAAAATATTGCAAAATTTGAAGTCATTGGCGCTGATGCTTTCATTTTTGGTTTAAAAGGAATGCCTGAAATCAAATTAGTAATTAAAGAAAAATTGGCTCCAAACAAACTAATTTTAGGTGCTGCTAGCGATAAATTGCCTTTTACTTTAACCGCTTCCATTGACGCGGTTACTGAAAATAGTGCTGATGTGAAATTGGATTTTGAAGGCGATTTTAACCCAATGATGGCGATGATGATTAAAGGACCTATTCAAAAATTCATCGAAACCTTGGTGGAGAATATGCACAAATTATAATATTTAAATACGACACAAAAAGGGCTGTATAAAAAGTACTCGATTTGTCATTCCGAATTCATTTCGGAATCTATAACATTAATTATTTATAGAAACTGAAACAAGTTCAGTTTGACAAAAAAACTTTATACAGCCCTTTTTTATTAATATAACATTTGAATCTCTTTGATATCAAATTCGGCAACAGAATCGTCTTCTAACAAGACTTGTAGCTTACCAATTGTGGATATGCCTTGAATCATTCCCATGAATTTTTCATCCTTCGAATTAGCAAACGGCATTGGAATATCTTTTTTATATAAAAAGTCCACAAATTGTTGCCGCAACGAAGCTGGATTTAGTTTGCTCTCAGCTACATTCATTTCTAAGTTTGTAATAATATCCAAAAGCAACTTTTCTTTATCGAATTCTTTTCCTGTTACCACTGCCAAAGAAGACGCTTTTGGCAATCCTTCAAAATTAGTTTGGTTGACATTCAATCCTAAACCAACGATTGACAAGATAGTTCCATCACTTTTAATGCTATTTTCAATCAAAATACCACCAATTTTTTTATTGGCTGACAGAATGTCGTTCGGCCATTTGATACTTAAATCAGGGATGTTATTCTTTTTTAAAGCTGTAATAACCGCCAAGGAAACGGCAATATTTAAGTTGAAAATTTCGTTGATATCTTTCAAGAAATCTTTAACCAAAACACTCATTATTAGATTTTTACCTACTTCTGAATTCCAAACAGCTCCCATTTGCCCCTTCCCTTTGGTTTGGTTCTCGGCAGTAACCACAGTGAAATTTTCAAGATCTGGTTGAGTCGATATTCCTTTAAGAAATTCGTTAGTAGAATCTATGGCATCGAGTTTGATTAGTTTCATACAACTATAATTTGCAACACAGAACTTAATATTCTGTTAATGGTTCAAAAATAATCACAAAAAATGGTAACTTTACCAACTTATATTAAAAATAATTCATGGCGAAAAAGACTATAAATAATGATGTACTCATTGCTAACATCATCAAGGGAATCGAAGAAGTAAAAGGAAATGATATTGACATCTTAGATTTAAGAGAAATAGATACCGCAGTGTGCGATTATTTCATCATCTGCAACGGAACCTCTAACACTCAAGTTAACGCCATTGTAAGTTCCGTTCAAAAAACCGTTTCAAAAGAATTGAAAGACAAGCCTTGGCATGTGGAAGGAACTGATAATGCCGAGTGGGTATTGATGGACTATGTCAATGTAGTCGTTCACGTTTTCCAAAAACACATCCGTGAGTATTACAACATCGAAAGCCTTTGGGGAGATGCAAAAATTACTTCAATCGAAAACAAATACTAAAGAAAAAAACTAGTAATGGCGAATAATAATCCAAATCCGAATAAATTTAAAGTAAGTCCTTGGTTAGTATACACAGGTATTCTTCTTATTTTTCTTTTCATCAGTTTTGCAACTGGCGGAAGTAATTTTGAGGAGCCTGCGCAATTAACCTCGTCTAAATTCAACAATTTCCTTGAGAAAGGACAAATTGAAAAAGTGATTGTGTACAATAAAAGCGAAGCTGAAGTGTATTTAACTGCGACCGCTTTAAAAGACAAAACACATTCAAAAGTTGCTAAAGATGTTTTTGATCGTCCTAACGCTGGACCGCATTATACTTTGGAAATTGGTAATGACCAAATCTTCCAAACTAAATTAGAAAAAGCAGTGGGAGAAGGAAAATTGAAAGATTTTAACTTCTTACAAAAAAGCAATTGGACTGACATTTTCGTGAGTTTATTGCCAATTATCGTCATTATTGCTGTTTGGATATTCATCATGAGAAGAATGTCGGGTGGCGGTGCTGGTGGTGGCGGACAAATTTTCAATATTGGAAAATCGAAAGCCAAACTATTTGACGAAAAAACAGATATTAAAACGACTTTCAAAGATGTAGCGGGTTTAGAAGGAGCTAAAGAAGAAATTCAAGAAATTGTTGAGTTCCTTAAAAATCCTGAAAAATACACTAATCTTGGAGGTAAAATCCCAAAAGGAGCGTTGTTAGTAGGGCCTCCCGGAACAGGAAAAACCTTATTAGCTAAAGCTGTTGCTGGTGAAGCACAAGTACCTTTCTTCTCATTATCAGGTTCTGATTTTGTAGAAATGTTTGTAGGTGTTGGAGCGTCTCGTGTGAGAGATTTATTCAAACAAGCCAAAGAAAAATCACCTTCAATTATCTTTATCGATGAGATTGATGCGGTAGGTAGAGCAAGAGGAAAAAACAATATGTCAGGTGGTAATGACGAACGTGAAAACACATTGAATCAATTGTTAACTGAGATGGATGGTTTTGGAACCAATTCGAATGTTATTGTACTAGCGGCTACCAACCGTGCTGATGTTTTAGACAAAGCATTGATGCGTGCAGGTCGTTTTGACAGACAAATATTTGTTGATTTACCAGACATTCGCGAACGCGGAGAAATCTTTAAAGTACATTTAGCACCTTTGAAAAAAGTAGAAGGATTAGATGTTGACTTTTTGGCCAAACAAACTCCTGGTTTTTCAGGTGCTGATATTGCTAATGTTTGTAACGAAGCGGCTTTGATTGCTGCAAGAAACAATAAAACTGCAGTTGATAAACAAGATTTCTTAGACGCCGTTGACAGAATTATTGGTGGTTTAGAAAAGAAAAATAAAATTGTAACTCCAGAGGAGAAAAAAGCAATTGCCATTCACGAAGCAGGTCACGCAACCGTAAGTTGGATGTTAGAACATGCTGCACCGCTAATCAAAGTAACCATTGTACCAAGAGGACAAAGTTTAGGTGCTGCTTGGTATTTACCGGAAGAACGTTTAATTGTTCGTCCTGACCAAATGCTAGACGAAATGTGTGCTACCATGGGAGGAAGAGCTGCTGAAAAAGTAATCTTCAATAGAATTTCCACCGGAGCATTAAGTGACTTAGAAAAAGTAACTCGCCAAGCAAGAGCAATGGTTACAGTTTATGGTTTAAATGAGAAAATTGGAAACGTTACTTACTATGATTCTTCAGGTCAAAGTGAATACAGTTTCTCAAAACCATATTCTGACGAAACTGCTAAAGTAATTGACGAAGAAATCTCTACTTTAATCGAAGGTCAATACCAAAGAGCGATTCAGATATTAAAAGAAAATAAAGAGAAACTGAATCAATTAGCTGATATTTTAATCGAAAAAGAAGTCATATTTAAAGATGATTTAGAAGCTATTTTCGGAAAAAGAAGCTTTGATGAAAACTTAGAAGAAGTAGTCTCTTAATTTTAAATTATCAATATTTTATAAAATCTTAATTCAAAAATCACTTTTGAATTAAGATTTTTTTATCTTTGAACGTTTTCAAACAATATTTTAAGTAGTTCAAATAGAATATGAGTCTTTTTAGAAAATTATTTAGTTCCAGTAATCCGGCTTCTGAGGAAGATAAAGAGAACGAACAAAGCCAATTTCTTCCTGAAGTAACTATGGCTGTTGACGAAGCTTTTATTTATCATTTCAAAAAGAATGGTGGCAAATTTATATACTGTGAAAATAAAAAAGAAGTAAGCGAACAATTTGAAAATATTTTAGAAGAAAACGATTGGTTTGAAAATGAAGTTTTATGTTATGATCCAAACCTTTTCCATTTACTAGACGAGAATAAATTACCATACGAAAAGCCAGCTAATCCAACATTCCTATTGGCGAGCTGTGAAAATTTAATCGCCGAAGAAGGTTCTATTTTATTTTCTTCTAAGCAAATAAAGCAACTAAAACCTAACGAATTACCTGTAAACATTGTCGTTATTGCTACTACAAGCCAAATTCTTGGAGCTAAAAGTGATGGACTTAGTGCTATAAAAAAGAAATACGAAAGAGACTACCCTACCAACATTACTACTATAAAATATTTCGAAAAAGCAAAAGAAGAAGATTTTACACAATACGGAAGTTCTGCTAAGAACTTGTATTTATTGCTTTTAGAAGATCTTTAAAATGAATGAAACGCTTAAAAGAGGGATTTCTGGTGTAATTTACATTACACTTTTATTATCCTGCATTCTATATTCTACTGAAAGTTTTATCCTTTTGTTTGGTGTTTTTTTAGTGATTGCTACTTTTGAATTTTGCAATTTGGTAAAAATAAACACTCTTTTACCTCTCTCTTTTGTAACGTTGTCTTATTCTATCATTAGTTTAGTCAGCTACTACGGAAAGAAAACAGACGATTATTTATCCAATCTTCGGGAAAAACAAATAGAATTAGGTATTGATATTGATCAACTGAATGTAGTTCTATTAATCATTACACTTCTAGTATTCCTAAAATGTCTTGTTTTTTTATTTGATAATAAAGAATTGACCGTTACAAAACTTTGGAAATACCTCTATCTTATAGGGTATATTCTGCTACCCTTCATTTTTATTGTGAAAATATCTTTTGGAATAAACGATTATAATCCTAAAATTATCATCGGCCTATTCATACTGATTTGGACTAATGATACCTTTGCCTACTTGGTTGGAAAATCAATCGGAAAACACAAATTATACGAACGCATTTCTCCTAAAAAAACAATAGAAGGATTCCTTGGTGGGGTTGTATTTGCTGTTTTTGCAGGCTACCTAATTTCTAAATTATACATCAAACCTAATCCTGATTTTAGTGATAAATCCATTTTAATTTGGACAATGATTGCTTTAATAGTGGGTGTTTTTGGAACTATTGGTGACTTAATTGAATCCAAGTTCAAACGTATCGCCGAAGTAAAAGACAGCGGCAAAATAATGCCTGGACATGGAGGCATACTAGATCGTCTAGATAGTGTTATATTTGTAGCACCAATTGTATATTTATTTTATCAAATTTTATCTTATGTTTCATAAAGAAGGAACTCCGTCAATTTTATTAGGTACTTTTATAACCGCTATCGTTTTATTAGCTAGTGACAATTTAATTGATACTAATTGGATTAAGATGACGATTCAAATCATCACACTCCTTTTTTTAATTATTATTCTTCAATTTTTCAGAAATCCGAAACGCACTTTCATCTTAAACGAAGATCAAATTCTTTCTCCTGTAGATGGAAAAGTAGTCGTTATTGAAGAAGTATATGAAGGGGAATATTTTAAAGACAAACGCCTACAAGTTTCTATATTCATGTCGCCAATTAACGTACATGTTACTCGTTATCCAATGGGAGGTGTTGTAAAATTTAGCAAATACCACCCAGGGAAATTTTTAGTAGCTTGGCATCCAAAGGCAAGTGAAGAAAATGAAAGAACCACTATAGTAGTAGAAAATAAATCTTTCGGAGAGGTATTGTACAGACAAATTGCTGGTGCATTAGCCAAGCGAATTGTAAACTACGCCGAAGAAGGAATGCAAGTAATTCAGGGAACTGATGCTGGTTTTATCAAATTTGGTTCAAGAGTAGATTTATTTTTACCTTTAGGAACTCCAATTAATGTAGTATTAAATCAAAAAGCCATTGGCGGAAAAACAGTTATTGCAACCAAAGCGTAATGATTGAGAACGATTTAGATAAACGATTTGACGAAGCCGTTGAAGCAGCTTCAAAAATGACGCAAGCCTCTTTACCTCAAGATGTACAATTGCGCTTGTATGCTTTTTACAAACAAGCAACCTTTGGCTCTGCCCAATACAACCAATCTGAAAATTTTGATTTGCGTAATGCTTTCAAAACCAATGCTTGGATGCAAATCAGTCACATCTCTATTGAAGAAGCCAAAGAACAGTATATTGAAATCATCAATTCTTTATTGAAAAAATAAACAAGTCATGAAAAAACACTTTTTTAAAGTAATTTATGTAGCATTCTTTTTTATTTTATTCTCTTGTAACAAGAAAAAACTCACCGAAGTAGTTGAAGTCCCTTTGCCAAGTGCCGAAGAAAAAATCACTATGGGAATTCCTGATGATGTCAAAGCAAATGATGGCTCTTTCCAATTGGAAAAATTAGCTTTTGGCTACGATGCTTTAGCGCCAAATCTATCCGCAATTACACTTGAAAATCATTATTCTAAACACTATTTATCATACACCAATAAGTTGAATGAAGCTATTGCGGGAACTAATTTAGAAAACGGTACTATTGAAGAAGTAGTATCGCAATTAGACACTAGTAATGAAGAACAAAAAAACAATGCAGGGGGGTATTACAACCACTCGCTTTATTTTAAATGTATAGGACCAAAAGCAGGTGGTCAACCGAAGGATTCCTTGGCAACCGCTATTGATAAAGATTTTGAATCTTTTGATAATTTTACCACTCAATTCAAAGGAGAAGCGACTAAAGTATTTGGTTCAGGTTGGGTTTGGTTAATTGTAGATCGTTCTGGAAAATTGCAAATCACAAGTACTGCCAACCAAGACAATCCTTTGATGAGAAATGCAAAAGTACAAGGAAAACCTATCTTAGCTTTAGATGTTTGGGAACATGCTTATTATTTGGATTACCAATACAAACGTAAAAACTACATTGATGCTTTCTTTAATGTGATCAACTGGAGAAAAGTAGAAGAAAATTACGAAGAAGCTATTTCAAAATAGTATTCTTTTAATTACTTCAACTGATAAATAAACGATTCCAACGGCTCAATGGCAATTTGTACTTTTCCTTGTCCGTGAAGCACTTCTAAAGTCAAGCTACTCTTTTGGTACAGCTGGTCAATAATTGCATATTTTCCGTCTTTTAAATGCCATTTCTGAATCACATCTTCCGGGATTTTCAATTCAAAATGACTGGTATGTAAAGATGAAAAATTAGAAATTACAATCAACTTTTCTGTATCTGACCAACGCACAAACGAATATACTTCAGGATAATACCCCTCTGTAGCATATCGGTTTAATCCATGAATTTCTTGAAATTCTCCCATCAAAGCCGAGCTTTTTAAAGTAAAGTTCAATACCCTTTTATAAAAATCACGTAACGATTTCTCCGAAGACGATAATTGCCCGCCATCAAATTTACCGCCATTCATCCATCGTTGATGATTTGGAACACCCACATAATCAAAGATAGAGGTTCTAGAATGGGTTCCAAAACCACCATTTTCATTACCTGCCTCGCCTACTTCTTGTCCAAAATAAATCATTGTTGGCGAAGTACTAATAGTAGCTGAAACCACCATTAATGGCTTTCCTTTTTCTGCTGAACCTGCAAATTCTTGACTTGCTAAACGTTGTTCATCATGATTATCCAAGAAATGCAACATGTGGTGCTCAATATCAGCCAATCCTTTTTGGATATCGGTAATCGGATCTGTTTGACTTCTACCTTGTACAATCTCTTTTAACTTGTCATACAATTCCACTTTGTCATACAAGTAATCCATCTTACCTAAACGAATGTAATTTCTGTATTCTTTTGGGTTGTACACTTCTGCTAATAAAAAGGCATCCGATCTTTTTACTTTAATCGCCGAATTCATGTAGCTCCAAAACTCATAAGGTACCATTTCGGCCATATCGTAACGAAAACCATCAACTCCTTTGGCCAACCAATATTCGGCAATAGCGCGAAATTTTTTCCAAGAACTTGGCACTTCTTTATCTTTCCAAAAATCAAAATGTTCTTGACACGATTTGGCTTCAAATCCGGCTGGAAGTTCCGCAAAATCTTTAGTTCCGTCAGGACGAATTCCGTAATTTACTTTTACCGTTTCGTACCAATCATTTTTGTCTGGCTTAGCCAAACGTGAACCATTCCCAGTCCATTTTGCAGGAAATTCTTCAAATTTACCATCAATCAACGGATTCACTTCTCCATTTAAAGGAGTAATACCATCAGGCAATTCGAAACGGGTATTCGGAATGTAATAGAAATTATTGTCCTTATGATATTCAACCGTAACATCATCATCTGCACCAAAATCTCTAACCCCTTTTGGATTATTCTGTCCTTCGTATTTTCGTGCCACGTGATTCGGAACAATATCTATAATCAACTTCAATCCCGCTTTGTGTGTACGTGCTATTAAGTCTTCAAATTCTTGCAAACGATTGGCTGGATTCACTGCCAAATCAGGATTCACATTGTAATAATCTTTTACGGCATACGGCGAACCTGCTCTTCCTTTTACCACTTCAGGATCATCATTCGAAATACCATATTGAGTGTAATCGCGTATGACAGCATGATGGGGGACTCCAGTGTACCAAATATGACTTACCCCTAAATTTTTAATTTCCAGTAACGCTTTGTCCGTAAAATCATTGAACTTCCCTACTCCATTTTCTTCAATCGTACCCCAAGGCTTGTTAGTGGTGTTTGTATTTCCAAATAATCGAGTAAAAACTTGATATACTACGGCTTTATGTGATGGGGTATTTTTCATTTTTTGAGTATTACTTTTATTATGATGAGATTGCGCTCCACTATGCAGAGAAAAAACAAGAGCAGCAATAAAAAAAAATTGTTTCATAGTAGATTAGCATTTAAGCGTATTGACAAATATAATTATTTTTAAGACATCGGCAAGAACGACTTTTAGAGGAATTAGATAGTTCATCGTTAGTTTATAAATATTTCTTAAATACCCTTGCTCTTCACACAATTTGATTAATTTTATGCCCAAATTATTTAGACTTGAAAAAATTTCAATTTGCACTCTATTTGGCTTTGTTTTTAGTACTTGTACCAAAAGTAATGGGACAAGCACCTAAAAAAATCATGGTAGAACATTCTGATTTTGCCGATGTAAACCAAGTAGAAATTCCTGATGCTTTTTTATTAACCGGAAATGTACGTGTCAACCATGACGGAGTGGTATTAACCTGTAACAAAGCCTATTATTTTCAAAAAGAAAACTACATCAAAGCCTTTGGAAACGTACAGTTAGTACAAGGTGACACTCTATTCTTAAACAGTAAATATGCCGAATATAGCGGCAATGTAAAAAAAGCATTTGCAACTGGCGATGCTGTGATGAGTTCACCTGAAGCTACTTTGGTAACAGATACTATTAATTTTGACCGAAATACTCAAGAAGTTTTTTATAACACTAAAGGAACAATAACTAACTTACAAAACACCTTAGTGAGTAAGTCGGGAAAATACTATGTCCCTGAAAAAAAATTCCAATTCCTTACTGAAGTTACGATAACCAATCCCACTTATGTTATCAGGTCCAATCACTTAGATTATTACAGTAATTCGGGACACTCCTATTTGTTAGGTCCTTCCACCATTACCAGTAAAGCCAATTATATTTATACCGAAAAAGGATTTTACGACACCAAGAAAAACAAAGCGCATTTCTTGAACAAATCGTATATCAAATATGACGACAGAATCATTCGGGGCGATAGTTTGTATTACGACAGGAACAAAGAATTTGCTTCGGCTTCCCGCAATGTAAAAATCACCGATTCCATCAATCGTGGTATTGTAAAAGGACATTATGCCGAAATGTACAAGAAAAAAGATTCTCTTTTTGTAACCAAAAGAGCCGTTGCCATCAACTTTGTCGAAAATGACTCCGTTTACATTCACGGAAAAAAATTAATGGTCACAGGAAAAGAAGGAAACCGAATCATTCGCGCTTTCAACAATGTGCGTTTTTTCAAAAAAGATATGAGTGGCAAGTGCGATTCGATTCATTCGAATTCCAAAATTGCCTTGACCAAATTAATTGGAAATCCCATTCTCTGGAACGGAGAAAGCCAAATTACAGGAGATGTTATGCACCTCATTGGCAACAACATAACACAAAAATTAGACTCACTCAAAGTGCTTAACAATACCTTTCTCGTCTCCAAAGACACTCTTGGAACGGGATACAACCAAATTAAAGGGCAAAATCTCTTTGGTAAATTTGAAGAAGGAAAACTACATGATGTAGACATTATCAAAAATACTGAAGTGATTTATTATATGCGGAATGACGCTCACGAACTTATTGGCATCAACAAGAATAAGAGTAGTAAAATCAACATTTTGTTCAATAAAAATGAGGTGGATCAAATTACCTTTTTCAAACAAGTAGATGGCGATTTATTCCCTGAAAAAGATTTACCCGAAAATGACAGAAAATTCAAAGGCTTCATTTGGCGAGGCGAAGAACGAATCAAATCTAAAGACGACATCTTCCCTCCTGAAGAAAATGAGGACAATGAAAAAATAGCCAAACAAGCCAAGGCACAAAAAGACAAGAAAAATGTACCTATGAAAGTGCGGAAAGAAACCTTGGATTACGATAAAAAGAAGAAGAAATAGTCATTGAAATAGCAATCGCAAAAATCAAATTTCAATTTCAAGAGCAATTAAAAATACAATAGTGAACAACGATTTTATACAATACCAAGCACAAACCTCTCCTTATCCTTTAGGAATGGAGGTATCCCATGCTATAGGGTCGTACATTTACGATACCAACAATAACCGTTATTTAGATTTTGTAGCGGGTGTTTCGGCTTGTTCATTGGGACACCAGCATCCAAGAGTCAATCAAGCCATTAAAGACCAGTTGGATTTGTATTCGCACGTGATGGTATATGGCGAATATTCACAAAGTCCGGCAGTGGAGTATTGCAAACTAATGGCTTCGCTCCTGCCTGAACCTTTAAACAAAACCTACCTAGTTAACTCGGGAACTGAAGCAATTGAAGGTGCGTTAAAATTAGCCCGTCGCGTTACAGGTCGTAGCCAATTGATTTCGTGTCACAATGCGTACCACGGCAATACCATGGGATCTATGAGTGTCATGGGATTTGAAGAACGCAAACAAATTTTTCGTCCCTTAATTCCTGATGTCGAATTCATCACTTTCAATAATGAAGCCGATTTAGAGAAAATCACCACTAAAACAGCTGGAATTTTACTTGAAACCATTCAAGGAGGTGCTGGATTCATCCAACCTGAAAATGATTTTCTGAAAAAAGTACGTCAACGTTGCGACGAAGTCGGTGCGATAATGATTTTGGACGAAATCCAACCTGGTTTTGGACGAACTGGAAAACTTTTTGGCTTCCAAAATTACGATGTCGTTCCTGATATTGTGGTGATGGGAAAAGGTATGGGAGGCGGAATGCCGGTTGGGGCTTTTACCGCTTCGGCAACTATGATGGATTTATTAAGTAATAATCCCAAATTAGGACATATCACTACTTTTGGCGGACACCCTGTCATAGCGGCAGCTTGTTTGGCTACCTTGAAAGAAATTACTGAAACTTCATTGATGGCAGATGCCTTAGCCAAAGAAAAACTCTTCCGAGAACTCTTGGTACATCCTTTGATAGAGGAAGTTAGAGGAAAAGGATTAATGTTGGCAGCAATGACAAAAAACGCCGATATTACCAATGAAGTTATCTTAAAATGCCAAGACAAAGGCTTAATTTTGTTCTGGTTACTTTTTGAAGGTTGCGCGATTCGAATTACACCTCCATTGACTATTTCTGAAGATGAAATACGAGAAGGTTGCGCTATCTTACTCGAAGTAATGAACGAAGTAGCCCAAAAAATATAGCGCTATTTTAGCTTGCTTTTTGTTAATTAAATTGTTCACAACAATTCTTGCTTTTTCTCACGCAACAATTCTATTTTCCTAATTTTATTTAGGCCAAATTCAAAAACAAAACAGCATGCAATTAAGCAACGAAGAAGAAGATTACAACTTATCTCTTTCCAAATTTGAGTCGATGTTAAAGACCAATAAAGTCTTGTTTTTTGACTCCGAGGAATTTGAAGAAATTATCCTTCACTATATCGATTCGGGAAAAACTTCTTTGGCAAAAAAAGCATTAAAATTAGCCTTAGAACAACACCCAAAATCTACTGGATTAAAATTGGTTCAAGTCGAAATGCTGGTTTATGAAGACCAATTGGATTTGGCAGATAAAATGCTAAACGAGTTGTATGCCATTGAGCCGAACAACGAAGAAATTTACATTCAAAAAGCCAATATTTGTTCCAAAAGAGACCAACACGAAAAAGCCGTTGAACTCTTAAAAATTGCCTTACAATATACTGATGATTATGCTGATGTCTATAACTTAATTGGGATGGAATACCTTTTTATGGACAATTTAGAAATGGCGAAAGACAGTTTCATCAAATGTTTGGAAGAAGATTTAGAAGACCAATCCGCCTTATATAACGTGGTCTATTGTTTTGAGTTTTTGGACCAAAATAAAGAAGCAATTGCCTATTTAAATCAATACATCGAGAAAAACCCGTACAGCGAAATTGCTTGGCACCAAGTAGGCCGCCTGCACTATGGTTTAAAAGAATACGAAGAAGCCATTCGCGCTTTTAACTATGCTACTTTAATTGATGACGAATTCATGGGCGCTTTTATGGAAAAAGCCAAAGCATTGGAGCGTTTAAAACAGTATGCTGAAGCCATTGAAAGCTATGAAAGAACTATCGAATTAGACGACGCTACTTCGTATGCTTTGCTTCGCATTGGAAAATGCCACGAACGATTGGGCAATACCGCTTTAGCAATCAAATACTACAACCAAACCGTTCACGAAGATCCACTTTTAGACAAAGGATGGATTGCGATTACTGATTTTTACGTACGGGAAAAAAACTATCAAAAAGCACTTTTTTATGTCAATAAAGCTTTGGCGATTGACAACCAAAATCAAATGTATTGGAAGCGTTATGCTACCATCAACAAACAAATGAATTTCTTTGAAGAAGCCGAATTTGGTTACCGCAAAGCGGTGGAATTTGGTGATTACCAATTAGACACTTGGTTGTTTTGGGTCGATATTCTTCAGTTTTTAGGGGAATTTGATAGTGCTATTCAAACTTTGTTACAAGCTACTGAATATTTCCCTGAAGAAAACGAAATTGAATACCGCTTAGCTGGATTGTATTTTATGATTCAAGATAAAACTAAAGCAAAATTTCATTTGAGCAATGGCTTGCGTTTGAACTTTGACAACTACATTCTTATTGAAGATTTATTTCCAATGATTTGGGAAGAAAAAACAGTTCAAAACTACATTGCAAAACACAAAAAATAAGCATGAAGCCACCTATTAAGAAACGTTTCGGTTTACTGGGACGCAACATCAATTATTCGTTTTCAAGAGGTTATTTTACGGAAAAATTTGAAAAAGAAAAACTAGAAGGATACACTTATGAGAATTTTGACATTCCAACTATCGAGTCTTTCTTGGATGTAATAAAAAACAACGACCACTTAAGCGGAATGAATGTTACCATTCCGTACAAAGAAGCAGTACTGCCCTTTTTGGATAAATTATCAAAAAAGGCAATTAAAATTGGAGCCGTTAACACCATTAAATTTACCAAAAATGGTAAACTTAAAGGGTACAACACTGATTATTACGGTTTTCAAAAATCACTAGAACCATTGTTAGAATCCCACCATAAGAAAGCCTTGATTTTAGGAACTGGTGGCGCTTCCAAAGGAGTGGCTTTTGCGTTAGAAGAATTAGGAATTGACTATACTTTCGTGTCAAGACAAGCCAGTGAAACCGTTTTGGGTTACAACCAAATTACGGATTTAATCTTTGACGAATACCAAATTGTGATTAACTCCACCCCAGTAGGAACAAGTCCCAATACCGATGCCTATCCTGAAATACCTTACGAGTTTTTTACCAAAAAACACATCGCTTACGACTTGATTTATAATCCTGCCGAAACTCAATTTTTGAAAAAAGCACAACACCAAGGTGCTAAAACTAAGAACGGATTGGATATGCTTATTTTTCAAGCAGAGAAAGCTTGGTCAATTTGGAATAAATAAAAATCTGAATTTGTTACAACACCAATACATTGCATAATGTAAAAGGTCCTTTTTTTAACCTAAAACGATGATAAATAAGGGATTTATTTTGTAGTTCAAAAGGGGTTTAGTATCTTTCGACTTGAATAATTTAGCAACCTTACACATTGAAAAAATGTTAGAAGAAAAGAATGATAACCTGCTTGAAGCAGATGGAAATGGAACTGATTCTACAGAATCAACACCTACAGTAACACCAGTTGAAACAACTGAAATCTCTAATGAAGCAGTAGCTCCAGAAGCCAATGTAAATCAAACCATTATTGAGGCAATTGCAGACACCAATGCAGAGGAAAGCGAAGACGAAAGCTTAAAAGAACGTCACGATATTCCGATGCAAGATTATGATCCTTTATCTATGGAAGCACTTGTGGATGAATTAAATACTTTAGTTTCTAACGAAAAAGTGTTATCCATTAAAGACCATGTTGAGGAAATCAAAAAGGCTTTTTTGGCTAAATACAATCACCTTATTGAGGAGAAAAAAGAAGAATTTCTTGCTAAAAATCAAGATCCAAATGAAGAATTTCAGTACCACTTTCCTCTTAAGTCAAAATTTGACAACATCTATTCTGTTTACAGAAACCATAAAAATGAACACTTCAAAAGCTTACAAACGAGCTTAAAAAACAATTTAGAGAATCGTTTAGCCATTGTTGAAGAGTTAAAAGAATTAATTAACCCGCAAGCCAACATTAAAGACATCTTAAAACATTTTAATGACTTAAGAGAGCGTTGGAAAAATGCAGGACCAATTCCGAAAGACAAATACAATCACGTTTGGAATAACTACCATTTTCACGTAGAAAATTTCTATGACTATTTGCACCTAGATCGTGAAGCGAGAGACATTGATTTCAAACACAATTTAGAGCAAAAACAAAAAATTGTAGCTCGTGTAGAAGAATTGGTAAAAGAAGAAGATATCAATAAAGCGTTCCGTGAATTGCAAGATTTACACCGCATTTGGAAAGAAGAAATTGGACCTGTTTCTAGAGAATATCGTGAAGAAATTTGGAACCAATTTAGTGATTTGACAAAGCAAATGCACGACAAACGCGAGCTATTATTTGAAAAACTAAGAGGTGCTGAAGTTGAAAACTTAGCTAAGAAAAAAGAAATCATTGCTCAAATTGAAGTTTTGGCTACTGAAAAAGTCAATGCCCATACGCAATGGTTAGCGCAAATAGAAAAAGTAGAAGCTTTAAGAGCCGCATTTTTCGCAGCAGGTAAAGTTCCAGCTGATGTGAATGAAGCTACTTGGAGTGCTTTTAAAACTGCAGTGCGTAACTTCAATTCATTCAAAAACTCGTTTTATAAAGACATCAAAAAAGATCAAAACGATAACTTAAGTAAAAAACAAGCTTTGGTGGCTAAAGCCAAAGAATTACAAGAAAGTACTGATTTTGCAACTTCTACTCCAATTATGAAACAAATTCAAGAGGAATGGAAGAAAATTGGCCATGTCCCAAGAAAATATTCAGATAGTATTTGGAAAGAATTCAAAGACGCTTGTAATCATTATTTTGACAAATTAAAAGAGCAAAAGAATGAAGAAAGCAGCGAAGAAGTAGCTGCTTTTGAAAACAAAAAAGCCTATTTAGAAACATTAAGAGCCTTCCAATTAGTAGGTGATCATAAAACGGATTTGGAGGGTATTAAATTACATATTCAAAACTGGAAAGCTTTTGGAAAAGTACCTTTTGCCAGACGTCACATCGAAGGAAAGTTCAATAAAATTTTAGATGCTCTTTTTGAAAAATTAAGTTTGAGTAAAAAAGATTCGGATATGATGCGTTTTGCGAACCGAATGGATCAATTGTCTGAAAGCAATGATTCGCGTAAGATAGAAAGCGAGAAAATATTCTTAATTCGTAAAATTGAAGAAGTGCAAAATGAAATTTTCCAATTAGAAAATAATATTCAGTTTTTCACCAATACTAAAAATGCAAAAAAAGAAAATTCAATTGTGTTGGAAGTTCGAAAAAACATCGCCATCCACAAGGAAAGTTTAGAAGTTTGGAAAGAAAAATTGAAACAATTACGAAACCTAAAGCAGGAATAATTTTTATCCTTATACCTAAAACCTCAATTCAAAAGATTGAGGTTTTTTTATACAAAAAATCGAAGGAATGATAAATATCATTTTAATTTACTGAAAGCTGGTTTACTTTTGGACATTCAAATGATTTTGTTATGACTAATTCTCTTATACAAAAGTACAATGTTCCTGGACCAAGGTACACTAGCTACCCTACAGTTCCCTATTGGAATGAGCTTGATTTTACTTATGAAATTTGGTTAAACACACTCAAAAAATCATTTATAGAAAGTAATTCAACAGAAGGAATTAGTTTGTATATCCATTTGCCTTTTTGCGAAAGCATGTGTACTTTTTGTGGATGTAACAAGCGTATTACAAAAAATCACGAAGTAGAAAACCCCTACATTCAAGCAATTTTAAAAGAATGGACTTTGTATTGTGATGTCCTTAACGAAAGACCTAACATTAAAGAAATTCACTTAGGCGGAGGAACGCCTACTTTTTTCTCTTCTGAAAATTTAGCAATGCTCATCAATGGCATTTTTGCAAAAGCAGACAAAGCTCCTGATTATGAATTTAGTTTTGAAGGACACCCCAATAATACTACGCGAGAACAATTGCAACAATTATACGATTTAGGTTTTAGACGGGTGAGTTTTGGAGTTCAAGATTATTCTGAAAAAGTACAAAAAGCAATTCACCGCATTCAACCTTTTCTTAATGTTGCCAAAGTAACGTTGTGGGCGAGAGAAATTGGCTATACTTCAATAGGTCATGACATTATTTTTGGTTTGCCTTTTCAAGAAAAAGAGGATGTGATTGACACTATTGAAAAGACCAAATCCTTACAACCTGACCGATTGGCTTTTTACAGCTACGCACACGTGCCTTGGATTAAAGGAAATGGACAGCGCGGGTTTAATGATGAAGACATTCCAAAAGATGATAAAAAAAGAGAATTATACGAAACCGGTAAACAATTGTTATATGAAAACGACTATCACGAGATTGGGATGGATCATTTTGCATTGACAAGTGATAGTTTATTTCAATCATTTGAGGTAGGCAAACTGCATCGCAATTTTATGGGATACAGTTCTTCCAAAACGCAATTAATGATTGGTTTAGGTGTTTCGTCTATTAGTGACAGCTGGTACAGCTTTGCTCAAAATGTAAAAACTATAGAGGAATATTATCAATTGTTAGACGCCAATACCATTCCTGTTTTTAGAGGACATGTATTGACTGAGGAAGATTTAACTATTAGAAGACACATTCTGAATTTGATGTGCCAATTTAAAACCTCTTGGGCAGACCCAAAGAACTACTTTAATGAAATTCCTGAAATAGTAATTCAATTAAAAGAAATGGAAAAAGACGGACTAGTGAATTTCATTCCTGAAGGCATTCAAGTAACAGAAGCGGGAAAACCCTTCGTTCGAAATATTTGTATGGCTTTTGATTTATTATTAAAACGAAAAGCGCCAAACACAGCGTTATTTTCGATGACAGTATAAAAAATAAGCACACTTTAAAGTGTGCTTATTGATTCTAAAATAAATCCATTTAACTTTTAATAATCGATACCAATTCGTCTTTCATGAACAGTAAATTAGCTTTTAATTGATGTAAGTGTTCGTCGGTAGCCACTTCTACACCCATATTAATTCGGTGAATTTCATGTTCTAATTCGTGATACTCATCAAATACTTTTCTGAAATGTTCATCCTCAATTTTTAATTGATGAATTCTATCGTGGTACTCTGGTAATTCGTGTAATAAATCGTGTCTTTCCATTGTTACAAATTTTAAATTCTAAACTATTTTTAATGACAATTTGGAGTTTCTTGAATAAACAAACTCATATTGGCTGGTGAAACGTAGGGAATTCCTAATCCCAATCCGCGCAATATGAATAAAATACCTATGGTAACACCCACATAAGGAATCGCTTTTTGAACTTTATTACGAAATGAAAGTGTCATAAAAGAATTCAAATAGGTTACACTACTCATCATAGGAATTGTACCCAAGCCAAAAAGCAACATATACACTATTCCAAAAGGGACACTTTGCATCGCAATGGCGCCAAATAAAGCTACATATACCATTCCGCAAGGCAAAAAACCATTCAGTAAGCCAATGGTAAATAGTGATTGGTAACTTTTATTTTTAAATTGTTTCCCTAAAGCTATTTTAATCTTCGAAATCAGACGAAATACGGGTTTAGAGAAATTATAATTGGCCAACACTCTTTCCGGTGTTAGGATCGTAATAATCATCGCTACACCTATAAATATAGACAATTTTTGCTGAATTCCTGCAAGAAAAAAACCTTTTCCTACCAAACCAAAAACCAAACCAATTGTAGCATAGGCAGACAAACGTCCGAAATGATAGGTTATAATCTGACTCGCTTTTTTTGTTGGATTATTTCTATCTACTGGAATCATCATAGCAATTGGCCCACACATTCCGATGCAATGCAGGCTACTTATTAAACCAAAGATAAAAGCAGAATACAACATAAACAGCTAATTAATATAGATTGTTTCTTTCGTTAAATACGACTTCCCTTCGTATTGCCATTCCATATTAATATCCCAACGGCCACCTACCAAACTTTTTTTAGGTATGAGCAAAGTTGGTTCAGAAATAGAAATCGGAATTTCGAAATCCATTTTTTTGTTAGATGGCCTATAAAGGGATACTGTTCCTTTAATTTTCTTTGGAACAAACACTGATGGAAAAGTAATCAAAACTCCTTCCTGAGTTACTATAACCTTTGGTTTTTCGACCAAATTCTGCGCGTTTTGAGTGCGTTGCATTTCTTTTCCAAATTGCGCATCGTGCTTGTAATACTCCTCTACAACCAAATCATTGTCGTATTTTGAATTCGATTGTACTTCAATTACAAAATACAAAATAAATGCCATGAATAATCCAAATGCTATTACAATACCTGTTCCCCAATTGATTTTCATCGTTTTACTATTTTAAAAAGTAATTAATCAAAACTTCTCGGACTTAAAAAATTAGTCGTTGCTGTTTCAATTTTTTTATTTCCGTTATACACCTCAATTTCTAACTTGGTTTTATCTGTTTCTAAGAGATACTGATTAATTTCAACAAATAAAGTTCCACTGTTCATACCTTGTTTTGGCACTTTAAAATCTTGTTTTCCTACTACCTTCAAAGTTCCTTTAATTCCAACCAATTTAAAGTGAATATCCTTAAATTCTTCATTGGTCTTATTAATGATTTTAAAGGTATAGATATTACTAATATTTTCACCTTTATGTTGGTACAATTGACCTGGCAATCGTAAAATAGATGCTTCTACATCGGTTCTTAAAAACAACAAACCAGTCAAAACACCTACCAAAATAATCAACACAGCAGAATATCCTTTCATCCTTGCCGTGAATTGAAACTTAGATTTTTTCTCAATTTCGTCTTCTGAGGCATACCGAATTAATCCTTTGGGTAAACCAACGCTTTCCATAATAGTATCACACTCATCAATACATGCCGTACAGTTCACACATTCTAATTGCGTTCCGTTTCGAATATCGATTCCCGTTGGACAAACGTGCACACATTGGTGGCAATCAATACAATCTCCTTTTCCAGCTGTAGCACGATCTTCATTTTTATTGAATTTAGCCCTTCCTGCTTCTTTTTCGCCACGAACAAAATCGTACGCTACGTTAATGGATTTGTTGTCCAAAAGGACACCTTGCAATCTTCCATAAGGACACGCAATAATACACACCTGCTCTCTGAACCAAACGAAAACAAAATAGAAAACTCCAGTAAAAATGAACAACGCGATTAAGGTACTAAAATGACTTTCGGGTCCCTCTTCAATCATTTTAAAGAGTTCATCACTACTGATTAAATAGGCTAAAAAGACATTGGCTATGAAAAAAGAGATGACCAAAAACAAAAACCATTTGATTCCTTTTTTTCTTATTTTTTCAGTGTTCCATTCTTGTTTACTCAAACGAATCTGCGCCCCTCGATCTCCTTCTATCCAAAATTCGATTCGACGAAAAACCATTTCTAAAAAAATAGTTTGGGGGCAAATCCAGCCACAGAATATTCGTCCAAAAATTACCGTAAAAAGAATGACAAAAACGACCCCAACAATCATGAACATCACGAATAAATAAAAATCCTGAGGCCAAAATGGAAACCCAAAAATATTGAATCGACGTTCCAAGACATTAAACATCATGAATTGGTTCCCATTGATTTTAATAAATGGATTGGCAATCAGTATCGCTAACAAAAAATAACTAACTAATTTTCTGTACTCATACAACTTACCTGATGGCTTTTTAGGAAAAATAAATTTTCTTTTTCCCTCCTCGTCTATGGTACCGATACTATCTCTAAAAGACTCGTCTGATAAATTTGACATTAGGTCGAAATTTTAAAAGACCAATTTCAAAATCGAAATTGGTCTTTTAGTTAGTGTAATTATTTTGCAGATGTTGCAGCAGCTTCCTCTAACCAAACTTCCCCTTCTGGAGCTTTTGGATCTTTTGGATTACTTCCTTTTAAAGAAATAATATAACTCGCCACTTTTTGAATTTCTTTTGGTTTCAAAGTACCTTTCCAAGCAATCATTCCTTTTCCATCACGACCACCATTAGTAATGGTGTGAAATAAGTTTTTAATTCCTCCTCCTAAAATCCACTGCTCATCAGTCAAATTAGGTCCAATTTGCCCTCCTGCATCAGCTCTATGACAAGCCGCACAATTGGTTTCAAAAATTGTTTTACCTTCCGCTAATGCAGGTGCATCTGAAATAAGAGTAACTGTTTTTTCATCCATCAAATCAGGAGCCGTTTTCATATATTCAGCTACTTCGATTTTGGCTTGTGCCAATTCTTTTTTCAATTCCGTCTCTTGATCATCCGCTCCTAAAATTTCAAAACGCACTAAATATAGTACCGAAAATACAATACAAGCATAGAACAAGTAAATCCACCATGGCGGTAAATTATTGTCTAATTCTTTTATTCCGTCATAATCGTGGTCCAATAAAAGTTGGCTTTCATTTTCAATTGGTTCTGACTTCGTCAAAGATTTGACAATTTTAGTATACCATTGGCTATCTTTAAAACTTACTTGGGCTGCTGCTTCTAATTTTGATTTTTGCTCCTCTGTTAATAGTTGATAGGTAATTTTATCAATTGCACTTATTGTAATTTCTATTGCAATTAAAAGAAATAGAAAAACAAATAAGAATACAGAAACCATTGGAAACTTTACAAAAGCAGGTCGGTCTCCAGAGTCAATAAAAAACTCCATTGCACCAAAAACGGCAAAGAAGATAAGAGGAACTCTTACATATACAGGGATTAATTTTTTCATTTTAAAAAGTTTAAAAAATTATAATGATGGATTCTCATTCAACGGAATCTGACTTAACTCGTCTATTTTCTCTTTTTTATATGAGAATACCCAAAGTCCTAATCCTACAAAAAATAAAAAGAAAATTAACAATGATAGTATTGGATAAATCGCAACTCCCGCGATGGTTTCCATATTGTGTTTTATTTGTTCAAACATAGCTTACTATATTATTTTTTTACTTTAATATCTGTTCCTAAACGTTGCATATAAGCTATTAGAGCTATAATTTCTCTCTCATTCATTGGAACAAATTTTTCACCTTTAGCGGCTGCTTTTTTCTTACTTTCCTCATAACTTTTCACAAAGTCAGGATCATTTTTCAAGCTCTCTTCAATTGTAATAGCTTGAGCTCTTAAATCTTTTTGAGCATTTACAATTTGAGCCTGACCTGGCTCATCATAAGGAACTCCAAGCGTTTTCATCGCTTCCATTTTCTTTTGAGTCATAGAAATATCCATAGCCTCATTATCGAATAACCATTTGTAACCTGGCATAATCGAACCTGCAGAAATACTTTGTGGATTCCAAAAGTGATTGAAATGCCAGTTGTCATTATACTTCCCACCTACTCTCAACAAGTCTGGTCCAGTACGTTTTGATCCCCAAAGGAATGGATGATCATAGACAAACTCTCCAGCTTTAGATTGTGGTCCATAACGTTCCACTTCACTACGGAAAGGTCTAACTGATTGTGAGTGACATCCCACACATCCTTCACGAATGTATAAATCACGACCTTCTAATTCCAATGGAGAATAAGGTTTAACACTCGTAATTGTTGGTATATTCGATTTGACCATAATCGTTGGTACGATTTGAATAATCCCTCCAATTAAAATAGCAACAGTAGCCAAAATGGTCAACTGTATTGGTTTTCTTTCCAACCAAGGGTGGAATTTCTCTCCTTTTAATCTTCCACTGCTGATTTGTTGTAATTCAGGAGCTTCCGCTAATTCATCTTCAATAGATTGACCTACTCTTACCGTTTGAATGATGTTGTATAACAACACTAACATTCCTGAAAGATACATCGTTCCTCCAACCGCTCTCATCCAATACATTGGAATCAATTGAGTCACAGTTTCTAAGAAGTTACCGTAAGTTAACGTTCCGTCTGGATTGAATTGTTTCCACATTGACGCTTGCAAGAAACCTGCAACATACATTGGAAGTGCATATAAAATAATTCCTAAAGTCCCAATCCAAAAGTGGAAATTAGCTAATTTAGTAGAATACAAAGGAGTTTTAGTCATTCGCGGTATCAACCAATAAATCATTCCAAACGCCATAAATCCATTCCAAGCTAAAGCACCAACGTGTACGTGAGCAATAATCCAATCCGTATAATGTGCAATAGCGTTTACATTTTTAAGAGACAACATTGGTCCTTCAAAAGTAGCCATACCATAACCTGTGATAGCTACTACGAAAAATTTCAATACAGGTTCTACTCGTACTTTGTCCCAAACTCCTCTTAAGGTTAACAAACCATTAATCATACCTCCCCAAGATGGAGCAATCAACATTACTGAGAAAACTACCCCTAAATTTTGCGCCCAAGTTGGTAACGCAGAGTATAATAAATGGTGTGGGCCAGCCCAGATATAAATAAAGATTAAAGACCAAAAGTGAACAATAGAAAGTCTATAAGAATATACAGGACGATTAGCCGCTTTTGGAACAAAGTAATACATCAATCCTAAAAATGGTGTAGTCAAAAAGAACGCTACCGCATTATGCCCGTACCACCATTGCACTAAAGCATCTTGAACTCCTGCATATACAGAATAACTTTTTAAAGCAGAAATAGGTAACTCTAAACTATTGAAGATATGCAATACCGCTACGGTAACAAATGTAGCCAAGTAAAACCAAATCGCAACGTACAAGTGACGCTCTCTTCTTTTTATGATGGTTCCAATCATATTAATACCAAAGACAACCCAAATTAAAGCAATCGCAATATCGATTGGCCATTCTAATTCAGCGTATTCTTTTGAAGTACTAAATCCCAATGGTAAAGAAACGGCTGCTGCAACAATTATCAATTGCCAACCCCAAAAGTTAAGATTACTCAAGAAGTCACTAAACATTCTTGCCTTTAATAATCGTTGAAGTGAATAATACACCCCGGCAAACATGGCATTACCCACAAAGGCAAAAATAACTGCATTAGTATGTAAAGGTCTCAATCTACCAAAACTCAACCACGAAATTCCGTCGGTAATGTTTGGAAAAAGAAACATAAAAGCCAGAATAAGTCCAACTAACATTCCTACCACACCAAAAACAATGGTGGCATAAAGGAATTTCTTTACAATTTTGTTGTCGTAATAAAATTGTTGCATTTCCATAATTAAATTTGTTTTTCTTCTATTGTTTGTACTGATTTATTTGGTTTTATTTTGAGTTCATCGTCAAAAAGCATTCTGACAGACGGTGTATAATCATCATCGTATTGCCCCGTTTTTACGGCTCTGATAAAAGCAATGAAAAATCCAACTGCAACTATGATACTAATAGAGATTAATAAATAAATGACACTCATACCTTAAAATTATGTTAACAAAGTTAGTTTTAGTGATTCTCAAAAAATATGACATTTATCATACTAAGGCTAATTCGATTAAAATTAATCAAAAAAA
Organism: Flavobacterium sp.; assembly: GCF_024642105.1. GTDB lineage: Bacteria > Bacteroidota > Bacteroidia > Flavobacteriales > Flavobacteriaceae > Flavobacterium. The sequence goes on from NZ_JAHEBT010000004.1 coordinate 27,537, forward strand.
GAATACAAAAACCTTTTATTTTCTTTCTACTCTTTTAGAATAATAGTTACTCATTAAGGTCACAAAACTCACTATCGTAATGGTACTCAAAGGCATAATGATAGCCGCAACAAGTGGCAGCAAATTACCCGTAACCGCAAATGAGAGTCCAACCACATTATATAATAATGACAATGTAAAACTCATTTTAATAGTTGTAATCGCTTTTTTAGAAAGTTTCAAAAACGAATGAAGTTGCTGAAACACACTTGCATCCAAAATTGCATCACAAGCTGGAGAGAAAACATTCACATTCTCCGAAATGGAAATCCCTACATTGCTTTGTGCCAAAGCACCTGCATCATTTAACCCATCCCCAACCATCATTACATTCTGTCCTTTTTCTTGCAAATTTTTAATGAATTCTAACTTCTGTTCTGGTTTTTGATTAAAAATTAATTCGGTTCCTTTAGGTAATAATTGTTCCAACGCATCTCGTTCCCCTTCATTATCTCCTGAAAGTATTTTCAATTGATACTGCTGACTCAAATTAGTAAAGAGCGCTGCCAGACCTTCGCGATATTGATTATTGAAAACATATTTCCCTAAATAATTTCCGTTGATTTTAATATGAACTGAAGTTTGTTGAACCTCATTTTCTTCTATCGAACCCACAAAAGAAGCTGACCCTAACTGTATAATCGTTTTATCTATTTGAGCTTGAATTCCTTTTCCAGTAATTTCGTCAAAAGCACTCACTTTAAGAATTTTAGTTTCAGGCAAAAAGTCATACAACATCCTACTTAGTGGATGATTAGAAGCGCGCAGTACATTTTTGACTAAAACAATTTCGCTTTCTGAAAGTAACTTACCTTGATAGGAAATATTTGATTTTTTGTTGGTCGTAATAGTTCCTGTTTTATCAAAAACAATAGTATCTACTTTCGCTAATTGTTCAATAACTAAAGCATTTTTAAGATAGAATTTCTTCTTACCTAGTATTCGCAAAATATTTCCAAAAGTAAATGGGGCAGTTAATGCCAAGGCGCAAGGGCAAGCTACTATTAATACTGCCGTAAATACATTAAAAGCGGTATTGGCATCTTTTAAAATCCAATAGCCAAAACCTCCAAAAGCAATTAAAAGCAAAATTGGGGTGAAATAACGTGAAATTTGATCGGTAATGGTTTTATGTTTTTGCTCTACATTTTTTTGAAACACATCATTACTCCATAACTGTGTCAAATAACTTTGAGAGACGGAGTACAACACCTCCATTTCAATCATTTTTCCTATTTGCTTTCCTCCTGCAAATACTTTGTCACCTGACTTTTTAGTAATCGGGATAGCTTCTCCTGTTACAAAACTATAATCAATTTCGGCTGTTTCAGAGATTAAAATACCATCTACAGGAATTAATTCTTGATTGCGAATGAGTAATCTATCGCCTTTTTGAATATCGTAAACTGGTACACTTTCTTCTAGATTTCCTTGAATTCGGGTAATTGCAATTGGAAAATACGATTTAAAATCACGCTCAAAACTCAAAAAACTATAGGTTTTAATTTGGAACATTTTACCTAAAAGCATAAAAAAAACTAATCCAGTCAAGCTATCAAAAAAGCCAGAACCATAATCCATTACAATATCTACGGTACTGCGCACAAACATGACGATGATTCCCAAAGCGATTGGAATGTCAATGTTGAGCATTTTGGATTTGATACTTTTATAGGCTGACACATAATAACCACTTGCCGAGTATAAAAAACTCGGTAATGATAATGCAAAAATTAACCAACGGAAAAATCCACGGTATTGGTCGAGCCAATATTCTTTTACCTCAAAATATTCTGGAAATGAAAGTAGCATGATATTGCCAAAACAAAAGAAAGCGACTCCTAATTTATAGGTTAAACTTCTGTCAACATTATTGGAGCCAGCCACATAGTTTTCTAAACTTATATAAGGTTCGTAGCCAATACCGCTCAACAAATAGACAATTTCTTTCAGTGAAACTTCTTCTGGTTTGTAGGTAATACGGACTGTTTTTTGAGGAAAATTAACTTGAGAAGTACTTATTCCCTTTTGAAGACGTTGTAAATTTTCCAAAATCCAAATACACGAGCTACAATGTATATGAGGAATGTTAAGTGAAACAATAGCAGTTGCATTCTCTTCGAATTCCAACAGTTTTGACACAATACTTTCATTATCTAAGAAATCATATTTACCATTAATATCTTGCGGAGTTGCTCCAGGCGATTTTTCAAAATCATAATAACAGGTCATATCATTGAGACTAAAAATTTCGTACACGGTCTTACAACCTGTGCAACAAAATAATTTGTCATCAAAAATAATTTCTTCCGTTTCTACAATATCCAAACCGCAATGGAAACAGTTTTTTGTATCCATACTCTTTGCTCATTTTACCTGCAACAAAAGTCACTAATTGTTAGCATTAAAAATATGACATTTGTCATAATAATCATTAAATTTGTGCTCAATAAAGTCCCTACTTTTGTACTATGAGTAAATGTGAACAATGTATCGTTAGAGAATTCAGCTCTTTGAAGGCTTTAAACAAAGAAGAGTTAGTAAAACTTTCTGAATGCAAAGAAGCATATACCATTAAAAAAGGTGATGTCATTTTTGAAGAAGGAGAAACAATTAATGGTATTTACTGCATCAAAGACGGAGTTTGTAAGCTCTCTAAATTGAGCGCCAATGGCAAAGATCATATTGTTAAACTCATCAAAAAAGGAGAATTACTAGGACAACGTTCCATCATTAGTGACGAACCTGTCAATTTAAGTGCTGTTGCCTTAGAAGACATGGAAGTTTGTTTTATCCCAAGATCTGAAATCATGGGATTTTTTGACAAAAACAATCAGTTTTCTATGAATGTCATGAAAACAATTTGTGGCGACTTAAAAGAAGCAGATGACCATGCCGTGAATATGGCTCAAAAAACAGTAAAAGAACGCCTCGCCGAAACCTTACTTTATTTAGCCGATACCTTCGGTAAAAATGAAGATGACAGTCTAAAAGTACAATTATCAAGAGAAGAACTCGCCAGCATGATTGGTACCGCTACCGAAAGTTGTATTCGTTTACTTTCTGATTTCAATAAACTAGGTTTGATTGAATTATCTGGTAAAAAAATCACCCTAAAAGAAATTGGCAAATTAAAAAAAATGGCAGAGTAGCTCCTACATTTTCTTCGCCTCGTTCCAAAAAACATCCATTTCAGCCAACGTCATATCCATCAATGGCTTTCCAAGTTCTGCTGCTTTGCTTTCCAAGTACTGAAATCTACTGATGAATTTTTTATTCGTTCGTTCTAAAGCATCTTCGGGATTGATGTTTAAGAATCGGGCATAATTAATCATTGAGAATAACACGTCTCCAAATTCAGCTTCCATATTATCTTGGTTTCCAGCAGCTACCTCAACTTGCAATTCTTGTAATTCCTCTTGCACTTTGTCCCAAACCTGATGTGGTTCTTCCCAATCAAAACCAACACCTTTTACCTTATCTTGAATTCGGCTGGCTTTTACCAAAGCAGGCAGGCCTTTTGGCACTCCTTCTAAAACTGATTTTTTTCCTTCTTTTAGCTTGAGTTTTTCCCAATTTTGTTTGACTTCTTCTTCATCTTTCACTTCCACATCACCATAAATATGAGGATGACGATGAATCAGCTTTTCGCAAATGGCATTACATACATCCGCCATATCAAAATCTTGGGTTTCGCTTCCAATTTTCGCATAAAAAACAATGTGTAATAACAAGTCGCCTAATTCTTTTTTGACTTCTTCCAAATCATTTTCTAAAATCGCATCGCCCAACTCATAGGTTTCCTCAATAGTTAGGTGACGTAAACTTTGTAATGTTTGCTTTTTGTCCCAAGGACATTGATCACGCAATTCGTCCATGATGGTCAATAGTCTATCGAATGCCTGAAGTTTTGATTCTCTTGAATTCATTGTAAAAATTGGTTTTGGTAAAAATAAAAAAATCCTGCTAAGAAATACATCTCAGCAGGATTTAAATAACTTTCCAATTAACAATTACGCTTTTGTAGCTTTTGCTTTTTTAGGTTTTTCTTCTGTAACGGATTCTTCTTTACTTGACGCTTTTGGCGCTTCATCAGTAACTAAACCTTTTGATTGCAACAAATTGTACCAATTCAATACTTTTTTGATATCAGAACCGTATACTCTTTCTTCATCATAATCAGGTAAGATTTCTTTAAAGTAAGCGGCTAAAGTAGCTGCATCTTCTTTATGAGAAATAGCAGGTCCATTTTTTTCTTTTTTGGCAATAGTATTCAATATTTCAGCCAATGGTTTCTCAGCTTCATACGTATAAATCGAAATTTCAGATAACAAACTTACGTTTGCTTTTAAATTTACTGTGATTTTTTTACCATCTAATAATGACTCGGCTACAAAACCTGTACGGGTTTGGATTTTTAATTCGTATAAACCTGGTTTCCCAGAAATAGCTAATATTTTTTCGATATTCATTGTATCTGTTTTTATTTAATTATCTTCCTTTTTTACCAAAGAACTTCATTCTATACTCTTGAAATGTTTTTCCTTCAATAATGTTTTTTAATTTTTTCTGAATCAAACGTTTTTTCAAAGACGAAATTTTATCTGTAAATAAAATCCCTTCTATATGATCGTATTCGTGCTGAATTACTCTTGCAATTAAACCATCAAAAACTTCGGTTTTCATTACAAAATCTTCTTCGCAATATTCAATTGTTACGGTTGGTTTTCGATAGACATCTTCACGCACATCAGGAATACTCAAACAGCCTTCGTTGAAGCTCCATTCCTCGCCTTCTTCTTTTACAATTTTAGCATTAATAAAAGTACGTTTGAATCCGTTCATTTTTTTTTGATCGGCTTCAGACATATCCTCATCATCACTAAAAGGGGTTGTATCAATAACAAACAAACGTATAGGCAAACCTACTTGTGGCGCTGCTAATCCAACTCCGTAAGCATTGTACATCGTATCGTACATATTGGAAATAGTTTCCTTTAAGTTAGGATAATCAGGCGTAATTGCCTCTCCAACCTTTCTTAAAACAGGATCACCATAACCTATAATTGGTAAAATCATAGTTTTATATTAAGTAGCAATTTACCTTATGAAGGCAATTTTTCTCTTGTTTAGAGTGCAAAAGTAGTAAAAGATATTTGAATTACGATATACATTAATGTCTAATCCCCAATACCTTTTACTATTAGCTCATTAGGAGTCATGAAACTGTTTTAGTTCAATTTCAATGTTTCAGCAGTGTTTTTTCTAACTTCAGCTAACAAGTCTGCATTAGTATTCAACGCTTGTCCATACGAAGGAATCATCACTTTTAATTTAGACTGCCATTCTGTAGTTTTCATTTGGTCCTTGAAACATTTTTGCACTACATCTAACATTACGGTTACCGCAGTAGAAGCTCCTGGAGAAGCCCCTAACAAAACTGACAAAGTTCCGTCATTAGTAGTTATTACTTCGGTTCCAAATTCCAAAACCCCACCTTCTTTTTCGTCTTTTTTAATGACTTGGACACGCTGACCTGCACGCTCTAACTTCCAGTCTTTTGACCTCGCATTAGGCACATATTCTCGTAACGCATTCATTCTATCTTTTGGTTTCTGACGCACTTGCTCAATCAAATATTTAGTCAATGGAATATTTTTGATTCCAGCGATTACCATCGGAATAATATTGTCTGGTTTAATTGACAATGGTAAATCAGAGTACGAACCATTTTTAAGGAAACGTGTAGAAAATCCTGCAAAAGGTCCAAAAAGCAATTGCTTTTCTCCGTTAATCATTCGGGAATCAATATGAGGTACCGACATAGGTGGAGCACCAACACTAGCTTTACCGTATACTTTAGCTTCGTGTTTCGCAATCACTTCTGGATTAGTACATTTTAGCCATTGCCCACTTACAGGAAAACCACCATATCCTTTTCCTTCTGGAATATTGGCATTTTCTAACAACGGCAAAGAACCGCCTCCAGCACCAATAAAAATAAATTTTGGATATACTCTTCTTTTCTGTCCTGTAGTCAAGTCACTCACTTTTATTCTCCAAGAGCCATCTTTTCGTTGTTTCAATTTTCTAACTTCATTGTTGAAATGCATACTCACACCATCAAGTGTTTGTAAATAATTGAACATACTTCTTGTTAACTCTCCAAAATTAACATCGGTTCCAATATCCATTTTAGTAGCTGCCATCGGTTCTGAAAGTTCTCTTCCTTCCATTACTAAAGGCATCCATTCTTGTAATGTTGAAAATTCAGTACTGAAATCCATCTCTTTAAATAATGGATTCGATTGTAATACTTCAAATCTCTTCTTTAAATAGGCTACATTTTTATCTCCCCAAACAAAACTTAAATGCGGTACACTTTTAATAAATTTATCAGGAGAAACCACTTTATTTTGTTGTACTAAATACGACCAAAATTGTCTTGAAACCTCAAAAGACTCTGCAATACTAATAGCTTTTTTAGGACTGATAGTCCCATCTGCTGCCTCAGGAGTATAATTCAATTCACAAAAAGCAGAATGTCCCGTCCCGGCATTGTTCCAAGCATCAGAACTTTCGCAAGCGGCATTATCTAATCTTTCGTATATTTCAATAGTCATGTTAGGCTGTAATTCTTTGAGAATCACTCCCAGCGTGGCACTCATAATTCCAGCACCTATAAGGATTACATCAGGATTGGTTCGAATTGTAGTATCGGACATGGTTCAAAATTTTAAGGTGCAAATATACTCCTTAAAATTGCAAAAATCATTATAAATTTATAACAAAATCAAATCTAAACGTAAGAAAACAAACGGATTATTAACCAGTCAAAAAACACAGAACTACTACATTTTTCTGGTCAAATAATCTTGCAGCATAATCGTTGCTGAAATTTCGTCAATCAAACCTTTATCTTGACGTTTCTTTTTACTCAGACCACTATCAATCATAGATTGAAATGCCATTTTAGAAGTAAACCGTTCATCTACTCGAATTACTTTCATATCAGGGAAATGATTGGTAAAATGAGTCACAAAACCTTTAATAATTGAAGCACTTTCAGAAGGCTGACCATTCATTTGTTTGGGTTCGCCGATAAGTACTGCTTCTACTTTTTCTTTTTGGAAATAGTCTTTCAAAAAATCAATGGCCGTTGCCGAAGGAATCGTTGTTAATCCAGAAGCAATGATTTGCAGCTCATCAGTAACTGCAATTCCGGTGCGTTTTTGTCCGTAATCTATAGCGAGTATTCTTGGCATTAATTTATCTCTTAAATTGAAGAGTGTAAATTTACTTAAAATTCACCATAAATCCTTTCCTGTTATGATGAATTAATTCAGTTAATTGATAACAATGTATCCTAGAGTTCCTCTTTTGACAATTGCACAAAAAAACTATCTTTGTCAAAAATTAATACAAACTACACCATGAATTCATTACAAACAACAATAGAACAAGCTTGGGAAAACAGAGCTTTATTACAAGAAACGGCTACAACCAATGCTATTAGAGAAGTTATTGCATTATTAGATGCTGGAAAATTACGTGTTGCTGAACCAAAAGGCGACGAATGGCAAGTAAACGAATGGGTAAAAAAAGCCGTAGTAATGTATTTCCCTATCCAAAAAATGGAAACTTGGGAAGCTGGAATTTTTGAGTACCATGACAAAATGGAATTGAAAAGAAACTATGCTGAAAAAGGAGTACGTGTGGTACCAGGAGCTTCTGCTCGTTATGGTTCATACATTTCTAGTGGCGTTATCATGATGCCAAGTTATGTTAATATTGGTGCTTATGTTGATGAAGGAACTATGGTTGATACTTGGGCGACAGTAGGAAGTTGTGCTCAAATTGGTAAAGACGTTCACTTAAGTGGTGGTGTTGGGATTGGTGGTGTTTTAGAACCTTTACAAGCTGCTCCAGTAATTATTGAAGATGGTGCTTTTATTGGTTCTCGTTGTATCGTAGTAGAAGGAGTTCATGTAGGTAAAGAAGCGGTTCTTGGAGCCAATGTATGTTTAACTGCATCAACAAAAATCATCGATGTAACTGGTGACGAACCTAGAGAAATGAAAGGATTTGTACCTGCTCGTTCTGTAGTAATTCCAGGAAGTTATACTAAAAAATTCGCAGCTGGTGAATTTCAAGTGCCTTGTGCTTTAATCATTGGTACTCGCAAACCTTCTACTGATTTGAAAACGTCATTGAACAATGCGTTGAGAGAATACGACGTAGCTGTATAATAAAAAAATCAAATGGTTGATATCTCAATTGTCATTGTAAACTATAAAAGCTGGAACGACCTTAAAGAATGTCTTCAGTCTATCGTTTCTATACATAGTAATCGATTTACAATAGAAACAATTGTAATAGACAATCAATCCAATGATGGAAGGATTGAGGATTTTAGAGTACTCTTTCCTTCCATTTTTTTTATAGAGAATTCAGGCAATAACGGTTTTGCTAATGGATGTAATGTAGGAGCATCAGCTGCAAAAGGAAATTATTTATTCTTTTTAAATCCTGATACCATTATTACGGAGGATGCTATTTACGAACTGTGGCACACTGCTAGAACTAATACAAACATAGGAATCGTATGTTGTACTCAAATCAATGAGTCTGACAAAAAATACAATGAAATACGTTTCTTTCCAAGCCTTACCACTCTATTCGGGCCATTCAGAGCATGGTACAAATGGATAAACAAACGAACTATTGCTATAAATTATAACCCCAAACAACAAACTATTTTCCCTGACTGGGCAACAGGGGCTGTGATTTTTATGAGCAGAACGTGGTTTGAAAAAGCAAATGGGTGGACTGAAAAATATTGGCTTTACTTTGAAGATGTTGATCTTTGCAAAAAGGTAAATAAGTTGGGAGGTAAAATAGCCTTGATACGAAGTACTTTTATCATTCATAAACACGGCGGAGCTTCTAGAATCAATATAAAAACAAAAGCTTTGACTAAGACTGAAGTTTTAATTTCGCAACATGTTTATTTTAATGAACATACTAATGGCTTTAAAAATTTTATCATTCAATTGCTTTTAATTACCTCTACCCTAATAGAAAAAACAGTTCTAGCCATTATAGGAACTATTTTCTTTTTTGTACCAAAATTGAAAGTAAATGTTTTAATTCTAAGCCATTTAATTCATTACTATTGTAATAGTCTAAAAAACAATACTTGGACTAGTCCTCGTGCGATGGATTATTTAAAAAAATAAAAATTACTCATTAGGTAAATTCACAAATAATGTCACAATACGATTATTTAATAGTTGGCTCTGGACTCTTTGGAGCTGTTTTTGCTCACGAAGCTCAGAAAAAAGGAAAGAAGTGTTTAGTCATTGATAAAAGAAACCATAAAGGCGGTAATGTATATTGCGAACAGACTGAAGGCATAAATATACATAAATATGGCGCCCATATATTTCATACTAATGATAAAGAAATTTGGGATTATGTGAACCAATTTGTTGAATTTAATAGATACACTAACTCTCCTGTTGCTTTCTATAAAAATGAAGTATACAACTTGCCTTTTAACATGAATACTTTCTACCAATTGTGGGGTGTTAGAACTCCTGAAGAGGCAAAAAACAAAATTGAAGAACAGGTTAAAGCATCTGGAATTACCAATCCTAAAAATCTTGAAGAACAAGCTATATCGCTTGTGGGTATGGATATTTATGAAAAGCTAATCAAAGGATACACCGAAAAACAATGGGGTAGAAAAGCAACTGAATTACCTGCTTTTATTATCAAACGATTACCTGTTCGATTTACTTACGACAATAATTATTTTAATGACAAATACCAAGGAATACCGATTGGGGGTTATAACAAATTAATTGATGGATTATTAGACGGAATTGAAGTTCGACTTAATGTGGACTTTTTTGCCCAACGTGAAGAACTGACCCTATTAGCAGACAAAATAGTATTTACTGGAAAAATTGATGAATATTATAATAACCAATTTGGCAGCTTAGAATATCGCAGTTTGAAATTTGAAACCAAAACTTTGGATCAAAGTAATTTTCAAGGAAATGCAGTAGTCAATTACACTGAAAATAAAATTCCTTTTACACGAATCATTGAGCATAAACACTTTGAATTTGGCACTCAAAAGAAAACCGTAATAACGTATGAATATCCTGACGAATGGAGTTTAGGAAAAGAATCCTATTATCCTGTCAATGATGATAAGAATAACGCAATCTATAATCAGTATAAAAGCTTATCTGAAAAAGACAACAATGTCATTTTTGGTGGACGATTAGCTGAATACAAATATTATGATATGCATCAAATAATAGCGTCTGCCTTGAAAAAAAGCAAAGATTCTATATAAATTACACTATTATGAGTACCAAAATTCTAATTTGTACACACAGAGAATTCAATTATATTCCTGACAACTCTTTCTTACCTATTCATGTTGGAAAAGAAATCAGTACAATAAATCTACCTTACCAATCGGACAATTCTGGAATAAATATAAGTTCAAAGAACAAAAACTATTGCGAACTTACAGCATTGTATTGGGCGTGGAAAAATTTATATGACATAAATACTTTGGGCCTTTGCCATTACAGACGATTTTTTGACTTTTCTGGAAATAAAACCGCAAACGAAATAACAGAAATAACGGAGAATTACTTTTCAAATAATTTTCAAAATTACTGTTATAAAGAAAGTCTTTTGGAAGGCTATGATATTATTTTGCCAAATCAACTAGTTAAAACAAGATCGTTATACAGTCATTATTCCTTATCGCATTTACCACAAGATTTTGATATTTTGGCACAAACCGTTGTTGAGTTATACCCTGAATACGAAGCAAGTTTTCAAAAAATAATGTTTGAAAACAATTCTTTTTCTCCTTTTAATATGTTCATTGCCAAAAAAGACCTGATTGACAACTATTCCAATTGGTTATTTTCAATTTTAGAAAAAGTAGAGGAGCGAATTGAAATTTCTAACAATCCTTATCAAGAAAGAGTATTAGGTTTTATGTCTGAAAGACTACTTAATGTTTATGTATATCACAATCAGTTGAAAATAAAATACCTCCCAGTACATTTTGTTGCTGACAAATACAAATCAAAGTCTAGGTTAATGAAGAACGTTGTTGAATACAACAATAATATCATTTTTTGGTTTCGCTCTAAGCTTACTAAAAAAAATCACCTAAAATCAATTAAGTAACGTAATCAAATCACCCCCCACTTCATGAAAAAATTTTTCGTTATCCTAATCTTTTCTAGTTGTATCCATTCAAATGCCCAGACCTTTTTAAAAGGAAATGTATTTACTACATTATTGACGATTCCAAATGTAGGTATCGAAACAAGTATTGGTAAGCAATCTACATTTCAATTTGATATTACAGCCTCATTTTGGAAATCAGTTAAAGGCAATCCTAGAGAATTTTATCTTTTTATACCAGAATACCGCTACCATTTTAAAGAAAAAAATAATGGATTTTACATAGGAGCACATCTAGGAGCAACCATTTTCAATTTCCAAAAATGGAATTATTTAAACACTAACAAATACGAAGAAGGATTAGGTTATGTTATGGGAATAACATTGGGCTATAAAGCAAAAATTAATCAAAAAATACATTTAGACTGTTTTTTAGGAGGTGGCTCGCACCAAGGCTTTTACAAAGGATATTACATTGGTACAAACGAACGATACGAGAGTGCCGTAAAATATAATAAAAGTGGTGAATGGCTCCCTTATAGAGGGGGTATTATGCTATCGTATCAACTAAACTAAAATTATGATGGACATCAATCAAGAAATTTTAAATGCTTTTGAAGTCATAAAAAATGGCGGAATCATTCTTTATCCTACTGATACGGTTTGGGGAATTGGCTGTGACGCCACTAACCCAGAAGCGGTGGCGAAAATATACCAACTCAAAAAAAGAGCCGAAACCCAAAGTATGATTTGCCTCATGAATGGAGAAAAAATGATGTACAATGTCTTTAAGGAAATTCCAGAAGTAGCTTGGCAAATTTTAGATTTATCAGAAAATCCAACGACATTAGTACTTGACAATCCAAGAAATGTAGCGCCTAATTTAATTGCACCTGACAAAACCTTAGGAATTCGATTAGTTAAAGAGCCTTTTTGTTTCAAATTAATGGAGCGCATGAAAAAGCCATTAGTTTCTACCTCGGCCAATATATCGGGACAACCTACTCCAAAATCATTTAAAGAAATTAGTCCCGAAATTATAAAAGGTGTGGACTATGTTGTAAATTTGGCACACGAAAAAATTGCAGGAAAACCTTCTACAATTATAAAATTGACAAATGATGCTCAGGTAAAAGTGATTAGGAAGTAATTAAATTTTACCGCAGATTCGCAGATTAAAATATAATCAATGGAAGATTATTTACATAAAGATAAAACATATCAAATTATTGGAATTCTTTTTGAAGTTCACAAGAATTTAGGCAAAGGATTTTCTGAAATTGTATATAAAGACGCCATAGAATTTGAATTTTCCCAACTAAACATTCCATTTGAAAGAGAAAAAGAATTTAGTGTTAATTATAAAAACACAATACTAAAACATAAATTTTATGCTGATTTTGTAGTACACAATAAAATAATTTTAGAAATAAAAACTGTAGATTGTTTTAATGCAAATCATTATAATCAATGTCTAAACTATTTAAAAATATCTAATAATGAGCTCGCATTACTGGTAAATTTTAATTCAGTTTCATTAGAATATAAACGAATAGTTAATTCAATTAAATAATAAATCTGCGAATCTGCGGTGGTAAAAAACATGAATTACAAATCTGCTTTAAATAATAGAATTTTCGAAGTTATCGCTAAAGCTTCACAAGAACTTAATGTAGAAAGCTATGTTATTGGTGGATTTGTAAGAGATTTTCTTCTAGGAAGAGATTTTAAAAAAGACATCGATATTGTTGCTGTAGGTAGCGGAATCGAACTCGCTTTGAAAGTATCTGAATTACTCCCTAAAAAACCAAAAGTTCAGGTTTTTAAAACTTATGGAACGGCCATGCTTCGTTTTGAGGATACTGAAATCGAATTTGTAGGCGCACGAAAAGAATCCTACCATTTTGAAAGTCGGAATCCTGTCGTAGAAAACGGAACTTTAGAAGATGATCAAAACCGTCGTGATTTTACAATAAATGCACTAGCTTTATCCTTAAATACAGATACTTATGGTGATTTAGTTGATCCATTTAATGGTGTATTGGATTTAGAAAACAAAACTATAAAAACACCTCTTGATCCAGACATTACCTACTCTGACGATCCATTGAGAATGATGCGTGCTATTCGTTTTGCAACCCAATTGGGTTTTGAAATTGAAAACAATTCTTTGGCTTCTATTACTAAAAATGCCGAACGTATCACTATTATTTCTGGCGAACGAATTGTAGATGAATTGAATAAAATCTTATCTACCGAAAAACCTTCTATTGGATTTTTATTATTGTACAAAACAGGACTTTTGGATATTATTTTACCTGAACTGACTGCTTTGAATCAGGTAGAAGAAATAGAAGGTCATACGCACAAAAACAACTTTTATCATACACTAGAGGTGGTGGATAATATTTGTCCCAATACCGATGATGTATGGTTACGTTGGTCTGCTTTATTACATGATATTGGCAAAGCACCTACCAAACGTTTCAACAAAAAACAAGGTTGGACTTTTCACGGACATGAATTTTTAGGCGGAAAAATGGTTAAAAGAATCTTCGAACGCTTGCACATGCCGTTGAACCAAAAAATGAAATTTGTTCAAAAAATGGTCATGATGAGTTCCCGACCAATTGTATTGGCAGAAGAGATTGTAACCGATTCAGCAGTGCGAAGATTAGTCTTTGATGCAGGTGAAGATGTCGATAATTTAATGACCCTTTGCGAAGCCGATATCACTACTAAAAATCCAGCTAAATTCAAAAAATACCACAATAATTTTGATATTGTTCGAAAGAAAATTATTGAAGTAGAAGCTCGAGATCACGTTCGGAATTTTCAACCTCCTATTTCTGGTGAAGAGATTATGGCTATTTTTGATTTGAAACCGTCTCGTGAAATTGGGGTATTGAAAGAAGCGGTAAAAGAAGCTATTTTGGAAGGAGAAATCCCAAATGAATACCAAGCCGCTTATGATTTCGTTTTGAAAAGAGCTGAAAAATTAGGATTAAGTAAAGTTGCAAAGTAGCAAAGTTACTGAGTTAAATAGTGTTATTTTGATAAACTAATACAATGAAGACATTTAGAGACCTACTTATTTGGCAGAAAGCTATGGCTTTAGTTACAAATTGCTATACTATATCAGCTGATTTTCCTAATAATGAACAATTTGGACTAACTTCTCAAATTAGAAGATGTTCAATCTCAATTCCAAGTAATATTTCAGAGGGATTTGGAAGAGGAACTAATAAAGATTATTACAGATTTTTAACCATTTCTTTGGGTTCTCTTTTCGAATTTCAAACACAAATAGAAATTGCGTATAATTTAAAATACATTTCTTTAGAAAAGTTCAATAAACTTTATGAGGATAGTCGAGAACTTGAGAGAATGTTAACTTCTTTTATGAACAAAATAAAAGATACTTTGTAACCTTGAAACTCAGTTACTTTGAAACTTAAATAAAAAAATGAAAAAATATTTTCTACCCTCCGCAAAAGCAGCTTTAGTTTTAGTCTATCTAGTAATCGTTGCTGGAGCTTTAGTTCGAATGACAGGTTCGGGTATGGGTTGCCCAGATTGGCCGAAATGCTTTGGATACTACATCCCTCCTACTGAAGAGAAAGAACTGCTTTACACAATTGGAAAAGAATATTCAAAAGGACAAGTTATAATTAAAGATGAAGCACTTTTAGTTGCCAAAGACCATTTTGTAGCTCCCACAAATTTTGAAAATACACACTGGGAAAAATATACCAAACATGATTATGCCATTTTCAATCCATTCCATACTTGGGTAGAATATATCAATCGATTAGTTGGTGCATTAGCTGGTATTGCTTGTATCATTGCGCTTTTTTTCTCTTTAGGATATTGGAAAGAAAATAAAAAATTATTTTTCTATAGTTTACTCATTTGTTTTTTAATGGGATTTCAAGCTTGGTTAGGAAAAACAGTGGTAGACTCAGTATTAAATCCTTATAAAATAACAACACACATGCTGGCAGCCTTACTTATAGTTGCTGTTCAATTGTCTGTTATTTATTCTGTTCAAGAAAAACAAAAAACAAAATCATTGGATGCTGAATTCAAATGGGTTTTAATTGCAGCATTAGGTTTAACCATAATACAAATCATTTTTGGAACTCAAGTTCGAGAATCAGTTGATACAATTGTAGAAGCAGGTTTACCTAAAGAAGTTTGGTTGCAAAACCCTAAAGGAGGTTTCTACACCCACCGAAGTTTTTCAATCATAATTGTTTGTGCCAATTCCTTTTTGTTTTGGAGAAATAGAAAACTAGATTTAGGTTTTACTAAAATGAATGGGGTAATTGCTATAATCTGTATTGAAATTCTTTCTGGAATTGCGATGTATTATTTTAATTTCCCATTTGGATCTCAAACGATTCATATCGTAATGGCTACCCTTCTATTTGGCTTACAATTCTATTTAGTTTTGGAAAACTTCAAAAAAATAAACAATAATACCCGACTATAATGTCACAATATCGTCTTAAACATAATAAATGTCTAAACTGGCCGCACAAGATAAATTTTTAGATTTATCCGATTATGGAAGACCTTTTGGAAAATTGCTTGCCAATAACTTAAAAAACACCCGCTTTACTCCCATACATGTTACTTTATTGTTTGGGATTGCTGGACTAATCGCGATTTATTGTATTTTTAACGGAAGCTATGTATGGGCAGGTTTTTTCATTGTACTAAAATCAGGAATTGATGCTGCTGATGGCGAGTTGGCTCGTTTAAAAAACACGCCTTCTTATGTAGGCAGGTACCTTGATAGTGTGTTTGACATTGTTTTAAATTTTCTATTTTTAATAACAATTTGTTATGTTTCTCGAACTTCGTTTTGGCTTACTTTAATCGCATTTTTTTGCATTCAATTGCAAGGCACACTATACAATTATTACTATGTCATTTTGAGAAATAAGTCTATTGGAGGGGATACTACCAGCAAGGTTTTTGAATACAAAACACCTAGAGCTTTGCCAGGAGAAACTCAATATTCAGTCAATATTCTATTTAAAATTTACACCATCGTGTATGGTGGTTTTGATAAAATCATACATACTTTAGATAGCGATGCTTACCGAGTTAAAACATTCCCTAACTGGTTCATGACACTGGTTTCCTTGTATGGTTTAGGATTCCAATTACTGATTATTGCCGTGCTTTTACCTTTGGGACAAATAGAATGGATCATTCCATTTTTTATAGCGTATTCAGTTCTGATACTTATTTTGATTGGGATTCGAAAAACCTATTTCAACTAATTAACCCAACCATTCATCATACTCATTATCAAATTATCAAAAAACATAGATGAATTGTAGAATGTGTATATTTACATCTATTAAATTTAGTAATAATGAAACCCGAAAAAGAAAAAATAATTAATGGCGAACCCTATCTTTTGGGCGATTTAGAGCTTAAAAAAGACAGACGAAAAGCAAAAAATTTGTTGCATCGGCTCAATGTAACTGAATACCGAATGACAAAAAATGCACGTTTGATTTTAGAAGAATTACTTCCAAATGCGGGCAACAACTTGTACATTGAACCGCCTTTTTTCTGCGATTATGGATACAATATTAGCTGTGGCGATAATGTCTTTTTCAATGTAAACTGTGTCGTCCTCGACGAAAATAAAGTAACTATTGGCTCTCATGTGCTTTTTGGTCCGGGCGTTCAATTGTATACCGCATCGCATCCATTGGAATCGCAAATGCGTCGTACCCATAAAGTTTCTAAACCCATTAGTATTGGAGACGATTGCTGGATTGGAGGTAATGCTGTTATTTGTCCCGGAGTAACTATTGGCAAAGGCTGTGTCATTGGTGCGGGTTCTGTAGTTACAAAAGATATTCCCGATTATTCTATGGCAGTGGAAAATCCTGCGAAAGTGATTAAGAAATTAGAATAAAAACCTCAATGTCATTATTTTAAAATCTTTTCAACAAAACGTAATTCACAATTCGTAATTAGTAATTAATAATTTACCTTTGAACTTTCTATAAAAACAACGATTATGGTTTATAAATTCAGAGTAATTCTAGACGCAGAAGAAGATATTTTCAGAGATATTGCTATCCTTGCCGAAGACACTTTAGAAGATTTACACAATGCTATCTTCAATTCTTTTGGATTTGACGGAATGGAAGTGGCTTCTTTTTATACTTGTGATGATACTTGGAATCAAGAAGATGAAATTCCAATGTTTGACGCAGGAGATGTTCCTGGAGAACAAACCATCATGAGCGATTACAAATTATCGGATCTTTTAGACAAAGAAAATACAAAAATCATCTACGTATATGACTTTATCAATATGTGGACTTTCTTGGTAGAATTAGCTGCTGTTGAAGAACCTCAAGCAGGTGCTCTTTATCCTGAAACGCTGTTTTCTCATGGAGAAATGCCTGATGAAGCTATTGAAAAAAACTTTGAGGCGGATATGCATGATGATATCTATGGCGAATTTGAAGACGATTTAGACGAAGACGATCTAGATATGTTTGAAGGAGACGATAGCTTTGAAGACTTTGGCTACGAAGAAAATTGGAATTAGGCCTCTCCCCGACCCTCTCCAAAGGAGAGGGAGCATAAACTAGATTAAAAATAAGATTAAAAAATTCTATTTCTAAATAAAAATTAACTAAAATACTTCCCAATTCTTGGCACCTCCCTTTTGGGGAGGACGGGAGGGGCTAAAATTATGATTAACTTATTCAACACCCATATTGATTCGCTTTCTATTCATCGTGTAGGAAATAAAAGCCGTAACGAAGCTATTTTTTTATCCGAACAACCATTCAATCTAAATGATGAAATTGTTCCTTTGATAAAAGAATTTTTCTTCAAGCCTTTCAGAGAGAAAGAAGAAAATTACTTTCAGTTTGCGCACGAAGTGGATTTGGATTACAATGAAATGTACAAATTTGCTTCTCAAATATTTGAGAATCCGTCTAATGTTCATGAGGTTTCAAAGCAAATCACCAAACATTTGTTTGAACAATCCAATCACCCACACATTAAGAATGGTGAAGTGTATGTTACGTATTTAACCAACCTTGCTATTGATAACAATATAGTCGATGCCATTGGAATTTTTAAAAGCGAAATCCAAGCTGATTTTCTACAATTTGAAGAAAAAGATACCCACCTTGAAATGATTTTACAACACGGAGTTAGCTTAAATAAATTAGACAAAGGCTGCTTAATCTTCAATTACAAAAAAGAAGAAGGATATAAAATCTTAACGGTTGACAGTAACCGTTACGATGCACGGTATTGGTTAGAACACTTCTTATCTGTAGATGCTTTTGAAGATGAAAATTACATCACTAAAAAATACTTGAAATTCTGTCAAGGCTTCGCAAAAGACGTAGTTTTCCCTGCTGAAGACAAAAAAGAAGAAGTGATGTTTATGAATCGTTCTGTGAATTATTTTGCCAAAAACGACCAGTTTGAGGAAACTAATTTCTTAAACGAAGTCTTGGACAATCCTGATTTGATTCCTGAATTTAAAAATTATAAAGTAGACAAGGGAGACAAATACAGTATTGAAGACATTACCACCTTCCCTATTGCAAACGCAGCGGTTTCTGATGCTAGAAAGTCCATCAAAAACGTGATTAATTTGGATACGCACATCCAAATTAAAATGGATTTCATCAACCCAGAAAGTGCCGAAAAATTTGTAGAAAAAGGCTGGGACGAAGAAAAACAAATGTATTATTACTTGGTCTACTTCAACAAAGAAGAGAAAAATTAAAATAAGAATAC
The DNA here is from genome assembly GCF_024642105.1 of Flavobacterium sp. GTDB lineage: Bacteria > Bacteroidota > Bacteroidia > Flavobacteriales > Flavobacteriaceae > Flavobacterium. Next base: position 46,608 of record NZ_JAHEBT010000004.1, read on the forward strand.
ACTTGAAAGTCAAAATCTTGTCAAACTGAACTTGTTTCAGTTTCTATTAATAGATTGACATATAAAAATTTATAGATTCCGAAATAAATTCGGAATGACAAGATTCTTTTTTTAGAAGCTTTTATTTTTGCTTACTACGATTTAAATGGATTGACGTTTTTGAAATTTCGCGTGATATACTGAAAAGACGCACTCATAATATTACCCATTGATTTGGCTTTCTTAAAATTCAAATCATTCGTGTACCGATACAATTCGAGTTTCAATTGTTCCAAATGTGAAGAAGTTGATAACGTATCTTCTCCCATAATTTTCAACAAACGTTTAATTCTGTTTTCAGCAGAATGGATTCGTTTAGCCAAAACGGAACGTTCTTCGTTTTTATATTGGTTAATAGAACTTTCTTGTAATTTATCTTTTACCAATTTCACCATCGGATAATTCTCCTTAAAAAACTGAGGACGATACACTTTAAAATTACCTTCGTAACATTGCTGGTCAAAATCAATGGCTCTTATTCGATACACTACTTGGTCAAAATCGTGAATAGGAATCACCACATAATTATAAGCGCGCATATCGCCAAGTAACCGAATCATAGAACGTTCGTTGAACTTTACAAACTCCTTAGCTATTTGAGACTTCTCCGTTTCGGTACAATTCTTCAAATGATTATTAATAAAAACATCCCCAGCAATCCCCATAATATGTTCCTCAATCAAAGTATCCTGATGAACTAAAAAGTTAATTTTATCAGGCGATAAAATATGTTCCAGTTCCAACCCATATACCCTTGAGGCATCAGCTTTTTTAATATAAAAATGCGTGTAATTGTCGTTAAGAATATTTCTAACCTTAATTCTGAAAGGCTTTGAATTCCCAAAAGTACAATAGTCAATAGAGTCGACATTCAAGAATTTGATTATCTCCAAATTACCGTCAGAGTGCAATAAGGAATAGATTTTTTTTAAGGTTAAATCAATTTCTTCACGCTCAAATTCGTTGTAATACACTCTAACCCATAGTGTATCTTGGTCCTCTTTGTCATACACGTTAATAGATCCTGAAAAACGCAACAAATCGTCATACGAAATAGGGAATTTAGAAATTCGATCAAATCGTTCAAGATAATCCAATAACGCCTCATTAATAGGATAAGACGGTTTTTTAAATATCATCAAAGGTTCTTCGCTCATTGGGAATGTATTTACAACAAATTTACTGAAAAATATACTGGGAAATAATTTTTGGTTTCCTTTTCCGTTAGTACATCTCAAAAGAGAATTATAGTATCTTTGTTTCATTATGAGTTGGATAAAAACCATATTATTTGTACTATTCGTTTGTTGTTTTCCTTTAGCGATTTCAGCACAATTTATTAGTGTGGACGATACTAAAAATGCTACCGCATTAGTTCAAAAATTAACGAATAATACTTCTTGCATCAGTGTTTCAGGAGAAACCGCCAAAGGAGATCCTTTGAACCTAATCCAAAACAGTTATGGTATTTTTACTAAAAACAACAGTAGTTTTCCCTTTTCTTCAGGAATCGTTTTAAGTACATGGAGTAGTAAAAATTCTGAAGGTCCCTACTCCAATCTTGGGGGAGGTACTAATTGGAACGGTGATTCAGATATTAACTCAGTTCTAGGAATAAGTTCAAGAAATGCAAGTTCTTTAGAATTTGATTTTATTGCCCAGACTACTTTTTTGAGTTTCAATTACATTTTTGCATCCAATGAATACATCAAAGACAATCCTTGTAAATATTCAGATGGATTAGCTTTATTGATTAAAGATGTAACATTAGCAGGTCCTTATACTAATTTAGCTGTTTTACCTGACGGGACTACTGTTTCTTCAAAAAACATTCATCCAGCAATTAATTATTCTGATACATTTACCACCACAAAATGTGATGCGAAAAACGAATCTTTTTTTGGCCAATTCAACTCCTCCACTCCAAGCTCAAGTCCTATAAATTATGCAGGGCAAACCATTCCATTAACCGCAAAATCAACTTTAATTGCTGGTCATACCTACCATATTAAATTAGTTATTGCCAATGACAGAGATAACGACAATAATTCTGCAGTCTTTGTTGAAGCAGGCAGTTTTACTTCCAAAATTGACTTAGGGAAAGATCGATTAGTAGCAGACAATACTGCCATTTGTAATGGAGAAACATTTGAAATACAAACCAATATGCCTGTAGCATATACGTACAAATGGTATAAAGATGGGGCAACTATTCCTTTAATTGGAGAAACAAATTCTTCACTCATAGTAACTCAAGCGGGTAGTTATAAAGTTGAAGTTACCGATTCTAGTGGTTGTAATTATATTGGAGAAATCAAAATTGAATACACAACAGGAATGGGTTTAAAAGACGTACAACTTACTAAATGCGATGATAATGGAACAGGAACCGCATTTTTCGATTTAACGGCTGTACAATCTATCATTACTAACAACGATTCAAGCACTACAATTTCCAATTACTATGAAGATAGGAACCAAACTATTGAAATAACCAACCCAACAGCTTTCGAAAAAACCAATTTTGGAGACCAAATAGTATTTGCCAAAGGAATCAATTCAAAATTAAGCTGTTCCGAAACGGCTCAAATCACATTACGGACATTACCGAGTAGTCAAAATTTGGGTAGCTTACCCACACCAATTATAAAAGAGTTTGCCGGAGGAAAAAACTCGATTGAATTGATTACTCCTTCAACAAATATTAACTATGAATTTTCTATTGACGGTATCAATTACCAAAACAGTTCACTTTTTACCGGAATACCTAAAGGAAATTATATTGCCTACATTAGAAACACAGCTAATTGTGAATATGCCACGTACCCATTTACCATTTTAGATTATCCAACTTTTTTTACTCCAAACGGAGATGGCTCTAACGATATGTGGAAAATTGATGGACTAGATTTGTATCCACAAGCTGCAATTTCAATTTTTGACCGCTTTGGAAAATTACTCAAGCAAATGGAATCAAGTGCTACCGGATGGAACGGTATATTTAATGGCTACCCTCTTCCCGCAGATGACTATTGGTTTCGATTAGTATTGAATGACAATCAAATTGTTAATGGTCATTTTAGCTTAAAAAGGTAAACTATTTTTACTATTTTTAACAAATGAAAAAAATACTATTCCTTTTCATTTTACTATTTGCGCTGAATTGTTTTTCTCAATTTAGCAAAACACACTATATTCCACCTATTACTTGGAATAATGCATCAACTACAAATCCTCAAGATCACTATATTTATATTTCAACTCCTAGTATTACAGATGTAAATTTTAAAATTATTGAAATTGGCGGAACTATTATTAATCGCACAGTAAACAAAAACACTCCTTATATTCATTCTATAGGTTCAGGAGGAAACACTCAACTATTCACTCCAAGTTTAAATACTGGGATTCTTTCAAACAAAGGGTATATTATTGAAAGTGAAGGACTAATTTATACTAGTGTAAGAACCAATGCAGGAGGTGGAGCGCAAGCAGGAGGATTGGTTACGAAAGGAATTAGTGCTTTAGGAAAGCGATTTAGAGCTGGTGCTATGCTAAATAATTCCGCTATTGCAGGATTACTTAATTTTATCTCTGTTTTAGCTACAGAAAACAATACTAGTGTTACCATTTCTAATATTCCAATTGGAACTTTATTAGCGAACGGCACAACCTTTAATGGTCCAATTACTATCAATTTAAATAAAAACGAGAGTTATATATTAGCAATAAATGGCAATATCGGTGGTAATATTATAGGTGCTTTAATAGAATCTAGCAAGAACGTTGTAGTTAATAGCGGTTCTTTTGGGGGAACAAATGACCCTTCTAGTTCTGGCGGTAGAGATGTGGGGTTTGATCAAATTGTAGGAGCTGATAAAATTGGGAATGAATACATATTTATAAAAGGACTTGGTTCAGCTGTACTCGAACGTGTTTTATTAATAGCGGATGAAGACAATACCGAAATTTATGCCAATGGGAGTACTACACCAATCATAATTCAGGCTGGACAAAATTATATTTTTGATGGTAGTGCATTTATCAATAATAATTTATACATCACTAGTTCTAAAAAAGTTTTTGCATATCAAAGTATAGGAGGCACAACTTCCAATGCTAATCAAAATCTATTTTTTGTTCCCCCAATCAATTGTTCAACACCCAAAATTGTTGACAATATACCTCAAATTAACAAAATAGGAAATGTAAACTATAATGGTACCGTCAATATAGTAACCGAAAATGGAGCAACATTATTGATTAATGATAGTCCGGTTGGAATGACACCAATAGCAATCAATGGGAACTCAAAATTTGTATACTATTCAGTAAATTCTTTATCTGGAGATGTTAGTATTAAGTCGACAAAGCAGGTTTATGTTTCCTATTATGGAACCAATTCTGCAGCAACTTACGGAGGATATTATTCTGGTTTTGATTTAAAACCTGAATTAACAATAAAAAATTCAACTTCTATATCAGGTAGTTGTATTCCAAATATTACACTTAAAACTGAACCAGATGTAGATTATACCTATCAATGGCTTAAAAATGGAGTTGATATTATTGGTGAAACAGGAAACAGTTATTTACCAACTGCACCCGGCTATTATCAAGTAAAAAGAAGTATTCCAAGCTGTAGTACAAATACTTTATCCGATAAAATTCCAATTAGTAATTGTCCCACAGATATCGATAATGATTTAGCAGCTGATAATATTGATTTAGATAATGATAATGATGGAATTACAAATTGTACAGAATCATTTGGAAATTCGGCTTTAGACCTTACTTCCACAAATATTACTAAACAAACCTATTCCAATATTTTTTCAACTAATATTACAACTACATCTATAAATAATTCTGCTGTCATTACTCCTTTTATTGGAAAAACAAATGGGGATTTCATCAGTGAAGTTCCTGCTGGAAAAGGAAATAGTTTAGAATATAAAATCAATTTTACTAATCCCATCTCCTTGGCTTTAGAATATACAAGTACAGCTAATAGTACCGATTTAATTAATTCAGATGGAGAATTTATGGTAAAGTCGGATATTGACAAAACGATAACTATATTAAATCCAAACAATCAATTATTAATCGACACTAATTATGATGGTATTTTTGAAAGTGGGGTCACTGAATATTCTTCCTTCGAAATACGCTTCAGATTAAATAGTACCACTCCACTTACAGCCGGAACAGGAACGTTTAGTTTTCAATCGTACTTAACCTCTTCTTTCTCTTTTGTTCATACAAACTTGTCGGATACCAATGATAACAAAGCTACTTTCACAATAAAAGCTACTTGTATTCCAAAAGATACCGACAATGATACTATTGCTGATCAACTCGATTTGGACAGTGACAATGATGGTATTACAGATATAATCGAGTCACAGCAAAACACAGTAGTTAGCTCGTCTAGTTTGGACAATAACAAAGATGGTATCTATGATGTTTATAGCACAGGAATCGTTCCGCAAGATACCGATAACGATGGTGTTCCTGATTACTTAGATTTAGACTCTGACAATGATGGTATTTATGATCTAGATGAGTCAGGAACTAATGCCACTAATATTGATATTGATAGCGATGGAATTAAAAATTTTAGAGAATTAGATAGTGATAATGATTATTGTTCTGATGTAATTGAAGCAGGGTATTTAGGCAATACAAATGCCACTCTTGGTAGTACTATCCCTCCTATAGTAAATTCTAACGGAATAGTAATCAGCGGTAACGGATATATCAATCCCAATATAAATTATACCATAGCAGCCCCAATTAGCATCGGTACGCAACCTCAAATAACTCCAATTTGTGAACTTCAAAATACTTCCGTTACAATAACTGACAATGGTGGCAACTCCTATCAATGGCAGTTATCTACAGACGGTACTAATTGGAACAACATCACTAATAACACTACTTATTCTGGAGTTACATTAAACACCTTAAGTATTCATCAAGTTAGTAATTCCATGAATGGTTTTCAGTATCGTGTTCAATTGAATAAAGCAGGAAATAGTTGCGGATTGATTTCTAACCCTGCTACATTAACTATTTATGCCCTCCCTACTCTAGTAACATCAATAGATTTAAAACAATGCGACGATAATTCAGATGGTATTTCTGATTTTAATTTAACCGAAAAAAATAATTTTATCTCGGCTAATTCTACTTCGGAAACATTCAACTATTACACTTCATTAATTGGAGCACAAACAAAAGACACGGCTACTTTAATTGCTAATCCATTAGCATTTACGACCAATTCAAAAAAAATATGGGTTAGAGTGGAGAATACAAACGGATGTTATAGCATTTCAGAAATCAATTTAATTGTCTCTTCTACTCAAATACCAGCAACGTTTAAAAGAGAATTTCAAAATTGTGATGATGATATTGCTACTGTAAGTACCGATACAGACGGATTTTCGAAATTCGACTTTAGTAGTGTTACGTCAGATATCCAAAGTTTTTTAATTCCACCTTTGACAAATTATACCATCAAATATTATCCTAATGAAGTAGATGCTTTAGCCGAAACTAATGAAATTACAAATACCTCCGGCTATAGAAATACAGGTTATCCTAATCAGCAAGATATCTGGGTAAGAGTGGAAAGTATTTTAGATAATGCCTGTTACGGATTAGGACCACATATTAAATTAATCGTAAATCCAAAACCTAATATTGACACTAATGCAGACGGGCATGACAATAAATTGGTATGTTCTAATTTACCTTCATTTTTTGTGGAACTCAATGCCGGAATTACTGATGGATCACCAACAACTAATTATAACTACACTTGGACAAAAGATGGTATTGTTTTACCTACAGAGAGCAACCCTACTCTAAATGTAAATACAAAAGGAACCTACTCTGTTACAGTGAATACAAATTCAGGCTGTTTCCGAACTAGAACTGTTCAAGTAACCGCTTCTGATGTGGCAACAATTAATAGCGTTGACATTATTGATTTAACAGATGTAAATTCTGTTACAGTTAACGCTTCTGGAAAAGGTCTCTACGAATATAGTTTAGATGCCCCTTCGGGCCCTTTCCAAACATCAAATTTGTTTGAAAACGTAGCTGCTGGAATTCATGACATATACGTTATAGATACAAATGGTTGTGGTACAATTGCAAAACAAGTTGCTGTGATTGGTGTTCCAAAGTTTTTTACCCCAAATGGAGATGGATACAATGATTATTGGAATATAAAAGGAGTAAATAACATTTTTAGTTCAAAATCTATTATTTATATTTTTGATCGCTACGGAAAATTAATGAAACAAATTTTACCTTCCAGTCAAGGATGGGACGGAACAATCAATGGAGAGCCAATGCCTGCTGATGATTATTGGTTTACCTTAAAATTAGAAGACGGAAGAGAAGCTAAAGGACATTTTAGTTTGAAACGATAATAGCATTTATCCGTAATACTTAAACTAATTCCATAAATTTGAGTTCTATTTAATATATGAAAGCAAAGTTTTTACTTTTAGTTACAATTCTAATTTACAATACTTCTTTTAGTCAAAAAGAAGCTGCAATATGGTACTTTGGAGAAAAAGCAGGACTAGATTTCAATTCAGGCAGTCCTGTAAGTATAACTAATGGTAAAATTATTACTAATGAAGGGTGTGCATCAATTTCCGACAAAAATGGTAATATTCTTTTTTATACAGATGGTTCTGTTGTTTATAATAAATTACACCAAATAATGCCTAATGGGAGCGGTCTTTTAGGACATAAATCGAGTACACAATCTGCAATTATTGTCCCAAAACCAAACAATCCTTACGTATATTATATTTTCACAGTAGACCAACCACTACCAGACAATGTAGATGATAATTTATTAAACGATGAAGACCCCCCTAATAATGGACTAAACTACTCACAAGTTGATTTAAGATTAGATAATGGATTAGGAGATATTTCAGCTAATGAAAAAAACATCCATTTAATTACATACAATACAGAAAATAGTGAAGAGGTTAATTTCAAGTGTTCTGAAAAGATTACAGCCGTTCAACATGGAGATGGTATTTCTTATTGGGTAATAACCCATTTTTTAAATAATTTTTATGCTTTTAAAATTAGTAATAATGGAGTTAGTAAAACTCCTATTTTATCTTCTACTCCACTGAATGTTCCTATTGGTGGTTATCTTAGTAACGCAATTGGATACTTAAAAATTTCCCCAAACGGAACAAAATTAGCAATAGCAAATTCTTCATCAAAAACTAGTAATGAATTAGGACCTAAAGGTGAAACTAGAAGAAATACAGGTAATGTGTGGTTATTTGATTTTAATTCAACCACAGGTAGAATTTTCAATGGAATTTCAATTATAAGTGGTATTAATCCTTATGGACTAGAATTTTCAGCAAAATCAAAAAAATTATATATAACTTCTAATCTGTTTGACATAGAAGGTATTAGTCAAGGAAGTACTTTATTACAGTACAATTTAAAGAGCAATGATATTATCAGTTCTAAAACAGAAATTTTAACTTCATCGAATGTAGCTGGAGCACTACAATTAGGTATAGACGAAAAAATATATCGATCAGGTTATCCTACTTCTCAAAATGGGTTTAACAAACTGTCTGTAATAAATAATCCTGAATTAAATGGGACCGATTGTAATTTTATTCAAAATCAAGTAGATTTAAAGGGGTATAAAGTCTTTCTCGGATTACCACCGTTTATTACTTCGTTATTCTTGTATTCTTTCAATTATGAATCCAATTGCATAGGAAGTCCAACTCATTTTTATTTTAACTCCTCCGAAACGGTTGACTCTGTAATTTGGGATTTTGGGGATGGATCCAGTTCAACAGAAAAAAACACATTTCATACTTATTTATTACCGGGAAATTACAAAGTAACTTTAATAAAAACAGTTAATGGAGAAGAAAAAGAACCTATTGAAAAAAATATTACAATATTTGAAACCCCAAAAACATCCATTACACCATACAAGATAATTCAGTGCGATACCGAAGATAGTAATTCAACAGATGGGTTAGCAAAATTTAATTTAGACTTAGCTAAAGAAACATTACTTGCAGGTCAAAAAGATGTTGAAATCTATTATTATAAATCCGTTATTGATGCTAATAATGATATTAATAATTTAAATTCATTAGAACTAATCTATCAAAATACCGTACCTAATGAAACTATATATGCCAAATTAGTCCTTCCTTCAGGCTCTTGTTACAGCATACAAACAGTTATTTTACATGCAAATCCAAATATTTCAATTTTGCCAAGTCCCTTGCATGAATGTGCTACTTCAAGTAACAAAGCTGAATTTGATTTAGAAAAAAAGACAATTCAAATACGAACAGAACTCAATTTACCTCAAAATATAATCTTCACCTTTTTCGACACTAAAAATGATGCAGAATTAGGAACTAATCCATTAGGTAAAAGGTACTTATCTAATTCAAAAACTCTATTTATTAGAGCCGAAAATGCAGAAGGGTGTTTTGGAACTGGTCAATTTGACATTATAGTAGATCAAAGTCCTGCAATCGAACTAAAAGAGACTAAAATACTTTGTGAAGGTATTAACAACTTTTCTATTTTGGATTCAGGTATCATTCTTCCTGCAACTGAAAATGATTTCACCTATTTATGGAATACTAATGAAACTTCTCCTACAATCAGAACAACTAAAGCGGGAAATTATAATGTAACTGTCACTAATAATTTAGGCTGTAAAGCAACTCGAAATATAACTCTTACTTTATCTAAACTTGCAAGAATCAATTCATTACAAATTAAAGATTTACAAAAAAACAATCAAGTTATTGTACTACTCGAAAACCCAACAGGGTATCTTTACAAAATAATTTTCGAAAACGGAACAGAAACAGCTTTTCAGAATAATCCCATATTTGAAAATATACCCGGAGGACTTCATCAACTGATTATTAAAAATATTGATGGTTGTGGTCAGATCGATTCAGAATTAGTAATTCTAGAAGCACCTATTTTCTTTACCCCAAATGGAGATGGTTTCAACGACTATTGGAATTTAAAGGGTAACAATGGAACTGTCACAATACAATCTAATATTTACATCTTTGATCGCTACGGAAAATTAATGAAACAAATTTTACCTTCTAGCCAAGGATGGGACGGAACAATCAATGGAGAACTTTTGCCTGCTGATGATTATTGGTTTAGTGTAAAATTAGAAGACGGAAGAGAAGCTAAAGGACATTTTAGTTTGAAGCGATAATCAATTCAAAAAGGAAACCACCAACTTTCATTGGTGGTTTTTTCTATAATTAAGATTTTTTTATCCTTAGATTTTAAATCTCTTTCTATCTGTTTCTGTCAAATAAATTTTTCTCAAACGAATACTTTTTGGAGTAACCTCAACATATTCATCTTTTTGAATGTATTCCAACGCTTCCTCAAGAGAGAAAATAATTGGTGGAATAATTCTAGCTTTCTCATCATTTCCAGAAGAACGAACATTTGATTGTTTTTTCGCCTTCGTTACGTTGATACACATATCATCGCTACGAGAATTCTCTCCAATTACTTGACCTTCGTAAATTTCATCATTTGGATTAACGAAGAATTTACCACGATCTTGTAATTTATCGATAGAATAAGGAATCGCTTTTCCATTTTCCATAGAAATCAATGAACCATTATTTCTACCTGGAATTTCACCTTTATAAGGCTCATATCCAATGTAACGGTGTGACATAATGGCCTCACCCGCTGTAGCAGTTAATAATTGATTACGCAATCCGATGATTCCACGTGATGGAATATTGAATTTAATAATCATACGCTCCCCTTTAGCTTCCATAGAAAGCATTTCTCCTTTACGAATAGTAACAAATTCTACTGCACGCCCAGAAAGATTCTCAGGTAAGTCGATTGTTAATTCTTCAATTGGCTCACATTTTTTACCATCAATTTCTTTGATGATAACTTGTGGTTGACCAATTTGCAACTCATACCCTTCTCTTCTCATCGTTTCGATAAGAACCGATAAGTGCAATACTCCACGTCCAAAAACCATGAATTTATCAGCTGAATCAGTTTCACCTAACTTCATTGCTAAGTTTTTCTCTAATTCTTTTGTTAATCTTTCACGGATATGACGAGAGGTAACAAATTTTCCTTCTTTACCAAAGAAAGGCGAATCGTTAATGGTAAACAACATACTCATTGTAGGCTCATCAATAGCGATAGTTTGTAATGCTTCTGGATTTTCAAAATCAGCGATAGTATCTCCAATTTCAAATCCTTCAACACCAATAATAGCACAAATATCACCTGCAATTACTTGTTGTACTTTTTTACGACCCAATCCTTCAAAAGTATGTAATTCTTTAATTCTTGATTTCAAAATAGCACCATCTCTTTTTACCAAAGAGATTGGCATTCCTTCATTTAAAACACCTCTTTCTAAACGACCGATTGCGATACGTCCTGTAAAAGAAGAAAAATCTAAAGAAGTAATCAACATTTGTGGTGTTCCTTCAGAAACTTTAGGAGCTGGCACATTTGCAATTACCATATCTAATAAAGGCTCAATGTTTTCGGTTTGATTTTTCCAATCATCTGACATCCAGTTATTTTTAGCTGAACCGTAAACTGTTGGGAAATCCAATTGTTCTTCGGTAGCTCCTAGTTCAAACATTAAGTCGAATACTTTCTCATGAACTTCTTCAGGAGTACAGTTTTCTTTATCTACTTTATTAATAACCACACATGGTTTTAAACCTAAATCAATTGCTTTTTGCAAAACAAAACGGGTTTGTGGCATTGGTCCTTCAAAAGCATCTACCAATAAACAAACTCCATCAGCCATATTCAATACACGCTCTACCTCACCACCAAAATCGGCGTGACCAGGAGTATCAATAATATTGATTTTTGTTCCTTTATAAACAACAGAAACGTTTTTTGAAGTAATCGTGATTCCTCTTTCACGCTCTAAGTCGTTGTTGTCAAGGATTAAGTCACCTGTATTTTCGTTATCACGAAATAATTGACAGTGATACATAATTTTATCAACCAAAGTCGTTTTACCGTGGTCAACGTGGGCAATAATTGCAATGTTTCTAATAGATTCCATCTGTGATTTTTAATGGGTGCAAAGGTACACTTTATTTTGAGATAAAAAATTGTTTCTATTCATTACTTAACACCAAAATAATACGTAATAAAAAAAGCCTCCTAAAAAAGGAGGCTTTTACTATCTTCAATTGTATTTAATTACAATTTAGCAACGTGTTTAGTTAACTTTGATTTCAAGTTAGATGCTTTGTTATCATGAATGATATTTTTCTTAGCTAACTTGTCAATCATAGAGATAACAGCAGATAATTTAGATGAAGCATCTGCTTTATCAGTAGCCAAACGCAAAGCTTTAATCGCATTACGAGTAGTTTTGTGTTGGTATCTGTTTAATACTCTTTTCTTTTCGTTACTTCTAATTCTTTTTAAAGCTGACTTATGATTTGCCATTTGGTGTATATTTTAAAATGTAAATAACTAATTAATATATTAGAAATAAAATTAGAAAAACCTCCCACAATTAATCATTATTAATCACTTCAGTTTTAACTAACAAAACAAATAAGGAGACACCAAAATTTGTTTCATAAAACCATTTCAAAACTAATTTGTAGTCCGTGGGGGAATCGAACCCCCCTTACCAGGATGAAAACCTGGCGTCCTAACCGATAGACGAACGGACCATTTTCCTTCTAAGTTCAGGATAACTATAGCATTAATCAGATTTTGTAGTCCGTGGGGGAATCGAACCCCCCTTACCAGGATGAAAACCTGGCGTCCTAACCGATAGACGAACGGACCTCAATTCTGTAATGCGGATGCAAAAATACAACTATTTTTTAGACGCACAAGAGTAGATGCGAAAAAAAAATATTTTTTTTAATAGGCTTTTGCAAATAACACTCTACCAGCAGATTCCGATCCTGTAAAAACACATTTCCCTTGCTCTTCTACTCTATCTAAAGGAATACAACGGATAGTTGCCTTAGTCAAATCCTTAATTTTTTCTTCTGTTTCTGGAGTACCATCCCAATGTGCTGAAATAAATCCACCTTTATTTTCTAATACCTCTTTAAATTCTTCAAAAGAATTTACTTCGGTAATATGATTTTGTCTGTAATCGAATGCGCGTTGGAACAAATCATTCTGAATCGTTTCTAATAAGTCATTGATATAATTTACAATTCCGTCTTTTGAAACCACTTCTTTACTTAAAGTATTTCTTCTTGCTACTTCAAAAGTACCGTTTTCTAAATCTTTTGGCCCCACAGCAATACGAACTGGCACTCCTTTTAATTCCCATTCAGCAAATTTGAATCCTGGTTTCTGAGTAGTTCTGTTATCAAACTTCACTGAAATTTTCAACTTTTTGAATTGAACCATCAAATCATTCACTACCGAAGTAATTTTCTCTAGCTCTTCATCTGACTTATATATAGGAACAATTACTACTTGAATTGGAGCTAAGTTTGGAGGTAAAACTAAACCATTATCATCCGAATGGGTCATTACCAAAGCTCCCATCAATCGAGTTGAAACTCCCCAAGAAGTTCCCCAAACATATTCTTGTTTTCCTTCGGCATTAGCAAACTTAACATCAAACGCTTTAGCGAAATTTTGACCTAAAAAGTGAGAAGTTCCCGCTTGCAACGCCTTACCATCTTGCATTAAAGCTTCAATACAATACGTCTCATCAGCTCCTGCAAAACGTTCGGTCTCTGTTTTCAATCCTTTTACAACCGGAATCGCCATAAAATCTTGAACAAAATCAGCGTACACATTCATCATTTTTTCTGACTCCTCAATGGCTTCTTGACGTGTAGCGTGAGCTGTATGCCCTTCTTGCCATAAAAATTCGGCAGTTCTTAAAAACAAACGCGTTCTCATTTCCCAACGAACTACATTTGCCCATTGATTAATCAATAACGGCAAATCGCGATACGACTGTACCCAACCTTTATAAGTTGACCAAATAATGGCCTCACTTGTAGGACGAACAATTAATTCTTCTTCTAATTTAGCATTAGGATCTACCATTAGTTTTCCAGGGCGACTTTCATCTGCTTTCAATCTATAATGAGTAACGATAGCACATTCTTTAGCAAACCCCTCTGCATTAGTTTCTTCAGCCTCAAACATACTTTTAGGAACAAATAAAGGAAAGTACGCATTTTGATGTCCTGTTTCTTTAAACATTCGATCTAATTCTGCTTGCATTTTTTCCCAAATTGCATAGCCGTAGGGTTTGATTACCATACATCCTCTAACTCCTGAATTTTCGGCTAAATCAGCTTTAACAACTAGCTCATTATACCATTTTGAATAATCTTCTGATCGTGTAGTAAGGTTCTTACTCATATTATATAGTTTGGCACAAATTTTGTTTTCTTCATTATTAACTCAATAGTTTGGCAAAACTAACTATTTTTGTAATGTGCAACAATAAAAAAACCTACAGATATGAAAACTAATTTTATTTCTTTCCCAAAGCCCTCTCTTAATTCCATAATTGGTTTTTTAAGCATTTTTGCTGTAACTTCTTGCGGTTCGTACCAAAATAGTTCGTATTACGATACTGATGGTATTTACGGTACTACTGATTCTAAAATTCAGAGAAGAGTCATTCCTAACGAATCAGCAACAGCCTACCAAAATTACTTTAGTTCACTACAAGATGCCAATGATAGCACTGCTATTTTTACAGATGTAGATAATTACAACAACTATAACAGTCAAGCTAACCAACAAAACAGCTCAAGCTATGCTAGTTGGGGAAGCAACTCACAAGACATAAACATTAACTATTACCCAAGCAATTGGGGATTATCTTTTGGATTTGGATATCCTTATTATAACTACGGATGGGGGAATTCATACTACGGTTGGAATTCACCTTACGGTTATTGGAACAATCCTTACTATGGATGGGGGTATTTAGATTACTATGGCTACAATTATTATCCTATTTACGGATGGGGATATTCAGGTTATAACTATAATTACGGGGCAACATACAGAGGCACAAACTATTCTCATAACAGTAGCCGAAGAGGATCCAACTATAACAATAATGCAAATCCTTCTGCAAATTACATCGGAAGAACATCACTTCAAAACACCTCTGAAAATTCTATCAGAAATACCTATAACCGAAGTAGCTCAACACCTACTTTCGGCAGGAATTCAATTAACACCCAAAACCAAAATTTTCTGAACAATAACATCGGTAGATCAAGAGTAAATTCAACTAATAACAACTCTACTCCTACACGAACTTACAACCGAACCAATAATGATACTAGTCCATCTAGGTCTTATACTCCTACTAATAATGACAACTACTCTCCTTCTCGATCTTCTTCGGACTCCAGCTATGGGCGTTCTAGTAGTGGCAGCTCTTATGGAGGAGGTGGTGGTGGAAGAAGAGGCGGAAGATAATCCAATTACACCTACTAAGAATTTAATCAATAGAAATCTCAAACCTTATATCATGAAAAAATACATATTCCTTATATTAATTTCATTTTCTGTGAGTCAGCTTCGCGCACAAGAAATCAGAGACGCATTGCGTTACGCACAAGACAACACCAACGGAACAGCACGTTTTAGAGCTATGAGTGGCGCTTTTGGAGCACTTGGTGGTGATTTATCTGCTATTAATGTAAATCCTGCAGGTTCTGTAATTTTTGCTAACAATCAACTTGGATTTACTTTAAATAACACTTCCATAACAAACAATGCAACCTATTTTGGAGATACAACAAAAGAAACCGACAATTCATTTGATTTGAATCAAGCGGGAGGTGTTTTTGTTTTTAAAAATCAAAACAGCTCAAGTAATTGGAAAAAGTTTTCTATCGCTATCAATTTTGAAAATACAAATAACTTAAACAATTCTATTTTTTCTGCTGGAACCAATCCAACACATTCAATTGATTCTTATTTCTTATCGTATGCTAATGGAATCCCTTTGAGTGTTTTAGAGAACTCTTATTATGAAGATTTAGGTCATGCCGCACAGCAAGCCTTTTTGGGCTACCAAGCTTATGTGATCAACCCTGCAAGTACTAATTCAACGAATACAGTTTATAATTCTAATATACCATCAGGAGGTAATTACTACCACGAAAATACTATTACAGCAAAAGGATATAACGGAAAATTATCTTTTAATGCTGCTACTTCCTACAAAGACAAATTATATATTGGGTTTAACTTAAATTCACATTTTGTAGATTTTAGACAATCTTCTCGGTTTTATGAAGACAATAATGCTCCGCTAACTTCAAACTATACAATTTCACGAGTGCAATTTGATAATGATTTGTACACTTATGGTACTGGCTTTTCTTTTCAATTTGGAACAATTGCCAAGATTACCAATGAATTACGATTAGGATTAGCTTACGAATCGCCTACATGGTACAGACTTAACGACGAACTTACACAACAACTTGTAGGTGTTAGCGCCAACACTTCAGGTGAATTAGCTCCTGATGTAGTAAATCCAAATATAACCAATTATTACGAACCATATAAATTACAAACTCCCAGTAAATGGACTGGAAGTATGGCGTATGTTTTTGGCAAGAAAGGACTGATCAGTTTTGACTATGTTATAAAAGATTATAGCAGCACCCAATTCAAGCCATCAAACGATTCCTATTATAGAGGATTAAACAGCAACCTTACTAATTTATTAGACAAAACTAATGAGTTACGAATTGGAGCCGAATACAAAATACAAGCTTGGAGCCTACGATCAGGATACCGCAAAGAACAAAACCCGTATAAAAACAAAACTACTATTGGAGATGCAACAGGATATTCAGGAGGAATCGGATATAATTTTGGAGGAACTAAACTTGACCTTTCCTATGCTACATTCAAAAGAGATACCAAACAAGGATTCTTTGAACAAGGACTTACTGATGGTGCAGCTATCAACACAAAAAACAGCACAGTCACGTTGACTCTTTTGTTTGAATTATAAACGATAGAAAATAAAAACTCAATAAAACATCTTGTACTGAAAAACAAGGTGTTTTTTTTAGCCCTGATGGAAGCGGCATCCTTTTAAAGCTTCTATCCTTCAAAAGGCTGGAAGCTTTAAAAGATAGAGCGGACAGCGGGAGTAAACGCCATAAAAAGCCAAAAGATTTGTGCTCCTAAAAATAAAAAACGTAATTTTGCCCACCTTTCAAACTATTGAAAGTTTACTACTATGAGAACGAAATCTTTAAAGAAAAATAAAATCAACGTGATTACCCTTGGATGTTCCAAAAATATCTACGATAGTGAAGTTTTAATGGGCCAACTTCGTGCCAGCGGAAAAGAAGTGGAACACGAAGCTCCTGAAGCAGAAGAAGGTAATATTATTGTAATTAACACCTGTGGTTTTATTGACAATGCAAAAGCGGAATCAGTAAATATGATTTTAGAGTATGCTGATAAAAAAGAGCGTGGATTAGTAGATAAAGTATTTATAACTGGATGTTTATCGGAACGTTACAGGCCCGATTTAGAAAAAGAGATTCCGAATGTAGATCAGTTTTTTGGCACCACGGAATTACCTCAACTATTGAAAGCATTAGGTGCTGATTATAAACACGAATTATTAGGCGAACGCTTGACTACCACACCTAAAAATTATGCTTATTTAAAAATTGCCGAAGGATGCGATAGACCTTGTAGTTTCTGTGCTATCCCGTTAATGCGAGGAAAACACGTTTCGCAACCTATTGAAAAATTAGTTAAAGAAGCCGAAGGTTTGGCCCGAGATGGTGTAAAAGAATTAATTTTGATTGCTCAAGATTTGACCTATTATGGTCTTGATATTTACAAAAAAAGAAATCTAGCCGAGCTATTAGAAGCCTTGGTAAAGGTGGAAGGAATTGAATGGATTCGTTTGCATTATGCCTTCCCTACGGGTTTTCCAATGGATGTTTTGGAAATTATGAAACGGGAGCCAAAAATTTGTAATTATATCGATATTCCGTTGCAACACATTTCCGATTCTATCTTGAAATCTATGAAACGCGGAACGACTCAAGCAAAAACGACTCAATTACTTAAGGATTTTAGAGCTGCTGTTCCTGGAATGGCTATTAGAACCACTTTGATTGTGGGGTATCCTGGAGAAACTCAAGAAGATTTTGAAATCTTAAAAGATTTTGTTCAGGAAATGAAGTTTGATAGAATGGGTTGTTTTGCTTATTCTCATGAAGAAAACACTTCGGCTTACCTACTTGAAGACGATGTTCCAGATACTGTAAAACAAGAACGCGCCAACGAAATTATGGAATTACAATCGCAAATTTCTTGGGATTTGAACCAAGAAAAAGTAGGGCAAACTTTCAAATGTATCATTGATAGAAAAGAAGGCGGTCACTTTGTGGGTCGTACCGAATTTGACAGCCCTGATGTAGATAATGAAGTATTAATTGACGCTACTCAACATTATCTAAAAACAGGAGAGTTTGCAACTATCAAAATCATTGAAGCAACCGAATTTGATTTGTACGGAGAACCTGTTTAAATTACACATCTTTTATTATATTTGATTCTAAATTAATCTTTTATGAAAAATAAACTTCACATTTTTAGCATCCTTTTTTTACTATTTGCTTGTAACACCATTTTTGCACAATATGGCGGATACGGTGGTGGTTATGGTGGATATGGAGGTGGATACGGTGGATACGGTGGAAGAATGAGTCAAATGGGAAGTATGGGAGGCATGAATCAACACCAAGAAAAACCAAAAGAAATCCCTGTAGAAGTTACCGTAGGTAAAATTATGGAACAATTAAAACCAGAATTAAAACTAGATGCACTCCAAGAAATTGCTATTGCCAATATATTAACAGAGAGTATCAAATCTCAAGGCGCCATAATAAAACAAGAAATTAGTCAGGACGACAAGGTTAAAGAAATACAGACACTATCTGAACTTACTGATTCTAAAATCAAACAATTATTGACCCAAACACAAAAAGACAAATACAAAGCGATGCAGGAAGACGCCAAAAATCCTAAAAAATCGAAAAAGAAAAAGAAAGACGATAGCGATTCTAATTAGAAAACCATGAAAAAATATTTGTTTCATTTATTAGTAATTACAACTATTTATTCATGCGGCTCTAATCCGTATCGATTAAGCGACAAATCTTATAAAAAACAGCTGAAAAAATTCCAAAAAACACTTGCAATTACCCATACAACACCTTTGCAAAACGGAATTGAACCACAATGGATTAGTACTGTTAATTTCAATCTTCGCAAACCGAATTTTATTATAATTCACCACACCGCTCAAGATTCTTTACAACAAACAGTAAAAACATTTACCTTAGCAAAAACACAAGTAAGCGCTCATTATGTTATTAGTGATAATGGAACAGTAGTCCAAATGCTTAATGATTATCTTAGAGCCTGGCACGGAGGAAATGCTAGTTGGGGAAAAAATACCGATATTAATTCTGCTTCAATTGGAATTGAATTGGATAACAACGGTAGCGAACCTTTTTCTGAAGCACAGATCAACAGTCTATTGGCTTTGCTATCCCGATTAAAAAAGGATTATAATATCCCTACTCAAAATATAATTGCGCATTCTGATATTGCACCTACACGTAAATCAGACCCAAGCGCTTTCTTCCCTTGGAAAAACTTAGCTGAATTAGGATTTGGCCTTTGGCCTGACACCAATTTAGAAAAAGCCTCTGAAAATTTCAATATTGAACAAGGATTGCGAATTATTGGTTACGATACTCGTAATCTATCATCGGCTATTAAAGCATTTAAACTACATTATATTCAAACCGAAGTAGATGATGTATTAAATGAGAAAACCATCAACACGATTTATTCCATTTATAAAAAACAATAAATTCCTCTCCGTTATTTATTAAAAAAACTGCCCAAACACTATTTGCATTTGAGCAGTTCCTTACTATTTAAAACACATTGTTTCTAGGAAACAATAAACACACAACTTTATTTTCTATTAAAAACCATACACCATTGCTAAGGCAAATTGAGATGCTGATTTTGTTGGATTCCCATTAGATGTATAAAAATCTTCTTCAGAAGCGCTATCCAATCTGATTTCAGGTATAAAAGTCAAACCTCCTGATTTTAAGTTCGCTGATAATGTAAAAGCTGAAACTGAGGTATCGGTAGTTTTAGACTTAAATGATTCTGCACGTAATCCCAAACCAAAAGAGTCTGAAATGGTAACTGATGGATATAGTGCTACTCCAGAATAACCTGTACCAGTTACCTGTCCTGAAAAATCAGCTGCATTTAAACCTAATTTGAATTTTGGTGATATTTGGTAAGCAGCAGTCAAATCAACAATAGTACCACTTTCAGACCCAGTCAATAAATTAAAATAAGCTGTTAATCCTTCAGCTGGAGTTACTGACAATTGTGCTCCAAAAGCATTCAATCCAAATTCCGGAACAGCTTTATAGGTATTCCATTGATCATTAAATAAACCAACCATTAACCCCACTTTGCTAGATACAGCATAATTTGCTTTTATTCCAGCATTTTGAAATGGACCCGTTGTAAACAAATACGAAGTTGAATAATGAAAGTTAGCCAAAGGAGAAATTACTTCATACCCAATGAATGTCCCCATATACCCTGCTGTCAAACTTAACTTTTCAGAAGCCGCATAGGTCGCATATAAATTTTGTATGTGAAAAGACTGTCCATCAACGTCTGGTATAGATTGTCCAGCTCCTCTAGGACCGAAAGAGACCTCACCTACAAATGAAGTTTTTCCTGTTTTCTTTTTCAAAACTACATCAATCATACCTAAAGAAAGTGAATTCTGATCTGTAGCAAAACTTGTCGGGATATTAGCTGTTTTTGCGAAATCATATTTCCAATACGCATCAGCAGATCCTGAAATTTCTAATGGAGTGTCTTGTGCAAATGTAAATGTACTTGATAGTACTAAAGCTAAAATGGCAATTACTTTTTTCATGTTTAATCGATTTTAATTTAATATTTAATTTATTGTAAGAAATAGAATCAAGTCAGCTTATCGAAATCAGATGAAATATCATCTTCAATTAAAGACTGAATTATTTCTTTTTCCTGAAGCAAAAATATCAACTTTTATCAACGTAAAAGATAAAAACATAAATTTTATTCAATATTTCAAGCAGTTTTATCAAATTCAAAATAAAATTCGCAAAAAATACAGATTCATAATTCAAAACACCGTTTAATTAAGACATTAATAACATAAAAATACACAATACCCCTATTTTTTTAGGGTATTATATTTTTTAAAACTTAAAAAGACCTATTTTAAGCTATTTTTTCACACATAAATTACAAATACCCCCGTGTTTTTTTTTAACATTTTAAAAATAATTAAATTCACAACAAACCAAGATTCAGATTTTAGAACATAAAAAAACCACCTCTATTAAGGTGGTTATAAATTGTATGCTACTACAATGAAAAAAGATACTACAAAATCAACAATCCAAATTCCTTTAGTGAATTCATCGGTTTTGAAAACCAAAATAATTCAAAATCAGCTAATTCACTTTCAAAATCAGCTTTTAGTTCTTGAAATTGTATCGTTTTTGAATTGGAAACCGAAATTATATCTAGAATATTAACAAGCCACTCCCCTTCTTTTTGATTGGTTTGAATAACAAACGTTTCTTTTTTGTCGTGAAATGTCAAACTCATCATATCCCAAGAGTTTCCTTTTTTAGTTTTTATAAAACTCCTTACAGTAGGCTTCCCTCCTAACCAAACTACTTTAGCATTGGGTTTGCTATTAAAATTCGTTTCTTCTTCTAAGGCATCATAAATAAAATCAGGACGAATGGTGGTTTTGGGAATTTTAAAATCAAACCAATCTTGCAAATCGTAATCCAAGCAGATGCCGTGCATAAAATTAAACAATGATTTTTTTAAGCCAAAACTAAATTGTTCGTGATCTATGCCTGTACTATCAGTATACGTGAGATCATTGTTGGCAAAAGTCCCAACTGCGTTTGTATCCTTGGTAACACCAAATTTCTCTGGATACATTCCTACAGGACTGTGGGCGGTCATAGCAAATTGGTGCCAAAATCCGGATTGCAACACGCCAGCTTCAAACAATTGGCGTACCATTTCTAAACTATCCACCGTTTCCTGAATGGTTTGTGTGGGATAACCATACATTAAATAA
Source organism: Flavobacterium sp. (assembly GCF_024642105.1). Classification (GTDB taxonomy): domain Bacteria; phylum Bacteroidota; class Bacteroidia; order Flavobacteriales; family Flavobacteriaceae; genus Flavobacterium. Next base: position 68,944 of record NZ_JAHEBT010000004.1, read on the forward strand.
GCATGAACCATTACTCCTGCTTCGGTAAAATTGCGCGTTACTTTGGCTACTTGTTCCACTGTTACACCTTTATCAATTAATTGCAACAATCTGTCGGAAGCCACTTCGAGTCCGCCCGAAACCGCAATACAACCTGAAGCCTTTAGCAACAAACACAAATCCTTGGTAAAGCTTTTCTCAAAACGAATATTCGTCCACCATGTCACTGCTAATTTACGGCGCAAGATTTCCAAAGCCAGTTCACGCATTAAGGCTGGCGGAGCAGCTTCGTCAACAAAATGAAACCCTGTTTGACCTGTTTGGGTCATCATTTCTTCCATTCGGTCACACAAAATTCCAGCGGCAATCGGTTCATACACTTTAATATAATCCAAAGAGATGTCGCAAAAAGTACATTTCCCCCAATAACAACCGTGTGCCATGGTCAATTTATTCCAACGTCCATCGCTCCACATACGATGCATCGGATTCACAATTTCAATTACTGAAATGTATTTATCCAACAGTAAATCTGAATAATCTGGCGTTCCCACTTGTGACTGTTTGTAATCGTGTCGAGAGGAATCATTTTTATATACCACTTTGCTATTTTCCAGCAAAAAAGTGCGTTTGAATTCGGCATTTGACCCGGATTCTAAATTTTCTACAATCAATTCAATCGGCAATTCGCCGTCATCCAACGTAATAAAGTCAAAAAACTCAAAAACTCGTTCATCCGAAAGTGAACGTAATTCGGTATTCGCAAAACCACCTCCCATCAAAATTTTAATTTCGGGATGATTTTCTTTGATCCATTGTGCTGAACGAAAAGCCGAGTATAAATTCCCTGGAAAAGGAACTGAAATTAAAAATACTGTAGGTTGAATGGTTTCTATTTTTGCTGCCAAAATCGAAAGCAAAATATAATCAATATAAGTAGGTTGATTTTGTAAGGCTCCGTACAATTCATCAAATGAATTAGCACTTCTCCCCAAACGTTCAGCGTAGCGACTGAAACCAAAATTAGGATCTATACATTCTACAATAAAATCTGAAATATCTTCAAGGTACAAGGTCGCCAAATGCTTTGCCTTATCTTGTGTTCCCATAGTACCGAAAGCCCAATCTAATTCTTCCAATTGTGCAAATCGAGACGCTTCTGGCAAAAAATCTTCTTGGCAAATTTGGAGTGCCAAAGTAGGATTCTTTCCTTGTAAAAAAGCAACAACCGAATCTATGGTTTTTATATATTCGTCTTGAAGCGCAAAAATACGTTGTGCATTTTCTGAAAATGTTTCTTCTTGAAATTTGGAATTGGAGACTTGAAACAAATCTTGCAATCCCTTTTTCGAAAACAAAGCTAAAATAACTTCTATCCCTAAATCGGCTTGTTCTGACGCTATATTTTTGGTATTCAAAAATCCTTTGATATAAGCCGTTGCTGGATACGGAGTATTCAACTGGGTAAACGGTGGCGTAACAAGGAATAGTTTTGTTTTCAAGGGGATTATTTTGGAGAACAAATATCGTTTAATATTGTGTCTTTACATTAAAACTGATGTTCTTTTTTGCTAATCACCAAAAGAGAAATCACAGAAATAACGGCAGCCGCTGAAAGATAATACCCAACGAAGTTCAAACCATAGTTAGTAGCAATCCATATGGCAATCATAGGAGCAAATGCAGCCCCAATAATACCTGCTAGATTAAAAGTCAATGATGCTCCCGAATAACGAACCGTAGTAGGAAACAATTCGGAAAGAAAGGTTCCGATAGGGCCATACGTAAATCCCATTAATGCCATTCCCAAACACAAAAAGAACGTGACTAAAATAGTACTTCCCGAATTTAAAAATGGAGAAAAGAACAAACCAAAAACAGCAATCGCTAAGGAAGCATAAATCAACATTTTTCTACGTCCAATTTTATCTGCAATTACTGCAGATACAGGTATAAATGCCGCAAAAAACAATACTGAAAACAGCTGAATCAAAAGGGCTTCTTTGTTGGAGAATTTCAATTCTTTTGTATTCCAATTCAGCATAAATACCGTCATTAAATAAAAAACCACAAAAGTAGTTACTGCAGCAAAGGTTCCGAATAGCAGTTCTTTTCGGTACGACTTCAATAAAGTTACAAAAGGCAACTTCACTTCTTCTTGCTCTTTTTTGGCAGTTTCAAAGGCAGCGGTCTCCGTAATTTTTAAACGAATATAAAAGCCAACCAAAACTAATAACGAACTAGCAATAAAAGGAATTCTCCATCCATACTCTAAAAAATCTTGAGAACTCATGGAATTTGTCAACAGTAAAAAGGTTCCTCCCGAAAGTACCAAACCAATTGGCGCACCCAATTGCGGAAACATCCCATACCAAGCACGTTTGTGAGGTGGTGCATTTTCGATTGCTAACAACACCGCTCCTCCCCACTCGCCTCCAAGACCAACACCTTGTCCAAAACGACACAACATTAATAAAATAGGCGCCGCAATCCCGATGCTTGCATAACTGGGTAAAAAACCTATACTCACTGTCGAAATTCCCATCGTCAGTAAAGCCACTACTAATGTTGTTTTACGCCCAATTTTATCTCCGTAGTGCCCGAAAACTGCCGACCCTATTGGACGTGCAAAAAAAGCAATAGAGAAAGTCGCTAAAGATTGTAAAACTGAAGTGGTACTATCCGTTCCCGGAAAAAACAATTGTGGAAACACTAATACGGCTGCATTAGCATAGATATAAAAATCAAAAAACTCAATTGTAGTTCCAATTAAGCTTCCGAAGAGTACGTGTTGTAAGGAATTCTCAGGTTGCCGTGTTGTGTTCATTTATTTTTGGGTATTAATATATTTTCAAACGAGTATAAAAATGCTACTATTTTTCGAAAGCCGCAACTATTTAGTTCCAATATTTTTTTAGTATTTTTACTCCAAACAAAACCCAACATGCCAACTGACTGTATATCCTATCAAAATTCAGGCTATTTTTCCTCTTTAATCAACGACTATTTAGATCAAAAATCCAGTCTAAATTCTCTATACAATCGGTTTCCAACAATGGAAAACTTCGAAGGGCAAATCGCTGAAAAAGAGGGAAACTACAATCATGACAATCGAAAATTATTGGTTAGTGTTTTACAAAAGCAATATCAAAACATCAAAATTTCTAAGGCTACTCAAAATAACATTGCTGCATTAGAACAATCCAATACGTTTACAATTACAACAGGACATCAACTCAATTTATTTAGCGGTCCTTTGTATTTTTTATACAAAATCATTTCCACTATCAATTTGGCTTCGGAACTAAAAACAAAATATCCCAACTATAATTTTGTGCCTATCTATTGGATGGCAACCGAAGACCATGATTTTGAAGAAATCAACTATTTCAATTTCAAAGGCAAAAAATTCCATTGGAACAAAGACAGTTCTGGACCTGTTGGCCGATTATCAACTGAAGGATTGGATGCCGTATTTGAAGTTTTTGCACAAGAATTAGGCTCAAGTAGCCATGCACAAAAAATCAAAGAACTCTTTCAAAAATCGTATTTAAAACACCCTAATTTGGCTGAGGCCACTCGATTTCTAGCCAATGAACTTTTTAGCGACTACGGCTTAGTAATCATCGACGCTGATGCTGCCGAGTTGAAACGCATTTTAATTCCATACATCAAAGACGAACTAGAAAATCAAACGTCTTTCCAAGAAGTTACTGCAACTATTGAAAAACTAAACGGATATTCCATTCAAGTCACCCCCCGTGAAATCAACTTATTTTACATTGAAAACAACTTGCGGGAGCGAATTATTTTAGAAAATGGCAGTTATAAAATCAACCATACTAATTTATCTTTTTCCAAAGAAGCGCTATTTGAATTGGTCGAAACCCATCCAGAAAAGTTCAGTCCGAATGTTATCTTGCGCCCTTTGTACCAAGAAGTTCTTTTGCCAAATCTATGCTATATTGGCGGAGGAGGCGAGATTGCCTATTGGTTAGAATTACAGTCTTTTTTCAATGCTGCAAAAGTTAGTTTTCCTATGTTGTTGGTTCGTAACTCTGTTGTATTGGCCACTGAAAAGCAAATCAAAAAAGCAGATGCTTTACACCTTTCTTGGGCTGATTTGTTCAGTAAGCAGAATGATTTGGTCAACCAAAAAACAAAAGTACTTTCTGAAATCGACTTGGATTTATCGAATATAAAAGAACAGCTAAAAAAACAATTTGAAGCATTATATAGCATTGCAAAACAAACTGACGATTCCTTCATTGGAGCACTAAAAGCCCAAGAAACCAAACAGACCAAAGGAATCGAACACCTAGAAAAACGATTACTCAAAGCACAAAAACAAAAATTGGCAGACATATTAAACCGAATTATTCAATTACAAAACGAATTATTTCCCAACCAAAGTTTACAAGAACGACAGACTAATTTCTCAGAGTTTTATTTAGAAAATGGCGAAGCATTGATTCCCGCTTTAATAGCAAAACTACAACCTTTGGAACAATGTTTTGAAACACTAATTGTTTAATCTACGTATTTAAAAAAATCTATTTTTTTATCACTTTTGTTATATAAATAACAAAAAATCAGTATTTTTGAATTCCAAAATAATAATTACATAAAAAATGGCAACAAACAGAACTTTCACCATGATTAAACCCGATGCGGTTAAAAATGGACATATTGGAAACATATTGGCAATGATTACCAATGCCGGATTTAAAATTGTTTCTTTAAAACTAACGCAATTAACTGTAGCTGATGCACAAGCATTTTATGCAGTACATAGCGAACGTCCTTTTTACGGAGAATTGGTAGAGTTCATGTCAAGCGGACCAATTGTTGCTGCTATCTTAGAAAAAGAAAATGCAGTAAGTGATTTCAGAACCTTAATTGGAGCTACTAACCCTGCTGAAGCTGCCGAAGGAACCATTCGTAAATTGTATGCTACTTCTACGGGAGAAAATGCAGTTCACGGTTCAGATAGTGATGAAAATGCTGCTATTGAAGGTGCTTTTCACTTTGCTGGAAGAGAGCAATTTTAATCTAGACAGTTAGATTATTAGAAAATTAGACTTCTTAGATTTTATAAAAAGAGAAACCCATTTCAATCGAAATGGGTTTTCTTTTATTATCTAATTTTCTAAAAAAGTCTAACTATCTAAATAATCTATCGTAACACTACATCCTTAATCACTTCTCGTTGCAATTCCTCATTAATCATTGCAATGATTTTGGACTTTCCGTGAATTAATTCTTCTCGTAGAACAGAAGAACTTAACTCAACATATAAAGTATTTCCTCGCAAGGCAACATTTTTGGTATAACTGTTAACACCATTGCCCATTAGGTTTTGCCACGCCTCTTTGACATCAATCTGATCCATTCCGGGTTGCAATTTATTCACTTGGATAATTTGCTTTAAAACATCGCCAACAGTACTTTGATTACTTAGTCTTTTTGCCATCACCCAAAATATTTATAGCCGTTGCTTTCTTGTAATGGTATTCTTTTTTTTGTGCATTCAACACCACTAATTCATCCGCTGTCAAAGCAACAATCTCTTCAGTGTATTTCATATAAGGTGTCGCGTAATCCAAATAGGCTTTGTCATCTTGAAAACGAACACGCACCTTTTCATACGTATCATCTACTAAAAAAGTGCCGTCCAACTGAGGAGCTACTTTTTTTCGGATACCTTGATTATTCGTATCGATTTGGAAGTAATCATAATTTTGATTGGCACCATATTCTTTGTCTTCGCCTTGATCAAAAACTACTTTTTCGATTTCCCAATACCCATTAATTTTAGGGATATCAGCAGTTTGTATTTGCTGCTTACAGCTTACAAAAAGGAACGAAAACAATACTACTTTAACTAAATTCTTCATACCGCTATTTTTTAGTATTCACTCTTTTATACAAACCCAAAAAGAAAAACACCAAGCCTATTACTAGAGATAAATAATAAACAGGTACACTTTGTTCCCGAATCACATTCGCCAAAACAAAAGCAATTACACTTATAAAATAAAAAGCCATTGGGCTTAATTTGCCAAAAGAACTCATCGTATATTATTTAAAAAAACTATCTACAAACTCGAATTTATTGAACACTTGCAAATCTTCAATTCCTTCTCCTACGCCAATATATTTTACTGGAATTTGAAATTGGTCTGAGATTCCAATAACTACTCCACCTTTGGCTGTACCGTCTAATTTGGTTACAGCTAACGAAGTCACCTCTGTAGCTGCTGTGAATTGTTTGGCTTGTTCAAAAGCATTCTGTCCTGTTGAGCCATCCAAAACTAATAAAACATCATGAGGAGCATCTCCAACCACTTTTTGCATGACACGTTTTACTTTGGTTAATTCGTTCATCAAATTCACTTTGTTATGCAAACGTCCTGCTGTATCAATAATCACAATATCAGCATCTTGTGCCACGGCTGATTGTAAAGTATCGAAAGCTACCGAAGCTGGATCACTTCCCATATTTTGTCTTACAATTGGTACCCCAACTCGATCGGCCCAAATTTGCAATTGGTCAATAGCTGCTGCACGAAACGTATCCGCTGCACCTAACACTACCTTATGACCCGCTTTTTTAAATTGGTAAGCTAATTTTCCAATAGTAGTCGTTTTTCCTACTCCATTCACACCCACTACCATTAAAACATAAGGCTTAGTTTGTATTGGTGTAACAAATTCTGTAGCCTCACTTGAATTGGTTTCAGAAAGTAAACCTGCTATTTCTTCACGAAGAATCTGGTTCAATTCACCTATACCTAAATACTTATCGGCAGCTACACGAGCTTCGATACGTTGTATTACTTTTAACGTAGTATTCACACCCACATCAGAAGAAATAAGGATATCTTCTAAATTATCTAAAACTTCGTCATCTACTTTAGATTTACCTGCTACCGCTTTGGATAACTTGGAAAAAAAAGTAGTTTTTGACTTTTCAAGACCTTTGTCTAAGGATTGCTTCTCCTGTTCGTTAAGACTTTCGTCCTTTTTCTCGGAAGAAAATATTCTTTTGAAAAAACTCATGTTGTAATAGTATTATATATGAATGATTTAGGATCAGAAAATGGAACGCATTTTCTAATGGTAAATATAGAAAATAAAAAAGCTACTTCCGACTGAAAGTAGCTTTTCTATATACTGTTAAAGTAAATTATTTCTTTTTCAAGAATTCATCAACTGCTTCAGGAGCCATAATAGATTCAACGAATGTATATGCACCAGTTTTTGGAGACTTCACCATTTTAATGGCTTTTGATAATCTCTTAGAAGCTGTTTGTAACGATGCTACGGTTTTCTTTGCCATGATTCAAATGTTATTTGAAATTAATACTATCTACAGATTGTATCTAATCTCTAATTATTATTTAATTTCTTTGTGAACTGTTACTCTTTTCAAGATTGGATTAAATTTTTTAATCTCTAATCTATCTGGAGTATTTTTTTTGTTCTTAGTTGTAATATATCTTGAAGTACCTGCAACACCTGTTGTTTTGTGCTCAGTACATTCTAAAATCACTTGGATTCTGTTACCTTTCTTTGCCATCTTGCTGTATATTTATTTAGGAAAAGATTATTTAATAAATCCTTCTGCTTGTGCTTTTTTCAAAACAGCAGCAATTCCATTTTTATTAATTGTTTTTATCGTAGATGCTGCTACTCTAAGAGTAATCCATCTATCTTCTTCTGGAAGATAAAAACGCTTTTTAACTAAGTTCACAGAAAATTTTCTCTTAGTTTTGTTCATAGCGTGAGAAACGTTATTTCCTACCATCGCTCTTTTACCTGTAAGGTCACAAACTCTTGACATTATTCTTTATCTTTTATCGTTATTCAAAATCAGGGTGCAAAGAAAAGAAAAATAAACGGATCAAACAAAAAAATTAAGGCACATTTTTTAAAATTTCTTTTTGCAGCATTTCCAAACTCTTAATCACTGCTCTATCTATCACTTTTTCACGGGGTTGACCAAAATTAAATTCTTCAATAATTACACCATTAGGTGTTGCCAAAGCAATACAAACGGTTCCCACTTCGGCATCTGCATCTCCTTTTGTCGGACCTGCATTTCCTGTCGTTGCGATAGCATAATCAGTTTGCATCATTTTCTGCACACTCAAAGCCATTGCCGAAGCCACTTCTTTACTAACTACAGAATGCTCTGTTATAAATGCATCTGAAATTCCCAACACATTTACCTTTACCTCGGTAGCATACGCCACTACACTTCCTTTAAAATAGGTCGAAGCGCCAGGAACAGAAGCAACTAGTTGTGCTATTTTACCTCCTGTGCAACTTTCTGCCGTAGCAATAGTCTGTTTTTTTTCTTTTAAAATTCGTCCAAGTACCACTTCTATAGTGTCATCCTCTTCAAACCCTACTATAATATCATGAATGATTGCATCCAATGATTTCAGATTCAATGCAATCGCCTCTTCTAATTGGTGTTTGTTCTCACCTCTAGCCGTCAAGCGCAAACGCACTCGCCCTGGACTTGGCAAATAAGCCAACTTAATGCATTCAGGCAATTGATTTTCCCAATCTTCAATTCGTTCTGCCACATGACTTTCTCCTTGACCGTAAGTCAAAATAGTTTTGTGAATTATATATGGTCGTTGGTATTCGTGAACCAATTTAGGAATAACTTGATTTTCTATCAAATATTTCATCTCATAAGGCACACCCGGTAAGGAAATAAAAACTGTATTCTCTTTCTTAATCCACATTCCCGGAGCCGTTCCTACCTGATTGTGTAGTACCGTACATCTTGAAGGCACCAAAGCTTGGTCCTTATTAATTTGAGAAGCCACACGACCCAAAGCACGTTCTATCAAATCAATTACATGATTTTCAACTTCAGTATTTCGAACCAAAGTATCTCCAAAATACTCACAGAGTGTATGTTTGGTAATATCGTCTTTTGTTGGTCCTAAACCTCCTGTGATTATTACAACATCTAATTTGTTTTGAAGCAAAGCAAACGTATCTAGAATATGCTGTTTATTATCTGAAATAGAAAGCATTTCGTGAGTTTCAATTCCAATTTTATCCAATGACTTGGCTATAAAACCCGAATTCGTATCAACGATTTGACCAATTAAAATCTCATCTCCAATAGTAACTATAGCTGCTTTCATTTTTGAATTGATTTACAAATTAAAGTCTTTCTTAATTTCCTTGATGGCTTCCTTAACTTGTGATTTTACGCTTTTGTAGGTCTCTTTAATGTTCTTTGTTTTTCCTTCGGCTTTTGCCCAGGCTTCAATCAGCACTAACTCTTCAAAAGCTACGTGCATTCCCATCAAATCCAATGTAGGCTTTATTTTATGAGCATAAGCATACACTTCTTTATGCATTTCCGCCTTGATTCCAGCTTTGATTTTCGACAAATCTTTAGGGACTTCATTGACAAACAAAACCAGTATTTGATTTACAAATTCGGTATCGTTATCTGAAAGCGCGTACACTTTCGAAAGGTTGTAGTGTAGTGCCATTATTTTACTTGTATTCTAAATAATTGTTGTCCTTCTAAAAATCCTTCCAAAACATCGTTGGGTTGTACTGCCGCCACTCCTTCTGGCGTACCTGTGAAAATAATATCGCCAATTTTTAAGGTAAAAAACTGAGAAACATAAGCAATTAGTTCATCTATTTTCCACAACATCAAACTCGAATTCCCTTTTTGAGCCACTTGGCCATTTTTGAGCAATTCAAAATTGACATCGTCTAAAGAAGTAAATTGTTCTTTGGAAACAAATTCTCCAATTACTGCCGAACCATCAAAAGCTTTGGCTTTTTCCCAAGGTAATCCTTTGGATTTCAATTGGTCTTGCAAATCACGGGCGGTAAAATCAATTCCAACACTAATTTCGTCATAATATTTATGCGCGAATTTAGGTTCAATATATTTCCCCACTTTGTTGATTTTTACAACCAATTCAATTTCGTGATGCACTTCATTAGAAAACTCAGGAAGCACAAAAGGATGTTGTTTTAACAACACTGCCGAATCTGGTTTCATAAAAACCACTGGCTCCGTAGGGCGCACGTTTTGTAATTCGGCTATATGATTGGTATAATTTCTACCGATGCAAATTATTTTCATCTGATTTATAAATATTATTTTGAAAAATTATACCCTATTCCTACTAATAATAAATGCCCAAAAATTTCATTTCTTAATTCACTTTTAACCATTAACCTTCTATAAACATCAAACTCTAAACCTGCACCATATAACAATCCAATACCAAAATTATTCTGCAAACCATTACTTACTTGCGAATTACCAAATTGATCTTCGCTCTTAACATAACTTAAATTGATTCCTAAATAGAAAAAGGGACGGATTTTTTTATTAAGAATATTCTGCTGCACTTGAATTGGAAGTGAAAACAAACTAGTTTTGTAATCAACAGGAAATTTATTACCATAAATATTATAATATTCTTCTGAATATTTATAATTATAATAACTGAAGCCCATATTCAATGAAGTGCTTTTACTAAAATTTGGAAAATACGTTCTATACATAGTTTGAACAAAAAATTCACTATCTCCCATTCTATTTGGAATTCCCATACCTAAAAAACCTAAATAATAGTGAATAGGTTTAGTCTTATAATCGGCTATCTTACTATCTATACCTTTCGACTTGTTATATTCTAAAACTAATTTAACAAATTCTGACTCATTAAAATTTATTTTTTTTTGAGTACCATAAATATCTTCTAAAGCTAATTTCAAATAGCCTTCATAATTAAATTTAGCTAATTCCGTTTGTTTAATTTTGTCATTTTGAAGAACATAATTTATGTCATTATTCCTAATGATAAAAATATCATCACCCTCATATACTCCTTGATATAAAGAAGCTTTTCCATCAATTAGTTGCTTCCCAAAAAGCGCTAATTCTGTTTTATTTTTATTAACCTTAACATTTAAAGCTACATAAATCTCTCCATTATTCAGAGTTAGTTTTTTTATTTCCATTGGAGTGTACAAGACTTCAGATACAGAACCAATCTTTTTAAAGATTATTTGTTTGGACATGTCAAATTTATCGCCCAATTTTACTAACCCTTCATATTTTTCTCCATTCAACAATTCAACATTTCCTTTTTCAAAGGTGTCAACTAATTGACCATAATTTTTGCTGTTAAACAATAATATAAATAACAATACTACAATGTGTTTATTCATGTTTTAAAATTTAAATTGAACTATAATTAAGTAATTTGTCTTTGATGAAATTACTTAGTATTTAATTTTCTAAGCTTAATAGCAGTCAATACTTTTTTGGTATACAAAGGAAAATCAGCATTTTGAATCCAACTGAAATAACCTGGTTCAGTTTCCAATACCTTTTCCACTTTGGCTCCTTTGTGTTTTCCAAAAGTAAAAATCTCTTCTCCATCTTTGTCAAAAGCAATCATGCCAGCAAAATCAGCAATCTTTTTTCGAGTTGTAAACTCAGAAAGCGTTTTCATATCATTTTCCAATTCAGGATAACGGTCCAATTGCGCTTTTAAAATCTCATAAGTTGCCATGGTATCAGCTTCAGCAGAATGAGCGTTTTCAAGACTTTTACCACAATAAAATTTAAGTGCTGCACTCAATGTACGTTCTTCCATTTTATGAAAAACAGTTTGTACATCAACCGACACCCTATTTTTCATATCAAAATCAACTCCAACACGCAACATTTCTTCAGCCAACAACGGAATATCAAAACGATCTGAATTATACCCAGCCAAATCACTGTCTTTAATCATATTTTGAATTTGGCTAGCCAATTGCGCAAAGGTAGGCTCGTTAGCTACTTTTGCATCATCAATACCATGAACCGCTGTAGATTGTGGTGGAATTGGAATTGTAGGATTCACTAACCAGGTTTTGCTTTCTTTGTTCCCATTCGGAAAGACTTTGAAAATTGAAATTTCTACAATTCGATCTTTTCCAATGTCAATTCCGGTGGTTTCTAAATCGAAAAAGCAAATTGGTCTATTGAGTTTAAGTTCCATCTAATAATTTTATAAGATTACAAATATATCAATTTGTGGCGAATGTATTTTAAAAAAGAAAACCCTTTCAAAGTCCTGCTCTGAAAGGGTTGTTTTATAGTATGTTGTACTAATTAAATATCTGTATCTACATCAAAAGCCTCTAAATAATCAGCAACGCGTTTTACAAACATTCCGCCTAAAGCACCATCCACTACACGGTGATCATAACTATGAGTCAAGAACATTTTTTGGCGAATGCCGATAAAATCACCCTCAGGAGTTTCAATTACCGCAGGTACTTTACGAATAGCTCCTAAAGCTAGAATTCCTACTTCGGGTTGATTGATAATTGGCGTACCAAAAACACTACCAAAAGAACCTATGTTAGTTACCGTGTACGTACCGCCTTGTGTATCGTCTGGCTTTAATTTTCCATTTTTAGCGCGATTACCTAAATCGTTTACCGCTTTTGCCATACCTACCAAATTCAATTGGTCGGCATTTTTAATCACAGGAACAATCAAATTCCCATTAGGCAAAGCCGTAGCCATTCCTAAATTGATATTTTTCTTTTTAATGATGAAATTTCCATCTACCGAAATATTCATTCCTGGAAAATCTTTCAAGGCTTTTGCCACTGCTTGCATAAAAATAGGTGTAAAAGTCAATTTCTCTCCTTCTCTCTTTTCGAAAGTTGATTTCACTTTATCTCTCCATTTTACAATATGAGTCACATCTACTTCAACAAAAGATTGAACGTGTGCCGAAGTTTGCAACGAAGCCGTCATATACCCTGAAATCAACTTGCGCATTCTGTCCATCTCCACAATTTCATCTTCGCCATTAACAGATACAGGTACTGCTTGCGTACTTGGAACGATGGTTGGCGTTGGAGTGGATGGATTAACAACTGGTGATTTTTGTCTTCCAGCTACATAGGCTAAAATATCTTCTTTGGTCACACGACCTTCTTTTCCAGAACCTTGAATACTTTCTAATTCGGCCACAGAAACACCTTCTTCTTTCGCAATATTTTTTACCAATGGAGAAAGGAATTTTTCTGTCCCTTTAAAATCTACCGCTGGAGCAACAATAGCTTGAGCGACTTCAACTGATTTTTCGATTTCAGCAACGGCAACAGGAATTGTCACGCTTTCTACAGGTGCAGGAGTAGACTCAGCAGTCGCATCTGTTTCAATAATGGCGATGGTTTGCCCTACTTGAACCAAATCATCTTTAGCAAATAATTGTTCTACCAAAACACCCGAAACTTCACTTGGCACTTCGCTATCTACTTTATCTGTAGCAATTTCAAGCACAGCATCATCAGCTTCAATTTTATCACCAACTTGTTTTAACCAATTAGTAATTGTTGCCTCTGCTACACTTTCTCCCATTTTTGGAAGTTTCAATTCAAATCTTGCCATAATCTTAACGTAAAAGGTGATTTTGATTTTCTGATTGCAAAATTAGGAAATATTTTTAGTTTAAGGTACGATTAAATCAAATAAACACACTTTTCAAAACAGCTATTATTGTAGCGAAAAACAAATCAAAAATCATTGTTTCATTTCAAAAGAGTACTTTTGCAAAAAAATTACACTTGTGAATTATTTATCAGTCGAAAATATCTCTAAATCTTTTGGAGAACGCACTCTTTTTGAAAACATTTCTTTTGGTATCAACAAAGACCAAAAAATTGCTTTTATTGCCAAAAACGGTTCTGGAAAAACCTGTATTATGAAAATAATCAATGGCGAAGACGAACCCGATTCTGGACAAGTCGTGTTACGAAAAGAAATCAAAATGGCGTTTTTGTCACAAGACCATAATTTGCAAGACGAGTTGACCATTGAGGAAAGTATTTTCGCTTCGGATAACGAAATTTTGAAAGTAATTGAACAATACGAAAAAGCCTTAGAACATCCAGAAGACGAAGAAGCCTATCAAAAAGCGTTCGATAAAATGGATCAATTTAATGCCTGGGATTTTGAAACCCAATACAAGCAAATTTTATTCAAGCTAAAATTAGAAGACTTCAAACTAAAAGTAAAGAATCTTTCGGGAGGGCAAAAAAAGCGTTTATCGTTAGCTATCATTCTAATCAATCGTCCCGATTTATTGATTCTCGACGAGCCAACCAATCATTTGGATTTAGAAATGATTGAATGGTTAGAAAGCTATTTTACCAAAGAAAACATTACCTTATTTATGGTGACGCACGACCGTTTCTTTTTGGAGCGTGTTTGCAACGAAATCATTGAATTGGACAATGGAAAATTATACCAATACAAAGGAAATTACTCCTATTATTTAGAGAAAAAAGAAGAACGTATCGCTTCTGAAAATGCCAGTGTAGACAAAGCGCAAAATCTATTTGTAAAAGAATTGGAATGGATGCGCCGTCAACCAAAAGCAAGAACTACCAAATCAAAATCCCGTCAAGATGATTTTTACATCATCAAAGAAAAAGCGCAAAACCGACGCCGAGAAAACAAAGTAGAACTCGAAATCAATATGGAGCGCATGGGTAGTAAGATTATCGAACTACACAAAATCTCAAAAAAATTCAAAGACCATGTCATTTTAGATAATTTTAGTTTTGATTTTCAACGTGGCGAACGCATCGGAATCATTGGTAAAAACGGAACTGGGAAATCCACTTTTCTGAATCTATTGACAGGCACGTTGCCTTTGGATAGTGGAAAAGTAATTAAAGGCGACACCATCAAAATAGGCTATTATACCCAAAGCGGAATCAATCCAAAACCGGGGCAGAAAGTAATTGACATCATCAAGGAATATGGCGAATACATTCCGCTAGCAAAAGGGAAAATTATTTCGGCGGGACAACTGTTAGAACGCTTCCTTTTTGACCGAAAAAAGCAACACGATTATGTAGAAAAATTGAGCGGTGGCGAATTAAAACGTTTGTATTTATGTACCGTTTTGATTCAAAATCCGAACTTTTTGATTTTGGACGAACCTACCAACGACTTGGACATTGTTACTTTAAATGTCTTAGAAAGCTTCCTTTTAGACTATCCTGGTTGTTTGATGGTAGTTTCTCACGACAGGTATTTTATGGACAAAATTGTGGACCATTTATTTGTATTTAGAGGCGATGGTGTTATCGAGGATTTTCCAGGTAACTACTCCGATTTTAGAGCGTATGAAGACAGCGCGGATGTAGCTCAAAAAGAAGAAAACAAAGCAGAGAAAAAAGATTGGAAACAAAATAATCCAACCGGTAATTTGAGCTTTAACGAGCAAAAAGAATATCAAAAAATCGAGAAAGAAATCAAAGAGTTAGAAATTCAAAAAGCGACCATCGAACAGTTATTTTCTGACGGAAAAGTAGCCGATGCTGACATTGAGAAAAAAGCAAAAGATTTAGAAGAAATCATCCAAAAAATAGAAACAAAAGAAGAACGTTGGTTTGAACTTTCTGCCAAAATAGAATCGTAATAATCACAAAAAATGATATTCCGCATCCAATCGTATTTACAATTCCTTTGGCACTCCAAAAACGAACATGGAGTCCACTCCCCTTTTGTATTTCTTTTGTTGACGCAAGGTTTGTACAACAAAAAAATACGATTGACTGCAAATGATTTATCAAATCAGAACGAACGGGTTTCAAAAAAACAGCAGTTACTTTATAAAATCATTCGTTATTTTGAACCAAAATCTATTTTGACTATTGGTGCAAACCCATTTGAAAAAGAAATCATTGCATTAGGAAATCCAAAAGCAACCATTGATATTGATATTGCTATTTACAACTGCATTTATATCCATTCGCAACTATTTCCTTCCATAACCGATACAACTATTGAGCAATTGCTAAACACAACGGAAAACGATAGTTTTTGGATTGTAGAAAACATTCATTCTAATGCAGCTACAGAAACACTTTGGGAAAAACTAAAACAAAATCCAAAAGTAACCGTAACCATTGACACCTATCATTTTGGATTGGTCTTTTTTAGAAAAGAACAAGTCGAAGAGCATTTTATTCTTCGAGCTTAATTTCTATATAGTGTAACAAAATTCATTTTACCACTACTTATGGATTTATTCAAAAGTCTTTCGTACTTTTAAATCCGAATTCAACGAATTTTAATTCCAATAGCAACAATGGCAAATCCATTAATCAAAATAACCAACATCAAACGCGATTTTGTTCTCGGTAACGAAATTGTTTATGTTTTAAAAGGCATTGATTTACAAATCAATAAAGGAGAATATGTAGCGTTAATGGGACCTTCTGGTTCCGGAAAATCAACCTTAATGAATCTTTTAGGTTGTTTGGACACGCCTACTTCTGGAACCTATATTTTGAATGGAAAAGATGTGAGTCAAATGAAAGACGATGAATTGGCCGAAATTCGCAACAAAGAAATCGGTTTTGTTTTTCAAACCTTCAACCTTTTGCCAAGAACAACTGCTTTGGATAACGTAGCCTTACCGATGATTTATGCAGGATATTCCAAATCCGAAAGAAACGAAAGAGCTACCGAAGTATTGAAACAAGTCAATCTTGCGGACCGAATGGACCACCAACCCAACCAACTTTCAGGAGGCCAAAGACAACGTGTAGCCGTAGCAAGAGCTTTGGTTAACAAGCCCTCAATCATTTTGGCTGATGAGCCAACCGGAAATTTAGATAGTAAAACGTCTGTAGAAATTATGAAATTGTTTAGCGATATTCACGCCAGTGGCAATACCGTTATTTTGGTTACTCACGAAGAAGAAATTGCTGCTTATGCTAATCGCGTTATTCGTTTGAGAGACGGATTAATTGAAAGCGACACCTCTAAATAAACTGCAATAACTCGATGAAGATATACACTAAAACAGGAGATGGAGGGATTACAGCTCTTTTTGGAGGGAAAAAAGTTCCAAAAGATCACGACAGAATTGAAAGCTACGGAACTGTTGATGAGTTAAATTCCTACATTGGTTTGATTAGAGACCAAGATATTCATTCGCATTACAAAACCATTCTTATTGAAGTACAAGACCGACTGTTTACGGTGGGCGCTATGCTTGCTACTCCACCAGAAAAAGAATTGTTGAAAAACGGAGAGCCTCGCTTGAAAAAATTAGGCATCATTGATTCAGATATTGAATTTTTAGAAAAAGAAATTGACAGTATGGAAGAATCGCTTCCGCCAATGACGCATTTTGTATTGCCTGGCGGACATACTTCTGTGTCATATTGTCATATTGCACGATGTGTTTGCCGTAGAGCCGAACGTCTTGCGGTACATTTAAGTCATAACGAACCCGTTTCTGAAATTGCAATCCAATATTTGAACCGACTTTCTGACTACCTTTTTGTATTGGCACGAAAGTTGTCTAAAGATTTAAACGCCGAGGAAATACAATGGATTCCGAGAAAGTAAGCCCTTATTTTCTTTTCCTTTTTTTCGGTAAAAATGAAATTATAAAACAGATAAAAAAACGTTCTTAACTTTTAATAAAAATAAATCATTTTTTACTTGCCTTTTTCAGTAAAAAATTTATTTTTGCACTAAACTAAATCGACAAAAGATGTATTGGACATTAGAATTAGCATCTTATTTAAGTGATGCGCCGTGGCCTGCTAACAAAGACGAACTTATTGACTACGCTATTAGAGCAGGAGCTCCATTAGAAGTAGTAGAAAACCTTCAATCTATCGAAGATGAAGGCGAGATATATGAATCAATGGAAGAAATTTGGCCAGATTATCCTACAGACGAAGATTACCTTTGGAATGAGGATGAATATTAAAAAATAAACCAAAGAAAAAGTCTCAAAAGAGGCTTTTTTTTTGGTTAAATTAGACATTTACACAAAATATAGCAATACAAATACAATTATGAGTTTCATCAATAGCATTATTAAAATTTTTGTCGGTGATAAATCACAAAATGACGTTAAGGCATTACAACCATACCTTACTAAAATCAAAGGATTCGAGAGTAGCTTAATGGCATTGTCTAATGACGAATTAAGAGCGCGTACGGTTTATTTCAAAGAAAAAATCAAACAAGCACGCGCTGAAAAAGATGCTAAAATTGCATCCTTACAACAAGAAGTAGAAACTATTGAAGATATCGACAAAAGAGAAGATATCTACGTGGCTATTGATGCTTTAGAAAAAGAAGCTTACGATATTTCGGAGAAAACTTTAATGGAAATTTTGCCGGAAGCTTTTGCAGTAGTAAAAGAAACAGCAAGACGTTTCAAAGAAAATACTCAAATTGAAGTAACCGCTACTCCAAAAGACAGAGAATTCTCTGCTACAAAAACCTACGTTACCTTAGAGGGTGAGAAAGCCATTTGGGCTAATTCATGGAATGCTGCGGGTAAACAAATTACTTGGGACATGATTCATTATGACGTTCAGTTAATTGGTGGAATGGTATTGCACGAAGGAAAAGTAGCCGAAATGCAAACTGGAGAAGGAAAAACCTTGGTAGCTACCCTTCCTATTTACTTAAATGCTTTAACTGGAAACGGAGTACACCTGGTAACTGTGAATGATTACTTGGCCAAACGTGATAGTACTTGGAAAGCACCTTTGTTTGAATTCCACGGTTTAACAGTAGAATGTATTGACAATTACCAACCAAGTTCAGAAGAAAGAAAAAGAGCGTATGACGCCGATATCACTTATGGAACCAATAATGAGTTCGGTTTTGACTACCTAAGAGATAATATGGCACATTCGCCAGAAGATTTAGTGCAACGCAAACACAACTACGCCATTGTCGATGAGGTGGATTCTGTTTTGATCGATGATGCCAGAACACCATTGATTATTTCTGGACCGGTTCCGCAAGGAGATCGCCATGAATTCAACGAGTTAAAACCAAAAATTGAAAATTTAGTTAACTTACAACGTCAATTAGCGAATGGTTTCTTGGCAGAAGCCAAAAAATTAATCAAAGAAGGTAACACCAAAGACGGAGGATTCCAATTGTTAAGAGCCTACAGAAGTTTACCTAAAAACAAAGCTTTAATCAAGTTTTTATCAGAAGAAGGAGTAAAACAATTGCTTCAAAAGACAGAAAACCAATACATGCAAGACAACAAACGCGAAATGCATTTGGTGGACGAAGCCTTGTACTTTGTGATTGAGGAAAAAAACAATCAAGTGGAATTAACAGATAACGGAATCCAATTCTTATCCGGAGATACTGATTCTGATTTCTTCGTTTTACCAGACATTGGAACTGAGATTGCCGCTATCGAAAAACAAAAATTAGAAGCGGATGCAGAAGCGGAAGCCAAAGAACGTTTGTTCCAAGATTTCGGAGTAAAAAGCGAGCGTATCCATACGTTAACTCAGCTTTTAAAAGCCTACACTTTATTCGAAAAAGATGTTGAGTACGTTATTATGGATAACAAAATCCTGATTGTCGATGAGCAAACAGGTCGTATTATGGATGGTCGCCGTTATTCTGACGGATTGCACCAAGCCATTGAAGCTAAAGAAAATGTAAAAATTGAAGCGGCAACGCAAACCTTTGCTACCGTTACTTTACAAAACTACTTCAGAATGTACAACAAGCTGGGAGGTATGACCGGAACAGCCGTTACTGAAGCAGGCGAACTTTGGCAAATTTACAAATTAGACGTAGTCGAAATTCCAACTAATAGAGGAATTGCAAGAATCGATAAAGATGATTTCATCTACAAAACGACTCGTGAAAAATTCAATGCCGTTATCGAAGATGTAACCGAATTATCAAAAGCAGGAAGACCCGTTTTAATTGGAACTACTTCTGTTGAAATCTCGGAATTATTGAGCCGAATGTTGAAAATGAGAGGTATCAACCACAATGTGTTGAATGCTAAGATGCACAAACAAGAAGCACAAATCGTTGAAGAAGCAGGTAAACCAGGTGTAGTAACTATTGCTACCAATATGGCGGGTCGTGGAACGGATATTAAATTATCTCCCGAAGTAAAAGCGGCTGGAGGTTTAGCTATCGTTGGAACAGAGCGTCACGATTCACGTCGTGTAGACCGTCAGTTACGAGGTCGTGCAGGACGTCAAGGAGACCCTGGAAGTTCTCAATTCTACGTTTCGCTAGAAGACAACCTAATGCGTTTGTTTGGTTCAGAAAGAGTAGCCAAAGTAATGGACAGAATGGGATTGCAAGAAGGAGAAGTAATTCAACATTCAATGATGACCAAATCCATTGAACGTGCACAGAAAAAAGTAGAAGAAAACAACTTTGGAGTGCGTAAACGTTTGTTAGAATATGATGATGTGATGAATGCACAACGTGAAGTAGTGTACAAACGTCGTCGTCATGCCTTGTTTGGAGAGCGTCTAAAACTAGACATCGCGAATATGATGTATGACACTTGCGAACTAATTGTGTCAGCAAACAAAGCCGTTAATGACTTCAAAAACTTTGAATTTGAATTAATTCGTTATTTCTCGATTACTTCACCAGTAACCGAAGCCGAGTTTGCGAAATTATCCGAAATGGAATTGACGGGTAAAATTTACAAAGCCACTTTAGAATTCTATACCGAAAAAACAGAACGAAGTGCCAGAGAAGCCTTCCCTATCATTAAAGGAGTATACGAAGACAAAAACAATCAGTTTGAGCGTATCGTAGTGCCTTTTACTGACGGAATCAAAACCTTGAACGTAGTGACTGACTTGAAGAAAGCCTACGAAACCCAAGGAGCGCAATTAGTAGCTGATTTTGAAAAAAACATCACCTTGTCTATTGTAGATGAAGCTTGGAAAAAACACTTACGTAAAATGGACGAATTGAAACAATCGGTTCAATTGGCCGTTCACGAACAAAAAGATCCGTTGCTAATCTACAAATTAGAGGCCTTCAACTTGTTCAGAGCGATGTTAGACAATGTCAATAAAGAAGTGATTTCGTTTTTATTCAAAGGCGATTTACCGGCACAACAAAATGCGCCTAAGATTGAAGAAGCCAAAGAAATTCGTCAAAAAGAAAACTATAAATTAAGCAAAGACGAAATTGCTTCGCCTATTCGGTCTTCGACCTCGGGTCCAAACAGCGAAAGTTTAAACCATGAAGCAGGTGGCTCGAGCTTTAGCGAACAGGCGAAGCAAACGCAACAACGTCAAGTAACCGAAACCATCGTTAGAGACATGCCTAAAATCAATCGTAACGATACCGTAACGATTCAGGAAGTAGCTACTGGAAAAACAGAAACCATGAAGTACAAAAAAGCCGAAAGCTTAGTATCTTCAGGCCAATGGGTCATTGTGAATGACTAAAATAGTTATACTAGACAATAAATACAAAATCCTCAATTACTGCTAATTGAGGATTTTGTATTTATTATTTTTGGTAGCAGCTATTTTACTTGCTAAACACTAGTTGTCCCGCTATCCGCTTTATCTTTTTAGGCTTCCAGCCTTTAAAAGGCTGGAAGCCTAAAAAGGATGTCGCTATTATCGGGGCTAGAATAGACTTTTATTTTCTAAACTAAAATTTGCATATCAAACAAATTTTCCTCTGCTAGTACGAGCATCTTGCTCGTGCTTTAATTAACTTAAATTACTCTGCAAAACTATAATCTCGTCCCTACGGGACTTCTCTATATCATTCATGAATATTCTACCAAAATTCAACTCCTAGCGGAGTTAATTAAAAATTGAAAAAGGATTACTAAATAGTAATCCTCTTTTCAATCCCATAGGGATGGCATATTGGTAACAAAAAACCCTTCATCGAATGATGAAGGGTTTTTCAAAAGAAAGGCGACGACATACTCTCCCACATAACTGCAGTACCATCTGCGCAGGCGGGCTTAACTACTCTGTTCGGGATGGGAAGAGGTGAGCCCCGCCGCAATAACCACCTTAAG
>NZ_JAHEBT010000047.1 GCF_024642105.1 Flavobacterium sp.
TATTTGCACTCGCAATAAGGGAATGAAAATTTACAAATTGCAATCGGGCGATTAGCTCAGCTGGTTCAGAGCACCTCGTTTACACCGAGGGGGTCGGGGGTTCGAACCCCTCATCGCCCACCATAAGGGACTTAACTAATTTTTTGGTTAAGTCCTTTTTCTTTTTAGCTCGTAAACCCCTGTTAATACTGACTATTTCATTTAAGATTGGATTTAAATTGGCGGTTCGAACTTTTTTATTTTCGAACTGAATATTTTTTTCAAATATCGAACCAATTATTCTCCTCTTGTGTTCTAAATCAGATTTATCGTATTGATAATCAATAGCTATAAATTTTTCAGTTGCGGTTTTATACAGCTCCACTAGCCTTTTACTATCCTCAGAGGTAGCTTCTTTAGATTTGAGTTCCGCTTTAATGTTTTCATAACGTTGTTTAGCCGATTCGTATCCCGCTTTGTCCATATCTCCATCAATGTATAAATCCTGTAACTTGATTAATTTGTCTTCAATCGAGTTTAGATTTTCATAGTGTTTGGCTCCTAATGCTTTTTGCTTGGTTTCTTCAGTTAGGTTCTCTTTGATGATTTCAAAATACAATTCTTGAAATTGTTTATCAAAGCTGATGTCTGATAGAAAATCATTGACTTGTTGGTGCACTTCCTCAGATGTATATCTTCCTTTACAAGGGCTTACACAATGGTAATAGCTGTAGTACTGCGTTCTTCCCTTGGATGTACTAGCTCGCATTTGTTTGTTGCAAATAGGACAGTGTAAAAATCCTTTCAAAGGAAAGTCTTCATTGTAGGTTTTAGGAACTTTTTTATTTCCGTTTTTTCTGTTGTAAAGTACTTGTTGTACTTTGTCAAATAATGCTTTGGTAATAATAGGCTCGTGAATTCCATCTACAATGGTTTCCTTCTCCTCTTTGTAGGCTTTTATAAATACACCTCCATAATACAAATGATTGTCTAAATTTCTTGCAAAAACCGTTTTACTCGAATTAAATCCTTTTGCCTTTAGTTTATATAAAACTTCATTACGTTGATAATTTCCAGTAGCCATAAGCTCAAAAGCTTCCTGCATGTACTTCGCATCGTCATTTGGAATCAAAATAGGCTTTTTGGCGGCATCTCTCCCATTATCATATCCTTTGGGTGCATTACCTACATATCGCCCTTCTTTAAAAGCCCTTCTCATTCCTGAGATAACATTCAGGGAGCGACGGTGGTTTTCTACTTCTGGCATAGAAAGATACACAGCAAGCATTAATCCTTGCTCTGGAATGGTCAAATCTAGTGGTTGTTCAATTGCATTTACCTGAATGGCTAGTTCATTGAACACCCCTATCATTTGATAGGATTCGGCTGTGTTTCTAGAGAACCTATCCCATTTGATAAAAATCAATTGGTGTATGTCCTTTTTGTTTTTCTTGCAGTATTCCAGTAATTTCTTAAACTCAGGTCGCTTGAAGGTTTTAGCAGAATAATCTTCCCTGAAAACATGCAATACATTGAAATTATTGTTTTGGCAATAATTAAGCAACTTCTGCTCTTGGTCTCTGAGTGAATATCCTCTTCCTGCTTGCTCATCGGTAGACACACGCACGTAAAGTATAACATTTTTCATTTTAGCCTTCCTGTTTTAAGATTAGTAATAGTGCAACTGGCTAACATTTCTGCCAGTGCGAGCACTTCTTTAATTTGTTGGTCTGTTAATTTTTTTTCTCTGTTTTTGTTTACAATTTTTTTTGCTTTTTCGAATTCCATTTTACCTCTGGGGTCTGCAAGATGTAGGGTTTACATGTTGCCTGACTTTGGGTAGTGAAGTGCTAATGGGTTATTAGGACTATTGAATTTTTTGTGTTTGAGTATTATTAATTACTAAGTGTTTGTCATTTCTGAAAATTACCTCTGCCGTTTCGTATTGATTAAGTCCCAACAAGCGTCGTATTTCTTTGGCTTTGACATCCTTCACCTCTTGGGTGCTTATACTCTTGATGGTCAAAAGACCTTTTGCATCTTTGGTAATTTTGATTTCCTTATAATCACCACTATCAAGAATTTCTAGTATTTTTTGCTCTTTTGCATTGAAAAACTCAAAGGCTTTAGTGTATTTAAACATGCTTTCGTCTTCGAAGATAAATTCAAAAAAAGGTCTAATAGGAATGTTGAGTACAATTCTCTGGTTAATATCATTTAAGAGCTTGTTGACAAATGCTTCTTTATCGATTTCCAAAGCGATTTCTAAAACTCTAAGTTCAAACTCAAATTTATCAGAGTTTATTTTCTTTTTTATCATTAATATGGGGTTGGTATCATGTATCAACACCGAAAGAAAGGCAGTTCCTAGAATTGTATAGAAGGGCTGAAACGCATCGCCGATTTGTTGCACGAACTCATCAAGCTTTTCTGCAGTTAATTCTTCTAAGGCATCCTTCATGATGGTATCTTGCATATTGACAGGCATAGCTGCTTTAATGTTTTTTTTGATAACATCATCAGGCAATTCTTTAAAAGAGCTTTCACCTTTCTTAAACATAGATTGATTGAGAAACTCTTTCAATTCAATAATGGTTTCTAAATCCATATTGTATTTACGCAGTTCTTTTACAATCATTAACCAAAGCATATCAAAAGCATTCAAGTGTGCCCACTTTCTAACTTTCTTCGCCTTTGGCTCAAGTGCTGGAGTATCAATATACGGAACATAGTCAATAACTCCTTTTTCTTTCCAATGAAAAAATACTCTAGGTTCTATATCCAAGGCAGATACTGGAACACGGTGTTCTATTAGTTTTGGAAAAATTTCGAATAAATTCATCTTTTTGTTTATAAACGTTACGCGAATGTAACTTAATTTTTTCTAAGTTTTTATATGGAATTAAAAAAATAATTAAAAAAAGTACAAAATGCATAGAACAGAAAGAAAATGTAAGAATCCTGAATGTGAATCAGTTATCGAATACATAGAAAATCCAAAGAAGGTATTTTGCAACGCTAGTTGTAAAAACCGATTTCATTACCTATCCGATAGAGAAAAGAACCACGAAGTATATGAATTTGAAAAAGCATTAAAACGCAATTACGAAATAGCTTTACATTTCTTTAAACAAAACATATTTGAAGTGGATGCTAAAGTAGTAAAAGCATTAGGATTCAAAAGATTTGTTTACATGAGCACCAAACAATTCTCACCAAGTGAAAAACTCTATAATTCTTTAAAGAGAATCAAAGACATTTACTTTCGATATAACATTGAAGAAGATGTAATTTGTTTTTATAAATACAAAGAAGAAAACTAAGCCTGTATTGTTTTAGTTATAGTTAGTTCCAAAAATAAAAACCCAAGCCAAAACCATAAAATAATTCTACTTATAGAAAATGGTTTGCTTGATTGAATAAATTACTAATCAGAATCTGAAAACTAAAAAAAGAACATTAGTCACAATTTTACTTTTGAATTATAAAAAGAAAAAGAAACAATTGCTACAAAAAAAAGGCTAAAATATTAGGTGTACGTAATAGTATTTGTTTTGTTTGCGCATGTATCAAATGCAAATAAGAAATTGTGTTTTCTATTTAAAAATTAGAAAAGAAATCGTAAAGAAATCATAAAAGAAAAACATTACAAAAACCTAATGATTTAGTAATAAAATAGCCAAAACAATAGCCATTAGAAACCCTTTATAGTTTACAAACGAATGCAATCGTTTTTCAACGATTTTGGACTATTTGTTCCTTTAGACCTTTCTTTTGGTTTTTTGATAGGAA
Source organism: Flavobacterium sp. (assembly GCF_024642105.1). Classification (GTDB taxonomy): domain Bacteria; phylum Bacteroidota; class Bacteroidia; order Flavobacteriales; family Flavobacteriaceae; genus Flavobacterium. The sequence goes on from NZ_JAHEBT010000047.1 coordinate 3,772, forward strand.
AAATGGTCTTCAAGTGGTCTTCGAAATGATTTTCCAAGCTTCGGTTTGTCGTAAAGTGCTTTTGCTGAAAAAAATCTTATTATAAAAAATATAAACTATCATTTGAGATATTTTATATTATTTTAAATAATTTTTTTCAGCGCCTTAATAAGCAGCTTTTTAAACCCATTTCCCATGTTTAAATGAGGCTAAACAAACAATCATTCCTTTAAAATAATTTGAAAGTTTGCTTGTTTTACCACTAAATAGGTGAATCTATTTACTCTCTAATTGCTGAATTTTATCCTCAAGCATTTTGATATACTTCTGGGTATAATCGTCTACTTTATTTAGGTTATTGGTAATGTTACTTTCTTTGCTTCCTAATCCTTGCACTTGTTGATTATTAGAAATATTGAAAATATTAGTTACATCAAAATTAAGTATGTCTGAGGCAGATACTCCAAGTACTTCACTTATCTTTTGAAGCTTAGTAAGTGTCAGGTCGATTTCTCCTCTTTCAAAACCTAGTTCGTACGATTTAAATTTTCGCTAATAATTTCTATTAGAACCGTAAAGAAATTTTTAAAAAACCGTAAAATTTATCCGAAAATATTTTCAAAATTGCTTAATTG